>NZ_MDUX01000065.1 GCF_014736495.1 Candidatus Dactylopiibacterium carminicum
ATGCTCACATCCAGTCGCCCGGCAACGTCCGCAACGCTATGTCCGCGATCGGTCACTTGCTTGACCGCTTCAATCTTGAACTCTTCCGTGTATCGCTTGCTACTCATAGACACCTCCACTTGGTTGCCAGCTTAAGGCTTCGAAGTGTCTAGTGAACCGGGGGCGATTCAGATGGATGCTGCCTGGACATTGGCATTCACCAGGCCAGGGATCAGTACGTGCTCCGGCAGATCGCAGATCTCATGGGCGACGTAGTGCTGGCGGGCTTGTTCTGTTGGCAGCAGCGCCAGGATGAGTCCGTCTCCGATCACGATTGCGTGGTGTTCGAGGACGAGCCCGGCTGGTTCCACGGGTACGATCCAGCGGGCCTCGATGATCAGATCGGCAGGAAGTCGGGCGGTCATGGGCAGGCCTTCGCAAACTGTGGGTGGCAGGAGGCGGGAATGGGCGGCGTGTTACAATTACCGACTTATTTTTGAGCAGCTCATCAGGCTGGTCCGGGAAAGCTCCGGGCTGGTCTGGCCCCGCAGGTTGATGCTGGGGGCTCGCTAACCGGACCTTACACAAGCGCCTATGAATTCGTTTGCCAAGGAAACGCTGCCGATCAGTCTAGAAGAAGAAATGCGCCACTCCTATCTGGATTACGCCATGAGCGTGATCGTTGGGCGGGCGCTGCCTGATGCGCGTGACGGCCTCAAGCCGGTCCATCGTCGTGTGCTGTATGCCATGCACGAGGCCAACAATGCCTGGAATCGGCCCTATGTGAAGTGCGCACGCGTGGTCGGCGACGTGATGGGTAAGTATCACCCGCACGGTGACTCGGCGATCTATGACACCTTGGTGCGCATGGCGCAGGATTTTTCGCTGCGCTATACCCTGGTGGACGGGCAGGGCAACTTTGGCTCGATTGACGGCGACGCGGCGGCTGCGATGCGTTACACCGAGTGCCGTCTGGACAGGATCGCCAATGATCTGCTGGCTGATATCGACAAGGAAACCATCGACTTTCAGCCCAACTACGATGGCAAGGAGCTGGAGCCGACCGTCCTGCCCACCCGACTGCCCAATCTGCTGGTCAACTGTTCGGCCGGTATCGCGGTGGGGATGGCCACCAACATCCCGCCACACAACCTCTCCGAGGTGATCGAGGCCTGCCTGACCCTGCTGGCCAATCCCGAGGCGGATATCGAAGAGTTGATCCGCATCGTGCAGGCCCCCGATTTTCCCACCGCTGGTTTGATCTACGGCCTGCATGGCGTGCATGAAGGCTATCGCACCGGCCGCGGCCGCGTGATCATGCGTGCGCGTACGCATTTCGAAGATCTGGAGAAGGGGAACCGTCAGGCAATCATCGTCGACGAGATTCCCTATCAGGTTAACAAGAAGACCCTGCTCGAAAAGATTGCAGAGCTGGTCAACGAGAAGCGCGTCGAGGGCATTTCCGACCTGCGTGACGAGTCGGACAAGTCCGGCATGCGCATCGTGATCGAACTCAAGCGCGGCGAAGTGGCCGAGGTGGTGCTCAATAACCTGTTCAAGCTCACGCAGCTGCAGGACACCTTCGGCATGAACATGGTGGCGTTGGTCGATGGCAAGCCGCGTCTGCTGAACCTCAAGCAGATGCTGGAGTGCTTCCTCGCACACCGACGCGAGGTGGTCACGCGGCGCACCATCTTTGAATTGCGCAAGGCGCGTGAACGCGGACACATCCTCGAAGGGTTGGCCGTCGCGCTTTCCAACGTGGATGAGATCATCGCGTTGATCAAGGCTGCGCCGACACCCGCGGATGCCAAGATCGAGCTGATGGGGCGCATCTGGCGTTCGTCACTGGTCGAGGAGATGCTCTCTCGTGCCATGTCCGACGACTATCGTCCTGAGGGGCTGGCCACAGAATTCGGTTTGTCTGCCCAGGGCTATCGCCTCTCCGAGGTGCAGGCCCAGCGCATCCTGGAGATGCAGCTGCAGCGCCTGACCAATATGGAGCAGGACAAGATAGTCGGCGAATACCGCGACGTGATGGCCGAGATCGCCGACCTGCTGGACATCCTGGCCAAACCGGCGCGCATCACCGCGATCATCGATACCGAGCTGCGCGCGATCCGCGAGCAATTCGGCGATCCGCGCAAGTCCGAGATCGTGCTGCATACGGCCGACATCAATATCGAGGACCTGATCGCCCAGGAAGACATGGTGGTCACGCTCTCGCACACCGGCTATTTCAAGCGCCAGCCGCTGGCCGACTACCGCGCGCAGAAGCGTGGCGGGCGCGGCAAGCAGGCCGCGGCGACGAAGGAAGACGACTGGATCGACCAGCTCTTCGTCGCCAATACGCACGACTTCATCCTGTGCTTCTCCAATCGTGGCCGCCTCTACTGGCTCAAGGTCTATGAAGTGCCGGAGGGCAACCGCAACTCGCGCGGCAAGCCCATCGTGAATCTCTTCCCGCTGATCGAGGGTGAGAAGATCACTGCCGTGCTGCCAGTCAAGGAGTTCGACGAAGGGCATTTCATCTTCATGGCGACTGCGCAGGGCACCGTGAAGAAGACGCCGCTTACTGATTTCGCCAATCCGCGCAAGGCCGGCATCATCGCAGTGGGGCTGGACGATGGCGATTACCTGATCGGTTCGGACATCACCGACGGCGATTGCAACGTGATGCTGCTGTCGGACGCCGGCAAGGCCGTGCGTTTCGACGAGAAGGATGTGCGCCCGATGGGCCGCACCGCGCGCGGTGTGCGCGGCATGATGATCGAGGATGGGCAGCAGGTGCTGTCCATGCTGGTAGCGCACGACGAGACGCAGAGTGTGCTCACCGCAACCGAAAACGGCTACGGCAAACGCACGCCGATCGGTGAATACACACTGCATGGCCGCGGCACCAAGGGCATGATCGCGATCCAGGCTTCCGAGCGTAACGGCAAGCTGGTGGCGGCCGTGCTGGTCGACCCCACCGATCATGTGATGCTGATCGCCGATAACGGCGTGCTGATCCGCACGCCGGTGGCCGACATTCGCGAACTGGGCCGCTCCACGCAGGGCGTGACGCTGATCAACCTCGACGAAGGCGCCAAGCTGTCTTCGATTGAGAAGATCGTCGAAACCGATGAAGAGAATGGCGACGCTTCCGCCGAAGGACAAGCGGAGGGGGCTGATGAGTGACGCGCTGGCCGATGAGCTGCTGAAACTGCGTAGCGAGATCGACCGACTGGACGGCGAGATCCTTGAGCGTCTCGCCGCGCGCGCGCGCTGTGCGCAGCGTGTGGGAGAAGTCAAGCGTGGTCCGTTGTATCGTCCGGAGCGTGAGGCACAAGTACTGCGCAGCATCGCCGAGCGAAATACCGGTCCGCTTTCTGACGAGGCGGTACAGCGAATCTTCCGTGAAATCATGTCCTGGTGCCTCGGGCTTGAGCAGCCTTTGAAGGTTGCGCACCTGGGGCCGCGCGGCACTTTTACCGAAGAAGCTGCAGGCAAGCATTTCGGCGGCTCGCCTGCGCTTCTGCCGTTGGCGACCATCGAAGAGATCTTCCATGCCGTCGAAGCCGGTGCCGTCGAATACGGCGTGGTGCCGGTGGAGAACTCCACCGAGGGCGCTGTCAGTCGTTCGCTGGATCTGCTGTTATCGGCCAATGTCTCCGTCTGTGGCGAGGTCAGTCTGCGCATCCGCCAGAACCTGATGACGCGTGCCACCAGCCTGGCGGACATCAAGCGTATCTACTCACATTCGCAATCGCTCGGGCAATGCGCTGACTGGCTGGCTCATCATGCCCAGGGCATCGAGCGTCTGCCTGTCTCCAGCAACGCGGAAGCGGCACGGCTGGCTTCGGAAGACGTGGAGGCCGCAGCCATTGCAGGTGAGCGTGCCGCGCAACTCTATGACCTGCCGGTGCTGTTTTCCAACATTGAGGACGATCCGAACAACACCACCCGTTTCCTGGTGGTCGGCCGTCATGATGCTGGCCCGTCGGGGCGCGACAAGACTTCGCTGGTATGTTCGGCACCGAACCGCCCAGGGGCAGTATTCGGGCTGTTGCAGCCGTTTTCCGAGCAAGGTGTAAGCATGACCAAGCTCGAATCCCGGCCTTCGCGTACCGGTCTGTGGGAGTACGTGTTCTACGTCGATATCGAGGGGCACCGCCAGGATCCGGCCGTGGCTGCGGCGCTGGCCGCGCTTAATGAACGCGCGGCCTTCGTCAAGGTGCTGGGCTCCTATCCCGTCGCCGCGATCTGAACCCGGAGTGCATGCCATGAGCGTCGTGCAGCGCGCGCCCGCCCACATCCGCGCCATCTCGCCCTATGTGCCGGGTAAGCCGGTTGGTGAGCTGGCGCGCGAACTCGGGCTGGATGCAGCGGGCATCGTCAAGCTGGCTTCCAACGAGAATCCGTCGGGTATGAGTCCACGTGCGCGTGCGGCAGTCGCGGCCGCGCTCGAGGATTCTGCACGCTATCCCGATGGCAGTGGTTTTGAACTCAAACAGGTGTTGGCAACGCGGCTCGGCGTCGAGCAGGCTTCACTGCTGTTGGGCAATGGTTCCAACGATATTCTGGAGCTGGTTGCACGCACGTTTCTCGGTCCGGAGACAAGTGCCGTCTATGCGCAGTACGCCTTCGCCGTATACGCACTGGCAGTGAAGGCGGTTGGCGCGAGAGGTATCGAAGTACCGGCACGTGCCTGGGGGCATGATCTGGCTGCCATGGCAGACGCCATCACGACGGATACCCGGGTGGTGTTCATCGCCAACCCCAACAACCCGACCGGCAGTTTTCTGCCCGCGCATCTGCTCGAAGCGTTCCTGATGCGCATGCCGGCACATGTGCTGGTGGTGCTGGATGAGGCCTACAACGAATATCTGCCGCCGGCGCTGCGTTACGACAGCCTGAGCTGGCTGGCGCAATTTCAGAATCTGCTGGTTGTCCGCACGATGTCCAAGATTCATGGTCTGGCGGGACTGCGCGTTGGCTACGCAGTTGGTTCGCCGGCCGTGGTGGATCTGCTGGATCGTGTGCGCCAACCTTTCAACGTCAATAGCTTGGCTCAGGCGGCCGCAGCCGCGGCGCTGGAGGATGAAGAGTTCGTGCGCCGCAGCCACGAACTCAACCGGGCCGGTATGGCGCAGATCCTGTCGGGGCTGCGTGAATTGAATCTGGAAAGCATTCCATCGCAGGCGAATTTCATCAGTTTTCGCGTGGGGGATGCCGCTGCCGTGAATCGCAGCCTCCTGCAACAGGGCGTGATCGTGCGTCCTCTCTCCAGTTATGGTATGCCTGAGTGGCTGCGCGTAAGCATCGGCCTGTCCGCCGAGAACACGCGTTTCCTCGAAGCGTTGGCCGTGGCGCTGAAAGGCTGAGCATGTTTGCACGTATCGTCATCTGTGGCGTGGGGCTGATTGGCGGCTCTTTCGCGCTGGCTCTGAAGAAAGCAGGGCTGGTGCAGACTGTGGTCGGCGTGGGGCGCAGCGCGGCGACGCTGGAAGAGGCGCGCTCGCTAGGGCTCATCGACGAGATTGCGACCGACTGGGCCGTGGCGCTCAAGGGGGCTGATCTGTTGCTGTTGGCCATGCCGGTGGGGCAGATGGACAGCGTCATGAAAGCTGCGGCACCTCATCTGGAGCCACAGACGCTGGTGACCGATGCCGGCAGCACCAAAGGTGACGTGTTCGCAGCGGTTTATGAGAATCTCCAGCATCGCTTGGCGACAGTGGTGCCGGCGCATCCGATTGCCGGTGCCGAGAAGAGTGGGCCGACAGCGGCTTTTGCGGATCTTTACCAAGGCAAGCGCGTGGTACTTACGCCTTTGCCGGAAAGCGATCCTGCTGCCGTGGCGCGCGTGCGTGCGGCCTGGGAGGCCTGTGGCGCGCGAATTTCGGAGATGCACCCGCAGGATCATGATCGTGTGTTTGCGGCTGTGAGCCACCTGCCGCATCTGTTGGCCTTTGGCCTGGTGCACGAGATTCAGGCGCGGGACAATGCCGAGCAATTGTTCGGTTTCGCAGCATCCGGCTTCCGCGATTTCACGCGTATTGCCGGCAGCCATCCAGAGATGTGGCGCGACATCTGCATGTCCAATCGTCAGGCATTGCTGGCCGAACTCGATACCTATCTTTCGGAGCTGGCGTGGTTGCGGGCCTTGTTGATCCAGGGAGACGCTGCAGCACTGGAGCGGCTGTTCACACAAGCCAGTCAGGCGCGCAATGCCTGGGGTGCAAACCAGTAAACATTCTTTTCGTGCGCTGAACGACCTTATGGATTTTCTCGATCTTCCTCCGCTTTCTTCCGCTTCCGGCACGGTGCGTCTGCCCGGCTCGAAAAGCATCTCGAACCGCACCCTGCTGCTGGCAGCTTTAGCCGAGGGTGAGACGGAAATCCGGGATTTGCTGGCCTCCGACGATACTGATCGCATGCTGGAGGCGCTTGGCACGCTAGGGGTGTCGATCAGCAAGATTGGCGACAGGGACTATCGCGTCAGGGGGGGGGCTGCAGGTTTCTCCAACAAGTCTGCGGATCTCTTTCTGGGAAATGCCGGGACGGCCTTCCGGCCGCTCACGGCTGCGCTGGCGCTGGCTGGAGGGGCGTACAAGCTGCATGGTGTGCCACGCATGCATGAGCGGCCCATCGGCGATCTGGTCGACGGCTTGCGCCAGATCGGCGCCGATATCGAATACCTGGGCAACGAAGGCTTCCCACCGCTGCAGATCCGTCCGGCACGCATCCAGGCCGGTGGCGTGGTGAAGATCCGCGGCAATGTCTCCAGCCAGTTTCTTACCGCTTTGTTGATGGCTTTGCCGACTACTGGCGTGGAGACTGCGGTAGAAGTCGTCGGCGAGCTGATTTCCAAGCCTTACATCGAGATTACGTTGCGTCTGATGGCGCAGTTCGGTGTCACGGTTCAGCGTGAAGGTTGGCAGCGGTTCGTGATTCCGGGGGGCCAACACTACGTTTCGCCGGGAACGCTGTATGTCGAAGGGGATGCTTCGTCGGCGTCCTATTTTTTGGCGGCTGGGGCCATCGGCGGTGGGCCGGTTCGAGTGGAAGGCGTGGGGCGCAACAGCATTCAGGGCGATGTGGCTTTTGCACAGGCACTGGAGAAGATCGGTGCGCAGATCGAGATAGGTGAAAACTGGATCGAGGCCAGAGCGTCGGCGTCCGGCAGCCTGCGTGCGTTCGACATGGATTTCAACCACATTCCCGATGCAGCGATGACGTTGGCCGTGGCGGCGCTGTTCTGTGACGGAGCCAGCCGGCTGACCAACATCGGTAGTTGGCGCGTCAAGGAAACTGATCGCATCGCTGCCATGGCGACCGAGCTACGCAAGCTTGGTGCGACCGTGGAAGAGGGCGAAGACTGGCTTCGCGTGACCCCGCCACCAAGCCTTACGACGAATGCCGCCATTGATACCTATGATGACCATCGCATGGCGATGTGTTTTTCGCTTGCTGCGTTGGGTGGTGTGCCGGTACGGATCCATGATCCGAAATGTACGGCCAAGACGTTCCCGGAATACTTCGAGGTGTTTTCGAGTGTGACGAAGTAGGGTGCGCACGGCGCACCAATCCCAGCGGTGCGCCGTGCGCACCCTATCCATGAATTGCTCCGAAGGTTTTCATGCAACAGACTCTGATTGAACTCCTCGATGCCCGCGTCTGCGCTGCGCTGGCAGCAGCTGGCTGCGAAGGTGCACCAGCCGTGGTGGCGCCGGCTGGGCGCCCCGAATTCGGCGATTACCAGGCCAATGGCGTCATGGGCGCGGCCAAAGCACGCAAGATGAACCCACGCCAACTGGCGATTACGGTACTTGAGCATCTCGATCTGGCAGGTATTGCCAGCAAAGTGGAGATTGCCGGGCCGGGTTTCATCAACATCACGCTGGCTCCAGCGTTTTTGGCGAGCCTGGCAGGCGACGCGTTGGCTGAGTCTCGCCTTGGGGTGCCACAACCGGTCGCACAGCGCGTGGTGGTCGATTACTCGTCGCCGAATCTGGCCAAGGAGATGCACGTCGGCCATCTGCGCTCGACCATCATTGGCGATGCACTGGCGCGCGTGCTGCGTTTCCTTGGCCATGAGGTGGTTGCGCAGAACCATGTCGGCGACTGGGGTACCCAGTTCGGAATGCTCACCGCCTATCTGATCGAGGCGGAACAAGGCGGCGAGGCGGCGCTGGCGCTGAACGACCTGGAGGATTTTTACCGCCGCGCCAAGCTGCGTTTCGATGAAGATCCCGCTTTCGCCACGCGTGCCCGTGAATATGTGGTCAAGCTGCAGGGTGGTGATGCTCAGGTGAACGCCCTGTGGCGCAAGTTCCTCGATATCTCGCTGCATCACTGTGAAGCCGTCTATGAAAAGCTTGGCGTAGGCCTCAGGCGCGAGGACGTACGCGGCGAGAGTGCCTACAACGATGATCTGCCCGCCGTGGTGGCCGATCTGCAAGCCAAGGGCCTGGCCGTCGAGAGCGAAGGCGCGCAGGTCGTCTTCCTGGATGAATTCAAGAACAAGGAAGGCCAGCCGCAGGCCTATATCGTGCAGAAGCAAGATGGCGGTTATCTGTATTCCACCACTGACCTGGCCGCCGTGCGTTACCGCACGGGCAAGCTCAAGGCGGATCGCGTTCTTTATGTGGTGGATGCGCGCCAGAGCCTGCATTTCCAGCAGATGTTCACGCTGAGCCGAAAGGCCGGGTATGCATCCGCCGCCATGAGTCTGGAGCATGTCGGCTTCGGCGTGATGCTGGGCGACGATGGCAAGCCTTTCAAGACGCGTAGTGGCGGTACCGTGAAGCTGGCCGAGTTGCTGGAAGAGGCTGAATTGCGGGCGTTTGCGTTGGTCAGCGAAAAGAATCCGGATATGGCCGAGGTCGAGCGTCACAAGATCGCGCGTGCCGTTGGTATCGGCGCGGTGAAGTACGCAGACCTTTCCAAGAACCGCAACAGCGATTACGTCTTCAGTTGGGATTCGATGCTGGCCTTCGAGGGCAATACCGCGCCCTATCTGCAATACGCCTATACGCGCATCGCAGGGGTTTTCCGTCGCGCTGAAGGCTGGAATGAGCAAGCCCCCATCGTGCTGATGGAGGAGGCCGAACGGCAACTGGCGCTGGCGCTGGCGCGCTTTGCCGAGGCGTTGCAGGCGGTGTCGCGTGAAACCATGCCGCATTTCCTCTGTGCGTACCTTTATGAGTTGGCCGGTCAGTTCATGCGTTTCTACGAAGCCTGCCCGGTGCTCAAGAGTGAGGGCGCGTTGCGCGACAGCCGCCTGCGTCTGTGCCGGCTGACGGCAGACACCCTGCACACAGGTCTGGATCTGCTCGGCATCGATGTGCTGGAGGCCATGTGAGCGCGCCGATCATCGCCATTGATGGCCCGACCGCATCGGGCAAGGGAACTGTTGCGGGCCGGATTGCGGAGCACCTGGGCTGGCATTACCTGGATTCGGGGGCCATCTACCGTCTGCTGGCGCTGGCAGCCCTGCGACGTGGCATCGCACTAGAAGACGAAGCCGAGCTTGCAGAACTGGCCTCTACGCTGGATGCCCGCTTTGTCGGCGAAAGTATTCTGCTCGACGGTGAGGATGTTTCGCTGGAGCTTCGCCGTGAGGAAACGGGCAATGCTGCTTCGCGGCTGGCGGTTCTACCTGCCGTGCGAGAGGCGTTGCTGGCCCGTCAGCAGGCATTCCGGCAGGTGCCAGGTCTGGTGGCCGACGGGCGCGACATGGGTTCTGTCGTGTTTCCTGACGCCGCACTCAAGATATTCCTGACCGCAAGTGCCGAGGCGCGTGCGGAGCGGCGCTATAAGCAGTTGATCGAAAAGGGATTGCCTGCTAATATCACTAGTCTTCTACAGGACATCCAGGCCCGTGATGCGCGCGACTCTGCGCGTGCTGTGGCGCCCTTGAAGCCCTGCGAGGATGCCGTCGTGCTTGATTCCACCGCGCTTTCCATCGAAGAGGTGATCCGCCAGATTCTGGTGCTCGCCTCAAGTTGCGGTCTCATCGCGTCGGTCTGAGTCCCGGCTGATCTTGCCCACGAGGGTGGGCAGACGCTGGTTGTCGTTCATCCCTAACCCGCCGTTCCCCACGGCACCGAGTCCTTTATGTCCAACACCGAAAGTTTTGCCGCGCTCTTCGAAGAAAGCCTCAATCGCCAGGAAATGCGTGCTGGTGAAGTTATCACGGCTGAGGTCGTGCGTATCGACCAGAATTTCGTGGTCGTGAACGCCGGTCTGAAATCCGAGAGCTACATCCCCCTCGACGAGTTTCGCAATGATCGCGGCGAAGTTGAAGCCACTCCGGGCGACTACGTCCAGGTGGCAATCGAAACCCTGGAAGACGGTTACGGCGAAACCCGTCTGTCGCGCGACAAGGCCAAGCGCATCGCGGCGTGGAACTTCCTCGACAAGGCGCTCAACGATGGCGAACTGGTCAAGGGCGTTGTGACCGGCAAGGTCAAGGGTGGTCTGACTGTCATGACCAACGGCATCCGCGCATTCCTGCCGGGCTCGCTGGTTGACATGCGTCCCGTGAAGGACACCACGCCGTACGAAGGCAAGGAATTCCAATTCAAGGTCATCAAGCTCGACCGCAAGCGTAACAACGTCGTCGTGTCGCGCCGTGCCGTGCTTGAAGTGACCATGGGCGAAGAGCGCGAAAAGCTGCTCGCCACGCTGCAGGAAGGTACCGTGGTCAAGGGTATCGTCAAGAACATTACCGACTACGGCGCATTCGTCGACCTGGGTGGTATCGATGGCCTGCTGCACATCACCGACCTGGCATGGCGTCGTGTGCGTCATCCGTCCGAAGTGCTGGCCGTGGGTGACGAAGTTACCGCCAAAGTGCTGAAGTTCGACCAAGAGAAGAATCGCGTCTCCCTGGGCATGAAGCAACTGGGCGAAGATCCGTGGGTCGGCATCTCCCGTCGTTACCCGCAAGGCACCCGCCTGTTCGGCAAGGTCACCAACATTACCGACTACGGCGCATTCGTTGAAGTTGAACAAGGTATCGAAGGTCTGGTGCACGTGTCCGAAATGGACTGGACCAACAAGAACATTCACCCGACCAAGGTTGTCCAGCTGGGCGACGAAGTCGAGGTGATGATCCTGGAAATCGACGAAGAGCGTCGCCGTATCTCCCTGGGCATGAAGCAGTGCCAGGCCAATCCGTGGGACGAGTTCGGTCAGAATCACAAGAAGGGCGATCGCGTACGCGGCGCCATCAAGTCGATCACCGACTTCGGCGTATTCATCGGCCTGCCTGGTGGCATCGATGGTCTGGTGCACCTGTCCGATCTGTCCTGGAGCCTGCCGGGCGAAGAGGCCATCCGCAACTTCAAGAAGGGTGATGAGCTGGAAGCTGTGGTGCTGGCCATCGATATCGAAAAGGAACGTATCTCGCTGGGTGTCAAGCAGCTGGATGGGGATCCCTTCACCTCCTTCGTGGCTACCCATGACAAGAACAGTCTGGTCAAGGGCTCGGTCAAGTCGGTGGATGCCCGTGGTGCCGTGGTCGACCTCGGTGGTGATCAGGAAGGTTACCTGCGCGTTTCCGAGTTCTCCCGTGACCGCGTGGAAGATCTTTCCACCGTGCTGAAGGTCGGTGACGAAGTCGAAGCCATGATCATCAACGTTGATCGCAAGTCGCGCTCGATCAACCTGTCGATCAAGGCCAAGGACCAGGCTGAACAGAACGAAGCCATGCAGAAGTTTGCTGCTGATACCGGCTCCGCTGGTACCACCAACCTCGGCGCGCTGCTCAAGGCCAAGCTCAACAGCGCTCAGCAGTAAGTATTGCCGTGCCTGACAACATGACCAAGTCTGAATTGATCGAGCGTTTGACTGATCGCTTTCCTCAGCTTGGTGCGAAGGACTCTGATTTCGCGGTGAAGGTGATCCTCGATGAGATGGCTGCGTGCTTGGCACGTGGCCAACGCATCGAAATCCGCGGATTCGGCAGTTTCGGGCTCAATTACCGGCCGCCGCGCGTGGGGCGTAACCCCAAGTCGGGCGAAAAGGTGATGGTGCCGGAGAAGTACGTCCCGCACTTCAAGGCAGGCAAGGAATTGCGAGAGCGCGTGGATCGCGAGGATTGATGCGTTGCCTGGCTTAGGTATGAAGAAAGCAGCCTTCGGGCTGCTTTCTTTTTTGTACGTGCCTGAAGGATAATCACACCCCATGCAAACCATCATCTGGCTGCTGCGCGCAGCGATCTTCCTGCTGTTGCTGGGCTTTGCCATCAAGAACGACGGCCTTGTCACCGTGCATGCCTTCTTTGGGGGAGCATGGCAGACGCCGCTGGTCGTGGTGATTCTGGTTTCGTTTGCGCTGGGTGTGCTGCTCGGCGCCACTGCGATCGCAGCCAGCATGTTGAGCCTGCATCGCGAACTGCGCCGTCTGAGGCGTCAGGTTTCCGTTCCGGGCGCAGCTCCCGTGCGCTCCTCCGTCGGCGACGCCGGCGACCTCACTGAATCCGTCTGAGTACATCCATGGAATTTCAACTCTGGTGGCTCTTGAGCTGGCCGTTGTTTTTTGGCCTGGGCTGGCTCGCCGCACGTATCGACATCCGGCATTTGGTGCGCGAATCGCGCAGCCTTCCGCGCTCCTATCTTTCCGGGCTGAATTTCCTGCTCAAGGAACAGCCAGACAAAGCTATCGATGCGTTTCTGGAAGCTGTGCGCATCGATCCGCAAACTGTAGAGCTGCATTTCGCGCTGGGTAATCTTTTCCGGCGTCGTGGCGAGCTGGATCGTGCGATCCGCATCCATCAGAGTCTGGTCGATCGCGAGGATCTGGATGACGTCCAGGGTCTGCAGGCATTACAGGAATTGGGTGAGGATTATCTCAAGGCAGGTCTGCTTGACCGTGCTGAAGATGTGTATCTGAAATTACGCGGTACTTCGCACAACGAAGCTGCCAATGATGCCTTGCTGGAAATCTATCAGCAGGAGAAGAACTGGCAGCGGGCCATCGAGATCGCGCGAGACATGCCGCGGCGTGGCAGCCATCGTTGGGAGGTCGATATTGCCAATTTCTATTGCGAGATGGCGACCACAGCGCTGGCCCATTCCGAGTTCAACCGTGCACTCGGTTTGCTTGAAGAAGCATTGGCGACCAATCGTACGAGCGTGCGGGCCAATCTGTTGCGTGGCGATGTGTTTGTAGCGCTGAAGCGCGATGCTGAGGCAGTGGATGCCTGGCAAGCCATTGGCGACCAGGATCCGGCGTATCTGTCATTGGTGGCGGATCGTCTGATGGATGCCCATCGTCGCCTGGGGCATGAGGAGAAGGGCGCACTGTTCCTGCGTACCCATCTGTATCAGACGCCTTCACTGGATTTGCTGGAGATCGTCTTCAAGTGGGAAATCGAGCGCAATGGGCCGGAAGCGGCCTATGCGCTGGTGCGTGACGAACTCAAGCGCAATCCCACCATGCTGGGGCTTGAAAAACTGCTGGAAGCAGCCAGTCGTACCGTCGATAGTGACATGAAGGACGACATCGAACTGGTCAAAAAGCTGATTCATGGCCATACCCGCCGCGTGGCCCGCTATTGCTGTAAGAGCTGCGGCTTCAAGGCACGTCAGTTCTATTGGCGCTGCCCCGCTTGTGGCGGCTGGGAAACTTACCCACCCAAGCGTACGGAAGAATTCGATCTGGCTGTTTGAGTCCGCCTCGGCTCCAATTCACTTCAGGGAAAATTGAACGATGAAAATCACCGTAGTCGGAACTGGTTATGTCGGTCTGGTTTCTGGTGCCTGTCTTGCAGAAGTGGGCAATGACGTTCTGTGCTTGGATGTAAATCCGGAAAAGATCCGTGTTCTCAAGGAGGGCGGCATCCCGATTCATGAGCCGGGCCTGGATCAGGTGGTTGCACGCAACGTAGCTGCCGGCCGCCTGCATTTCACTACCGATGTGGAGGAGGCTGTGCGCTTCGGGACCATCCAGTTCATTGCGGTTGGTACGCCGCCGGACGAGGATGGCTCTGCCGATTTGCAATATGTTTTGGCTGCAGCACGCAATATCGGCCGTCTGATGAACGACTATAAGGTCGTCATCGACAAGAGTACCGTGCCGGTGGGGACGGCTGACAAGGTCCGTGCTGCGATCGCCGGGGAACTGGCCAAGCGCGGCGTGGAGGTGCCCTACAGTGTTGTCTCTAACCCCGAGTTTCTCAAGGAAGGTGCGGCAGTTGACGATTTTATGCGCCCGGATCGCATCGTCGTCGGCGCCGACGACGAGCAGGCCATCAGCCTGATGCGTGCGCTTTACGCACCGTTCCAGCGTAATCATGAAAAGTTGGTGATCATGGATGTGCGCTCGGCGGAGCTGACCAAGTACGCAGCCAACGCCATGCTCGCTACACGGATTTCCTTCATGAACGAGCTTGCGGTACTCGCAGAGAAGCTTGGGGCCGATATCGAGCAGGTCCGTCAGGGGATCGGTTCAGATCCGCGCATCGGCTGGCATTTTCTGTATGCGGGTTGTGGCTATGGCGGTTCCTGTTTTCCCAAGGACGTCAAGGCGCTGATCAAGACCGCCGCCGATGCCGGACAACACCTCAAGGTGCTGCAGTCTGTGGAAGATGCCAACGATGCGCAGAAGCAGGTGCTCGTCGACAAGGTAGTTGCCCGCTTCGGCGAGGATCTGCGGGGGCGCCACTTCGCCCTCTGGGGGCTGGCCTTCAAGCCCAACACCGACGACATGCGCGAGGCGCCTAGCCGCGTGATCATCGCCGAACTCTTCAAGCGCGGCGCTACCGTCACAGCGTACGATCCGGTTGCCATGGAGGAAGCTGGGCGCATCTTTGGTGACGAGCCGCGTCTGAAATACGCGGATCGCCCGATGGCGGCGCTGGACGGTGCTGATGCACTGGTTATCGTGACCGAGTGGAAGGAGTTCCGCAGTCCGGACTTTGCCGCGATCAAGGCCACACTCAAGAGCCCAGTCGTGTTTGATGGCAGGAACATGTTCGATCCGGCGTTGCCGCGTGCAGCCGGGCTGGAATATTCGGCGATCGGGCGCAAATGAGCATGAGCAATCCTCTGCCCATCATTCCGGAGACCACCTTAGCGCGCGTGCTGGTGGTTGGTGATGTAATGCTGGATCGCTACTGGTTCGGCGAGGTTAGCCGAATCTCTCCCGAGGCACCGGTCCCCGTGGTTCATGTGCAGCGGTCCGAGGAACGCCCCGGTGGTGCTGCAAACGTTGCTCGCAATGCGGCAGCGCTTGGAGCCAAAGTGAGCCTGCTGGCTGTTGTAGGCAACGATGAGCCTGCTTCAGCATTGGAGCAACTTCTTTCGGATGACGGCGTGAATGCCCGTTTGCATCGCGATCCGAGTCTGTCGACCACCATCAAGCTGCGGGTGCTGGGACGACAGCAACAGTTGTTGCGCATTGATTTCGAGAATTTACCTGCGCATGAAGTGTTGCGCGACAAGCTTGTCGAATTCCGCGCGCTACTTCCAGAGCATGATGTTGTAGTGCTTTCCGACTATGGCAAGGGTGGATTGCTCCATGTGCAGGAAATGATCGATCTGGCCCGCGCAGCAGGCAAGATCGTGCTTGTCGACCCCAAGGGAGACGATTACAGCAGGTATCGTGGTGCCAGTCTGCTTACGCCAAATCGTTCCGAATTGCGTCAGGTGGTCGGACAATGGCGCAACGAGGAAGATCTGGTCGCACGCGCCCAGGGCTTGCGCAGCGAGCTGGCGCTCGAAGCCTTGCTGGTTACGCGCTCGGAAGAGGGTATGAGTCTGTTTCGTGCGGAAGGCACCGTGCATGAAGGCACACGGGCACAGGAAGTGTTCGATGTTTCTGGCGCGGGTGACACTGTGATCGCCACGCTGGCGGTGATGTTGGCGGCAAAGAGCGATCTTGTGGACGCCATGCGGCTATCCAATCATGCTGCGGGCATCGTGGTGGCAAAACTCGGTACTGCCACCGTCACACTCAAGGAAATGCAGGGGAGCTGAGCATGTCCCGTTATTACATCGTTACCGGCGCGGCCGGCATGATCGGTTCGAACATCGTGGCCGGTCTCAATGCCCGGGGAATCAAGAACATCATTGCGGTGGACAACCTGACCAAGGGTGATAAGTTCCGCAACCTCGTTGATTGCGAGATCGCCGACTATCTCGATAAGCACGAGTTTCGCGAGTTGCTCAACGCTGGCGCCTTCAACGGTTCGGTCGAGGCCATCCTGCATCAGGGCGCGTGTTCCAACACCATGGAGCACAATGGCCAATACATGATGGACAACAATTTCCGCTACACAGTGGATGTCCTGGAGTTCTGCATCACGCAACGTGTTCCGTTGCTGTATGCCTCTTCAGCAGCGACCTATGGTGCTTCAAGCACCTTTAGGGAAGAGCCGGAGTTTGAGCGCCCACTGAACGTCTATGGCTACTCCAAGATCCTCTTCGACCGCGTGCTGCGTAAGCGCTGGAGCGAACTTACAGCGCAGGCCGTGGGCTTCCGTTACTTCAACGTGTACGGCCCGCGCGAGGCGCACAAGGCCGGCGCGGGCTCCTCGGTGGCCTTCAACGCCTTCCACCAGTTCCGCAAGGACGGCCGGGTGAAACTCTTCGTTGGCTGCGATGGTTATGCCGATGGCGGGCAGCTGCGGGACTTCATCTATGTCGAGGACGTGGTCAATGCCAACCTGTTCTTCCTCGAGCATCCCGAAAAATCAGGTATCTACAACCTTGGCACGGGCCGTGCGCAGAGTTTCAATGATGTCGCCCATGCCATTGTGAATGGCATTCGCGAGTACGAGGGGAAGTCTGTACTAACCCTGGTCGAGATGGCTGCACAGGGCTTGATCGAATACGTTGCGTTTCCGGACATACTCAAGGGCAAGTACCAGAGTTATACCCAGGCGGACATCTCGCGTCTGCGGGCTGCTGGCTACACTGCGGCCTTCCATGACGTTGGCAACGGCGTCGGGAAATACTGCAAGTACCTGCTCGCGGGAGCGTGATCAAAGAAGGCGGGCAGGCTTGCGCAATCTTTCATTCCCATCAGGAGGGGATTTGCCATGCTGAAGAAGCTGTTGCTTGCCTGCATCACTTGTTTTGCCCTGAACGGTCTGGCTCTGGCTGCCGTCAATATCAACACGGCCACCCAGGAGCAGCTCGAAGCCTTGCCGGATATCGGACCGGCCAAGGCTCGTGCGATCCTCGATTACCGTAAGGCCAACGGTGCCTTCAAGCGTATTGATGATCTGAAGAACGTCAAGGGCATCGGTGACAAGACGCTGGACAAGCTTCGGCCTTGTATCTTTAAGCCTCGGACCGGCTCGGGTAGCCCGAGCGGCCTCTGGGATGTTTGAAGCCCGTGACTGAGCACTGGGCGCCTGAGCCGGA
>NZ_MDUX01000022.1 GCF_014736495.1 Candidatus Dactylopiibacterium carminicum
TGAAAAACAGTATTTCATGAAGCTCGGGGCTGTCTAGGAAACCCGGGGCGATTCAGAGCGCGGTGCGGCGCGGAGAGTCGATAGTGCATCCATGCGGCTTTCCTGAAAGAAAAAGCGCCCGAAGAGGGCGTTGGCGTTGCGAGTGCTCCTTAGAACCTGTTCATAGTCTTACTGCGAGTCCGTGATCGGGGCTCATGCGCTGCTCGGAATCCTCATGTATCCACATACACTCCGGTTCCTGCGCTGCTCTTCGCACCGCTGACGGCCTCTCGCTACAGACTCTGAACAGGTTCTTACAAGGGAATTCCCCTTGTCTTGACGGGATGCCCTGAGCTGAATACAGCGAAAGGCGAGGTGGGTTGCCGGATGGGACGAGCGGGCTCAAGCATCAGACATGCCTTATGGACACGAACATGTAGGTCTGGTTCCGTCGATAGCCGGAAATGATTGAGGCCGGACAAGCCGGCCTCGGGGAGTGCTGCCTTGCCGATCATGATCGGCGGCTGGTCAGGGAACGCTCAGGCGTCGGCCTTGACCTGATTGCGCAGGCGGATGTGCAGCTCGCGCAATTGTTTCTCGTCGACCGGGCTCGGGGCTTGCGTCAGCAGGCATTGCGCGCGCTGGGTCTTGGGGAAAGCGATCACGTCGCGGATCGATTCGGCGCCGGTCATCATGGTGACGATGCGGTCCAGACCGAAGGCGAGGCCACCATGCGGGGGGGCGCCGTATTTCAGCGCGTCGAGCAGGAAACCGAACTTGAGCTGGGCTTCCTCGTCACCGATGCCCAGTGCCTTGAAGACCTTTTCCTGCACGTCGGCACGGTGGATACGCACCGAGCCGCCGCCGAGTTCCCAGCCGTTCAATGCCAGGTCATAGGCCTTGGCCAGACACTTGCCCGGATCGGTCTCCAGGAATTCCAGGTGTTCGTCTTTGGGCGAGGTGAAGGGGTGATGGCAGGCTACCCAGCGCTTGTCTTCCTCGTCGTAGTCGAACATCGGGAAGTCGACCACCCAGGCGGGCGCCCAGCGGCGGCCATCGACGTGGCCCTTTTCGTGGCCGATCTTGGTGCGTAGCGCACCCAGCGCATCGGAGACGATCTTGGCCTTGTCGGCACCAAAGAAAATCAGGTCGCCACTCTGGGCGCCGGTCCGTTCCATGACGGTACGCAGCGAGGCTTCGGACAGGTTCTTGACGATGGGTGACTGCAGGCCGGCTTCGTTGAGCTGAGTGACGTCATTGACCTTGATGTAGGCAAGGCCCTTGGCACCGTAGATCTTCACGAATTCGGTGTAGCCGTCGATCTCGCCACGGGAGAGGGAGGCGCCACCCGGAATGCGCAGCGCGGTGACGCGGCTGGCCGGATCGTTGGCGGCGCCGGCGAATACCTTGAATGCGACATCCTTCATGGCGTCGGCCACGTCGACCAGCTCCAGCGTCACGCGCAGATCGGGCTTGTCGGAGCCGTAGCGGGTCATCGCTTCCTGGTAGCTGATGCGCGGGAAGGGGTTAGCCAGTTCGACGTCGATGGCGTCCTTGAACACGTAGCGGATCAGGTTTTCCATGATCCCGGTGATCTCGGTCTCGGTCAGGAACGAGGTCTCGATATCTACTTGTGTGAATTCCGGCTGACGGTCTGCGCGCAGATCCTCGTCGCGGAAGCACTTGGTGATCTGGTAGTAGCGGTCGTAGCCAGCCACCATCAGGAGCTGCTTGAAGAGCTGCGGCGACTGCGGCAGCGCGAAGAACTGGCCATCGTGCACGCGGCTGGGCACGAGGTAGTCGCGCGCACCTTCGGGCGTGCTCTTGGTGAGCATCGGTGTTTCGATGTCGATGAAACCTGCATCGTCGAGGAAGCGGCGGAAGGCGCGCGCGGTCTTGTAGCGCAGCAGCATGTTCTTCTGCATCGCGGGGCGACGCAGGTCGATCACGCGGTTGGTCAGACGCACGGTTTCCGAAAGGTTTTCGTCGTCGAGCAGGAACGGCGGCGTTACCGACGGGTTCAGCACTTCCAGTTCATGGGCCAGCACCTCGATCTCGCCGGAGATCAGACCTGCGTTGGTCGTGCCTTCGGGGCGGCGGCGCACCTTGCCCACCACCTTCAGGCAGAACTCGTTGCGCACACCTTCGGCCACCTTGAAGGTTTCGGCACGGTCCGGATCGCACACGACCTGTACCAGACCTTCGCGGTCGCGCAGGTCGATGAAGATCACGCCGCCGTGGTCGCGACGACGGTGGGCCCAGCCGAACAGGGTGACGACTTGGTCGAGGTGAGCGGCGGACACGAGGCCGCTGTAACAGGTACGCATGAAGATCTCCGTGATCCGGTGTTTATGTTGTTGTGGTGGGCTGTGTGGTGACACCATCGGTTCCGGAAGGATGAGCGCCGGATCCGGAATCGTCATTGGCCAGAGAGCCCATGGAAATGATGTGTTTGAGTGCGGCGTCGACCGGCATTTCCAGCTCGCGCATTGCCGAGCGCGGCATCATGAGGAAGAAGCCGGAAGTCGGGTTGGGCGTGGTCGGTACGTAGACGTTGACCATGTCGTCCGGCAGGTGGCATTGCAGTTCTCCGCTCGGATGGCCGGTGACGAAGGCAATCGTCCAGCTGCCCTGGCGCGGATACTCGACCAGTACCGCCTTGCGGAAGGCCTGGCCGCTGGGGCCGAGCAGGGTGTCCGATACCTGTTTCACGCTGGTATAGATCTGGCGGACCACCGGAATGCGGCCAAGCGCATGCTCCCAGAGACGCACCAGGCGTTGCCCCAGCAGATTGGAGGCGATCATGCCTGTCACCAGTACGGCCAGAAACGCCAGCGCTGTTCCGAGCCCCCAGACGTGGAAGCCCAGCAGTGTATCCGGGTGCCATTGCGAGGGGATCAGCAGCAGCGACTGATCCAGCGTATTGATGACGGTATGCAAGACCCAGACCGTGATGACCAAGGGTACCCAGATCAACAGGCCGGTGATGAGATGCTTCTTCATGGAGTCCTGCTTTGGTTGCCTTTAGTGGCAGGCACAGTTGGCGGCGCAGGGCGGCGGGGTGGATTCCGGCGCTGCCGGGCAGGCCGGAGCTCCCTTGAAATCGGTGGCGTACCAGCCGTTTCCCTTGAGCTGGAAACCGGCTGCACTGAGCTGCTTGCCGTAATGGGTGCCGCCACAGGCCGGGCAGGCCGCGATGGGCGCATCGCTGATCTTTTGCAGGTGGTCCTGCTGGTGACCGCAGTCACCGCAACGGTAACCGTAAATGGGCATGATGATGCTTCTCCGAAACCGCGCATTCTAGCGCAAGCAGATGCAAGGGGACATGCCTGCGGCCGCGGCCGTCCGCATGCCATGCAGGCAAGCAGCAGATGGGGGCGCCGGAGGGCGGTTCAAGCGGACCTGTTCAGGGAAGGAAGAGTCTGCTCAGCGGTGCACCGAAGAAGATCGCCAGTACGCCTGCCGCTGCGAGATAAGGCCCAAACGGGATCGGCGTCTCACGGCCGTGCTTGGCCAGTACGATCAGCAGGATTCCAACGGTGGCTCCAACCACGGAAGACAGCAGGATCACCACGGGCAGGATCTGCCAGCCTAGAAAGGCGCCGATGGCGGCGAGCAGCTTGAAGTCGCCATAACCCATGCCCTCCTTGCCCGTCACCAGTTTGAACAGCCAATAGACCGACCACAGCGAGAGGTAGCCCGCGATCGCGCCGATCAGGGCCTGCTCCAGGGGCACGATGCCGCCTGCGAAATTGTAGAGCAGGCCGAGCCAGAGCAAGGGCAGGGTGATGTCATCAGGCAGCAGGAAGGTGTCGAGGTCGATGAATGCAAGCGCAATCAGGGCCCAGATCAGTACCAGCATGCCTGCAAGTGGCAGCCCCCAGCCAAAGTGCCAGGCAGCGGCGGCACTGAGGGCTGCCGTGAGCAATTCGATCAATGGATAGCGCGGGCTGATGCGGGCGTTGCATCCCCGGCAGCGTCCGCGCAGGGCGAGGTAGCTGAAGACGGGGATGTTCTCCAGCGCCGTGATGGCGTGCCCGCAGTGCGGGCAGCGCGAACGCGGCTTGCTAAGCGTGAGCGGGGTTTCCTGGCTTTGTTGTTGCCCGAGCCATGTGTCGAGCTGCTTGCCCAGGGCCTCAGGAAGCGCTTCCCCGAGCATTTCGGCAGATTCGTCACGCCAGCGTCGCTCCAGCATGCGTGGCAGACGATGGATCACTACGTTGAGGAAGCTGCCGATACACAGGCCAAACAATGCCGCCAGCCAGGCAAGGCTGGTGTTGTCATGAATCAGGTTGATCACGGTTCAGACCACGCCGCCAAGCTTGAAGATGGGCAGATACATGGCAACCACCATGCCGCCGATGAGTGTGCCGAGGATCACGATGATCAGTGGCTCGAGCAGTTGCGACAGACCGGCCACCATGTCATCGACCTCTCGCTCGAAGAAGTCCGCGACCTTGGCACTCATGGAGTCGATCTGGCCGGCTTCCTCGCCGATGGAGATCATCTGCACCACCATTGCCGGGAACACCTGCACGCCCTGCATGGATACGGTCAGGCTGGTGCCGGTGGCCACTTCGTTCTGGATCGTGCGTGTGGCGACCTTGTAGACGTGGTTGCCGGCAGCGCCGGCCACGGAGTCCAGCGCCTCGACCAGCGGCACCCCCGCTGCGAACATCGTCGACAGCGTGCGCGTCCAGCGCGCGATGGTGGCTTTGCGAAGGATGTCGCCGATCACCGGAATCTGCAGTGACACGCGATCCATCCAGGCCTGCATGGCCGGTGAGCGTTTATAAGCGTAGCTAAAGGCGACGATGGCCGCGATCAGCGTGCCGAAGATCAGCACGGCGTTGGCCACCATGAAGTCGGACAGGGCGAGCACGAACAGCGTAGGCGCCGGCAGGTCGGCACCGAAGCTGGTAAATACTTTCTTGAATTCGGGAATCACGAACAACATCATCACGGCCGTTACGCCGGAAGCCACCACCAGTACCGAGATCGGGTAGAACAGCGCCGATTTGATCTTGCTCTTGATCGCCAGCATCTTCTCCTTGTAGATGGCGATGCGATCGAGCAGGTCTTCCAGCGCGCCGGATTGTTCGCCGGCAGCCACCAGGTTGCAGAACAAAGCATCGAAATAGGCCGGATGCTTGCGCAGTGAGTTGGCCAGGCTGGTTCCGGTTTCGACTTCGGAACGGATGTCGTTGAGCAGGCGGCCGAGGGCTGGATTGCTGGTGCCCTTGATGGCGATATCGAAGGACTGCAGCAGCGGAACGCCGGCGCGCATCATTGTGGCCAGCTGCCGGGTGAAGATCGCGATGTCCTTGTCCTTGATACTGGAGCCACGGTTGAAGGAACGCTTCTTGACCTTGGTGACGGTGATGCCCTGGCGGCGCAGCGTGGCCTGGACCACGCTCTCCGTTTGTGCCCGCAGTTCGCCACGGATGATCTTGCCGGATTTGTCCTTGCCTTCCCAGGCATAGATGATTTCCCGCTGCTTGGCTGGAGCAGGGCGGCGGACGGAACGAGTGGAAGTGGCCATGATTGCTTATCCGTTGATCATTCGTTGGTGGTGGCAAGCACCTCGGTCAGCGAAGTCTGTCCCTGCTTGACCTTGAGAAGACCTGACTGACGCAGATCCCGTATACCTTCCAGTTGCGCCTGAGCGGCAATATCCATGGAGTTGCCGCCTGTCATGATGATGCGTTGCATTTCCTCGCTGACTGGCATGACCTGATAGATACCTACCCGCCCTTTGTAGCCTGAGCCCTTGCAGCGGTCGCAGCCGACCGGGCCGTAAGCCTGCCAGCTGCCGTCCAGGTCTGCTTCGTTGAAGCCCGCCTGCAGCAGCGCTTCGACCGGAATGTCTAGAGGCTTCTTGCAGGAGCATAGACGCCGGGCCAGACGTTGCGCCGTGATCATGATGACCGAAGACGCAATATTGAACGGCGCGACCCCCATGTTGCGCAGCCGCTCCAGCGTCGTGGGCGCATCGTTGGTGTGCAGCGTGGACATCACCATGTGGCCGGTCTGGGCCGCCTTGATGGAAATCTCGGCCGTTTCCAGATCGCGGATTTCACCCACCATGATGATGTCCGGATCCTGGCGCAGGAAGGCCTTGAGTGAAACGGCGAAGGTAAGCCCGGCCTTGTCGTTCATCGTGACCTGATTGATGCCGGGCAGGTTGATTTCGGCAGGATCCTCGGCGGTGGAGATATTTACGCCAGGCTTGTTGAGGATGTTGAGGCAGGTATATAGCGACACGGTCTTGCCGCTACCGGTAGGGCCGGTCACCAGCACCATGCCGTAGGGGCGCTCGATGGCGTCGAGCAGTGCCGCCCTCTGGTCCGGTTCGTACCCCAGCGCGTCGATCCCCATCATGGCCGAACTGGGGTCGAGAATACGCATCACGATCTTTTCACCGTGCAGCGTGGGCAGCGTCGACACACGGAAATCGATGGACTTGTTCTTGGACAGCACCAGCTTCATGCGGCCATCCTGTGGCACGCGCTTTTCCGAGATATCCAGCCGGGAGATGACCTTGATGCGCGCTGCGATCTTTTCCTTCAGCGCCAATGGCGGCTGGGCGATCTCGCGCAAGATGCCGTCGGTACGGAACCGGATGCGGTAATACTTCTCGTAAGGCTCGAAATGGATGTCGGACGCGCCCTCGCCGATGGCATCCACCAGCATCTTCTGGATGAAACGCACTACCGGTGCGTCATCCACATCGCTCGAAGCCTGGGGGTCGGCGGATTCTTCCGCCGGCATGTCATTCAGGCCTTCGAGATCGAAATCATCTGCACCACTCAGATTGCTCAGTGCACTGCTGGCACTTTCGGTGATTTTGCCGAGCAGGCGTCCGAGCTTGTCGACCTCGACCACCACCGGGTCGACGGCGGAACCTGTCTGGAAACGGATCTCATCGAGTGCGCGCAGATTGGTCGGATCCGCCAGCGCCACGGCCAGGCGATTGCCGCGCTTGCCCAGCGCCAGCACCTGATGCTTGGCCATCAGTTTTGCGTCGATGGCATCCTTGCTGAAAAAACCGTCATCGAAGGCGTCCAAGTCCAGCCAGGGGCTACCGAAAGTGCTGGCACAGAAAGAGGCTATGTCCAGTGGTCGCAACAACCCTCGCTGTACCACCTCGCCGACGAAGCCGGCGGGGTTCTCGGTCGGTGCGGAGCATGCCGCAGCGTTAGCCTCTTGCAGGCGACCGTGCTGGACCAGCGCGCGGGCCAAACCGCTGAGAGCTGTTTGCTGGGAAGATGCCATCTTTGTTTTGCAGAACTATCAGCGAGTTAGCTGTGTAACTTCATGTTGCACCGTAATTCGTTCGATTGTAAACCGCAATGCATGCATTTATCCGCCGGCAGTCGGCCCTGTCAGGGCTCCGGGCCGAAAGCGAAAGGCATATGCCAGAGCGATCAAAGGCTGCGGCCGAGTACGAATTCGAGGACGAAGCGTGAGCCGGTGTAGGCGAGCACCAGGAAGAAGAAGCCGGCAAGCATCCAGCGGATGGCCGTATTGCCGCGCCAGCCACGCAGATGACGGCCAATCAGCAGGATGGCGAAGAGCGCCCAGGCAGCGAAGCCGAACACAGCCTTGTGCGTGAGGACGAAGGGCTTGCCGAAGATCTCGTTGGAAAACAGTGCGCCGGAGAGGATGGTTAGGCTCAGGAACACGAATGCTGTCTGAACGAGGCGGAATAGCAGTCTTTCCTGGGTCAGCAGCGGCAGCCCTGCCTGCTGTCCGGGGGCAGGAGGGCGATGCAGGCGGCGTTCGGTGGCCACCAGCAGCAAGGCGTGGAATATGGCCAGCGTATAGAGTCCATAGGCCAGCAAGGCAACGACGATGTGCGCCTTGTGTGCCCAGCCATGGAGCGCTATGGTTTGCGGATGTCCGCTGAGCAGCAGCGGCAGCAGGCTGGCAGCTGCTGCCACGGGGGCGGCGATGCGCAGCAGTTGCGGCAAGGGAGTCAGCAGGCTTTCCAGCCCATAGACCAGCATTGCCAGCCATAGTGTCAGGGACAGGCTGGAGGCAAATCCAAGATTCAGGCCCGCGTTGGCAAATAGCGTTTCGCTCAATGCCAGTGCATGTGCAACGATGGCTGCTGGTAATAGGGCCAGCATGAGCTTGCGGTTCGTTGCCTGAGCATGCGCACCATGGCAAGCCCAGGCAAGTGCCAGGTAAAGGGTGGCCGGAAGCAGATGCAGTAGAATGTTCGCCATGCGGGCAGTGTAGCGCCGCCCGGCCTGAGAGCAAACTGGCGCGCAACCCATCCTCTAAGCTGAGCTCATGCTGGACAATCTCACCAACCGTCTGGCGCAGGTCGTCAAGACGCTGCGCGGTCAGGCGCGCCTGACCGAAGACAACATTGCCGACATGCTGCGCGAAGTACGCATGGCCTTGCTGGAGGCCGATGTGGCCTTGCCGGTGGTGAAGGACTTGATCGCACGCATCCGCGAGAAGGCGGTGGGTCAGGAAGTCATCGGCTCATTGACGCCGGGCCAGGCGCTGGTCGGCGTGGTGCAGCGCGAGCTCACCGAAATCATGGGTGGTGCCCAAGCGGGGCTGAACCTGGCGGCGCAGCCGCCGGCCGTGATTCTGATGGCAGGCTTGCAGGGTGCCGGCAAGACCACCACCGTGGGCAAACTGGCCAAATTCCTCAAGGAAAGACAGAAGAAGAAAGTTCTGACCGTTTCCTGCGACGTCTATCGTCCGGCCGCCATCGCTCAGTTGCAGACGGTCGCAGCGCAGGCTGGCGCGGAATTCTTCCCGTCGACGGTGGAGCAGAAGCCCGTGGATATCGCACAGGCCGCCATCGACTATGCAAAACGCCACTATTTCGATGTGCTGCTGGTCGATACCGCCGGGCGTCTGGCTGTAGACCAGCAGATGATGGACGAGATCCGTGCCCTGCACGCGTCCGTCAAGCCGGTGGAAACACTGTTCGTGGTCGACGCCATGCTGGGCCAGGATGCCGTCAATACGGCCAGGGCCTTCAATGAAGCCCTGCCGCTGACTGGTGTCGTGCTCACCAAGCTCGATGGTGATTCGCGGGGCGGTGCTGCCTTGTCCGTACGCCATGTCACCGGCGCGCCGATCAAATTCACCGGTGTCGGTGAAAAGCTCACCGGGCTGGATGAATTCCACCCCGAGCGCATGGCCAGCCGCATTTTGGGCATGGGCGACATCCTCTCCCTTGTGGAAGAGGCGCGTTCGGCGGTTGATGAGAAAGCCGCCCTGGAGCTTGCGGACAAGCTGCGCAAGGGGAAAGGGTTCGACCTCAACGATTTCAAGGAGCAGATTGGCCAGATGCGCAAGATGGGCGGCCTTTCCGGTCTGATGGACAAGATGCCGGCGCAGTTCGCACAGGCTGCCTCGCAAGTTTCGGGAGATGCGGCGGAGAAATCCATGCGCCGCGTCGAGGGCATCATCAATGCGATGACGCCTGCCGAGCGCTCGAATCCGGAGCTGATCAAGGCCAGTCGCAAGCGGCGTATCGCCACAGGCGCTGGTGTTCAGGTACAGGAAGTCAATCGTCTGCTGAATCAGTTCGAACAGATGCAGAAGATGATGAAGCAGTTCTCCAAGGGGGGCATGGGCAAATTGATGCGAGGGCTTGGCGGATTGAAAGGCATGAAAGGCATGCTGCCGTTTTGAGCAAACGGAGGCGGTATCCCGGAAAAGCAGAAGGGCGCCAAGTGGCGCCCTTATTGTATTGCTGCTGCAGCGTCACGCTTCAGCGTAGGCCCGCAGTGTAGTCCGCCACGGCCTTGATCTCGGCATCGGTCAGGCGGGATGCGACATCGCGCATCGCGTGCGCGGGGTCGTTCTTGCGCTCCCCCACACGGAAAGCCTTGAGCTGTGCCTCGATGTATTCGGCGTGCTGCCCGTGGATACTCGGGTACAGGGGGGGGATGCCCTTTCCGGCCGGTCCATGGCAGCCCGCACAGGATGCCAGCCCCTTGCTGGTGTCGCCCGCGCGCCAGATCTTCTGCCCCAATGCCAGGGTTTCACGATGCTTGGCCGTTTCAGGTTTCAGCGTCTGGCTGGAGAAATATGCAGCGAGCCCGCGCATGTCCGCTTCCGAGAGTGCTGCAGTCATGCCGGCCATCACGGCGTTGTCACGCACGGCGGGCTTGCCGTCCCAGCTCTTGAAGTCATGCAGCTGTTTGAATAGATAACCGGGGTGTTGCCCGGCCAGCGACGGGTTGACCGCCAGGATGCTGTTGCCGTCCGCTCCGTGACAGGCGGCGCAGATACTTTCCGCCGTCAGTTTGATGCGTGCCTGGTCGGCTGGCGTCGGAGCAGTCTGTGCGAAAACAGACTGGGCAGTCAGGGCAATCAGGAGAATTGAAAAGCGCGCGATCATTGTCACCTCTGGGGCGTGGCGTTCTTGAATGCTGATATTGTATACCGCCACGCGCTTTGCGCCGTGTTCTTTCCGCTTCCCCATGTCCTTGTTCCGCCACGCCCATTTCGAGATATCGATCGCCCGTCCGCAGGATCTGCCACCGCCCTCCGCCGCCGAAATAGCTTTCGCCGGGCGCTCGAATGCAGGCAAATCCAGTGCCATCAACACACTCGTGGGGCATACGCGCCTTGCCTTCGTCAGCAAGACGCCAGGGCGTACCCAACTAATCAACATCTTCCGCATGCCCAATGGTGCTGCGCTGATGGATCTGCCCGGTTATGGCTATGCCAAGGTGCCCGAGGCAATCCGCAAGCAATGGACGAAGCTGCTGGAGGTCTATCTGACCAGTCGCAGCAGCCTGATCGGACTGGTCTTGATCATGGATTCCCGCCATCCGCTTACACCGCTGGATCGTCAGATGCTGAACTGGTTCGCGCCCACGGGGCGTCCGGTCCATGTATTGCTGACCAAGTCGGACAAGCTCACGCGCGGCCCAGCTGCGCAGACGCTGGCCAAAATGCGCAAGGAGCTTGCTGCCTGGGGGCCGCAGGTGAGCGTGCAGCTTTTCTCCAGCCTGAAGAAGAGCGGCATGGAAGAGGTGGAGCAAGTCGTCGGGGGCTGGCTGGGCGTTCCTGCCGCAGGCGCTGGCGAGGCCTGAAAAAATGACCCCGGCGCGAGGGGACACGCCGGGGCGAAGTTACCTGGATGACCCGGGGGAGTTTATTCAGGCACCCGCTCAGGGAGGTGAAGCGGGAGGCAGCGGGCGCTGCCTGTAGGGTAAGAACGGAGTCGCTCGAAAAAGTTTTAGATGCGGCATGCAAAATTATGTTAACTCCAAGGAGTACCCCGAATGTCCCAGATCGTCACGGCTGCTTTTCCAGCTGCCAGACCGCGCCGGATGCGGCGCGATGATTTTTCGCGCCGCCTGATGCGCGAATCCCGCCTGTCTCCCGATGACCTGATCTACCCCGTATTCGTGCTCGATGGCGAGCGGCGCAGCGAGCCGGTGTTGTCCATGCCTGGCGTGAACCGCGTTTCCATCGATGGCCTGCTGGCCCTGGCCGAGCACGCCGTGGTGCTCGGCGTGCCGGCCCTGGCCCTGTTCCCCGTCATCGAAACGGGCAAGACCGAGGATGCAGCCGAGGCTTGGAACCCCGAGGGACTGGTGCCGCGCGCGGTGGCTGCGCTCAAGGCCCGTTTCCCGGAATTGGGCGTGATTACCGATGTGGCCTTGGACCCTTACACCAGCCACGGTCAGGATGGCCTGCTGGATGCCAGTGGCTATGTACTCAATGACGAAACGCTGGATGTGTTGGAAAAGCAGGCGCTGTGTCATGCCACGGCCGGTGCTGACATGGTGGCACCCTCCGACATGATGGATGGTCGTGTCGGGCGCATCCGCACGGCGCTCGAAGCCCGGGGCCTGATCCACACCCGCATCCTGGCTTATTCGGCCAAATACGCGTCCAGCTTTTATGGCCCGTTCCGTGATGCCGTGGGTTCGGCCGGCAATCTGGGCGGTGGTAACAAGTACACCTATCAGATGGACCCCGCCAATTCGGACGAGGCCCTGCGCGAAGTGGCGCAGGATCTGGCCGAGGGGGCGGACATGGTGATGGTCAAGCCTGGCATGCCTTACCTGGACATCGTGCGCCGGGTGAAGGCCGAGCTGGCGGTTCCGACCTTCGTCTATCAGGTCAGCGGTGAATACGCGATGCTCAAGGCCGCCGCGCAGAATGGGTGGCTCAAGGAAGAGGCCGTATTCATGGAATCCCTGCTGGCTTTCAAGCGTGCAGGTGCTGATGGCATCCTGACTTATTACGCGCTGGAAGCGGCCCGCTTGTTGCGCGAAGAGGGCTGATTTGCGTATCCGTCCGATGCAGCCGGTGGATCTGCCGGCGGTTCATGCATTGCAGTGCAGGGCCTATCCGGCGGGTTATCACGAGTCACAGCAAACCTTGGCGAGCCATCTGGCTGCCGGGCCGGAGCTGTGTTTCGTGGCAGAGCAGGCCGGGGCGCTCGCCGGGTATGTGTTCGCGCATCCCTGGGCAGGCGACCCGCCGGCCTTGTTCGCGCAATTGCCAATGGAAAGGGCGCCGGACCATGTCTTCCTGCATGATCTGGCCGTCTGCCCGGATTGCCGTGGCCTGTCGGTCGGTCCGCAATTGTTCGCTGCCGTCGAGTCTGCCGCCCGACATACGACGCATGTCGAACTGCGGCTGGTGGCCGTCGGCAGGGCAAGCGGGTTCTGGGCGCGTCTGGGGTTCGGCCCGATGCAAGGCGTGTTGCCGGAGAGTTACGGCGAAGCCGTGCGGATGCGTCGAAGTTTATCCCGGATATCACCAAGCCCTGAGTTGCAGGGCTGAACGCAGGCGGCGATCCACCCAGGCGGGTTTTCTGAGCGTGGACGAGATCCACACCGTGCGCATGCCCAGCCGGTGTGCGGGGCGCAGGTTCATCGCCGTGTCTTCGACCATGATGCAGCGGCGTGCCGGCACCTTTACGCGACGCAGCACGGCGCGAAAACCACGCAACTGCGGTTTGGCGAAATAACCCAGATCCTCGACGGCAAAGCTGCCATCCATGACGCGATCCAGCCCGGTGACGCGCAGCACTTCATCCAGGTAGCTGCGCGGGGCGTTGGAAAAGATGTACTTCCTACCCGGCAGATGGCGCAGATGGGTCAGCAACGCATGGTCGAACACCACCATTCCCGCCAGATCGTCAAACTGATGCGTGGCTGCAAGGAAGGTGCTCGGGCGCTCGTTGTGCTTGCGCACCATGCCATTCAGCGTGGCACCGTACCGGCGCCAGTAATGCATGCGCAACGCGCCGGCCTCTTCCAGGCTCAGATCCAGACGCCGGGCCAGGTATTCGGTCATTGCACGGTTGATGTGCGGAAAGATGTGCGCGCTGGCGTTGTGCAGCGTGTTGTCCAGATCGAAGAGCCAGACGGGGGCAGCAGATTTCACAGCAGGGCCTCGTAGCGCTGTAGATCCTCATGGCTGAAGCAGCAGAAGATCACCTCGGAGATGGCTGGGCAGGTGGGCAGTGTGGCGCGCACGGTATCCATGGCAATGCGTGCGGCCAGATCCGCCGGAAAACGGTAGGCGCCAGTAGAGATCGCAGGAAAGGCGATGCTTGCCAGGCCATGTCGCTGGGCGAGTTGCAGACTCTTTCGATAACAGGAGGCCAGTTGCGCAGGCTCGTCATGATGGCCATCCCGCCAGACCGGGCCGACGGTATGGATCACATGGCGGGCTGGCAGCTCATGACCGGCCGTGAGCTTGGCTTCGCCGGTACAGCATCCATTCAGGGGACGGCATTCCGCCAGCAGTTGCGGACCGGCCGCGCGATGGATGGCGCCATCCACGCCTCCGCCCCCGAGCAGGCTGGTATTGGCCGCATTCACGATGGCATCCACGCTGAGTGTGGTGATGTCTGCCTGGCAGGCACGCAACAGGGTACTCACGAGGAAGATACCGGGCGATGCAGCTGGATGATGGCACGGCCATCTTCGATCTGGCGTGGCGCTGCGCGCCAGGCATGGCCGAACACCAGTTCTACGGTCAGCGACAGCTTCCCATCCTGGCGGAGCGTTTCAGCGGTTTCGCGTGCGGCCTGCCAGCGCGCGCGTCTTCCAAGACCGTGAGGACGATCCGCGCGGGCATTGCCGGCGCTGGCCGTGCGCAACTCACGCAGCAGGCTGTCGAAGTCCGGATAGGTGAGGGTGATGCGTTGCATGTCCATCACCGGGGCAGCGAAACCGGCGTGCACCAGATCGTCGCCCAGATCGTGCATGTCGATGAAACGGTGCAGGGAATGCTCAGGCAGGACGGTACGCAGCTCGGCGAGGGTGTCTGGCCCGAGCGTGGCGAACATCAGCAGGCCATCGGTACGCAACACCCGATGCATTTCGCGGAAAGCCGGTTTCGGATCGGGCAACCAGTGCAGCAGCAGGTTGCTCCAGACCATGTCGACACTGCCGGTGGCGAGCGGCAGCTGCGAGGCATCGGCGCAGATCAGTCGCGGAGTGATTTCGCGGCGGAACAGGCGGCCCAGCAACCCTCCGGCGCGCGGGGCAAGGTGCAGCAAGGGCAGGGAAACGTCCAGCCCGAGGCGTTCGGCCTGGGGGTAATGCTGTGCCAGCAGCGGCAGATCGGCGCCGTGACCACAGCCGAGATCCAGAATGCGCGAGGGCGTGTGGCGGATGTAGTCCAGTCGTTCAGCCATGCGGCTGGCTGCCTCGCGGGCGAGGAAATCCTGCCGGGCCAGACCGGCCGCCTTCGCCTCGAAGGCCCGGCGTACATGCCGTGGCTCCAGGGCGAAGGGAGGCAGGGGGTTGTCAGCCATCACATCGCGCGCAGGCCGAGGCGGGCGAACAGCTGATCGTCGCGCGAGTTGTCGGCGTTGTCCGTGGTCAGCAGGCGTTCGCCGTAGAAGATCGAGTTTGCGCCGGCGAGGTAGCACAGCGCCTGGGTTTCATCGCTCATCTGCTCACGGCCGGCCGACAGGCGTACATAGCTTCGCGGCATGGTGATGCGGGCCACGGCGATGGTGCGGACGAATTCGAGCGGGTCCAGCGCTGGCACTTTCTCCAGTGGCGTGCCCTCGATACGCACCAGGCTGTTGATGGGCACGGATTCGGGGGCTGGGTCGAGATTCGCCAACTGGGCGATCAGCACCGCACGCACCCGGCGCGATTCACCCATGCCGACGATGCCGCCTGCGCACACCTTGATGCCTTGCCGGCGGACCTTGCCGATGGTTTCCAGGCGGTCGTCCAGCGTATGGGTGGAGACGATCTGGCCGTAGAACTCGCGTGCGGTGTCCAGATTGTGGTTGTAGTAGTCCAGGCCGGCTTCCTTGAGTCGCTCGGCCTGACCATCCTTGAGCATGCCCAGGGTGACGCAGGTCTCCAGACCCAGCTTCTTCACCTCGCGCACCATCTCCAGTACGGGCTCCAGATCTTTCTCCTTGGGGCTGCGCCAGGCTGCGCCCATGCAGAAGCGGGTTGCCCCCTTGGTTTTCGCCGCCTGGGCCATGTCCAGCACCTGCTCGAGGCTCATCAAAGGCTTGGACTCCAGGCCGGTCTTGTAGCGCTTGGATTGAGAGCAGTAGCTGCAGTCTTCCGAGCAGCCTCCCGTCTTGATGGACAGCAGCGTCGAGCGCTGGATGGCATTGGCATCAAAATGCGCGCGGTGAACCTGCTGCGCGCGGAAGATCAGATCGTTGAAGGGCAGGGCGAAGAGGGCTTCGACGGCTTCGGTACTCCAGCGCGCGGCAGCCGCGTGCTCGGTAGTGGCACAAGTGTTCATGGGGTGTCGGGGGTGATGGACAGAGTGCGCTGAGCGCGCGCAATGATCGGAAATGGAGGAAGGCTTGTCAAACCACCTGGGCCGCTGGCTGCATACGGGGCTGAATGTGCTCTGGCCACATAGCTGCTGGATGTGTGGTGAAAGCTCCAGGCACGAAGCCCTCTGTGCTGCTTGCGATGCGGAGCTGCCACGTGCGCTGGGGGCGTTGTGCCGGTGCTGCGGCCTGCCCGTGCCCGGTGAGGGTTTGTGCGGACGCTGCCTGCGTCGCCCGCCGGCATTCGACGCCACACACGCGCCGCTGGTGTATGCCGGCGCTGTGCGTGCGATGGTCCTGGCGCTCAAGCATGGTCGGGGTTTCGCCTTGGTGGACTGGTTCGCGCAGGCATTGCTGTGCAGCTTGCCCGAGCCACAGGCTGACTGTGTGCTGCCGATGCCTTTGCATCCGGCGCGTCTCGCCAGCCGCGGGTTCAACCAGGCGGCGGAGCTGGCGCGACGGTATGCGCGCGGTGTCGGCTTGCCGTGCCGTTTGCAGGATGTGGTGCGCAGGGTCGATACACCGAAGCTGGCCGGCTTGCGCCAGCAGGAAAGAAAGCGCGCCGTGCGCGGGAGCTTCGTGTGCCGGCAGGATTTCAGCGGACAACGGATCATCGTCGTCGATGACGTGATGACCAGTGGTGCCACGTTGGCTGAACTGGCGGCCACGCTGAAGGCCAGTGGTGCGAGTGCGGTGACCAATCTGGTGGTGGCGCGAACCTTGCGGTTGCCATCACGCTGAACCTGCACGGGGGTTCTAGCCGGAGCGCCGCCATCGCGGATAATCCGTCCTTTATTTCGAGGTATGGGTGTCGATGTCCGTTGTCTTTGAACCCGGGCCGGATCGGCTGAGCGAATTCCTGGCCGGCGTGCGCGCCGAAGCGCCGCTACTGCTGGGCGTGGTGCCGTTCGGCCTGATTTATGGCGTGATGGGGCTAAGTGCCGGCATGCCGGGTTGGGCCGTGGTGCTCAGCTCTTCGCTGATCTTCGGTGGCTCTTCGCAGATCGTGTTTGCCCAGCTGTGGGGCGCAGCAACGCCTGGGGCCGTTACTGTGGGGACGGTAGGGGTGGTGAATCTGCGTCACGCGCTCTACAGCGCGGCAATCGCCCGGTATCTGAAAGATCTGCCCTGGCGCTGGAAGCTGTTGCTGGCCTATCTGCTGACTGATGAGGCCTTCGTCGCGGCGATGCCGCGCTTTCGGGATGGTCCGACGAGTGCCGCGCGGCACTGGTTTCTGTTCGGAACGGGCATCACGCTCTGGGCCGTCTGGCAGCTGGCCACGCTGGGCGGCGTGTTGATCGGCGCGGCGATTCCGCCGGGCTGGTCGCTGGATTTCTCCGTAGCCCTGACCTTCATCGCCCTGTTGGTGCTTTCGGTTTCACGGCGCAGCGAATTGCTGGCCGCCTTCATCGCTGCGGGGGTGGCACTGGCCGCCTTCGGCCTGCCGCACAAATTGTGGATCCTGCTGGCCGCCGGGGCAGGCATGCTGGCCGGGGTGTTGCTGCGGCGTTTCGACAGGGGTTCCGCCCATGAGTGAATGGCGCATCGTGCTGGCCATGGCGGCCTGCGGTTTGATCACCTTCCTGATCCGGCTTTCCTTCATCGCCGGGGCGCGCTGGTTACCCAACAATCCGCGTTTTCAGGCCTTGCTGCGTTATGTGCCGCCGGCCGTGCTGGCGGCCTTGATCGCGCCGGAACTGTTCATGCGTGAGGGCGAATTCGCCCTGGGGCTGGACAATCTGCGCCTGTTTGCGGGGCTGGCGGCCATCGCGGTGGCTGTGTATCTGCGCAACGTGCTGGCGACGATTGCGGCAGGCATGCTGGTGCTTTGGCTGCTGCAGTGGCTGGTGTGAATTCGCGTGCAGGCCTGCCAGAACTCAATGACCGGCGAGGGCGGCAGACCCATCCTCGCGCTGGTTCTGCAGCTGTTCGGCTGTGTTTGTCGACAGCCCCTCCAGGCGCCATTGCCTGCCATCCCTTTCTTCCAGGATCGGATAGACGAACGGGGCATTGCCTTTGAGGTGCAGCACGCCCTGATGGGAAGTGATCGGTGTGGCGGCACAGGCGCTCAGCGCGAGACAGCAGACGAGGCCGGTGAGGCGGGTACGCAGCGACATGTCGTTCCTCCTTTCACGCCACTCAATTGACGACTACAGTCAGCACGGTGTTCGCCGGGATGCTCACCGTACGGCTGAAAGTGCTGCCGCTGGCGCTGTAGCTCTGAGCTGCATGGGCATAGGCCTTGAGGCTGTTTGGCAGCGAGGACAGCTTGCGATCACTGGCGTAGTCCGGTCCGTTCAGCGCGGGCACCGTGTAGCTGTTGCCATTGACCGAGACGGAGCGCGCCGGATAGCCGAAGCCGGTCGGCAGGAGGCTGCTGTCGAGCAATGCGATGCTCGCTCCCCAGCGCGGCAGGCTGGAGAGAAAACCTGCGCTGCTGTCGGAGGCCGCGATCGATTTTTCCAGCGCCGTGAGGCTGTCGGTGTTGTCGCTCTGCAGCAGCGTCTTGTAGAAGCCCACGCCGTACTGCCGCAACAGGTAGGCGCCGTAGGCCGCGCCGATGTTGTAGCTGAAGCAGGTGCTGGAATTGGCATCGTATACGTTCAGGCTGCAGTTGTTGATGCCTGCTGCCAGCCAGCCTGGGATCCGGGAATCCCGGATGTCGTTGAAACTGGTGATGATCAGCGGGTTGAGCAGATCCTCCATCATCATCGCGCTGGCTTCTTCCAGCCAGGTATCGAATCCGTAACTCGATCCCTTCAAAACCTCACGTTGATAGAAGTTGATCATGTGGGTGAACTCATGGGCGAGTGTGCTGACCATGATGTCCTGATACATCGTGGCGGCGCTGGCAAGGCTTTGCGCGTCGATGAAGAACACCAGGGCTTCGTTGCTGTTGCCCATGCCGCTGGTGGTCTTCAGAAAATTGTTCGCCGCATAGAAGTAGCCCAGCACGCTGCTGGCCGTGTTGTCGTTTGTGAAATTGGTGACGACGATGTGGATATCCTGGCTGCTGCTGATCAGGTTGGCGTTGCCCGTCGTACCCCAGGGCTGTCCGGCTACGCTGGTAGCGAGGTCGAAGATGCCGGTGCCGGAATTGGCGAACTCGCTACTGACGAGATCCACCAGTGTCTGGGTGACCTTGTTGCTGGCACCCGTGGCGGTCCAGGCACTGTTCTGTACCCAGACGTTAAGGTTCTGGCCGTTGCTGAGTCCGGCTTGTTGGCGCAGGACCGTGCTGAGGGTGGTGCCGGTGACGGCGTCGTACCAGCTGCGCGTGCTGCTGCCGACGGTATAGCTAGCCTGGATGTTGCTGCTGACCGACGCTGAAAGTTGCTGCGCGCCGTTGGTCAAGCCAGAGGCAACGAAAGGCTTGCTGGCCTCCATGGCTTCACGCAATTGTGCGGCGTCTGTGCCGCCGCCGTGACTGACGTTGGCGGTGGCGCTGAGGGTGCCCGTTTTCGCCGTGCTGGAAAGGTTCGTCCAGATCAGCGTGACGGTCTTGCCGCTGACGCCGCTGAGCGTGAACGTGCCCTGTCTGGCCGAGGTGCTGCTGCCGGAACTCCAGATACCGATTCCGCTGCCGCTGTATTCGGTGGCACTCGCGGCGGCGCAGTTGCTGCCCGAGCAGGCCACGGACAGCAGGCCGCTGGTTGCGCTGGAGCTTGCCGTGCTGGCCGAACTGCCGGCACTCGACGAACTCAGGCTGCTGGTAGCTGAACTTGTCGAGCTCGATGAGGCGCCCGCACTTGAGCTGCTGCTGCTGTAACTGTTGGCCTGGGTACCGCTGTCGGTGCTGTCGCCGCCTCCGCCTCCGCAGCCTGCAATCAACAGTACCAGTGCTGCCGACAGGTAACCCAATGGTTTTCCGGATACGGAACGGAACATCGATCTCTCCCAAGAAAGCCGAGCATGAACGTGCGTCAGCTTGCGGGATTCTTGCACGCACGGATGTTAATTCCGTTTGATCGATGTAAACCTCTGCTATGAAGGCGCCGGCGCAAGGGCCTCCAGCCATGTCGGCATGCAGCCGCGCGCTGGAAGACCCCGGTGGTGTCACATGCGGCTGGTCATCAGGGTGACCAGCAGATCACGCGTGGCGGGATCTTGCATGTAGGGGCGGTAGACCGCTGCAGCGCGCGAGAGCAGTACGCCACTGTTGCCGTATTCCACGAACTTCACGCCTTCTTTCTCCAGACGCGTGCGCGCTTTTGCCATGCGATCCGTCCAGGTCTTGCGGTTGGCTGCGGCCGATTCTCGGCCCGCCGCCTTCAGGGCTTCGCGCTGGGTGACTGGCAGCTTGTCGAACCAGGACTTGGTCACGACGAGGGCTTCGAACTGCACGATGTGGTTGTTGTTCAGGTAGTAGTACGGTGCGCGCTTGTAGTGGCCTTCTGTTTCGTAGGAAAGCAGATCGTTTTCGGCTGCGTCGATCTGGCCTTGGTCGAAGGAGCTGTTGACCTGCTCGTAATCGATTTTCTGCGGCACGCCACCCAGGGATTCGACCAGTGAGGAAAGATCCTTGCGGGAGGGGATGCGGATCTTCACGTTCTGCAAGGCAGATACCGAATCGAGTTTCTTGCGCGAATACATGGTGCGCGTGGCACCGTCATACCAGCCCAGCACTACCAGTCCGTTGGCGGCCATCTGGGCTTCCATCTGCTGGCCGATCTCGCCGTCGAGCATCGAGAACATCTGGCGGGAGTTGGCGAGGATGTAGGGCAGGTTCATGACCCGTGCCATGGGGGCGACACGGCCGACGGCGCTGCTGGTCATCACCGCCACGCGGATTTCTTCCTTGCGCAGCGCTTCGTACAGTGCGGTCTGGTTGCGGCCCACGGCCACCGGCAGCACGGTGTCGGGGGCAGAGCCGGTGATGCTGCGCATGCGCTCCAGGAAAGCCCGCAAGGAAACCGTACTCGGGTGGTCCGCTTCCTGTGGCGACCAGGCTGCCGGGCCGGCCGCGAATGCAGGGGCGCACAGCAGCATGGCCAGCGCCAGCAGGAAACGATGGACGAGGGACATGATGAAACCTCTTGATGGAGAAACAGAGGCGCCATTATCTCTCGTGTTAGGGAAAACCCCAATATGTCTGGACGGGCGGTTGCTCTGGGCTGCAGGCCCGGAGTCCGCCCTCAGGGCTCAGATTCGTCCGGCATTGCGGCTCAATGCATCCAGCTCGGCCAGTGCCGTGGCGATTTCCTCGGTGCCCCGCGCTGCCTCGGTGAGCGTATGGGAAATGGCGTCACTGGCCTGCTCCTGATCGGCGATGGAGATGGCGATGCCGCCGGAGCTGTCGGCGACCTTGCGCATGATTTCGTTCATGCCGTCGATGGATTGCTGGGTGCGCGTCGCGCTTTCGCGCACGCTCTGAATCAGCTTGTGGATGCTGGCCGAGGAATTCACCGTATTCACTGCGAGGGATTTGACCTCCTCGGCCACCACGGCAAAACCACGCCCGGCCTCGCCCGCGCGCGCGGCCTCGATGGCTGCGTTGAGCGCCAGCATGTTGGTCTGCTGCGCAATCTCGGTGATCAGGCCGGTGACCTTGGTGATTTCCTGGGACTGCTTGTTCAGCGTGGCGATATCGGAAGCGGCGCCGGCCGCAAGCTTCACGGCTTCGTCGATCACGCTGGCGACTTCCTGCACATGCTGCGAAATGCCGCGGATGCTGCCCACCACACCCTCCATCGAGGAGGAGCCGTTGCGCACGTTGAGCTTGATCTGCTCGGAGTTGCCGGAGACTTCAGCCACCTTGCCTTCCATGCCGTTGAGCGTGTCGCGTAGCGTCTGACGCAGCAAGTTGCCGTAGAGCGAACTGGAGAGCTGTACCTTCATCGATTCGTAGAGCATGCCGTCGCGCGGCCCCAGCACGAAGACGGCCAGACCGATCTGCATCTCGTTGAAATGCAGCGGCACGGCGACCAGACTCTGGCGTTCGTGGCTGCGGCTCAGGATGAAGGGGATCAGTTCGTCGACCGCCAGCACATCCTTGTTCAGCTGCAGTGGATTGCCCTTGTCGAACGCCGTCAGCAGGCGCAGGCGGCTGGGCACGGTGAGGCGATCCCAGCCGGCTTCTCCTTCATAGACGCCGAGGTAGAAGGCCGGAATGCCGAGCTTGGGCAACTCTTGATGCAGCAGCTTCACCAGCGTGGCGGTTTCCTGCGTGGTAGTCATCTTCGCGCCAAGCTGGCTCACGGCGCGTTCCAGCTCCAGTGATTTCATCTGAGCTCTCTCGTGCAGCTGGATGGCGACTTCCGAGAGCATGACGCGGGCCTGCGCGAGCACATCCTCCGCGCGCAGGATGCGGCCGCGCCGCCAAAGACTGGGCAGGCGCTGGCGACGCAGCGTCGAAAGGGCGATGTGCAGGGTTTCCGCGCTTAGGCCGTTCGCTTCGAAACGACGGATGACATCCCCCAGGGCCTGGCTGAAAGCACCGCTTCTGCGCGACCAGCCGGTCTCCGCGGCGAAAGCCTCCACCAGCTCCTCTGCGACGGATTCGAACAGCTGGGCGTATGTCTGGGCGCCCTTGGTCTGGGCTTGCAGTGCCTCCACGATGGCGGCGCGGGTACGGCCTGCGCTGTAAAAACCCAGCGAGCGAAGCACACTGACCAGGCGCGTGCCCAGACCCAGGCGCCCGCGCAGCGGTACCAGACCGCGGAGGCAGCCGCCACGACCTGTTGCGAGGCGCAGCCGCAGGACTGGCGCAGAATGGCCTGCCCCGGCAGGCGGGTCGAGTCTTGCGGATGCTCCTTGCGCAGCATCGCGTTCAGTACATCTAGCGCCCGGGCGACCTGGGTGTCGCCCGGCAGCGCCACGGTGGATACCGGCGGCATGTTCACGCGTGCGTCGAGAATGTCATTGCAGCCTGTCACCGCGATGTCTTCGGGTACGCGGATCCCCCGTGCCTGGCATTCGATGATGGTGCCGATGGCGAGGTTGTCATTGACGCAGACCACCGCATCGAAATCCTCCCCTGGTTTCAGACGACGCTCCTCGATGAACAGGCGGAGCAGCTCGTTGCCACGTACACGGTCCCAGTTGCCACAAGGGGAAACCAGCCACTCCTCGAAGGCGATGCCGTTTTCCGAGAGCACTTCCTGATAGGCCTTGAAGCGCTCCTGCGCCAGCGGATGGCCCTCGGGGCCGCGGAAGAAGGCGATGCGGCGCTTGCCATGGTCGCGTATCAGATGCTCGACCAATGCGTGGATACCGGAATGGCTATCGTTGACCACCACCGGGTGAGGCGGGATGTGCTGAGTCAGCGTGACCAGAGGGATCCGCTTCTGACGGGCAACCGGATGTTTGCTGGCATCCTGGCTGGCAGAGGCCCAGTCGATGGCGCCGAGAAATTCTGCGTTGATGTTGTCGTAGATGACTGCCCCGGGATCCTTGCCGATGTACCCCCCGCGGAATACCACCAGGCTCTGCCCGCTGTGTTCCACAGCCGCCAGTGCACCCTTGAAGAGCATTTCCGATGCGCTGCTCCCGATCTCTCGTGCCAGAAACGCGACCGCCTTGTTGTTTGCCACAGTAGCTCCTCGAATCTTCTCGTATTTGAATGCCGCCATCCGGCTGGATATCCTTGGCGCATTCTTCCTGAAAGAAGCCTTTCATGCGCTCTTCATCGGGGGGATTCCTGAATGCCATACAGGCAACCGGACGCTAAGTCAGCGGACTCGGGTTTGTAAACTAAAGTAACAGAGAATGTAAGTTTGCAGATTGACACAATCTGTGATCGGTCACATGCGGTGACAGTCTGTCTGCGGCCAAGCGTCTTGTGCCCCGTCTCCGTCCGGAAAGCGTCAATCCTCTCGTGCTTCATAGGCATCGTGCTGCGCGGCGTACAGCAGCTTTTCGGCGTACGCACACAGATCGGCTGGCCAGCGAACTATCTGCGTGCGCACGCTATCGAAATCCCCGGCGAACAGGGCGCGCGTGGCCTCCTCGAAACCAGGCTCGTCGCCGCACAGATGGGACATGAAACGATGGCAGGCCTCACACGAGGCGCGAGCCTTGTCTTTCGCGCGGCTGCTCCGGCTTGCCTCCTCGACCAGCTTGCGCAACACGACCGATGCGCCGCCAGGCTGGGCAGCCAACCATTCCCAGTGGCGCGGCAGCAGGGTGACCTCGCGTGCCACCACGCCAAGCTTTGGTCGCCCGGGGCCCGGTTTGTCGATTGTGCCGGGCGCTTCCGGCAGACGCGCCAGTGCTTTTTCCAGGCTGCCGTGAAGATCGAGCTCCACGATATCGCCGCTTGTATCGTCGAAGACGAGCAGGGTAGCGTCCGCGGGCGGGGTGTTCGTCAGTGCGTGGACGATATCGGCGAGAGAACCGGCCGCAGCGCGCTGCCGGCCGGAAAAGGCGGTATAGGAAGACATTATTTTTATCCGGATCAAATTGGGCTGTTTAATTTAATCCGGGTGAAGTTTGCTGCCAAGTTTTGTCCGGGTAAAATATGGGTCAGAAATCAATCATGCAGCAGGCGTATTGCTACCGCATGTGGCGCCGGTTATCTCTAGGAGTCTGGTGCAGGCCAGCGGGCGCACAGGCGAATGGCATGAAGTGATCGTGCTCGGCGGTCAGCTCTTTTCGGGGATGGCCGTCACTGTTGCACTGTTGCATTGGCCGGTGCTGGTGGTGGCCTGAAAAGCCGTTTGCGAGCTGGCAAGGCAAAGAACTGGCCTACGAGGCGAGATCGGCCTTGTGGGGTCGGCTTCAGCCGGATAGCCGTGGTGTCGTGTCACGCCGAGCCGCCGGTTGCCATATGTCACGGTCAATCTGCCGATCACGATCAAGTCTGGCGGTGCACTTGGGCACAATATGCCGGCTCCCTCTTTTTCCGGAGTTGTCACATGCCTCAGCACATTGCCCTCCCACCTTATGACCGCTATGGCATATCGACCTTCGTCGTGTCCAACGGTCAGGTGCAGATCAGCCATTTCGGTGCCACGAAGGATGCCGACGGGCAGCGCTTGACCACCATTGAAGCCCAGACGGCTGAGACCTTTGCGCATTTGCGCGACGCCCTCGGCGAAATCGGCCTGGGACTGCAGGATATGCTCAAGGTCACGGTGATCCTGCGCAATATCGAAGATTTCAACGGGATGCACCGGGCCTGGCTGCAGTATTTTCCGGAGAATGCACCCGCGCGGACGACGATCACCAGTGCATTCGTGAGCGAGGCCGTCCTGATCCAGATCGACGGTGTGGCGGCAAGTCGCTGACGCCGGGCTTTCGTCGGGGCGGTGCTCATCCCTTCGAGCGGTATCGATGGGTTGATCGGGATCTGGCCTGTTCCGGCGTTCAAGCCCGATGAGATTGCCTTGGAGTGAATCCCGGCCGCTTCCGCCGTGTTTGCGTCATCCGGCCGTGATGTGATGGAACTTACTGGTAATACTTGTCGTAGAGCCCTGCTGTACCCGAGATGCCTTCGAGCAACTGCAGGCGATAGTCGAATTTTGCCTTGCGTGTGGTTTCGCCTTCGTAGAGGTAGTCTACATTGCTGACCACGCCGACGACCGTGCCGTTCTTCGGCGGTTTCGCGAGATTCAGGCAGGCCTCGCCATTGGCTACCGGCTGGCTGTAGACCGTGCTGCCATCAGCAGCGCAGTAAGCCAGCTGGAAGCGCATGTTGGCACCCAGCGGTTGAAAACTCACACGAACCTTGTTGCCGCTGACGCTCAACGGGATCTGGTTCGCCCCGCTCCAGCCGGGCAGGGTATCGGTGGCCGGCGTAAGCGTGTCGCCGCTTTGCGTGGTGGCGGCATAGAAGCTCAGGCGATGCGTGGTCTGTTGCTGGATGCCGCCGTCGATACGCTCGGACGAAATGGTACGGCCCCAGTGCTGGTTGATCGGCACCTTGAAACCCTCGCTCCAGGCACCAAAATCCACCATGGCCTGGCGGGCGCGGTATTCCATGATCAGGTGGCGGATCTGTGTTTCGCCAAGCCCGCCGGCCAGTGAGCGCAGGATGTGGTTCTGCGTGCCTTTCTTCCAGATCCAGGCGTTCGAGCCCTTGAAGAGGTAGAGCGCGATGAAGTGCGAAAAGGCCGAGTTGTACTGGTTACCACCCAGGTATTCGCGCCAGGTGGAAACCTGCTGGCCGTTGCTGATGAGGTTCACCCCTTCGGCATTGGGACCGCCGAAGCTGCCGTCCTGCAGCCAGCCGCTGTAGTTTTCGACGGGCATGTGTGGCGCGAGGAAGGGCGCGCCATCCAGGAAACCGACGCCGTGGGTGCCGGTGCGGGCGGCCTCCATATTCATCTGCAACCAGGTGTTGGAACCTTCGTTGAACCAGGCGGCCTTGTTGCCCATGCTGGCCATGATGGCGTGGATGTATTCATGCGTGATGCCGCCGCGCTCGCTTGCGGTGATCACCGGGTAGTAGGAGAGCAGCACCATCGGATAGCCGCCGTAGCTGCTTTGCCAGCCGCCTTTCTCGGTGTTGCTGGCGCTATCGGTGCACAGGCCCGAACCGTAGAGATAGACGTTGCTGTAGTAGCCATTCTGCTGCAGCTTGTCGACCGGCCAGCCCATGGTGTCGTGGATGTAATCGGCATCCTCGTTGAGGTTTGCCAGCACGCGGTCGATGTCGGTATCAGTGATGGAGGCATTGCGGTTCTTGCCCCAGATGAAGGCGAATCGGCCGGAGGTCTTGTAACCCGCGACCAGACTGGCGCTGCAGCCGAGGTAAACCTTGAAGTTCGCAGGATCCACCGTGCTGTTGGTGGTGTCGGTCTTGATGTCGTAATCCAGATCCGGGGTATAGCCCGGCCATTGGTAGGCCGCGCAGGATGCGGCAGCGGCCTCGCTGCTGGAGGATGAGGACGGCGTGCTGGTCGCCAGCGCACTGCTGCTGGAGGACGAACGACTGCTGGTGACGCTGCTGGACGAAGTGCTGCTGGCGATACTGTAGGCACTGCTACCCGATGGGGAGATGGCAGGGCTCTCCGTGGGCGCATTGGTGCCACCGCCACCGCCGCAACCGTGCAATGACGTCAGCAGGCAGGCGCATGCGAGCGCGGTGGAAAGACGGGGTGGGCAGGGGCGGGTCATGACTGTCTTTCTGGCAGGGAATTCGAGTGCCAGAAGATAAGCCCGGCCTTGCGGCGGAAAGTGGCCATGGGTCGCCACAGAGCGGCCGGCAGGCGATGTTTTATGACAATGTGTTTGACGGGCGGGGCCTTGGGGCAGATGAACGCCGAAAGCGCGATTCCGTCGCCCGGAATCAGCCGGTGCGGTCTTGACGGGCGCGCCAGCCTTCGGGCATCTGCCAGCGGGCGATCCAGTCCGGCAGCATTTCCGGTGGCATCGGGCGGGCTACACCGAATCCCTGGGCCTGGTCACAGCCGTAATCGATCAGGTAGTCGCCATGCTCCAGCGTTTCGACGCCTTCGGCGATGACCTGGCGGCCAAGCGTGCGCGCCATGCTGACGATGCTGCGCACCAGTGCCTGATCGTTGCGGTTACCCAGCATGTCGCGCACGAAGGAGCGGTCGATCTTCACCGCATCCACCGGCAGCTTGCGGAAATAGGTGAGCGAGGAATAGCCGGTACCGAAGTCGTCCAGCGAGAAACGCACGCCGATGCGCCTGCATTCGTCGAGGCAACGGATGATGTCGTCCAGATTTTCCATCGCGGTCGTCTCCAGAATCTCCAGTTCAAGACCGGTGGGATCGACCTCCGGGAAGCGGGCGAGGATGCGCTGGAGGCGCTCGGCGAAGTCCGGGCGCTGCAGATGCTTGGCGAAGACGTTGATGCTGACCGAGAGATTGATGCCCTGCTTCTGCCAGCGCTGCTTCTGGCGCAAGGTTTCGTGCAGCACCCATTCTCCGACCGGCAACGTCAGCTCTGTCGATTCGATCACTGGCAGGAAGTCGCCGGGTGGCAGCAGCCCCTCGGTGGGGTGCTGCCAGCGGATGAGTGCCTCCACGCCCATCACCTCACCGGTACGCAGCGCCACCTTGGGCTGGTAATGCAGGCGGAATTCGCTGTACTCCAGCGCACTGGAAAGCCGCGCGTACTGGGTCTGGAATTCGCGCTGTTTGCGGTCCCCTTCCTGGTCGAAGAAGTGCATGCGGTTCTTGCCGCTGCGCTTGGCTTCGTACATCGCGTGGTCGGCGTTGCGGATGAGGGTATCCGGGTCTTGGGCAAGTTCGTCCGGGTAGACGGCGATGCCTACGCTGATCGTGGTGACGACGATGATCTCGTCGATCGTGTAGGGCTCGGAGGCGGAGCGCAGGATGCGCTCCACGGTTTCGGCGATGGCTTCTGCGTGCTTGATCCCGCATAGCAGCACAACGAATTCGTCACCGCCCAGGCGGGCCACGGCATCGCTCGCGCGGATGCAGGTCTGGAGCCGGTTGACGGCTTCGACAAGCAGGCGGTCGCCGAAGTCGTGCCCCCATTCGTCATTGACCGGCTTGAAGTTATCGATGTCGAGATAGCAGACGGCCAGCATCTCGCCGGTCTTCTGGCTCTTGTTGATCGCCTTGAGCATCTGCGCATACAGCGAGGTCCGGTTGAGCGCGCCGGTCAGCCCGTCGTGATAGGCAAGGTACTCCACCTGGCGCTGGCTTTCCTTGAGTGAGGTGACGTCCGAGATGAGTGCTGCAAAACGAGTGATTTCCCCCTGGCTGTTGCGGATGGCACCGATGCGGGATTGCTGGGTGAAGAGCGTGCCGTCCTTGCGTTTGTTGACGAACTCTCCGGCCCATACGCCCTGATCGAGCAGCGCCGCCCACAGGTGCTGGTAGAACTCGATGTCCTGGTAGCCGGATTTCAGCAGGCGCGGCGTTTTGCCAACGGCTTCTTCTGCCGGGTAGCCCGTGATGGCCGTGAATGCCGGGTTCACCTCGATGATGTGGCCTTCGCTGCTGGTGACTATGATGCCTTCGGTGGCAGCCTGGAAGACCTCATGGAACAGGCGTAGGCGCTCGTCGGCGACCCGCCGGGCGCTGATGTCCTGGATGGTGCCCGTCATCCTGACGGGATTGCCTGCTTCATCCAGCTCCAGCTTGCCCAGGCCATGCACCCAGATGATCCGTTGATCGTCATGCCGGACGATCCTGTATTCGCGATCGAAGAACTGGCGCCGGGCGAGCGTGCTATCCCGGAAGTAGTCCAGCATTTGTTCCCTGTCGGCCTCGAATACCAGCCTTCTAGCGTATGCGGATAGGATTCCGGAATGCCGAACATGGCATCCAGTTGTCTGGATGCCGTCCACCGGTCGCCTGCGATATCCAGTGAGTAGGTGCCGATGCCGCCGGCTTTTTGCGCAGCGGCCAGGGCGTTGTCCCGTTCGCGGAGCTGCTGCAGGGATTGCGAAAGCCTGGTATTACTCTCGCGCTGTTTCTGGACGTAGAGGCGCTGCAGTCGCCAGTACCGGTACAGGAAGGCTGCCGACACGTTGGTGATGAGCAGGAAGCACCCCAGCAGCAGCGCGGCCATCCGGCACAGTTGCTTCCAGCCCTCCAGTACCTCGTCCTTCGACAGGCTCGCGAACGCGAGCATGGGGGCGTTGTCCAGCACCTGGTAGCTGTTGATCCGGGTGACGTTGTCCAGCGGGCTGGTGGCGATGTAGGTAGCAGCCTTCTCGCCATTGCGCAGATGCTGGCGCAGCGTCTCGCTGACCCGTGTATCACCCGGCGGCGCAGCCTCCGCACCGCCGGTCTCCGTATGGCGGGCGATGATGCCGAGCCGCGAATCGCGCAGTGTCAGGCTGCCGTTCCTGCCGATGGAGAAACCGGACAGCATCTTGGTCAGATGCGCCAACGGCAGCGCCGCCAGCACCACGCCAGCGAATTGTCTCTGACCGTCCCGGTAGGCGCGGGCGAATATCAACACCTGCGTACCGGTGATGCGGCTGAATACCGGGGCACTGACGAACAGAAAATCGGCACTGCCGGCGCTGAGCGCCAGGAAATAGTCGCGATCGGCCACGCTCACACTGGCTTCAAGTGTCGTGGCGCCTTGGTGCTGGATGACCGTGCCGTGCCGGTCGGTCACGATCCAGCCATCCGTTTCCTCGAGGATCGCCTTGGTCTGGGCGATCCGCTTCTGCACATTGGTGGTGGTCAGGTGGCCGCTGCCGGAAAGATCACCCAGTTCGCCCACGAGCGTGTTCAGGTAGAAATCGATCCGTTCGACCTGACGGCTGACGTTCTGCTCCAGGGCATAGGCCAGGTTCTGGGTCTGCACCTGGCCCTTGTGGATCTCGATGCCGTACAGGATGTACAGCCCGGCAGCCACCAACGCGATTCCGAAGGTGTTCACGGCCAGTGCGGTCAGGATGGCCCACAACCGGAGGTTGCGTCTGGCATTGGTGATCATGCGGGTATGGCTTTCGTTCGGATTCTGGTGGCTCCTGCCGGCGGGTACTTCTGCAGGCTAGGGTAGCATCGCGCGGTTACGTGCGCTGTCGGGGGCTGCCGCGCCTCTCCCTTCGAGGCAGATGGCGTCACAGGTCGGCCGCATCTTCCCGGAAACGGTATTCGTAGCCCAACTTGCTGTCGCCGCTGAATCCGAGGTCCGCGTAGAACTGGTGGGCGTCGGTGCGCTTGCGGGAACTCAGCAGCAGCGCCTTGTAGCAGCCTTGCGTGCGGGCATGTTCGAGCGCGGCCTGTATCACGGCACGGCCGAACCCCTGGCGGCGGTGGTTTGCGGCCGTCACCACGTTTTCGATCACGGCGAAAGATCGTCCGCGTCGGGTCAGGTTGGGCAGGATGGCGAGGCTGCAGGTGGCCAGCAGCGAATCGCCGGTTTCAGCGACAAGCACTTGCTGGATACCCGTCGCCAGCATCCGGTCCCAGATCAGCCGGGCACTGTCGGCATCGAGTGGGCCGTCTTCCGGATTCAGCTCGGCGTAGAGTGCCAGCAGACCGGGGAGGTCACGCTTTTCGGCGAAGCGGATGTTCATGACTGTCATGACGGAATGCGTCCGTACTGGACGGACCTCCGAGCATAGCAGCCGCTCATGGACTTACTGTGGCTTCAGGTCAAACCCTCAGCACAACTGCATGAGCACCTCGTCGTGATGGCGGGCGAGGTGGAGGAGTCATGCAGTTTCCCTCGCATGGATGCAATCCGCCAGCAACTCCAGCCCGCGCATCATTTCTTCGGGCGTGGCGCGGCTGTAGTTCAGGCGCAGGTACTGGCGTCCCTCCGCAGGATCGACGAAGAAGGCTTCGCCGGGCATGAAGGCCACGCCGCGCGCGATGGCCCGGTCCAGCGTGGCGCGCGTGGCCTCCAACCCGTCGCGCAGCCTGAGCCAGAAGAACAGGCCGCCACACGGCATCGTCCAGTCGGCGATGTCGCCGAAATGGCGTTGCAGTGCCAGCTGCATGGCATCGCGGCGCAAGCGGTAGCCCTGGAGCAGACGCTCCAGATCGGCCGTGCGTGCATCGCTGCCCAGCCAGTGCGCGACGGCAGCCTGGCCGGGGCGCTGGGTATGCAGATCGGCGGCCTGCTTGAGGCGCACGAGGTGCTGCATCAGTGCTGGATGTGCGGCCAGGAAACCCAAGCGCCAGCCAGGCCAGAGGATCTTCGAAAAGCTGCCGAGATAGATCCAGGGTGCCCGCTGCAGCAGGGCGCAGATCGGCGTCATCGGGTGTGCCACATCCAGCGCCACGCTGCGGTAGGGCTCATCCTCAATCAGTAGCACGTTGTAGCGGTCCAGCAGGGCTGCCACGGCGACGCGCGCCTCAGGGCTGTAGCAGGCGCCTCCGGGATTCTGGAAGCAGGGAATCAGGTAGGCTGCGCGTGGCCGCTTCGTTTCCAGCAGATGTTCGAACGCCACCAGATCAGGCCCCTCTGCGCCCAGAGGCACGCACGCCACATCTGCGCCGAAGAGCTGGAACACCTGCAGCGCGGCGACATAGGTCGGTCCTTCGCAGAGCAGGGGCGTGCCTTCATCGATCAGCAGCTTGGCGGCGAAATCCAGTCCTTGCTGGGAGCCGGCCAGTGCAAGCACCTGATCCGGCGATACCTTCAGGCCGGTTTCGCCGACCCAGGCGGCAACGGCGGTGCGGTAGGCCGGTTCGCCCTCACTGGTGCCGTACTGGTAGAGTTCCGGCTTCGCCGTGGCTGCCACGGGGAGTGCCGGCATCAGGTCCGCCGCGGGCAGGCCGCCAGCGAACGAGATCATGCCCGGGCGCGCGGCGGCAGCGAGGATGTCCCGTACCAGGGAGGATTTCAGGCGTGCGGTACGGCTGGCCAGTTGCAGCGGCTGGGCATGCTCCACGGTTCTCTCCATAAAGGTCAATTGACTTGACCAATATGATTCTGTGATCCTGAAAAGTCAATATGGTTGACGTAAATCTGCTGCCCGGCGATGACGATCCGTTTGCGCCCATCGAACTGATCTTCTATGCGTTCCGGGCCTTCACCGCGAAACCGGATGCCATCCTGGCCGAACGTGGCCTGGCGCGTCTGCATCACCGCATCCTGTATTTCGTGGCGCGTCATCCAGGGCGACGCGTCAGCGATCTGCTGGCCATCCTGGGGGTGAGCAAGCAGGCCCTGCACGGGCCGCTCAAGCAACTGGTGGCGATGGGACTGGTGGAGGTTTCGCCCGATCCGGGCGATGGTCGCGCACGCTGCCTGTCGCTGAGCAGTGAAGGGGCCGAACTCGAAGCCCGCCTGTCGCAGACCCAGCGCGAGCTGCTCGAACGCGTGTTCGCCGAGCAGGGTGAGGCTGCCGAGCTGGCCTGGCGCAAGGTCATGCGCGGGCTGGCGGGCAGCGCTCCGTGAGGGCTGCCCGGTGTAATCCGTGCTTCAGCTGATCGGTACGATGATGGCGACGCGGCGGTTCTGTGCGCGCCCGTTTTCATTGCTGTTGTCTGCGACCGGGTGGGCGCTGCCGAGCCCGCTTTGCTGGATGTTTGCGTACGGGATACCCTGCTCGGCGATGGCGCGTGCCACGGCCTCGGCACGGCGCTGGGACAGGCGCAGGTTGTAGCTTTCGCCTCCCGTGTTGTCGGTGTGGCCCTCGATGCTGAGCTTGTCGATATCCGCTTCGATCAGGGTCTGCGCGATCCTGGCGATGGTGGCCTGGGAGCGGGCACCCAGGTGATCGGAGTCGGTGTCGAACAGGATGCGGCTATCCAGATCCAGCGCCCAACCGCCGTCCGTGAGCCGGAACCCGGCGCGCACGAGCGCGGCGACCTGGCGCTCCTGCAGGCTTGCCCTGGCGAGGGGCGCGGCAGGCGGCGTCTGGCAGGCAGTGAGCGCTGCCAGCAGCAATGTTCCCGCGAACAGGTTCAGGCGAGCGGGCAGTCCGGCGAGGGTCGGAAGGGATCTCATGAGCTTTCTCCAGGCGAGGCATCCGCGTCGGAAGCCTCACGCTTGGCGCGCTTGGCCCGGTACATCGCCTGATCCGCCACGCGCAGCAATGCTTCGCCGTTGGCGGCGTGCGTCGGGAAGACGGCGATGCCGACACTGATGCCGGGGCGCACGATGACGCCCGGTTTGAGCTGCATCGGTGCGGAGACGGCACTTTCGATCTTTCGTGCGACACGCTCCGCATCGACGCTGTCATGCAGCGGGGCGAGCAGAATAGCGAATTCATCGCCCCCCAGGCGGGCAACGAGATCGCTGTCGCGAACTGTGTCACGAAGTCGGCGCGCTACCTCCACCAGCAGTACGTCACCGGCGGCATGGCCGTGGGTGTCGTTGATCTCCTTGAAGCGATCATTGTCCAGATAGAGGATGCCGATCTGGTGATGCTCGCGCGCGGCCGCAGCAATCGCGGTATCCAGGAACTCGTGAAAATAGGCTCGATTGGCGAGCCCGGTCAGGCTGTCGTGCAGTGCGAGGTGGGAGAGCGTGGAGTTGGCCTGTTCCAGCCGGCGTTGGCGTGCCAGCAGTTCGGTGTTGCGCTCCTCCAGTTCGTCGAACAGGGCGTTGAAATCCTTGCCCAGCTGGTCGAACTCGGTCACTTCGAACGATGGCAGGCGCTGGCTGAAATCCTTGCGGATGCGTGCTTCGTGTGTCATGGACGAGAGCGCATCGAGCTGCGATACCAGGCGCTTTTCCACGCGCGTGGCGAAGCTGCGCGCGGCCAGCAACACGATGCTCAGGCCGAGGATGCCGGCAACCACCACGCGGAAGAAGAATGCGGTGACGAAGTCGCCGCTGTCGCGGATGCGCACTTCGCCGAGCAGGCGGTTTTCCAGTTTGATTTCCGTGCGCGCTTGGACAGGGGGCAAGGCCTTGACCAGCATCACGCTGATCCGGCCCATGCCGTCGGTCCTGCTTCGCTGGTAGCGGGCGAATTCACGGCCGTCGGGCAGGTGGATGGCTGCTTCCAGCAAGTGTTCGCGCAGCGCGATCTGCTCCAGGATCTCGTAAGCCGTACGGCTGTCGGTGAACATCACCGAGGCCTCGCTGGTGTAGGCGATGGTACGGGCGATCAGCTCCAGGTTCCTGTCCTGCTGCGCACGCAGAGTGATGAAAGCCAGTGTGGCAAGTGACAGCGCGGCAAGCGTGAGGGCCAGCAGGGTGGTGCCGAAGTAGGTGCGGCGCAATGCACGGAACAGCGTGATGCGGTGCGGGTTGCTCATGAGCCGATCTCCCGCAGTTGCCGCGACAGCCGGAATACCTGGGGATTGATGCGCAGGGGGCTGCGCGAGACGGCATCCAGACTCACCGAGAAGCGGGTGTTGCCGTCAGCCTTTTCCAGACAGAACATGCCGCCCGCCGAGCAGAAATCCTGGCCTTCGATGCTCAGGACGGGCTTGCCGGCGATCTGGCGCAGGATCCGCTCGGTGGCTGGCAGGGCCTGGGTGCCGAAATAGAGCAGATCGCAGCGGCTGGCCGCCTCGTTCGGTGTGTCCAGCTTGAGCATCACGCTGTTGTGCTCGGGCTCGATCCAGTCGGACGACCGCTGGATGGCCTCGGCCTGCGTGGTCTGGCCGATGAAGCAGACGCGCAGCGGCGAAGGCTGCACCGGCCAGCGCGTGTAGCTGACGATGCCCCAGACGATGGCGGCATGCGAAGTCTGTGCTTCGGTCAGGCGAGGGGGATCCGACGCCCATGCGCCCGGCATCGCCATCAGGCAGAAAAACAGTATCCCGTGCAGTACGCGCGACAAGGGCAGAGACTTCCAGACATGAGGGTTGATCACAGTCGTACAGGTCCGGAAAGCGGGTTGGATGATGTCAGCCTGTTACGGGCCGCGAGTTTAGCGCCTGGAATGGCCGGACGATATGTCAGTATGGTTCAGCGCATGTCTTGCTGCCGCAGGCCTGCTGCGGAGGCTTACTTGACGGCGGCAATGCGTCTGAGCAGATCGGCGTATCAATTGCCGTACTTGTCGCGCACGGCTTGTGTGGCTTTGTAGAACGCCTGCCTGTCGACATCGGTGACGATCACGACGCCGGCGGATTTCATGCGCAGGGTGTCCAGTGCCACGCGCTTGATCCACAACTCGCGCTCTTTCAACTGCGTTTCACGCGCGAGCTTCCGGATCAGGGCCCGGTCTTCCGGGGACAGCTTGTTCCATTGAAGTTTCGAGAACACCAGTAATTCGGGCACGATGAGGTGTTCGGTGAAACTGAATACGCGGGTGATGGACAGATGGCCGGCGCTGACGTAGGACGAGACATTGTTTTCCGCACCATCCACGACGCCGGTTTGCAGCGCGTTGTAGACCTCGTTCCAGCCCAGTGCGATGCCTGAGCCACCCATGGCATTCAGCGTCTCGATGAAGAGCGGATTGCCGATCATGCGGATTTTCTGCCCTGCCAGATCGAGGGGGGAGCGTATCGGCTTTCTGGCGTAGAGGCTGCGTGCGCCGGCATCCATCCAGCCCAGGGCGACGAGATTGGCCGTGCTGTCGGTGATGCGGTCGAGCAGTTCGTCGCCGATCTCTCCGTCGATGACCTTGCGCATGTGCGCTTCATCGCGGAAGACAAAGGGAAGATTGAATACATCCACTTCCGGCACCACTACGCCGACTGGCCCCAGGGAGACGCGCAGCATGTCGAGCGTTCCTGCCTGGGTCTGCGCGATCATGGATTTTTCGTCGCCAAGTTCACCGTTCGGGAAAACCTTGAGCGTCAGGCGGTTGCCGGTTGCCGCCGCGAGTTTCCTGCCCAGATCCTGCACGGCCAGCACCGTCGGATAACCCTCGGGCTGGCTGTCGCCTGAACGGAGTTCGAGTGCTCCAGCCGGCGCAGTAGCCAGCAGCGCTACGGTAACTAGGGCGCTCAGGAGGGCTTTGGGGCGCGTCATGCGTTTCGTCATCACGCGTCCCCGTGCTGGAAATGAATGTCCGGTCAATGCCATGAGGTTGGAGTACTGGATCACGCATCAGGAGGGTTGGAGTTTGCCAATTCTCGCTGAGGTATCCAGGGTAAAACAAGAATTCCGGACGTTTCCGATCTCAATACTGGATCTTCGCTCCTGCCCTGAGGGATTCGACGTGCTGTTTCAGGCGTGCGGATTCTGCGTCTTTCCTCAAGGCATTCTTCAGATTGGTGAAGGACGGTACCGTCAGCGGGCGGCTGTCTTCCAGCCAGATCACGTGGTAGCCGAACTCGGTCTTGACCGGTTTGCTGCTGTAGTGCCCCTTGCCGAGTTTGGCGAGGGCATCTCCGAAAGGCTTGGCATAACGCGTGCGGCTGCTCCAGCCGAGATCGCCGCCCCGGGCGCGCGTGACCCCGTCGAGCGATTGGCTGGCGAGCTCCTCGAATGTCGCGCCGCCGTCCAGCCTGTCGATGACGGCCTTGGCGGCGGCTTCGTCGGCAAGCAGGATGTGGCGCGCCTTGTATTCGGTGTTGCCGCCCTTGGCCCGATAGGTCTCGTAGGTTCGCTTCAACTCCGCGTCCGTGACCGGATGCCGTTTGAGGTAATCGTCGAGATAGGCGCGTGTGACGATGGTCTGCCGTGTCGCCTCGGCCTGGAGCTGCAGCCGTTTCACTGCGGCGTCGGCTTCCGCCGCGACCTGTGGGCGCTTGTCGAAACCGGCCGCCTGCGCGGCCTGGAACGCCAGTTCGCGAACGATCAGTTCCTTGCGCAGGGTGCCGGTCATGTCCGGCGTGGCGGACATGCCATTGGCCATGGCCTGCGCCGCGAATATTTCTGCCAGGGCACGGGAGATCGCTACGCCATTCACCGTGGCGATCGGCTCGTCGGCGGCCATTGCGGCAGCCGGCAGGATGATCGCCGCCAGGGCGCAGATCATCTGTTTCGGAATTCCATGCATGAGAACGAGTCCTTGGACGCAGGATGTGCGGCATGCGTGGATGACGCGGGCGTTGCAGCGCCATCCGGGTTGAAACGGGAAAGGACGCCCCGGATTGCGTCGGGGGCGTTCCGGCAAGTGCCGGCAGTCGTCTGCTCAATGCCTTCTCTGCGGACCCCAAAGGGACCGTCATGTGGGGCGGGCCGGAGCCCGCCGCCGGGGTGCGTGTGATCGCACCGTTCATGACATACGGCAGAGCAGGTTCTCAGAGCGGCAGCGTGTGCAGATCCTTGGGCGACGACGAATGCCCTACGAGGAATTTGAGGCCGCTGGAGAATGTGTCCCAGCGCCTGAGACCTTCATGCCAGACGCTCAGCGGATGATTGCTGGCCTGCGGGTCGATGGTGATGGTGACGGTCGTTTCCGCACCGGCGGCCAGAGTCACCTTCTGGAAACCGACCAGCCGCTTCGGTGGCTGCGTAGCGCCGCCGGTGCTGGCCGCTGCGGGCAGCTCGACGTACACCTGCACGACTTCGGCGCCTTCCTTCGATCCGGTATTTTTGACCTTGGCCGAGACTTGGTAGACAGCCGCGTCGCCGGTGCCAGCCATCGTCACGTCCTGATCGGAAAGCTCGAAGGTGGTGTAGGACAGGCCATGGCCGAAGGGAAAGGCCACGCACGGATTGACGCCGGCGACCGCCGCGCACTCGCCGCTCAGGTTGCCGTCGTACCAGCGATAGCCGATGTGCAGCTTCTCGGTGTATTCGACCTTCTGATCGCCCTGGCCCGTGCCATAGACCTCACCCGGATATTGCAGCGCCGTCGCCTTGTCGAGGAAGCTCTTGCCTGCGAAGGGGAAGGTCACCGGCAGCTTGCCGGCGGGGTTCTTCACGCCGAACAGCAGGTCGGCCACGATGTGGCCATCTTCCTGGCCCGGGAACCAGACTTCGAGGATGGCGGGGCCGCTGCTGCCGACCAGGGCAGGATCCATGGCCACGCTGGCGTTGTCCTTGAGTACCAGGGCGGTTTTTTCAACCATGCTCCTGGCTGTCGTGGACGTGGCCGACATGATGGCCTGGATCATGGCAACGGTATTGCTGCGCTTGACCTTGCCAGCCTGGGACGGCACTGTCAGCGAACCTTCGACGTACCAGTCCAGGCTCATGCCGTCGGCCGCCGTGGCGCCCGGAGCCAGAGGGACCGTGGTCGACAGCGTACTGCCATCGGCGGCGGTCAGGCGGTCTGCGCCTTCCTCCGAGATGGTGCCGGCCATCAGGATCACGGCGTCGGCCTCGGCGGCGGCGGCCTGGGCCCCGGCGATGTTGGCGTTGTCGTCATCGACGAGGATGAGTTGCACCGTGGCCGATGTGTTGCCCAGGTTCTGCAGCACGTTCTTGATGCCGTCGACCGGCGTCACGGTGTAGTTCGGCATTACGTCCGAGCTGCCACCCGCCACGACGACGCCAACCCTGGCGCCACCGGCCACGGCCTGTTGCGCATAGACCTGCGTGGCCTTGCCGATCACCACCACCTTCTGCACGGATGAGGCGAAGGGCAGCGCACCGTTGTTCTGTAGCAGCACGGCGGAGCGGGTGCCGATGTCGCGCGCGATCTGGCCATTGCCCACGAAATCGATCGGCGTCTGTACCAGCGGACGATCGAATATGCCGTACTTGAAGGTCTGCGTGTAACGGCGTTCGAGTGCCGTGTCGATCTCCAGCGTGGTGATCTCGCCGGCCGCGAGTGCCGCGGTCATGTTCTTCGGCGACCAGAACTGGGGGATCGGCATCTCGTGATCCATGCCGCCCTTCAGGGGGCCGACCGTGCTTTTCACGGAGAAGAAGTCGGACTGCACGTAGCCGGTGAAGCCCCAGTCGTCGCGCAGCACGCCGTTCAGCAACTCGTCGTTCTCGCACGAATGGGTGCCATTGACGTAGTTGTAGGCACACATGATGGAGGCTGCCTTGCCGTCCTTGACCGCCATCTCGAAAGGCAGCAGATAAAGCTCGCGCAGCACCTGCCGGTCTACGGTGGTCTTGATCTGCTGGCGGTTGGCTTCCTGGTCGTTGGCGACGAAATGCTTGGGCATGGCGATCAGGCCCTGCGCCTGGATGGCTCTGGTTTCGGCCACGGCCATCGTGCCGGTGAGGTAGGGATCTTCGCCGAAATACTCGAAGTTGCGGCCCAGCACCGGGATGCGCGCCATGTTCACCCCTGGAGCCTCGAAAACGTGTAGGGCGAGATTGTTCATCTCGGTGGCGATGACGGCGCCGAACGCGGTGGAAACTTCCGGATCGAATGACGCGGCAACGCCCATCGCCGAGGGCAGGGCGGTAGCCTCGGCCGAGCTGGGGTCGGTATAGGCGGCGGTGAAGCTGCGGTTGCCGGCGGCCACTTCGGCATAGATGGAGGCCGAGATACAGTCGTTCTGGCCAACGCCGACCGGGCCGTTGGTGATGCGGAAGGTCGGAATCTGCAGCGCCGGGATGGCACTCACGTGGCGGCCACCGTAGCACTCGGGCAGTTCGTGCAGGATCTCGGGCATGCTGCCGGTGAGCTGCTGCAGCTTCTGATCGAGCGTCATGCCCGCCAGCAGAAGCCTGGCGCGTTCGTTGGCCACCGCCTCCCTGGCTTCATCCGTCGCCGCCGCGTTCTGCCGGGCCACGATCTCGGTGCTCATCCACGGATTGACCGTGGCAACCGGCGGCGTGCCGGCATTACCGTCGTCACCTCCTCCACTGCTTCCACCTCCGCAGGCCACCAGCCCCGCGCTCAGCACCAGTCCGACGGCCAGACCCAACTGGCGTCTTTTCGCTTCGAATCCTTGCATCGCTTGCTCCTCATGTTGTTTTGAAACCCAATCTCGTGCCGCCGATGGAGATCTGCTCCAGGGGCTGCGCGTGCTTGGCGTTTGGGTGTTTCCGCACGGTTGAGGTGCTTTCACACCTTTTGAATTTTTCTGGCAGCTGCGAGATACCGTCCAATGCCGTGTGCTTATGAAGACCATGCCTGACGCTGATGGGGGTTTACGCGATCAAGGGATTACTGGATACGTGCCGGGCACTTGCTCAGGTAAGTTGATGAAGCCGATGGGCCCGATAACTTCCAGTGCGCAAGGTGGTGCGAGTAGATACCCGATCTCTCATGTATTTCATCGCTGTCGCGGAAGAGGAAAACATTGGCCGGGCGGCTGCCCGCCTGCACATCACCCAGCCGGCACTGACGCGGCAGATCCATTCGCTGGAGGAAGAGGTGGGCGTCGCGCTGTTCACGCGCAGCACCACGGGCATGCAGATCACGCCCGCCGGCGGAGCGCTGCTGAGGCGGGCCCGGGTCATCAAGGCCGAACTTGCGCAGGCCAGGCTGGATGCGCAGCAGTCCGAGCAGGAGTGCCATCAGGAGCTGTCCATCGGGGTGTACGGCTCCTCCATCTTCAGCGTGATTCCACAGGTGCTGACACACTTTGCGGAGGCGTATCCCCGGGTCGATTTCCGGCTCTACAACATGCGCAAGGATCAACAGGTCGATCAGCTGCGCCAGGGCAGCATCCTGCTGGCTTTCGACCGATTCCCCCTGCAGGAGCCGGACATGGCCTACGAGACGGTCTATCGCGGGCATCTGCAGGTGGCGCTGCACAAGGATCACCCGCTGGCGTCCCGCGAGGTCATCTCGCCGGAAGATCTGGCCGATCAGCCGCGTATCGGTGCGAATTTCGACCGCAGCCTGGAGACCGGCCTCGGCCAGGCCTTCGGCTTTCATGGCCGCCCCCGGCATCGCGCCGATGACATGCTGACCACGCTGGCGCTGGTCGGCCACGGTTTCGGCGTGACCTTCGCGCCGCCCTCGATCCACGCGCTGCAGATTCCCAACGTGGTTTTCCGCCCTTACACGGGCGGCCCGACGATTCCTTTCGACGTGCAGTGCATCTATCGCAAGGGAGAGACCTCGGCGCTGTTGCACGCCATGCTCGATACCGTGCGCCTTTTCTGCGCCGTGCACAGCCCGAAGCCCTCGTGAAGCGGAATCTGGACCGATGAGCGCGGTGGTTTCACCCGGCGCGCCTGGCGAACGTCTGTCGCGCGCCTGTGTGCTGGCCTACGGGTCGGGCGATGTCGGCAACAACATCGTCCATGCCATGGGGATGATCTTTCTGCTGCACTACTACACCGACGTCGCAGGCCTCGGTGCGGCAGTGGCCGGTACGGTGCTGCTGGCGGTACGCCTCTACGACGCGGTGGTGGATCTCGTCATCGGGCGCTGGCTGGATAGCCGGTCGGCCAACGCGCGTGGCGAACGCCTGCGCCCCTTCCTGCTCTGGGGCGTGCTGCCGCTGCTCCTGAATGTTGCGGTGTTCTCCGTGCCCGCCCACTGGTCGGCAGACGCCAGGCTGCTGTATGCAGTGATCAGCTATGCACTGCTCGGCACCGCCTATTCGCTGGTCAACATTCCCTACGGTGCGCTGATCAGCGCGATGACGCAGGATTCCCATGATCACGCGCGCCTGGGGGCGGCCCGCAGCGTGATGTCGATACTCACATTCGTCGGCGTCTCCCTGCTGATCGGTCTGCTCGCGCGGGTCGAGGGCTTCGGACTGCAGACCACGTTGACCGGCGCAGCCGCGTTGATGGCCGTGCTGGGTTATCTGTGCCATCTCGCCTGCCATCGTGGCGTACGCGAGCGGGTTGCGCGGAAGCAGCCGGCGATCGACTGGCGCCTCAGCCTGCGGACCCTGCGCGGCAATCGCCCGCTGGCCGCCGTCGGCGTTGCCGCCGTGCTGGCGCTGGGCGGCGCCAGTGCGAGCAGCGCCTCGCTGATCTACTACGCGCGCTACGTACTCGGCGATGGCGCCAGCTTTCCCTGGCTGATCCTGCCGGCCACGTTGCTGGGCATGCTGGTAGCCACGCCGCTGGCCCCACGGTTGGCTGCGCGCTACGGTAAGCGGCAATCCTTTCTCGCGGGAGTGCTGTGCGCGGCGCTGGCTCACGCCGTGCTGTTCGCCGTGGCACCTGCGGGCCTGCCGGCCGCCGCGGCCTTGCTCGGTCTGGGGTCGATCGGGCTCAACGTTGCCATGATCTGCCTGTGGGCACTGGAGGCCGACACCGTGGAATACGGCGAGCAGCGCACCGGGCTGCGCCTGGAAGGCACCAACTATGCGTTGTTTTCCCTGATGCGCAAGCTGGGGTTTGCGCTGGGCGGCGCCGTACCCGCCTTTCTGCTGGCGCACAGCGATTACGTACCCAACCTGAGCATGCAGGGGCCGTTGGCGACACTCGTCATCCTGATCGCCGTGGGCTTGTTTCCCGCCCTCTGCTTCCTGCTGGCGAGGCTGGTGATCGGTCTGCATCCCTGGTCCGGGCTGCAAACCCCGTAGTCCGGATACCGACCGCAGGCTGGAGTCCGGGGATGGGGAGGCAGGAGTGGGAAGTCACGTATGGCACGCCAAATCCGTTCGTACCCTTCGACAAGCTCAGGATAGGCTTCGGTACATCTGTGCGAACGGATTTCGTTCAGACAAGCCCGCTGCCACAACCCCGGTCTTGCTGAGGGTTCGAAGCATGAACGGGCGCCTCCCCGGCCAGAAGCATCTGCCTTGCCTCCTCGGCCGGGACCTGGTTGCACACACGACACCCCAGTCTCCAGATCCGCCATTCTGGACTACGGCTGGGCCCGTGTCGGGAAATCGTGGAAATGCACGGCCACGTTGTCCGCACCGATGAGGATCACGGCATAACCGGGGGGCTCCATGGCGGTGACGAATTCGTCGGCGAACTGCTGTTTCGCCTGATGATGCGTGCCCTTCACGGCGCTGAATGGAATGCCTCGCCAGCTGCCGGCGACGGGGCGATGCACGTGGCCGGCGAATAGGTGGCGCACGTTGCCATGAGCCTGGCACAGCGCGTGCAGCGCATCGGCCTCGGCCAGGCCGCAGGCATCCAGCATCGGCATGCCGATGCGGAAGGGCGGGTGATGGGCGAAGAGGAAGACCGGCTCGCCGCGTGCGGATTCCAGTTGCGATTGCAGCCAGGCCAGGCGGCGCGGGCACAGATGGCCCTCGGTGCACTCGTGCTCCAGCGTGTCGAGAAAGATCAGGTGGCCTTCCGGTGTGGCGCGGTGGGCCTGGGCGAAGCCATCGGCATCCAGGGCTTCGGGAAAGACGGCGGCGAAGGTGTCGCGCAGATCGTGATTGCCGAGCATCAACTGGCACGGCATGGGAAGGCCGGCCAGTGCGCCGCGCAGGGCGCGATAGGCGGCGGGATGGCCGGCATCCGCGAGGTCTCCGCTGAGGACCAGCAGCTCGGCATCGGCATGGTGGGCGGCGATGTCGGCCAGTGCTTCACGCAGATGGATGTGAGGGTCCTGGCCGTAGAGCTGTTCGCCGGGGCGGGGCAGGTGGAGGTCGGAGAGCTGGAGGAGTTTCATTGGGAGGGACGAGGGTGGTCGTAGCAGGCGATGGTGCGCATGGCGCACCCTACGAGGTGGGCGGGATACGTAGGTGCGCCATGCGCACCATCATGGAGTCCGTGAGTGTCATGCGCTCTCCCGCAGGATCAGCGGTGCGCGCAGGCGGATGGCGCGTGGCCCCGTGCCGTGCGCGGTATCGAGCAGGCGCACGATCTCGGCGGCGAGCAGGGCGGGATCCTGGCGGAAGGTGGTGAGGCGGTAACTGGCCCAGGCGGCTTCGGGGATGTCGTCGAAACCGATCACGGCCACGTCCTGCGGCACGCGCAGGCCCTGCATGCGTAGTTCGTCCATCAGGCCGCAGGCGATCAGGTCATTGACGCAGAACACGCCTTGAAGCGCCGGGCATTGCGCGAGCAGCGCCTGCGCTGCGCGCTGGCCGCCAGCGTAGTCGGCATCTGCGCCGCGCGCGAGCCATACTTCGGCGCCCAGCGCGTGGGCATGTGCCAGGAAAGCCTGCTCGCGCTCGACGATGTTGGGCGTGCCCGAGGCCGAGCCGGCCAGCCCGAGGCGCAGGCATCCCAGGCCGATGAAGTGCTGCGCGGCCTCGCGGGCGGCGGCCTGGTTGTCGGTGAGCACGTGCGCGGCACCCGGTTCGCTGCGGCCGACCACCACCAGCTTCTGGCCGGTGCGGCGAGCCAGATCCAGAAAGGACGCCGGCGGGCTGCCCGAGAGCAGCACCGTGGCTTCGGCGCGATAGCCGGCCAGTGCCTGATGCGCGGCCAGCATCTCGGCCTCGGTTCGGCCGGTGTTGATCACCACCGGCACGCTGCCGCGGCGCACCAGTGCCTGCGTGAGCGCGGCGACCAGATGAGCGCGGAAGCCGGCGGCCGGATCGGTGACCACCAGCCCCACCAACCGGCTGTGCTGGTTGAGCAGCGCGCGGGCGAGGTCGTTCACCTGATAGCCCAGCGCCTGCGCGGCCTGCATCACGCGTTTGCGCGTGGTCTCGCTGATGCTGGCGCCGGGCGTGAAGGCGCGTGACACGGCCGAGCGCGAGACGCCGGCCAGCCGTGCCACTTCGGCGGCGCTGGCGTAGCGGGGCGGCGTGTGGCGATCGTTCATCCGCGCCTCATGAATCCGTGTTTCATTGGCCGATGCGTGCGAGCACGTCGGCGCGCAGGAATTTTTCCAGCACCAGCATGAAGGCGATGGAGGGCACGAGCAGCAGCAGCGCGCTGATCGACGCGATCTGGTAATTGCCGCCGGCGCCCGCGGTGTAGAGCAGCAGCGGCAGGGTGTTCACGTCCGGCGCGCCGACGAAGAAGCTGCCGGTGAATTCGTCCAGCGATTCGAGGAAGACGAAAATCGCGCTGGCCATCAGCCCCGGCATCGCCAGCGGCAGACTGACGTCGCGGAAGGCGCGCAGCGCGCTGGCGCCGGCGGCGCGGGCGGCTTCCTCCAGTTCGCGGTCGATGGCAGCGAAGGCCGCTGTGGCGATCCATACCGCATACACCAGCCCGTGCGTGACGTGCACGATCACCACGCCGGCCACCGTGCCGTTGAGGCCGATGGCATAGAACAGCCGAGCCACGTTCACATACACCGGCAGGTTGGGGAATGCCTGCGGGATCAGGAAGGCGAGCAGGATCAGGGCACGGAATGGCAGCTTCAGGCGCGCCAGCGCGTAACCGGCGGGAATCGCCAGAGCCAGCGAGGCGAGCACCGTGAGGCCTGCCACCATCACACTGGTGCCCAGCGCTTCCCAGGCGTTACCGCGTGCGGAGAACACCCGGCCCCAGAAGCTGAAGCCGTATTCCAGCGGCAGCGCGTGCGGGAAATACCATTTCTCGGCTACCGCCCACAGCAGCAGGTTGCAGAGCGGGCCGAAGATCGCAAAGGCCAGCGCGCCGAGCATGAGGGCGCGCGGCAGCCACCAAAGGCCGGCGATGAGATCGAACCTGGAGAAAACAGCGCCATGCCGGAACCGCCCACCCTTCGACAGGCTCAGGGCGAACGGCTCCTTGGGCGATTCGTTGTCGGCGTGGCTACCGGAAATCCCGTTCGTGCCGAGCCTGTCGAAGCCTGGATGGGATTTCCCCCGCATGGCAGATATTTCCTGAACGTCTGTTGGCAGGCTCATCTCAACGCTTCTCCCGCAGGCTGTGGCGCAGGTAGAACCAGGCGACCGTGGCGCTGATCGCCAGCGAGATCATGCCCAGCGCGTTGGCCAGACCGTAGTCGCGATAGGCGTTGATGCGGAAGGCGATATCCACGGTGAGCAGGGTGGGCGACTGGCTGGCCACCATCAGCGGCACCGAGAGCACCGACATCATGGTGACGAAGGACAGGATCAGCGCCGTGAGCAGGCTGGGCGCGACCTGCGGCAACAGGATCTCCCACAGGATGCGCGGGCGCGAGGCGCCGAGGTTGCGCGCCGCCTCGATGCCGCCACGATCCAGCGAGGCCATCGCGCCGGCCACCAGCAGCGCCACGAAGGGGATCTGCTTCCAGGCGAAGGCGAGGATCAGGCCGCGCCAGTCCAGCATGCCGGTGGCGGATAGCGGATCGAGCAGGCCGGCGCCGATCAGCGCGTTGTTCATCAGGCCGTTCTTGGCGAGGAAGCTGCGCGCGATCTGGCCGACGACGATGAAGGGGATGAACAGCGGCCAGCGGTACAGCCAGCGCAGCGCGGCGACCGCCAGCGGGCATTCGCCCAGCGTGAGGTAGCCGGCGATGGCCACCGCGCCGAGGCCGGTGAGCAGCGTGGCGCCGCCGATGATGGCGAGGGTGAACAGCATGTCGCGCGAATACAGCGCGAAGGCCTTGGAGAAGTTCGCCAGCCCCGGGCCCTCGGGCGTTTCGAAGGCGCCGACGACGGAAGCCAGCAGCGGCAGCAGGAAGAACAGCGCCACCATGGCCAGCGCCGGCGTGACCAGCGCAAGGGCGGCGAGGCGTGGGTGGCGGGAGAGGGAGTTGGGCATGGAATGCTTGAATCTGCTCTGGCGTTCGAGCCGTGTGTGGTCCAACGGGTGTTCAGACGCAGTTGCTTACTCGCGAAATCCGCCCGCACTTCGATACCTCGGTGCGAACGGATTTCGGAGCGTGTACGCCCATCGCCTCAACCCCGTTCGTGCTGAGGTATCGAAGCATGAACGGGCGCCGACTGCCATTTCAGTCACGTAGCCCGGATGCAGCGCAGCGGAATCCGGGCCAGCAACCACAGCGGTTCAGTTCAGCACTTCGCGTTCATAGGCTTCGAGGATCGCGTTGTTGTACGGCGCGATCGGGAAGGGCTTGCCGTAGCGGGCCAGATCCGCCGGCGGCACGTCGATGAAGAGCTTGTCCCAGGTGGCCTTGTCCAGCGCCTTCTGCACGTGCTGGGCATCGATGCCGGGATACCAGTTGAAGCGTTTGACGATGCCTTCGGCCTGCACCTCGGGGCTGGTCGCCAGTGCGACGAACTTCTCGGCCAGCGCCACGTTGGCGCTCTTCGCCGGGATCACGTAATGCATCGGCTGGCCGGGCATGCCGGGGGCTGGCAGTACCAGCTTGAGACTGGGCGGCAACTGGCCGTTGCGCTGCCAGGAAAGGAACATGTCGACCCATACCGGGCCCATGGCGATCTCGCCGCGTGCCAGCATGTCCAGCGTGCCGGCGTTGCCCGGCGTGAGCGTGACGTTGGCATTGAAGGCCTTGAGCGCTTTCAGCGCCTTGCCCCACTTCTGCGTTTCGGCCGGCTCGAACGGGCCGTTCATCAGCTTCTCGGCACTGCCTTCGCCGTAGGCGTAGATCCAGCCCATCACGAAGCTCACGCCCGAGGCGCCGCCCTTGATGCCGTTGTAGCCGAACTGCTTGGGATGCTTCTGCGCGAAGGCGACGATTTCGTCATAGCTCTTCGGCGGCGTCTTGATCAGCGCGGGGTTGTAGGCGATCGCCGTCTGGCTGTTGAACATCGGCATCACGTAGCCATCCACCTTGGTGCCCAGCGCCATCTGCGCATTGGTGCGCGTCACCAGCTTGCCGCTGGCGATCTTGCCGCGATAGCTGGCGAGGTAAGCGGCCTCGACCATCGGGCCGGCGAACTTCTCATGCACCACGGCCACGTCGGTGTCCCACTTCGCGGTGCTGGCCTTGGCCTGGGCTTCGAAGCGTTCGAGGATCTTCTGCGAGCCGGCGTCGCCGGGGCCGGTGCCGACCACCCGTACCTTGGTGCCGGGGTTCTGTTTCTCGAACAGCGGGCCGAGATAGTCATTCACGTAATCGACCATGTTCTGGTCGCCGGCGGTGAGCACGGTCAGCTCGGCAGCGGGTGCGGCGCTGGCGAACAGACCCAGACAGAGCAGGGAAAGCAGGGTTTTCTTCATGGCAGAAGCTCCGGGGAGGTTGCGGGCGGATCAGTGCCGCGTGTCGCCCCGAGGGGCGTCGGCGGCGGACGGGAAGACGAAGAGGCGGTCGCGCGGCACCAGCAGATCCACGGTCTCGCCGGGAATGCGCGCCTCGTGTGCATCGACGATCACGGTGTGTTCGCCGAACTGGATGGCATGGCGCCACAGGCCGCCGGGATAGCTCACCTGGCTGACCAGGCCGCGCAGGCGCAGACCGCCATCGGTGCGCTCGCCGGCATCGACCAGCCGCGCGGCATCGCTGCGGAAACGCGCCTGGTAGTGCCCGTTGCAGGCGCCGGCAAGGATTTCGGTGACACAGGGCACGGGCGCGTGTGGCGAATGCAGGGTGAGGCGGCCGTCGGCGTGATCCCCTTCGAGCGCGATGGCGTTCTCGGCGCCCATGAAGGCGGCGACGAAGGCCGAAGCGGGGCGGTTGTAGAGCTCGTGCGGCGTGCCGGCCTGGGCGATGCGGCCCTGGTCCAGGATCACGATGCGGTCGGCCATGATCATGGCTTCCTCACGGTAGTGGGTGACATGCACGGCGGTGATGCCCAGGCGCTTCTGCAGCGCGCTGATCTCGTGGCGTACGGCAAGTCGGATGCGCGCATCGAGGTTGGAGAGCGGCTCGTCGAGCAGCAGGATCTCTGGGTCGGCCGCCAGCGCGCGGCCCAGCGCCACGCGCTGGCGTTGCCCACCGGAGAGCGCGGCCGGCTTGCGCTGCTCCAGCCCGGCGAGCCCCAGCATGGCGGCGATCTCTTCCACGCGCTGGTGGATCTTGGCGTGCGGCGTGCGGCGCAGCTTCAGCGCGTAGCCGATGTTCTGCGCCACCGTCATGTGCGGCCACAAGGCATAGGACTGGAATACGAAGGCCATGCCACGCGCATCCGGTGCGAAGGCGGTGACATCGCGCCCCTGCACGCGGATCTGCCCAGCCTGTGGCCGGATGAAGCCGGCGATGCTGCGCAGCAGGGTGGTCTTGCCACAGCCCGAAGCGCCCAGCAGGGCGACGAATTCGCCACGCGCCACGCCCAGGCTCAGTTCATCCAGCACTGGCTGCGGGCCATAGGCCACGCGCAGCTTGTCCACGCTCAGGAATGCCTCATCCACCTCGATGCTCCGGTTTTGCACAGCTGTGCAATGCGGCGCAGTCTAGGCAGCGGATGTAACAGCGCGATGACAGGCATGTTGCGTACAAGAGAAGGCCCGGAAGCCGTCACCGGGCCTCCGGGCCATCAGCCCGTAGAAGGCGCTGTCAGGTTCAATCCCAGACGGGCGCCAGTTCCTCGGGATCCACTTCACGGCCATTGCGTTCCAGCGTGGCGATGCGCGCCATGTCTTCGGCATCCAGCTGCAGTTGCTGCGCGAGCAGGTTGCTGGCGAGGTTTTCGCGCCTGGTGGAAGAAGGAATCACCGCATGGCCCAGTTGCAGCGCCCAGGCCAGGGCGACCTGCGCCACGGTGGCCTGATGCTTGTGCGCGATCTCGGCGAGCAGCGGATCCTGCAGCACCTTGCCGTAGGCGAGCGTCATGTAGGAGGTGACGGTGATGCCCTGGCTCTTCAGGAAAGCGGTGAGCTGGCTGCACTGCAGATAGGGGCTCAGCTCGATCTGGTTGGTGGCGATCGCTTCGCGCCCCACCTCGGCGATGGCTTGCCGGGTGAGCGCGATGTTGAAGTTTGAAACGCCGATCTGGCGCGTCAGTCCCAGTGCGCGGGCCTCGGCGAGTGCACCCATGTATTCGGGCAGCGCCACGCCGTTGCCGGGGGCGGGCCAGTGGATCAGCGTCAGGTCGACCTGCTCGGTGCGCAGCTTTGCAAGGCTTTCGCGCAGGCTGGGGATAAGCCGGTCGTGCGCGTAGTTGCTCACCCAGATCTTGGTGGTGATGAACAGCTCGTCGCGCGGTATGCCGCTCTCGGCGATGGCCTGGCCGACCGCCGCTTCGTTGTCGTAAATCTGCGCGGTGTCGATGGCGCGGTAGCCCAGATCCAGGGCGTTGCGTACGGAATCGATGACGGTTTGGCCTTTCAGGCGGAAGGTGCCGACGCCGAAGGAAGGAATGCTCATGGGGACTCTCCTCGAATTGGAAGTGTGGATCAGGCGCAGGCGGGCTGCGCCACGGGAGTGGCACGATCCAGGCGGCCACTGAGCAGCGTGAGGCCGATGGCACCGGTGGTCACCAGAGCGGCCACCCATGGGGTATGGGCCAGGCCGATGTTGCTCACCACCTGTGCGCCTGCCCAGGCTCCGGCTGCGATGCCGACATTGAAGGCGGCAATGTTGAAGCCGGAGGCCACCTCCACCGCTTCGGGCGCGAATTTCTCGGCCTGCTGCACAACATACACCTGCAGGGCCGGCACATTGCCGAAGGCAACCGCGCCCCAGGCCAGCACGGTCAGCGTGACCAGCCACGGGCTCGGCGCCGTGAATTAGAGCACCAGCAGCACTGCGGCGAGCAGGCTGAAGATCAGCAGCAGTGCCGAAATCGGCCCCTTGCGGTCGGCCAGCCGGCCACCCCACAGATTGCCCACGGCAACCGATGCGCCATAGGCCAGCAGCATTGCGCCGACCATGCCGGCGCTGAAGCCGGAGATTTCCTGCAGGATGGGCGCGAGAAAGGTAAAGGCGATCAGCGAGCCGCCGTAGCCCACCGCCGTCATCGCATACACCAGCAGCAGACGCGGCTGCAGCAGCACGCGCGCCTGGCGCAGCAGCGGTGCGGGCGGCGTGTGCGCAGTGTGGCGCGGCACGAAGGCGAGTGCGCCGAACAGGGCGATCAGGCCGAAGACCGACACCACCAGGAAGGTGGCACGCCAGCCGAAGTGCTGGCCGATCAGGGTGCCCAGCGGCACGCCGGTGACGAAGGCCACGGTGAGCCCGCTGAACATCGTGGCAATCGCGCTGGCGGCCTTCTCGCGCGCCACCAGGCCGGTGGCGATCAGCGTGCCGACCGAGAAGAAGGTGCCGTGCGCCAGCCCGGTGATCACCCGCGCGAACACCAGTGTGGCGTAGCCGGGCGCCTGCCAGGCGACGAGGTTGCCGACCGTGAACAGCGCCATCAGGCCGATCAGCAGCGTCTTGCGCGGCATTTTGCCGGTCAGTGCGGTGAGCAGCGGCGCGCCGACGGCCACGCCGAGCGCGTAAAGGCTGACCAGCAGGCCGGCCGAGGGGAGGGGGCGCCAGTGTCGGTCAGCCAGTATTTGCGAAAAAGACGTATATTCGACAAATACTTTTGACTTTAAATCAACAATGAAGACCAGCCTGGACGAGCTGCAAACCCTGATCGCCGTGGTGGATTCCGGTGCCATCTCGCGTGCCGCCGAGGCCCTGGGGCAGACGGTCTCCGCCACCAGCCGCACGCTGGGGCGGCTGGAGCAGAAGCTGCAGACCACCTTGCTACGGCGGACCACGCGGCGCCTGGAGCTCACCGAAGAGGGCGACGCCTTCCTGCGCAACGCGCGGCAGATCGTGGCTGCAGTGGAAGCGGCGGAAGAGCAGATGGCGGCACGGCGCCAGCGCCCAGCTGGCCGCCTGCGTGTGGATGCCGCCACGCCCTTCATGCTGCATGTGATCGCACCGCGTGTGGCGGCCTATCGTGCACGCCATCCCGAGGTGGCGCTGGAGTTGCACAGCAGCGAGGGCTTCATAGATCTGCTGGAGCGGCGCACCGACGTGGCTTTCCGTATCGGTGCGCTGAAGGATTCGACCCTGCATGCCACGCCGCTGGGCTCCAGCCGCCTTCGTGTGCTGGCCAGCCCGGCCTATCTGGAAGCCCACGGTCGGCCGAGGCGGGTGACGGATCTGGCTGACCATGTGTTGCTTGGCTTCAGCCAGCCCGAATCGCTGAATGACTGGCCGTTGCTGGATGCCGACTGGCTGCCGCTGCACATCGCACCGGACGTGCGCTCTTCCAGCGGTGAGACCCTGCGCGCCCTGGCGCTGCAGGGTACGGGTATCGTCTGCCTGTCGGATTTCATGACCCGGGAGGACCGCGAGACGGGCCGGCTGGTGGAGCTTTTCGTCAGTCAGGCGCTGGAGCTGTGCCAGCCGATCAATGCTGTCTACTACCGCAATACCGCCGTTTCCAGCCGCATCCAGTCCTTCGTGGAATACCTGCGCGAGGATCTGGCACGGCAACCGGGGTGGTAGGCTGCACCGTCCCGCATTTTCCGTCTGCTCATGAGCACTTCATCCGAAGTCGGCCGTAGCTGCCTGCTCGATCCGTCCCTGCGCTGTGCGACCGGCGAAAACCCGCTCTGGCATGAGGGCGAGCGCCGCTGGTACTGGCTCGATCTACCCGCGCGCGCCATCTTCCGTCTGGACCCCGCCAGCGGCAGTACGCTGCAGTGGCAGGTGGATGAGCATCTGGGCTGCATGGTGCCGCGTGCCGATGGTGGATTCACCTGTGGCTGCGTGAGCGGGCTGTTCGATGTCGAACTGCCATCAGCGGGCGGTCAGGCTCTGCAAAGACTGCGGATCGCGGCGGCACATGCGCGGCCCGACACGCGCTTCAACGATGGCCGTTGCGATCGCCAGGGCCGGCTGTGGGTTTCAGGCATGGTGATGAACAATACGCAGGCGCTTGCAGTGGGCTGCTGGTATCGCTACACGCCGACAGAGGGATTGCGCTGCATGGACAGCGGCTACGTCACACCCAACGGCTCGGCCTTCAGCCCCGATGGGCGCACGCTGTACACCTCGGATTCGTTCCGCGATGTCTGCAAGGTCTGGGCGTGGGACTACGACCCCGAGACGGGGCTTGTCGGCGGACGCCGCTGCTTTATCGACATGCACGGCGCGCCCGGCCGGCCGGATGGCGCGGCGGTGGATACGGATGGCTGCTACTGGATCTGCTGTGCCGATGGCGGCTGCATTCAGCGCTATACGCCGCAGGGCGTGCTGGATCAGGTGTGGCGCACGCCGATGCTCAAGCCGACGATGTGCGCCTTCGGCGGGGAAGACATGCGCACGCTGCTGGTGACCTCGATGTGCCGTGGCCCGGCAGATCTGGCAACCGACCCCGAAGCTGGCCGCCTGCTGATGTTCCGCCCGGGCGCACAGGGCATCGTGGAGCCGCGTCTGGCGCCGTAGGGCGGGTTGGCCCGCTGTTCGTAGATGCGCCATGCGCGCCACGATAGAGCGCGTGATCAGGCAAGAGAAGGTGCGCATGGCGCACCCTCCCCGGGAATGCAACCCGTAGGTCATGCCACCAGAGCCCATCCGGCTGAAGCCGGACCCACGAGATTGGGCCAGCTAGGGCACCGGTGACGAAATCGTAGGGTGCGCCATGCGCACCGACGGTCCGTTCAATGCATGCAATGCTCAGGGCATGTACTGGCCGCCATTCACATCGAGGATCTGGCCCGTGATGTAGCCGCTGGCCTGGTGCGAGGCGAAGAACAGGAAGGTCGACGCGACTTCTTCCGGGCGACCGAAGCGGCCCATCGGGATGCCGGTGCTGATCTTCGCGCGGGTGGCGTCGTCCTTGTCGGCATGGAAAGCCGTGTCGAAAGTGCCGGGCGACACGGTGTTGAAGCGAATGCCGTCCCGGGTGTGGAAATTCACCCAGTTCTTCTGCACGTTGTGGATCCAGGCCTTGGCTGCGCCATACAGCGAAGCGCCGGGGCCACCGCCGGTATAGCCGGCAATCGAGCCTACCGAGATCACCGAGGCCGTCTGGCCGCTGGCCTCGGCGGAGGCCTTCAGGTGGGGCAGGGCGTACCTGGTCATCATCAGCATCGAGCGCACGTTCAGATCCATGACTTCGTCGTAAAAGGCGTCATCGATCTCCTGCAGCGGTTTCCGTCCGACCAGCCCGCCGGTGTTGTTGATCAGCACATCGATGCCGCCGAAGCGGGCGACGAAGGCGTCCACCAGTGCCTTGCACAGCGCGCTCTCCTTGAGATCGGCGGGAAAGAACTCGGCCTCGCCGCCGGCTGCGCGCATGGCGGCCAGCGTGGCATCGATGTCATCCGGACGGCGGCGCCCGTTCAATCCCACGCGTGCCCCCGCGGCTGCAAAGGCCTGGGCTGCAGCCAGCCCGATGCCCTGGCTGGACCCGGTAATCAAGACACGACGATTCTTGAGATCAGCGAACATAGGGTTCTCCTGTATGAATGAATTCAATTTGTCTCACTATTTGGATAAATAAAGATATTTATTGGGATCTATTCCAAGAAAATCATGCAATTCATTGATTTGAAAGTCCATAAATTGCTATTTGTATCACTATTTGAATCATTGGTTGAATATTTGACATATTTAATTTGCCTTCCTAGCATGGTGACAACCGTACGCAACGGCGACCATAAAAATGCCCACCAAGGTAAAAGAGGAAGACAAATCCGGCGGCAGCCCGGCAGGCACGCAAACCTTGCTGCGTGGCCTGGCCTTGCTTGAATGCGTGGCTGCCGGTGTCAGCGATGTCAAGGGCATTGCGGCACATCTGGGCACACCGCGCAGCACCACGCATCGCATGCTGGGCAGCCTGGTGCAGCAGCAATTCCTGCATCACGTGCCCTACAAGGGCTATCTGCTGGGGCCCAAGCTGATCGCACTGGGTATCAAGGCGCTGGAGCAGCGCCCGTTGGTGGCACTGGCACGGCCGCATATCGAAGTACTGGCGAGCCATACCGGCGATACCGTGCATCTGGGCGTGATGGAAGGGGCCGAGGTTTTCTACCTCGACAAGATTCCCGGCACGCGCGGGCTGGAGATGCGCTCGCGGGCGGGTAACCGCATGCCGCTGGCGTCCACTGGCGTGGGCAAGGCACTGGTGCTAGGCGTGTCGCGCGAACAATGGCGGAGCCTGTATGACCACGCCATGGCACACCGGCGCGCGCAGGGGCACACACCCGCCATCGAATGGACCGAGTATGCGCTGCAGATGGATGCCTATCTGCGCCAGGGCTGGGTCATGGATCTCGAAGAAAACGAGCTGGGCATCCGCTGTGTGGGTGCGCCGGTGCGTGATCTCACCGGCAAGGTGGTGGCCGCGATCAGCCTGGCCAGCGCCGTGCCCTACATGTCGGAAGACCGCATGCGCCGCCTCGGGCCGCTGGTGCGCGATACCGCTGAAGCCATTTCGAAGGACCTGGGATGGATACCCGCATGAGCCATCAGCCTGACCGGATTTCCGCCTTGCTGGCGCTGGACTGGGGCACCACCAGCCCGCGTGCCTTCCTGCTTGCCGAGGATGGCAGCGTGCTCGAAAGCCGGGCCAGCGGCCACAACATCCAGAATCTGCCACAGGCCGGCGAGGCCGGTTTCCGCCAGGCTTTTGCCGCGATTGCCGGCAGCTGGCTGGCGGGCTGGCCGCAATTGCCCGTGGTGGCAGGGGGCATGGTCGGCAGCGCACAGGGCTGGCGCGAGGCACCGTATGCCGAATGCCCGGCGGACCTGGATGCCCTCGCGGCTCAGGGGGTGAGTGTGGATACCGGCCTGGGCCGGCGGATGCTGATCGCGCCCGGGCTGATCCATCGACCGTCGGATGCCGCGCCCGATGTGCTGCGCGGCGAGGAGATCCAGATCGCCGGCGCGCTGGCGCAGCATGCCGAATGGAGGGAGCACGCCTGCATGGTGCTGCCTGGCACGCATTCGAAAGGCGCTGTCGGAGTTAGCTGTTGCAGGTTCTAAACTGAAAGCATGAATGGGA
>NZ_MDUX01000066.1 GCF_014736495.1 Candidatus Dactylopiibacterium carminicum
ATGCTCACATCCAGTCGCCCGGCAACGTCCGCAACGCTATGTCCGCGATCGGTCACTTGCTTGACCGCTTCAATCTTGAACTCTTCCGTGTATCGCTTGCTACTCATAGACACCTCCACTTGGTTGCCAGCTTAAGGCTTCGAAGTGTCTAGTGAACCGGGGGCGATTCATACTGCCCAGCGCAACGAAGCCCAGAAAGAAAGCCGAAACCAGTCCGCTCAGCAGCAAGCCCAGCACCAGCTTCGTCAATACCTGCCAGGGATGGCTGCGCGCGATGCGCCAGGCGGCGTTGAAGGCCAGCAACACGCCGTGCCCATCCCATACCGCGGGCGCCGCAAGGCTGGCCATGATGGTTGCCGCCAAGGCCGCTAGGGAAAACAGGAATACCAGGACCGGTACACCGGCTGTCAACAGAATGGCCCCGACAAAGGGAATCTTGCAGATCAGCAGGTAAACGGCAGCAATGACGAACAGCGCCAGATAAAGCGCCACCACCATCAGGCTGATCACCAGCAGACGCGGTAAGGTCTGCAGGCCAGCGTTGAAATACTCCACCAGGGGCCGCTGCTCCCGTCCACGGGCCTGGTCCAGCAAGCTGACGCCTGCGCCACACAGACCGACGGCAAACACGACCACGGCAGGCAGCACGAACAGCAACAGTGCCCACTGCCCCATGGCTGCCCCGCTACCTGCAATCAGGCCGGCGATGATGGCTGCCAGGGCGACGATCAACAGCGCCTTGCGATTGGAGAGCACTTCCACCGCGCGGAACACCGAATAACGTTCCTGTCCGGCAAGACTGACAAGCGTGTGCATACCTCCGGTTTGAATGGGCCTGGCCGGAGTCCGGGACCTTCACCCCACGACTGCCGGCCTTTGGGCAAGACGAAACTGCTTACAACTGTTGTGCGCAGCCAAGGGTTCTCAGAACCTAGCGAGAGACCATCAGCGGGGGCCTAGGCAGCAAAAAGCGGAGCGCTGCTCTGCGCTGCCGCAGCCGGTTTGCTGTGCAAAGCAAACCGTGGAAAAGAGCAGCGCAGGAACCCCGATCACGGACTCGCAGTAAGACTATGAACAGGTTATCAGGGACGCAGCACTTCGAGCCCGCCCATGTAGGGGCGCAGCGCTTCGGGTACGGCAACAGATCCATCCGCCTGCTGATAGTTCTCCAGGATCGCCACCAGCGTACGCCCCACTGCCAGACCAGAACCGTTGAGCGTATGCACGAGTTCGTTCTTGCCCGCCTCGTTCTTGAAGCGGGCCTGCATGCGGCGCGCCTGGAAGGCTTCGCAGTTGGAGACGGAAGAAATCTCGCGATAGGTGCCCTGCGCCGGCAGCCAGACTTCCAGGTCGTAGGTCCTGGCAGCGGAGAAGCCCATGTCTCCAGTACAGAGCGCCACCACACGATAAGGCAGGTCCAGCTTCTGCAGCACAGCCTCGGCATTGGTCACCATTTCTTCCAGCGCGGCATGACTGTCTTCCGGCTTGGTGATGCGCACCATCTCGACCTTGTCGAACTGGTGCTGACGGATCATGCCCTTGGTGTCACGCCCGTAGCTGCCGGCTTCGGAGCGGAAGCATGGCGTATGCGCGGTGAGCTTGAGCGGCAGCTCCTCCGCCTTGAGGATCGTGTCCTTTACGGTATTGGTGAGCGAGATCTCCGAAGTGGAGATCAGATACTGCGTCTGCCCATCCTCGCCGCCGCGCTCGACACGAAACATGTCCTCAGCAAACTTGGGCAGCTGGCCCGTGCCGAAAAGTACATCCGGATTCACGATATAGGGCGTGTAGCACTCGGTATATCCATGCTCCTGGGTCTGCGTATCGAGCATCAACTGTGCAATGGCGCGGTGCAGCCTGGCCATGCCCCCTTTGAGGAAGGAGAAACGCGCGCCGGAAAGCTTGGCTGCGGTATCGAAATCCAGGCCCAAAGGTTCACCCACATCAGCGTGGTCCTTGACCATGAAATCGAACGCACGCGGCGTACCCCAGCGACGCACTTCCACATTGCCGGATTCGTCCCTGCCGACCGGTACGGAAGAATCCGGCAGATTCGGAATGCGCGCTAGGAAATCATTGAGCTCGCCCTGAAGCGTAGCCAGCCTGGCCTCACAAGCCTTCAGTTCGTCGCCCAGGCCGCCGACCTCCGCCATCACCGCAGAAGCATCCTCTCCCTTGCCCTTGAGCATACCGATCTGCTTGGACAAGGCATTCCGCCTCGATTGCAGATCCTGCGTACGGGTCTGCAACTGCTTGCGCTCCTCCTCCAGCCGCTGAAAAGCCGCCACATCAAGAGTGAAGTTGCGGCTGGCCAGACGCTGGGCCACGGTTTCAAGCTGAGTGCGAAGAAGCTGGATGTCGAGCATAGTGGTTGGACGAACGGGTAAAAATTTGAAGCGCGCAGTTTACACGAGGCAGACAAAGCCGGCGGACGCTGCTGCGACGCAACACCGAGATATCAGGCTGAGTCTGATCACGCCCGCCAGGCTCGGCCGCGACGAACGATTGAAATGTGCCATGGCACATCGGCTTGCGCATAGGCGGAGAAAACTGGCTTTCTCGATCTCATCAACTAGCGTGGAAAGTGCAGTAGCCCCGAAACCGGCGCGGATCTTCCCGCCGCCACTCACCAGACAAGGAGCCCGAGATGCTGGCCATGCGAGACTGCCTTGATTATTGCGACCTGACCGAAGACACGGTCAGCCTGTTCGCCGAGCACGAGCACATCCCTGAAGAAATCGCCGGACCATTGATCTGCGGTCTGGTGCAGACGGACGATGGGGTGGAAGTGCTGTGCGCCTGCCTGAGTGATCTGGTTTCCGACGCCATAACCCATGGCGCGCTGGAGAAAGCCCAGCATGTACTGCAGGTGTACGCCGAATTCCGGGCCACCCATCCGCAAACATTGCATTGAAAAACGGTTGCGACACGACAATCGGTTCGTCGAAAACCATGATCGGCCCGCGAAAGCCCCGGAATGGTGGGATCCCGCGTTCCGGGAAGCTTGCCGGATTCAGTCAGCCTTGTCCGCCTCTTCATCGAGGCGGCGCAGAAAGGCCATCTTCTCGGCGATCTTCACTTCCAGACCGCGCGGCACTGGCTGGTACCAGTGCGGCTCAGGGATACCCTCGGGCAGGTAGGTTTCACCGGCGGCGTAAGCGTGCGGCTCGTCGTGCGCATAGCGATAGGCCTTGCCGTAGCCCAGTTCTTTCATGAGCTTGGTCGGCGCATTGCGCAGGTGCACAGGAACCTCGCGGCTCTTGTCCTGCTTCACGAAGCTTCGCGCCGAGTTGTAGGCGTTGTAGCCAGCGTTGCTTTTCGCCGTGATGGCCAGGTAGATCACTGCCTGCCCCAATGCCAGCTCGCCCTCCGGTGACCCCAGCCGTTCGAAGGTGGCGGCTGCATCGTTGGCGATCTGCATGGCGCGCGGATCGGCAAGACCGATGTCTTCCCAGGCCATGCGGACGATGCGCCGGGCGAGATAACGTGGATCGGCGCCACCATCGAGCATGCGACACAACCAATACAGGGCAGCATCCGGATTCGAGCCGCGCACAGATTTATGCAACGCCGAGATCTGGTCGTAAAAATTGTCGCCGCCCTTGTCGAAACGCCGTGCGTTAAGTGTCAGGGCCTCCTGCACAAACTCTGCCGTCGCTTCGCTGATCCCGGCAGCCTGCGCTGCAGCGCCGGTCTGCTCCACCAGGTTGAGCAGGCGTCGCGCATCGCCATCGGCATACCCCACCAGGGTGTCCAGCGCCTTTTCCTGCAACCCGAGCCAGGGCAAATGCTTTTCCAGCGCACGCCGCACCAGCTGGCGCAGGTCGTCTTCTCCGAGCGACTGAAGCACATAGACCTGGGCGCGCGAAAGCAGCGCGGAATTGACCTCGAAGGATGGGTTTTCGGTCGTGGCTCCGATGAAGGTCACCAGACCGGATTCGGCATAGGGCAGCAACGCATCCTGCTGAGCCTTGTTGAAACGATGGATTTCGTCGACGAAGAGAATCGTATGCTGGTCTCGTGCCAGATTCTGCTCGGCTTCTTCCATCGCTGCACGAATATCCTTCACGCCAGAAAACACGGCAGAGAGTGCGATGAACTCGCACTTGAAGGCTTTTGCTGTCAGGCGCGCCAAAGTGGTCTTGCCCACCCCCGGCGGCCCCCACAGGATCATCGAGTGCGGCTTTCCGGATGCGAAAGCCAGGCGTAGCGGTTTGCCCGGCCCCAACAGATGGGCCTGACCGATGACCTCGTCCAGCGTCTTCGGACGCAGGGCTTCGGCCAGGGGCGGTACAGGCTCGCGACTGAACAGGTCTGCCATGGGATTCAGACGATGATGCCGCCGCCCAGGCAGACGCGGCTTTCATACACCACGACGGATTGCCCCGGCGTCAGTGCCCATTGCGGCGCGGCAAAGCCGATACGGACATGATCTCCCTCCAGCAGCTCGAGGCTGCATGGTTGATCCGGCGTGCGGTAGCGCGGTTTGGCGGTATAGACCCAGTTCGTGCGCGGCGCGCGGCCTGCGATCCAGTTCAGATCCTCGGCATCGAGCTCGCCCCGCAGCAGCGCCGGATGGTCATGCCCCTGCACTACGTACAGCACATTGGCCTTCATGTCCTTGGCGGCCACATACCAGGCCTCGTGCTCTCCAGCAACGTCGTTTCCCTTGATGCCGCCGATGTTGAGCCCCTTGCGCTGGCCGATGGTGTGATACATCAGCCCCTGGTGTTCCCCGAGCACACGCTCGTCGTCCAGTGACCGGATCTCGCCTGGCTTGGTGGGCAGATAACGCATCAGGAACTCCCGGAACGGCCGTTCCCCGATAAAACAGATACCGGTCGAATCCTTCTTCGCAGCCACCGGCAACCCGGCACGCTCGGCGATCTCGCGTACCTCGCGCTTGTAGATGTCGCTCAGTGGAAATATCGCCTTGGAGAGCTGCGCCTGGTTCAAGCGATAAAGGAAGTAGCTCTGATCCTTGGTGCCATCGTCAGCCTTGAGCAATTGATACTCGATGCGACCGTCGTTTTCGAAGGCACGCACCCCAGCGTAATGGCCGGTGGCAATCTTCTCCGCGCCCAGATCCATCGCATGGTCCAGGAAGGCGCGAAACTTGATCTCGCTGTTGCACAGGATGTCTGGATTCGGCGTGCGGCCAGCCTCGTATTCGCGCAGGAAATCGGCGAACACGCGATCCTTGTATTCCTTGCTGAAATTCACGACTTCCAGGTCGATGCCCAGCACGTCGCACACAGAAGCCACGTCGATGAGATCCTGCCTCGTGGAGCAGTATTCACCATCGTCGTCATCTTCCCAGTTCTTCATGAAAAGGCCAGTCACTGCATAGCCCTGCTGCTTCAGCAACAGCGCCGCCACCGCGGAATCCACCCCGCCGGACATGCCGACGACGACCTTCATGCCTTGTCCATCCATTTTTATTCCTTCTTGAGTGACAGGTGATGCGCCACCTGGCCATCACCCACTGTCACGTATTGCCCGCCGCATGTCACACCCAGGACCGGACCAGATCCAACGGAAAACGATGGCCGGCCAGATAGTCCTCAAGACACTGCATCACCATCGGGCTACGCAGCCGGAGCGGCTCGGCTCGCAATTCCTCCGGGTTGAGCCAGGCAGCCCGGATGATGCCTTCGTCCAGTGCCCGCCCCTGCTCCTCACCCAACAGCCGGCAGGCAAAAACGAAGCGCAGATAGGTGATCGCCCCATCTGGCCGTGTCCATTGATAAATGCCGACCAGCGAATCCACGCGCACATGGTGGGCAGTTTCCTCCAGCGTCTCGCGCACGCAGGCGTCAGCCAGGGATTCGTGCTCTTCCAGGTGACCGGCAGGCTGGTTGAGACGCACACCATCCACGGTGTGTTCCTCGACCATCAGGAACTGCCCGCTGTGCTCGACGATGGCCGCCACGGTGACGTGCGGTTTCCAGGTGGACATGCTGCAATCCGATCCGACCAAAGACGCTGATTGTAGCCTCAAGCCGGGCTTTCATCCCCTCCGCCCCCAAGGCAAGCGTTCCGGTTTGGTTTAGAATTCCACGCTTCCCTAAACAGTTTCCTACTGCGGAGTTGTTCTCATGTCGATGGCTGATCGCGACGGTTTCATCTGGATGGACGGCAAGCTGGTGCCTTGGCGCGAAGCCACCACGCACGTCCTGACTCATTCCCTGCACTATGGCCTTTCCGTGTTTGAAGGCGTGCGGGCCTACAAGACCGAGCGTGGCACGGCCATCTTCCGCCTCAAAGAGCACACTGATCGCCTGTTCACCTCGGCACACATCTATCAGATGAAGATGCCGTACGACAAGGAAACGATCAACGAAGCCCAGAAGGAAGTCGTCCGCGCCAACAAGCTCGAGTCCTGCTACCTGCGTCCGATCGCCTTCTATGGTTCGGAGAAGATGGGCGTGTCTCCGCGTGGTGCCGCCGTGCACGTGGCCATCGCAGCCTGGCCCTGGGGCGCCTACCTGGGTGCCGAAGGTCTGGAAAAAGGCATTCGCGTGAAGGTCTCTTCCTACATGCGCTCGCATGTGAACGTAAACATGCCGCGTGCCAAGCTTGCCGCCACCTACGCAAACTCGATCCTTGCCAACATGGAAGCCACCCAGGATGGCTACGACGAGGCAATCCTGCTCGACACCCAGGGCTTCGTGGCCGAAGGCTCCGGCGAAAACCTTTTCGTGATCAAGGATGGCGTGATCTGGGAACCGGAAATCGCCGCTGCGCTGACCGGCATCACTCGCAGCACTATCCATACGCTGGCACACGAACTGGGCTATGAAGTACGTTCGCGCCGCATCACGCGCGACGATCTCTACATCGCCGACGAACTCTTCTTCACCGGCACCGCCGCCGAAGTCACGCCGATCCGCGAAGTGGACAACCGCAAGATCGGTGAAGGCAAGCGCGGGCCGATCACCGCCGCCATCCAGGCCCGCTACTTTGACCTGGTCAACGGCAAGCTGCCCGAACACGACTCCTGGCTGCACTACGTCTGATCCACAATGTGGCAGGCCTCAAGGCCTGCCACGCCTCCGCCTCGGAGGATGCACATGAGGCTCTCTGAGAGCAAGCCCGGCGACTTTCGTATCGACAATTCCAGCAACATCCCGCGGATATCAGTTACGAGGTTTTCATGAGCGATTTGCGTATCGGCGCGGTCTCTGCGCTGCTGATTTCGGTTGGCGTAGCACTCGGCGGCTGGTGGATCGGCCAGGGCATCGAACGTTTTCGCATGGCGGATCGCTCGATTACGGTCAAAGGGCTGGCAGAAAAGGATGTAAAGAGCGATTACGCCACTTGGACCGTGTCCTTCCGGCGTGGAGGCAACGAGTTCGGCGCGGTGCAGAAAAGTCTCAGCGAGGATCGGACCCGTGTCGTCGCATTTCTGCACGAGCAGGGCTTCAACGACAAAGAAATCGAAATCCGCCCACTACAGGTTCAGGATCTCTACGCTCGGGAATGGGGCTCCAGCAACATGCCGCTTCGCTTCAACGGCCAGGGGCAGATCACGGTGAAGTCGGCACGCGTGGATGCAGTCGCCCAGGCAGCAACCAGAATCGACCCGCTGATCCAGGCGGGAATCCAGCTATCCGGTGACGAGAGCAATGGCGGTCCGCGCTATCAACTGCGTGGTTTCAATGAAATCAAAAGCGTCTTGCTTGAGCAGGCCACGAAGAATGCACGTGAGCAAGCCACAAAATTCGCCACGGATGCAGGTGCAGCATTGGGCACGCTGAAGAATGCCAATCAAGGCGTCATCCGGGTGCTGGATGATGATGACGGCGAGATGGAATCTGGCCGCACACTCAACAAACGCTTGCGCGTGGTCAGCACCTTTGAATACAGCCTGGCACCTTGAGCCAGACTGGAAACGCACAACGCCCCCATCAGGAGAGTTCCATGGCAGAGAACACCGACAAGAATCAACCAATCGCCGTCGAAGCCAAAGATCTGCCGCTGCATTGTCCGCAGCCTGATGCGCCGCTATGGGCGCGCCATCCGCGCGTATTCCTGGATGTCGCACAGTCTGGAGAGGCGAAGTGTCCGTACTGCGGTGCGCAGTATGTACTGCGTGGCGAGGGGCCTAAGGGACACTGATTCACCGTGGCTGCGATTCCTGCAAACCTTGGGCGCTTGCTGATCGTCGCCCCCTCCTGGATTGGCGACACGGTAGCGGCGCAGACCCTGTTCATGCGCCTGCGCGAAAAGTACCCCAGCACAGTCATCGATGCTTTGGCGCCCCCTTGGGTGGCTGCTGTGTTGCGTGCCATGCCAGAGATAGACGGCGAAGTGCTGGACAACCCATTCGCTCACGGCCAACTGCGGTTGAAGAAACGCTGGGCCTTGGCGCGACAGTTGAGGCAACGCAACTATGACGCGGCCTATGTATTACCCAACTCCTTGAAGTCCGCCTTGATTCCAGCCTTTGCCGGCATCCCACACCGTGTCGGCTTTACCGGCGAGACCCGCTACGGCCTCATCAATGTCCGCCATACGCTGGATAAACAGGCCACGCCGCTGCAGGTGGAACGCTACGCAATCCTCGCCGAAGCACCAGGCAACGCTCTGCCCCGCCCCTACCCCCTGCCAGCCCTGCAGGCAGGCGCGACACAGATCGCCAGCACGCTGGATGGGCTCGGGCTGAATGCGGCCCCTCTGCCCGTAATCTTCTGCCCGGGCGCTGAGTTCGGTCCGGCCAAACGCTGGCCAGAAACTCACTTCGCTGCACTGGCACGTTCCCTGGGAGCACTGGGTATTCCGGTCTGGCTGCTGGGCTCCAAGAAGGACGCCGCAGTAGGAGAGGAAATCGCCAGACTGGCCGAGGGTGCGACACGCAATCTGTGCGGCATCACGAATCTGTCACAGGCGATCCATCTGCTCGCCATGGCGCGGCACGTGGTCACCAACGATTCCGGCCTGATGCACGTGGCGGCCGCGCTGGGTACCCCGCTGACAGCCCTGTTCGGCTCTTCCAGTCCCGGCTATACCCCGCCGCTATCCGACAAGGCTCAAGTGATCTCGCTGGCGCTTTCCTGCAGCCCCTGTTTCAAGCGCGAGTGCCCACTGGGCCATCTGGACTGCCTGCGTGGCATTACGCCGGAACGGATCGCTGCAAGCATCCTCCACGATGACGGCCGCTGAACTCCAGCAATATCTGCACACACACATTCCGCTGTCCGCCGCAATGCAGGTGATGGTGCAGCATGCCAGCGCAGATATGGTCGAATTGCAGGCGCCTCTGGAACCCAACGTGAATCATCGCGGCACGGCCTTCGGCGGCAGTATCGCCACTTTGGCCACACTGGCGGGCTGGAGCCTGCTGCGCATACGCCTGGATGGGATGGAGCCGCTGCCACATCTGGTCATCCAGCACCAGGAGATGCATTTCAGTGCCCCCATCATCGGACCGCTGCTGACCCGCGCACGTTTTCCAGCTGGAACAGACTGGGCGGCCTTTCTCGCAATGCTTGAAAACAGGGGGCGCGCCCGCCTGCAACTGACGGCCGAGGTGCTCTCCGGCACACAGCCGGCGGCCAGAATGGAAGGCCTGTTCGTTGCCTTGAAGGTGTAGCATTGCGCCCTCCGTCAAGTTGCCCGGGCGCATGAACAAACCCATATTCCCCACGCCAGAAGATGCAGAGCAGGCCTTCTACGATGCCTTCGGTCGCAGCGATCTGGAGGCACTGATGGCCGTCTGGAGTGAAGACGACGAGACCGTCTGCGTTCATCCCGGCGGCTCGCGCTTCACGGGCCTGGCGGCGATCCGTGAGTCCTGGAAGCAACTGTTTGCCACTGGAATGAAGTTCCGCATCCAGCTCAGCCACCCGGTAAAGACGCATTCGATGCTGATGGCCGTGCACTGCGTGCTGCAGCACATCACCGTGGAAGACGATGACAACATCGCACCTCCTTTGATCACCACCAACGTCTTCGTTCGTGGCGCGCACGGCTGGCAGTTGCTCACTCATCACACTTCTCCCGCGCCGGACACCAACGGTCTGCTGCTGCAAGATACGCCGCACGTCGTCCATTAAGCTCCCTGCGTTCGCGTCGCAACGACATCGCATGAAGTACGCTGCTCCCACCTGGCTCAAGGGTGCCCACGCCCAGACGATCTGGCCCCTGCTCATCAAGGGGCCGCTGCCGCACTTCACCCGCAAGCGCTGGAAGACGCCGGACGAAGACTTCATCGACCTGGACTTTCTGCCCCACCGTGAAGGCAAACCACTGGTGGTGCTTTTTCATGGACTGGAAGGTTCAAGCCGCAGCCATTACGCGCGTGCCCTGATGCGTCTGCTGGAAGATGAAGAATGGAACGGCGTGGTGGTACATTTTCGCGGCTGCTCGGGGCATCCCAACCGGCTGCCACGCGCCTACCACTCAGGCGATGCGGACGAGATCGACTGGATCCTGCGCCGCTTCGCGCGCAAATACAGCGGCATCCCGCGCTATGCGGTCGGCTTCTCGCTCGGAGCCAATGCCCTGCTGTGCTGGCTCGGCAGCCGACGCGAATCCGCAAAAAACCTGCTCAGCGGAGCTGCCGCAGTCTCTGCACCACTGGACCTTTTCGCCGCCGGCCACCATTTGGCACAGGGCTTCAACCAGATCTACACACGACATTTTCTGAGCAGCATGCGGCGTATGGCGGCACAAAAAGCACGCTCTTTCCCAGGCAGATTCGATGCGCTGAAGGTGAGCCAGGCACGTACGTTGGAAGATTTCGACGAGGCTTACACCGCGCCGTTACATGGCTTCAGAAGTGCGGAAGACTATTGGCGCCGTGCTTCAGCCAAGCCATTGCTGAGCTCCATCCGCTTGCCCACGCTGGTGCTGAATGCGCGCAACGATCCGTTCCTGCCGCCCCATGCGCTACCCGCGCAGGATCAGGTCTCTGGATATGTCCGGCTGGAGATCCCGGACGAAGGCGGCCACGTTGGCTTTGTCACCGGCACGTTTCCCGGCCATCTGGACTGGCTGCCGATGCGTCTGCTGCGTTTTTTCCGCAAGACAGATAGCGACTAGGATCACGCGAAGGTGTTGATCACACCGCCTGGCTGACCCGGTGTGACGGGCTGGGGAGCCTGCTCCTGTTGTGCCTGAACCACGGCCTCGGCCTGCGCCTGAAGCAACTGCAAAGCCTGATCGGATTGCACTTCGGTGGCACGACGCAGTACTTCAAGCTGAACCTGACTCTGTGCCGAAGCATTGGACACGGCAGAGGTGGAACTCATGGCGGACTCCAGAAAAAGCGACGCTCTCCGCCATGATAGCCCTCTGGCTTGAAAAACCCAGGTCACGACAACCCGCATTGCGGGATGGGTTGTCGGGGAAAGCAGCCTTGACTAAGCTTGTTCCCCTTTCTACTGCCTATCCGCTATGAAATCCATCTGTGTCTTCTGTGGTGCCACCGCTGGCACCGACCCGGCCTATCGCGAAGCAGCCCGTGCATTCGGAGAAACTCTGGCGCGGGAAGATCTGGGGCTGGTCTGGGGGGGTGGGCACGTCGGGCTGATGGGCGTGGTGGCCGATGCTGTGCATGCGGGCCACGGCCGCAGCTTCGGGGTGATTCCAGGTTTCATGGTCGAGCGCGAACTGGCCCATCCATTTGCAACCGAACTGCTGGTGGTCGAATCCATGCATGCCCGTAAGGCAGCAATGGCGGAGCGGGCAGGTGGATTCGTAGCATTGCCGGGGGGCATCGGCACGCTCGATGAACTGTTCGAAATCATGACCTGGGCCCAACTGCACATCCATGCAAAGCCTATTGGCCTGCTCAACGTAAAAGGATTTTTCGATCCACTGCTGGCGTTTCTGCGGCATCTGGTCGCACAGGGGTTCGTCAAACAGGCACACCTCGATCTGCTTAAGATCGCGGACGATCCAGCGACGTTACTGGCCCAGATGCGGCAACACCGTCCGCTGGAAGGCGACTGGATTGGCAAGCTGAAACCTGAGCAGGCCTGACTCTCAGTTGATTCTGCGACCGTTCATGAAGGTATCTCCCGGCTTTATGTCCGCCGGGCACTGCCCCAGATAGCGCATGTGGATCTGACTCTTGACCTCCGCCATGCCCGGCATCAGCGGCGGCTGTAGGCGCGTAACGCTATCCATCTGGTAGGCGGACTGGAGATCCCCAGCGATCTGGGTCTGGCTGACGATACTGATGCCTTGGCGCTGGCAGCGCGCCTGGAATTCCCAGTGCGTGGAGTCCACACGCCGGCCGTCCACCTTGCAATTGTCACCGCCCAGATCGCCCTGCATGGCTTTTTTCTGCAGTTCGGAATCCGTTCTTTCATCGATGCACTGGCGCAAGACTGCATGCCCCTCCGCCATGGAGCTGCTCATCTGCATCTCCCACAAGCCAGGCTTACGTGCGGGCATTTCCTGCGCATGGGAAACCATTGGCGAAATCAGTGCCGCCAGAATTACACCGAGCATTACCCTGACCATCGTTTTCTCCCTTCGGCGACATAGCAACCGATCATTTAGCAAGCTTATCCCTGGCAGACCGACGAACCAAGTCTGACGGTTTGGCCTGCGGTTGCTATGGCGTCGATAGCAGTGGGCTCGCTTTCCTGTTCGCGGTGTTTTGGATAGCATGGTCGCACCAGCCTGATGCATTCAGGCATTTTCATTTGTGAGGCCCCCAATGAGCGACAAGATCCTGACCATCACCGATGCCAATTTCGAAGAAGCCGTGTTGAAGTCCGAGCTGCCCGTACTCGTGGACTTTTGGGCCGAATGGTGTGGTCCGTGCAAGCACATCGCCCCCATTCTCGAAGAACTGGCCGGCGAATACGCTGGCCGCCTTGTGATCGGCAAAGTGAACGTGGATGACAACCGCACCGTTCCCGCCAGCTTCGGTATCCGCAGCATCCCGACGCTGATGCTGTTCAAGAACGGCAACGTCGAAGGCACCGAAGTCGGCGCTCGTCCGAAGAGCCATCTCGCAGCGTTCATCGACGCCCGCATCTGATTCACTTCCTGTTTGACAGGCCGGGACGGAATCGCTACAGTCCCGGCCCATCAGAACAGGCAACTCCATCCGTGAATGCTGCCTGCGCGCGGCTCCAAAGCGCTGCTTCAAACTCCCACTTGCTGTCACGCCTGTTGCTCCATTGCACGGCATCCCCGTGACACGCGGAACGCGTCTGGCGAATATCGCCATTTAGATCACACACGCACTCTTCCCGATATTCCTTTCCATTCAGGGTTCAGCCCATGCATCTGTCAGAGCTCAAGGCTCTTCACGTCAGCCAGCTCCTCGAAATGGCGCAAGCCAATGACATCGAGGGAGCCAACCGCCTGCGCAAACAGGAACTCGTCTTCGCTCTGCTGAAGAACCGTGCCAAAAAGGGCGAACCAATATTCGGCGACGGGGCCCTTGAGATCCTGCCCGATGGTTTCGGTTTCCTGCGCTCTCCCGATATTTCCTATCTGGCCGGCACGGATGACATCTATGTTTCCCCTTCCCAGATCCGCCGTTTTAATCTGCATACCGGCGACACCATCGAAGGCGAAATCCGCACCCCGAAGGATGGCGAACGTTATTTCGCGCTGGTAAAGCTCGACAAGATCAACGGCGAACCGCCTGAGAATGCCAAGCACAAGATCCTGTTCGAAAACCTCACGCCTCTGCATCCGAACAAGGTTTTCAAGCTTGAGCGTGAAATGCGGGGCGAAGAGAACATCACCAGCCGCGTAATCGACATGATCGCGCCCATCGGCAAGGGGCAGCGTGGCCTGCTGGTGGCACCGCCGAAATCCGGCAAGACGGTGATGCTGCAGCACATCGCACACGCCATCACAGCCAACCACCCAGAAGCCGTGCTGCTGGTGCTTCTGATTGATGAGCGCCCGGAAGAAGTCACGGAAATGCAGCGCTCCGTCAAGGGTGAGGTCGTGGCCTCCACCTTCGACGAACCTGCCACACGCCATGTGCAGGTGGCCGAAATGGTCATCGAGAAGGCCAAGCGGCTTGTCGAACACAAGCGTGACGTGATCATCCTGCTCGACTCGCTGACTCGTCTTGCCCGCGCCTATAACACCGTGGTGCCTGCATCTGGCAAGGTTCTCACCGGTGGCGTGGATGCCAACGCACTGCAAAAGCCCAAGCGCTTCTTCGGCGCCGCGCGCAACGTCGAGGAAGGCGGCTCGCTGACCATCATCGCCACAGCGCTGATCGATACCGGCAGCCGCATGGATGAAGTCATCTACGAAGAGTTCAAGGGTACCGGCAACATGGAGGTCCATCTGGATCGCCGTATGGCCGAAAAACGCATCTACCCCGCGATCAACGTCAATCGTTCGGGCACGCGCCGTGAGGAGCTGCTTATCGAACCCGCCGTACTGCAGAAGATCTGGGTATTGCGCAAACTGCTTTACGGCATGGACGATCTCGACGCGATGGATTTCCTGCTCGACAAGATCCGTCAGACTAAGAGCAACGCAGAATTCTTCGATGCTATGCGGCGCTGAGCGCTTGTCCTGACAAGCGATAGCTGCCATAATCGCGCGCTTTCATATCCGGGCGGTCACAACCGCCGCCCACGCAACAAGGAAACCATCATGAAAACCGAAGGCCATCCGAATTACGCCGACGTGCAAGTAACCTGCTCCTGCGGCAACAATTTCGTCACCCGCTCCGCACTGGGCAAGCCCTCCTATCACGTTGAAGTCTGCTCCGAATGCCACCCGTTCTGGACCGGCAAGCAGAAGATCGTCGATACCGCCGGTCGCGTTGAGCGCTTCCGCCAAAAGTACGGCACCAAGCGTTGATCAGGGCTTTGTAAGCTTGATGAAAAGGCAGCCAGATGGCTGCCTTTTTCATTTCATCCTCGGACACTTGGCCCTAAAATCCGCACACCGCTCACAGCCTCGGCCCTCATGTACTCAGCAGAATTCCCGAGCAGCAAACCTGCCATCCACGTCCCGAACTGGGCGCTCATCCTGCTGTTCATTGCCTATGCCCTGCCCGGCAATATCGGGCACGCACCCTGGCGCGGAGACGACGCGCTGCACATAGGCATCGCCTATGGCATGCTGCAGGACGGCCAATGGCTGACGCCCTCACTCGCAGGCCAGCCCTTCTATGACTGGCCACCACTGACATACTGGCTTGGCGCGCTCAGCGGGTTGTTGTTCGGCTGGCTGTTGCCGCTGCACGATGCAATCCGGCTGATCAACGTACCGGTGCTTGCACTGCTGATAGTCACCCTGCGTTTCACGGCGCGATCCCTCTACGGTCGTGAATCTGCCTCGGCAGCTGCCATGCTTGCCTTGGGCTCGTTGGGACTGCTGATTCATGCGCATGAAATGCAGCCGCTACTTCTGTTGAGCGCCTGCTTCTCGAGCACTCTGTATGGTCTTGTGGTCATGCGGGAAACGCCGTCCCGCGGCGCCTGGATCACATCCCTGGCCAGTGCGGGTAGCGTACTTTCCGGTGGCCTGCCCGGGTTGTTCCTCAGCCTGCCGTTGTGGCTGGCCGCATGGCTCTGCCTAGACCGCCGGGGGATGTTGCGTCTGGTATTGCCATTTCTTGCTCTGCTTTCGCTCTGGCCGTTCCTGCTTGCCATTTTTGCACCGGACTATCTGGGCAACTGGTGGTCGCGAGAGCTGTATGGCTCGGCCCCACACACTGGGCATCTGCAACGGGTCAACGATTTTGCCAATCTGGTAGGTTGGTTTACCTGGCCGTTATGGCCGGTTGCCGGCTGGCTGCTGTGGCGTCGCCGTCAACGCTTGCATGAATTTCTCTATGCACTGCCATTGGCCGCCGCTGTATTGGCGCTCTTGCTCGCTTTGAGTACTGGCAGCATGCGTCCGGCAAATATGCTGCCACTGCTTCCGCCTTTGATCCTGCTCGCAGCGGGTGAGTTGTGCCAGTTGCGCCGGGGGGCCGCCAACGCATTTGACTGGTTCGGCGTAAGCACCTTCACGCTGCTGGGCATTGGTCTCTGGCTCGCTTGGACAGCAATGCACTTCGGTTGGCCCGTACCACTGTCACGTAATGTACTGCGCCTGGTTCCAGGTTTCGATCCACAATGGTCCTGGCAGCAACTGACGCTGGCGCTCGTGCTCTCCATCGGCTGGCTGATCGCTATCCTGCGCCTGCCCTTCTTCCAGTTGCGTGGCGCAGTGCACTGGGCGCTTGGCGTTACCCTGATATGGGGCCTCGCCACTACGTTGTGGCTGAACTGGTTCGACTACGACAAGAATTACCAGGCTACAGCCCTGGATCTGCAGCGTGTCCTGACCCAGCAGCAGGCAACATGTGTCGAAAATCTCGGCGTGGGTGACAGCCAGCGAGCTGCGCTTTATTACTTCATCGGTCTGAAGCTCAAACCCGCGACCTCCTCATCCGACAGGAAAGCCTGTGCATTGGGATTGATGCACGCCAGCGGCGATCGTGTACTATCAGAGCTTTTACCCGGATGGGACAAAATCTGGGAAAAACGCCGCGGACGAGGGCGCTTTGCCGAACGTATTGCGCTATACCAACGCAATAGCAACCCTTAACTACATCTGGAGGTCTCTCGGATGGACGAACTCGTCGGGTTCGCAGCGGCTTTCTGCACCACAGCCGCGTTCATCCTGAATCGCCCCGGGTTTCCTAGACAGCCCCGAGCTTCATGAAATACTGTTTTTC
>NZ_MDUX01000067.1 GCF_014736495.1 Candidatus Dactylopiibacterium carminicum
TTTCCGGCCGTTTTCACCCCCAGCACCCCGTCCGGTTTCTCCCCCCTCCCTACTCCTGGGCCGGCTTCTTCACCGGCTGGACCTACTGGTTCTGCTGGGTGGTGACAGGCATCGCCGACGTGATCGCGATCTCGTCTTACACCCAGTTCTGGTTCCCCGGGCTGCCGCAGTGGGTGCCCGCACTGGCCTGCGTGGGCCTGCTGCTGACGCTCAACCTGCTCACCGTGAAGCTTTTCGGCGAAGTGGAATTCTGGTTCGCAATGATCAAGATCGTCGCCATCGTGGCGCTGGTGGCCACGGGCCTCTTCATGGTGACCGGCGGCTTCGTATCGCCTTCGGGCCATGCCGCAAGCCTGGCGAACCTCTGGAACGATGGCGGCATGTTCCCGCACGGCATGATGGGCTTCTTCGCCGGCTTCCAGATAGCGGTCTTCGCCTTCGTCGGGATCGAGCTGGTGGGCACCACGGCGGCCGAGGCGCGCGATCCGATGCGCACACTGCCGCGCGCGATCAATTCGATTCCGGTGCGCATCATCTTCTTCTACGTGCTGGCGCTGATCGCGATCATGGCCGTCACCCCCTGGCGCGAAGTGGTGCCGAACAAGAGCCCGTTCGTGGAACTGTTCATGCTCGCCGGCCTGCCTGCCGCTGCCGGCGTGATCAATTTCGTGGTGCTGACCTCGGCAGCCTCGTCGGCCAACAGCGGCGTTTTCTCGACCAGCCGGATGCTCTACGGCCTGGCACTGAAAGGGGATGCGCCAACAGCCTTCGGACGCCTCTCGCGTGCTGCGGTACCCTCGCGCGGCCTGCTCTTCTCGTGCGTGTGCCTGCTGGGCGGCGTGGTGCTGATGTGGGTGATTCCTGACCTGGTGGAAGCCTTCACGCTGGTCACCACGCTGTCGGCGATCCTTTTCATGTTCGTGTGGTCGCTGATCATGCTTTCGTACATCGCCTACCGCCGCAAACGCGCCGCGCTGCACGAAGCCTCCACCTACAAGATGCCGGGCGGCGTCGCGATGTGCATGGCCTGCCTCGCCTTCTTCGTCTTCATCCTGGTGCTGCTGGCGCTTGAAGCAGATACCCGCCAGGCGCTGATCGCCAGCCCGCTGTGGTTCGTGATCCTGGCTGTGGCATATCGCTTCAAGCGCAAGGCCTGACACGCCCCTTCAAGATTCCTGGCACACAAAGGCCAATCATCCTTCCGTGCCCGGCACAGCAGGATGATTGACCTGTTTTCTGTCCGCTCAAGCCCGAGGCGTCAGGTTCATGTCGCAACGCGGCTCGGGCAGCCAGCGGGAGCCATCGGACCTACAATGAACCTCCCCACGCAACAGGAGCTGACCGTGAGCGATCTCTACGACATCCCCCTGCAGCGCATCGATGGCACGCCGACGACACTTGCGGCGTTTCGCGGCAAGGTGCTGCTGGTGGTCAATGTGGCCTCGAAATGCGGGCTGACGCCGCAATACGCCGGACTGGAAAAGCTGTATGAGGACAAGCGTGCTCAGGGGCTGGAGGTGCTGGGTTTTCCCGCCAACAATTTCAAGGCGCAGGAACCCGGTACGGAAGCGGAGATCGCCGAATTCTGCAAGCTGACTTATGACGTGCAGTTCCCGCTGTTCGCCAAGCTCTCGGTACTCGGTGCCGACCAGCATCCTCTGTATGCCGCGCTCACCGCCGCACAGCCGCAATCCACAGGTGACGGCCCGTTCCGCGAACGTCTGGAAAGCCATGGCATCAAGGCTGCAAGCCCAGTCGACGTGTTGTGGAACTTCGAAAAATTCCTGCTCGACCGCTCGGGCCGGGTAGTCGCGCGCTTCTCGCCGGACACTGCTGCCGACGATCCGCGCCTGCTGCAGGCCATCGACACCGAACTCGCCAGACACTGACCCGGCACCCGCAAGGCGACACATGACCGCAAACACCACGCCCGCCTCCCTTGAATGGGGGCACGGGCCAAAGATCCTGGAAGTCTTCCTGGAGCCGACCTGCCCGTTCTCCGGCCGTGCCTACGCCAAGCTCGATGCACTGCTTGCACGTGCTGGCGCGGATCACCTGACGATCCGTATCCGATTGCAATCACAGCCCTGGCACACGTTCTCGCCGGTCACCACGCGTGCCATCCTCTCGGCTGCCGCCACACCGGGAGGGCGCGAAGCCGCCAGACAGGTGATGACGGCGATCTACGCACATCGGGCGGAATTCGAACCGGAGGACCACTGCCGCGGCCCCCTGCTGGACGAATCCCCGGCCACCATGCTGGCACGCATCGAGACTTTGAGCGGCCTCTCGCTGCGTGCCCTCTTCGAGCGCGGCGAGCTGACACAGGCGGTGAAATGGCAGGCACGCTACGCGCGACAGAACGGCATCCACGTATCGCCCACCTTCATGCTCGATGGCCTGATCGTGGCGGACATGAACAGCGGTGATGAAATCGACGCCTGGCTGCAGAAGCTCGGGCTGGCATGAGCCCTGTCCGCGCCTGCGACGCTAGAATCCCGCACCGGCAGACGGGCGGACCGCGCCTGCGCCAGGCAGGAGGAAAGAACACTTGAACGCCATCGACATCACGCTCGTTATGTTCGTGGCCGTCGTCGCCAGCGGCTTCATCACGCGCATGATGCCCTGGCCGATCCCGCTGCCCCTGGTACAGATCGGGCTTGGCGCGGTGATCGCCGGGGTGTTCAACCATGGCATCGCGCTCGATCCGGAAGTCTTCTTTCTGCTTTTCCTGCCACCGCTACTGTTCCTCGACGGCTGGCGCATCCCCAAGGAAGGCCTGCTGCGCGACCGCTTCGCGATCTTCCAGATGGCCTTCGGGCTGGTGATCTTCACCGTGGTGGGCCTGGGCTTCCTGATCCACTGGATGATCCCCGCCATGCCGCTGCCGATCGCCTTCGCGCTGGCAGCCATCGTGTCACCGACCGATCCGATCGCAGTCTCCGCCATCACCGCGCGCATCCCGATGCCCAAGCGCGTGATGCACGTACTCGAAGGCGAATCCCTGCTCAACGATGCCAGCGGCCTGGTGGCCTTCCGCTTCGCCGTGGCCGCCGCAGTGACCGGCGCATTCTCGCTCTCGGATGCGGCGCTCTCCTTCCTCTGGGTGGCGCTGGCGGGCGTCGGCGTCGGCGCCGGCTTCACCTGGCTGATGGCCTGGGGCAAACGCCGGCTGCTCAAGCGCTATGGCGAAGAGCCGGGTGCCGAGATCCTGGTGAGTCTGCTGATTCCCTTCGGCGCCTACGGACTGGCCGAGCATGTGGGTGCATCGGGCATCCTGGCCGCCGTGGCGGCGGGCATCGTGATGAGTTACGTGGAGCTGAGCGGCCATGCGCTGGCCAGCACGCGCATCCAGCGCACGGTCGTGTGGAACACGCTGCAATTCACGCTCAACGGCATCATGTTCGTATTGCTCGGCGAGCAGTTGCCACGCATTTTCCGCGGCGCGGTGCAGGTCGTGGAAGAAACCGGCCACGTAAATCCCTGGTGGCTGCTGTTCTACGCCGTGGTGATCAACCTGGCGCTCGCCGCACTGCGGTTCGTATGGGTCTGGGGCTCGGTCAAGGTGGCGCGCTGGCTGGCAAGCCGACGGGAAGAAGCGATTCCGGATCCTGGCACTCGCCTCACGCTGGCGGTCTCGCTCGCCGGTGTGCGTGGCGCCATTACACTCGCCGGCGTGCTCACGCTGCCGCTCGTGCTGGCTGATGGCTCGCCGCTCCCGGCGCGCGATCTCGCCATCTTCCTGGCCGCCTCGGTGGTCATCGTCTCCCTGCTGACTGCCAGCCTCAGCCTGCCGCACCTGCTGCGCGAACTCAACGCACCGCCCAGTGCCGAATCCCACGCGGAGGAAGACCTGGCCCGCGAAGCCGTGCGCCCGGCATCGGTAAAGGCCATCGAACAACGACTGCACGATCTGTTGCGCCAGCACCCGGATACCGATCCGCAGCGCTACATCAGCGTGGCCGAGCACCTCATGCAGAGTTTCAACCTGTCTCACCACGGTGCGCTGGACAAGGATTCCGATCCGGCCCTGGTACGCGAGGTGATCGCAATCGAAGCAGACATGCGCCTCGCGGCCCTGCAGGCCTCACGCGACGAACTGTTCCGCCTCGCCCGTGAAAACGAGATATCGGAAGACGCCTGCCGCACGGCGGTACGCCGTATCGATCTGCAGGAAGCCCGGCTCTAGGGTCAATGCCATTGAGTTAGAACTTTTCCGTCATTCCGGCGAAGGCCGGAATCCAGCGTCCCGGGCACCTCTCTGGATCCCGGCCTTCGCCGGGATGACGCCAAGAAAGGGTTTGACGCCTAACTTAATGACATTGGCTTTAGGGCCTGTTGCGGCACGCGTCCGGCAATCCAGCGTGCGATCACCGGCCCGGTAAGCACCACGATCAGCAGGCGCGCAGTCTGGAAGGCCATCACGAAAGGCAGGTTCACTCCGGCGCCGGCCGCGATGATCGCCACGCTCTCGAAACCGCCGGGGCTGGTGGCAAGATAGGCCGTCAGCGGATCGATGCCGACCAGGTAGTGCAGCGCTACGGCCAGCCCGCAACAGACCGCCAGCAAACACAGGATGGAGGCCACGATGGCCGGCAACGCGATGGCGGCACGCGCCAGCGATTCCCGCGTGAAACGCAGGCCGATATTCCAGCCCAGCACGGCAAAAGCACACGCCAGCAACCAGGGGGGCAATGCCGGCTCGAACAGGCCAGCTGCGTTGAGCCCGGCAGCCACGATCATCGGCATCAGCATCGGGCCACCTGGCAGATTGAAACGATCAGCCAGCCAGGCACCGCCACATCCCAGCAACAGGGTCTGGGCCAGCGCCCCCGGCACCAGTGGCGGAAACCAGTCGACCGCTATCGCCTCCACCGAGCCCGTACCGGCCCAGAAGCGCGCCACGAAGGTCGCCGCCAGCGCCACCATCACCACACGCAGGTATTGCATCACGGCGACCAGACTCATATCGCCGCCATGCGCTTCGGACATTGCCGTCATCACCGCCGCACCACCCGGTGATGAGCCCCATACCGCAGTGGTCCCGGGCAACACGCGGCGCATCGCGAGCAACCAGCCCATGCCTGAGCACAACGCAACAACTGCCAGAGTGACGGCAAGGAACAAGGCCCAGTCGCGATGCAGCGACATCAGGATGGGAGGCGTGAGCGTACTGGCGACCATACAGGCGATCATGCCCTGGGCGACGACGAAGCTGCTGCGGGGTGGCCGTGGCGCCACGCCGGCCAGCGCCATCAGCATGCCCGCGACGATGCTGCCCAGCAGCAGCGCGGCAGGCAGCCCTCCCTGGTCGGCCAGTGCAGCGAGCAGGGCAGACAGTGCAAGCAGAACGCCCCAGCGCCGCCAGGCACTGAGGCCCACGGTGTCGGCAAACCATCGAACAAGTGCATGCATACTCAGCCGCCCTCCTGCACCGTATCGACGACACGAAAGGGGCCAAGGCCCTCATGGCGGCCGGAAATGGCCGGAGAGCGCGGAAACAACAGGAATGCGGTCATGACAGACACCCGAGCTACTGGGTGGTGCTGGAGGATTGGGAACTGCGAAGACGGGAGCCCTAGGGAATTCCAAGGGCGATTCTAGAAGGATGGGACGAGAACTCCAAGCCTGCCGGCCTGTGAGCTCCTGTCCAATAGCAGAGAAAATCAGGGGGTGCCGGGCTGGAGACTCACAGAGCCCCAGCCCGGGCAAGGCTTACTGCATGCCAGCGTCGGTCACACATTTCTTGACGAAGCTGTTTTTCGCCGCGCCAGCCAGTTTCTTCTCTGCCGCCTGGACTTCGCAGCCAGCCGCTGCGTGGGCGGCCTTGCCATCGGTCTCGCATTTCTTCAGGAAACTGTTGCGTGCGGCACCGGCAAGTTTCTTCTCGTCGGCCTGTGCCGTACAGCCGCCGCTGACGGCATCTGTATTGCACTTCTTCAGGAAGCTGGTCTTGGCTCCGGCCAGTTTCTTGTCCGCGGCCTGCTCCTCGCAGGTCGCGGCGAAGCTGCTGGTGGCAAACAGGGCCAGCAGGGTAACGGTCACGAATCGGTACATGATGAGATCTCCCGGAAGTGGTTGTGGGGGCACGCCAGCATGCCCCCGGGCCATTCTTGCAGGCCTGTTGCGCCTGCACATCCGGAACAGCCCTTATCGGACAGCGATGGAAGTCGGTGTTGCGCCACCGGTGGCTACGGTCGCGGCACTCAGTGCCTGCAATGCGCCACCAGACTGGATTTCGTACTGAGAGACCGTCGCGTCCGTGCTGTTGACGACGTAGACATAGCTCGAATCCGGGCTCACCGCGATCGCCACGGGGTTGTCTCCGGCTTCCACGCTGGCAGTGGATAGCGCGGTGAGATAGCCCTTGGTGGAAGTCCTCGATGAAATCGAATACTGGCTGACGGAATCACTCCCGGCATTCGCCACATAGGCATATTTTCCATCCGGGCTGAGCGCGATCGCACTGGGCGAATCCCCAGCAGTAACGAAGGACTGGCTGGACAGCAGGCCGGTCGTGCCGATGGCCAGCTGGGCAACAAGACCACTGTCGGCCAGCACGACATAAAGATAATTGCTCTCTGAATCGACAGCCACGGCTACCGGCCCCTTGCCGATACCCGAGATATCGAAGATCGCTGTTGCCAGCGCAGTCAGGGCTCCACTGCTGCCCACGCTGTATTGCGAGAGGGTGTTGTCGCTGGCGTTGGCAACATAGGCGTATTTGCCGTTCGGCGTCACCACCACAGCCTGAGGATTGACCCCCGAAGACACGGAGGCGGTAGTCATGGCCGCCGGCACTCCGGTCGTACCGATGGAAAACTGGGAGACGGACGCCGCGCCGTAGTTGGCGGCATACAGCGTCGTGCCGTCCGGCCCCAAGCCCAATGCATAGCCCGCGCTGGCGGCATCCGCCGTGCCGAGCGATCCCAGAACACCCGTGGTTCCCACCGAGTAGGCGCTGATCCGCTTGTTGTTGCGGTATGCCACGTAGGCATACGTCCCATCCGTATTCAGCACGATGGTAGAGGGTTCATAGGTCGTGCTGATGCGTGGCGTGGACAAGGCTGTCAGCAAGCCTGAATCGCTACCCACACTGAACATGGCCAGACTGCTGCCACCGGCATTCGTCACATAGGCCACGTAGCCCCGGCAGATCACCTTGACGCTGCTGACATCCGTCGTCGAACTGCCGCTGCCATCGCTGACGGAACACGTCTGCCCGTCCGGCTGGGTCACCACGGTCACCGAATAGCTGCCTGAAGTGCTGCCGAAACTGAAACTGCTCGCGCTCGAAGCCACGGACAGCGTGGCGCTGCCATTGCCCAGCACCAGACCACTGCTGCTCAAGCCGGTGATCGTACCTCCCAACGTGTAGCTGGCGACCGTCGTGCCGGAATCCGAAGAGGAGCCACCGCCACCACAGGCGGCAAGGATGACAAATGCGCAGGCAATCGATAAGGAACGGCGGGTAATCATGATTCGGCAGCAGGAAGCTCAGGATGCGCGACTGTAACGTCGCCCAAAGATCGCGCGACGCCATGCAGAGCTCTCTTTGCAGTCTTTTAATCCGTTAGACAAGTTGCATTGCAGGCAGTCTCACCCCGAAGCGGAAAACGGCGGCTGGCATCCCCGACACTTTTCACTGTTCGCCTCGATCCAGACCTTCGCGAACTTTCAGAAATTACTGAAAGTTCGTGATAAGGTTGACGCAAATCAAAAGCCAACAGAGAGCCTGCCCGTGACGCCACTCGTTCGCGCCTTCGTTTCGCATTTCGGCGAGATGGGTTCCCGCTGGGGAATCAACCGCACAGTCGGCCAGATCTATGCGCTGATCTACGTTTCGTCGCACCCCTTGAATGCGGACGAGATCGCCGAAGAACTCGAGTTCTCGCGCTCCAACGTGAGCATGGGCCTGAAGGAGCTTCAGGCCTGGCGCCTGGTTCGACTGCGCCACCTTGCCGGCGACCGTCGCGAATACTTCGAAGCTCCCGCCGACGCCTGGGAAGTGTTCCGCACCCTGGCCGAGGAGCGCCGCCGCCGCGAGATCGAGCCGACGTTGTCGATGCTGCGCAGCGCGCTGCTGGAAGAGGCTGGCAGCGAGGCAGACCGCTACGCCCAAGAGCGCATGCGTGACATGCACGCACTGATCGAGCAGCTCACCACCTGGTTCGACGACATCCAGCGCCTGGACAGCGCCACCCTCAGCAAGCTGATGGGCATGGGCGCCACCGTACACAAGCTGCTGGACTTTACTGACAAGTTCAAGCAACGCAAGCACAACAAGACCTGATTCCCCTTCGCCCGGAGTCCCCCGAATGGAAACCCTAGATCCGCTCCTGCTGGCACGCATCCAGTTCGCGGCCAATATCACTTTCCACATCCTGTTTCCCACCATCACCATCGCGCTGTGCTGGGCGCTGCTGTTCTTCCGCTGGCGCTGGATCGCCACGCGCAATGAAGCCTGGCTCGCGGCCTATCGGCTGTGGACCAAGGTATTCGCGCTGTCCTTCGCCATGGGCGTGGTCTCCGGCATCACCATGAGTTTCCAGTTCGGCACTAACTGGCCAGGCTTCATGGAGCGCGTGGGCAACATCGCCGGCCCCCTGCTGGGTTACGAGGTGCTGACAGCCTTCTTTCTGGAGGCTACCTTCCTCGGCGTGATGCTGTTCGGCCACGGCCGGGTCTCCGAGCGCGTACACATGATCGCCACCGCGCTGGTGGCGCTGGGCACCACCTCCTCGGCGTTCTGGATACTGGCCCTGAATTCCTGGATGCAGACCCCGGCGGGCTTCTATGTGGAGAGCGGCCAATACCACGTGGAAAGCTGGCTGGCGGTGATCTTCAATCCGTCCTTCCCCTATCGCTTCACGCACATGCTGATCGCCTCGGGGCTCACCGTGTCGTTTTTGCTCGCCGGCCTGTCGGCCTGGCAAATATTGCGGCGTCGCGAAACGCTGGCCACGGCCGTGGCCCTGCGCACCGGGCTGATCGCCGGCGCGGTGCTGATCCCGCTGCAGATCTTCGTCGGTGACATGCACGGTCTGAATACGCTGGAGCACCAGCCGCAGAAGGTGGCCGCCATCGAGGGAGTGTGGCAGACCGAGCGCGGCGCTCCGCTGCTGTTGTTCGCCATGCCGGACGAGAAGACGCGCAGCAACCGCTTCGAGATCGGCATCCCCAAAGGCGCTAGCCTGATCCTCAAGCATGATCCGGAAGGCGAAATCCGCGGCCTCAACGAATTCGAAGGCCGGCATCCGCCCGTGGCGCCGCTGTTCTGGGGCTTCCGCATCATGGTCGGCATCGGCGTGCTGATGCTCCTAGCCAGCTGGGCGGGGGTGTGGGCGTTGCGTCGCCGTGCGCCGAACGCACTGCCGCGCCCGTTGCTGTGGGGGCTGGTGGGCATGACCTTCTCCGGTTGGGTCGCCACCGTGGCCGGTTGGTACGTCACCGAAATCGGCCGCCAGCCCTATCTGGTCTTCGGGGAATTGCTCACGCGTGATCTGGTCGGCCCCGCGCCTGCCTCATCCATCGCCATCTCGCTGACGGCCTACCTCATCACCTATCTGGTACTGATCGTGGCCTACGTCAGCGTGCTGTTCTACATGGCCGGCAAGGCTGATTCCACCCCTTACGCCCAAGGAGGCCAAGCATGAGCTTCGCCCAGTTCCTCCCTCTCTTCTTCTTCGTCATCCTCGGCGTGGCCATGTTGCTCTACGTGCTGCTGGATGGTTTCGATCTGGGCATCGGTCTGCTGCTGCCCCTGGCGCCGAATGCCGAGAAGGACAGCATGGTCGCCTCCATCGGCCCGTTCTGGGATGCCAACGAAACCTGGCTGGTGCTGGGCGTGGGCATCCTGTTGATCGCTTTTCCGCAGGCGCACGGGCAGATCCTCGGCGCGCTCTACCTGCCAGTCACGGCGATGCTCATCGGCCTGATCCTGCGCGGAGTGGCCTTCGATTTCCGCGTCAAGGCACGCGATCACCACAAACGGTTGTGGAATCTGAACTTCTTCGCCGGCTCACTGATCGCCACGCTGGCCCAGGGCTGGATGCTCGGCCGCTATGTGACGGGCTTCGGCCAAGGCACCGGCCACCACGCCTTCGCGCTGTTGATCACGCTCACCCTGCCGGCAGCCTATGTGATGCTGGGTGGCTGCTGGCTGCTGCTCAAGAGCGAAGGCGATCTGCAGGAAAAGGCCCGCTGCTGGGCCCGCCGTAGCCTGGTGCCGGTGGCGCTGGGCCTGCTGCTGATCTCGCTGGCCACGCCTTGGGTCAGCGAGACCGTGCGCGAGCGCTGGTTCACCATGCCTGCCTTCCTCGCCCTGCTGCCAATCCCGCTCATCTGCGTGCTGGCACTGGCTGGCCTGGCCTGGGTGCTGCAGCGCCCGCGCGTACGCGAGGAGTTCGCCTGGCTGCCCTTCGTGCTCGCCATCGTGATCCTGCTGATGGGCTTCTTCGGCCTAGCCTACAGCCTCTACCCCTACGTGATCATGGATCGCATGACGCTTTGGGATGCCGCAGCCTCCACGCCGGCGCTCACCGTGATCTTCATCGGTACCGTGATCACCGTACCGGTGATCCTGGGCTACACGGCGTTCTCCTACTGGGTGTTCCGCGGCAAAAGCACGCCGCTGACCTACGGATAACCCCTGCCCGAATAGGCATATGACATCAATTTGGGGGAAGGTCATCCAGATCGGACCGCGCATGCCGTAGATTGGGAAAACCGGCCGCAGCGGCAGAGCATGAGCCGGCGTGAAACCCAAAGGAGGCAACCATGCGCTGGTTCGACAATCTTCGGTTCCGCAACAAACTGCTGATCAACTTTCTGGTGTGCAGCGGCCTGCTGATCGCGGCGCTGCTGCTTTCCACCGGTTTGCTGGGACGCCTGGGTGATGATGTCCATCACTTCACGGATTCCGCCATGCCGGCAATGAAATCCACAGGCAACATCAGCGAACTGCGCCTGCGCTACCGCGTACGCAGCCTGGAATACCTGCTGCCGGGCACACCGGAACAACGCGGCAAACTGGAAGAATCACTCAAGGATCTGGATGCGGAAGTCCAAAAATCCATCACAGCCCACGCTTCGTTGGTAACCAGCGACCAGCAGCGGCAGGTGCTCGAAGATGTCCGCAAGCGCTCGCAGGCCTATCGCGAAAGCGTGGATGCCGCCGTCGCCCTGGTCCGCGCAGGCGATGAGGAAGGCGCCCAGGGGCTGCGCCGCAAGGAATGGGTCGAGCGCGCCAATGCCCTGCGTGACAAGACCAACGAACTCGCCGAACTGACCCTGAAGGAAGCCGAGCTGCGCGGTGCGAGCGCAGTCTCTCACGCGGATTACGCCAAGGAGTCCGTCTGGGCCCTGCTGGTGATTTCCTGCGACCTGAGCATCGCCTTCGCCATGTGGTTCGCCATGCGCATCGGGCGAAGCCTGGAAATGCTGGTGCAGAGCGCCAACCATGTTGCCAGCGGCGATCTGACACACCCCTGCCCGGTGGCACGCAGGACGAGCTCGGCCTGTTGCAACAGGCCATGGAGCGCATGCGCCGGGCACTCAGCGAGATGGTGCTCAGCATGAGCAGCCTTGCCGAAAATGCGACGGCGGCCTCGCATGGGCTGGAATCCTCCGCCGAGCTGGCCGAGCAGGACAGCGGCCGCCAGAGCGAAGCCGCCGCCGCCATCGCCGCTACGGTGGAAGAGCTGACCGTTTCGATCAACCACGTGTCTCAGAGCACCGACGACGCCAGCAAACAGGCCGCGCAGGCCGACACCCAGGCCGCCTTCGGCAGCGAACGGCTGGGCGCGGTCACCGGCGAGATCCGCCGCATCGCCCAGAGCGTGCGCGATGCCTCGGGCCGTATCGAAGCGCTGGAGACGGAGGCTGACCAGATCTCTCGCATTGCCACGGTGATCAAGGACATTGCCGACCAGACCAATCTGCTGGCGCTGAATGCCGCCATTGAGGCGGCACGCGCGGGCGAGCAAGGGCGTGGCTTCGCCGTGGTGGCCGATGAAGTACGCAAGCTCTCGGAGCGGACCGCGAGCTCGACCGCCGAGATCACGCAGATGATCGCCAACATCCAGCGCTCCACGCGTGAGGCTGTCGAAGGCATCGAAAGCGGCGTCCGCTCGGTGGAAGCGGGTGAAGCGCTGGTCCAGCAGGCAGACGAAGCCGTGGCATCCATCCGCGAAAGCGCGCGCCAGGTGGCAGGGTTGGTGGCCGACGTGGCCCAGGGGCTGCGCGAACAGGCCGCGGCATCGCAGGACGTAGCCGTACGCGTGGAGCAGATCTCGGTCAGTGCCGACGCCCTGAATGCCAACACTCGCACCACCAATGCCACGGCGGAGCAGGTAGCGCGCATCGCCGACGACATGCTGACGCGGGTCCGCCGGTTCCGCACGGGCTGAAGCGCCACGTCAACGCAAACAGGACGGATGCCGTTAAGCAGGCAAAGGACTTCCGGGAAGTACGCGTATGAAGCTACGTCGCACATTCTCGGTCGCCGCGCTGCTCATGGCGCTGGCGGCCTGCAGCACGCTCCTTCCGCAAGCGGACACGGCGCCCACGCCGGCCGAGGCTTCGCGCTTTCTGCAGCAGGCCAGCTTCGGCCCCAGCATGGCGGAAATCCAGGCACTCACACACAGCACGCCAAGGCGTTGGCTGGAAACACAGTTCGCCCTGCCGCAGACGGAATTGCAGCCCGTGATCGAGCCATACCATGCTGCGCTCGCCAAGGGAGAAAACCTCAGCCAGCAACTGCTGCTCGATCTGGTGTGGAAAACCGCTGCCACCGCGCCGGACCAGCTGCGCCAGCGCATGACGCTCGCGCTCTCCGAGATCTTCGTGGTCTCCTTCGACGGCAGCCTGAGCCCGCGCGTGCGCGGCATGGCCGGCTGGTACGACATGCTCGGGCGCAACGCCTTCGGCAATTTTCGCGACCTGCTGGAAGCCGTGAGCCGCAGCCCGATGATGGGCGTCTATCTCTCGCACCTGAAGAACCAGAAGGAAGATCCATCGCGCGGGCGGGTACCGGACGAAAACTACGCGCGTGAAGTGATGCAGCTGTTCACCATCGGCCTGTACGAGCTGAATCCCCCGATGGCAGCCCGAAACTGCGTGACGGCCACCCCGTGGAAACCTACGGTAACGAGGACATCACCGGCCTGGCGCGCGTGTTCACCGGCTTCTCCTATGGCGGCCCGGGCAGCAGTGACCGCCACTTCCAGCAGCAGGGTGCGGACCCCCGGTGGGACATCCTGCCCATGAAGGGCTACCCGAAATTCCACTCCACCAGCGAGAAGCGTTTCCTCGGCCTGAGCATCCCGGCGCAAAAGCAGGCGGATCCGGAAGGCGATCTAAAGCGCGCACTGGATCATCTGTTCCACCATCCCAACGTCGGCCCCTTCTTCGGCCGCCAGCTGATCCAGCGCCTGGTCACCAGCAACCCCAGCCCGGCCTATGTCGGACGTGTGGCACGCGCCTTCGCCGACAACGGCCGTGGCGTGCGCGGCGACATGCGCGCGGTGATCCGTGCCGTGCTGCTGGACCGGGAAGCCCGTGATCCCGCCCCGGATGCAGCCGGCCGGCTGCGCGAACCAGTCCTGCGTTTCACGCAATGGATGCGTGCCTTCCATGCCGGTTCGGACTCCGGCGAATACCGCATCGGCAATACCGACAATCCCGGCACCGCGCTGGGGCAGACGCCGCTGCGTTCTCCCAGCGTCTTCAACTTTTTCCGCCCGGGCTTCATCCCGCCGGGCGGCGGGCTGGCCGCCCAGGGGCTGGTCGCGCCCGAGATGCAGCTCGTTTCGGAAAGCGCCGTGGCCGGCTACGTGAATTACATCCAGCGCGCCATCGAGTCCGGCGCCGGACGCCAGCGCGATGTGCAGGCAGACTACCGCGAACTGCTGCCGCTGGCCGCCACGCTGGAACAGCTGGTGGCCTACCTGGATCTGCTGCTGACCGGGGAACGCCTGTCGCCAGCCAGCCGCGAACGCATGACGACAGCCATCGCGGCCGTTCCGTTGCCGGTGGACAAGCCCCAGAACGCCGACCGGGCACGCCTGGAGCGTGCGAGGTTGGCTACGCTGCTAGTGATGGTTTCGCCGGAATATCTTGTCCAGCGATGAGGAGCGAAGCATGAGCCAGACTTCCCGCCGTGAATTCCTGCGCCAGGCGGCCGCTTTCTCGCTGCTGCAGGCAGCCGGCCCGCTGGGCCTGCAGCTGGCCGGCATCGGCGCGGCGAGCGCGGCCGAAGCGCCGGCAGATGACTATCGAGTGCTCGTCTGCCTCTTCCTGTACGGCGCCAACGATGGCCACAACACCGTGCTGCCGCTGGCGCCCGATGCCTACGCGACCTATGCCGCTGCGCGCGCGAGCATCGCCCTGCCGCACGAGCAGATCCTGCCCCTGCCCGGTCAGGATCTCGGGCTGCATCCGGCACTCGCGCCACTGCACCCCCTGTTCCAGCGCGGGCAAATGGCCGTGCTGGCCAACGTCGGTCCGCTGCTGGTGCCCATCCCTGACGCAACGGCCTTCAAGGCCGGCGTGATCCCGCGCCCGCCCAAGCTCTTCTCGCACAACGACCAGCAAGCCATCTGGCAGGCCTTCTCGCCCGAGGGCGCTACTTTGGGGTGGGGCGGGCGCATCGCCGACCTGCTCGCCAGCCACAACGGCAGCCCGCTGTTCACCGCAGTTTCTGCCTCCGGTAGCGCCGTGCTGCTGGCGGGCAAGCAGACGCTGCCCTATCAGATCACCCCGGAAGGCGCCATCGGCTTCCAGCGCATCACCACCGGCAAACCGCGCACAGCTGCAGTCACGCAGGCCCTGCGCGCACAGATCTCGGCGGGCAGCGGCCTCATCGCGCGCGATTATGCTGCCGTGGTCGAGCGCTCCATCGAAGCCGAATCCCTCCTCTCCGGCGCGCTCGCGGGCTTGCCGGCCGAAGACGCCCGCGTGGCGCTGCCGGAAGATCTCGCCAGGAACAATCTGGCCAAGCAGTTGCAGATCGTCGCGCGGTTGATCGGGGTGCGCGGCGAATCGGGGCTGGCCCAGCGCCGCCAGGTGTTCTTCGTGTCGCTGGGCGGCTTCGACACCCATGACGATCAGCTCGTGCGCCAGCAGAAGCTGCTGACGGACGTGGCCAGCGCTGTCGCCTGGTTTCAGGAGGCACTCGGACGCCTGGAGGCCAGCCGGCAGGTCACGCTGTTCACCGCGTCGGACTTCGGCCGCACGCTGACCGCCAATGGCGATGGCAGCGACCACGGTTGGGGCAGCCACCACTTCATCGTCGGTGGCGCGGTACAGGGCGGGAAAGTCTATGGCGAATTCCCCGAGGTGGCACTGAGCACCCGGCTGGACGTAGGCAACGGCCGCCTGTTGCCGACCACCGCCGTCGATCAGTACGCGGCTACACTGGCGCGTTGGATGGGCGTGCGCGAGGCGGACCTGCCACTGGTGCTGCCCAATGTCCGCCAATTCGGCAGCCACGATCTGGGCTTCATGAGAACCTGATGCAAGTCTTCGCCAACCCCGCCAGCCACAACCCCGAGTTCGAATTCTTCTGCGGTAACCGCGTACCCTGCTTCGAAAACACCCGACGCTTCGACTTCGTCGCCGAAGCGTTGCGCGGCGCAGGACTCCGGCTGGAACTGCCCGCGGAATTCCCCGACGCAGCCTTGCTCGCCGTACACAGCGCGCGCTACCTGGATTTCCTGCGCTCAGCCTGGCGTGAGTGGCAGGCCAGCGGCAACGAGGGCGACGCCTTCCATTGCGTCTGGCCCACGCACGCCATGCGCCGCGATCAGCTGCCCGAAAATTTCGCCGCACGCCTGGGCTTCTTCGGCTTCGATACCGGCTCCCCGCTCGGCCCGGGCTGCTGGCAGGCTGCGCGCAGGGGTGCGGACTGCGCCCTGGCGGGCGCGCATCATCTGATCGGCGGGGGCGCCAGTGCCTTCGTGCTCACGCGCCCGCCCGGCCACCATGCCGGCATCGAGCATTTCGGCGGTTACTGCTTTCTCAACAATGCCGCCATTGCCGCACAGGCACTGCGCGATGGAGGAGTCTCTCGTGTAGCGATCCTGGATGTGGACTTCCACCACGGCAACGGCACGCAGGAGATCTTCTATGCGCGTGGCGACGTGTTTTTCGCCAGCATCCACGGTGATCCCAGCACGGAATACCCTTTCTACCTTGGCCATGCAGACGAGCGCGGCAGCGGCGCCGGCCTGGGCAGCAATCTCAACCTGCCATTGCCCGCCGGCGCCCCGACAGCCGACTGGGTTGCC
>NZ_MDUX01000068.1 GCF_014736495.1 Candidatus Dactylopiibacterium carminicum
TGAAAAACAGTATTTCATGAAGCTCGGGGCTGTCTAGGAAACCCGGGGCGATTCACCTTGCCGGAACGCCGTGGTCAGCCGCAGACGGAGGGCCGCGACGCCTGATGGCCGCGAGGATTGATCTGGCGTGATTCCTCTGGGTTTCCCGGTGTCAGGGGGGCGTATCGGATTGAGGGGGCAGGGAGCAAGGTGAAAGGGTGTGACTGCAATCTCGGTGTGCAGTATCGTCGCGCCCTTCATCGGGCGTCCGCCCTGACCGGCGTATCGTTCGCCTTCCGCCTGCTCCGAGTTTCAGATCCATGCCACAGTCGTTCCGCATTCCCCGCTTCGGCGTCTTTCTGCTGTTGATCGTTGTTTTCGGCTGGGGACTGAGCTGGGCGGTGATCAAGTACGCTCTGGAGCAGATGCCGCCGTTGCTGCTCCGGGGCGTGGCAGGAACGCTGGGTGGCGCCTTGATGCTGCTGCTGGTGCGGTTGCAAGGAGGGCGCCTGGTAGTAGTGCGTGCGCTCTGGGGCCAGCTGGCATGGCTGACGGCCTTCAACATGATCGGCTGGAATGTGCTTTCCACGTATGGCGTGATGTATCTGCCATCCGGACGGGCTGCCCTGCTGGCCTATACCATGCCTCTGTGGTGCGTGCCGCTGTCGGTCTGGCTGCTGCGCGAGCGGCTGAATGCGCGCAGGGTATTGGCCGTGGCGTTGGGCGTGGCCGGTGTGGCGGTGTTGATGGGGCCTGCGGCGGCAGCGCTGGGCAATGCTCCCCTGGGGGTGTTGCTGATGGTGCTGGCGGCTTTGAGCTGGGCCTGGGGAATCGTGTTGCTGAAGCTCTGGAGCCCGCCCTTGCCTGCGTTGGTGTTGACTGGCTGGACATTGCTGCTCGGCGCGTTGCCGATGCTGGCAGCCAGCCTGGTGGTGGATGGTCTGCCGACCGCCTGGCCAGGGCCAGGGGCAATGGCCGCCGTGGCGTTCAATGCCCTGGTGACCTTCATGCTCTGTTACTGGGCCTGGAACCGGCTGGTGATGCTGGTACCGGTGGCGGTGTCTTCGCTTTCTTCCCTGGTGACACCATTGATCGGCGTACTCTCGGGGGCCGTTTTTCTGGGCGAGCAACCGGGGTGGGCCGAGGCCACGGCCGCCTTGCTGATCCTCGGCGCCGTGGGGGTGATAAACCTGCGGCGCAGGTGATCAGACCGGCTCGCCCAGATCCTGAAGCAGGCTTTCCTGGGCGTTGCGCCGGAGACCACGCGTGCTGCGACGGCGGTACTCGCCGTTGCCGTCCATCTCCCAGGCTTGAGCATTGTCCGCGAGGTAAGGCTTGAGGCCTTCGCGGATCACGCGGCGCTTGAGTTTCGGATCCAGGATGGGGAAGCAAGCCTCGATGCGGCGGAAGAAGTTGCGATCCATCCAGTCTGCGCTGGAGAGATACACATGCTCTTCGCCATCGGCATGGAAGTAGAAGACACGCGAATGTTCGAGGAAGCGCCCGACGATGGAGCGCACCCGGATGTTTTCCGAGAGGCCTGGAATACCAGGGCGCAGGGCGCAGGCGCTGCGCACGATCAGCTCGATATGCACGCCAGCCTGTGAAGCCTCGTAGAGCGCTTGGATGGTCTGTGGTTCAAGCAGGGCGTTCATTTTGGCGACGATGTGCCCCTTGCGGCCGGCACGTGCGGCCTCGGCTTCGGCCTGGATCGCTTTGATGACGCCCGATTGCAATGAGAACGGTGCCTGCCAGATGTGCTTGAGCGTATCGGCCTGACCCAGGCCTGTGAGCTGTTTGAAAACCTGATGTACGTCGTCACATATGGCGGGATTGGCGGTGAGCAGGCCGAAATCGGTATAGAAACGCGTGGTACGCGGGTGATAGTTGCCCGTTCCCAGGTGTGCGTAGCTGCGCAAGCCCGTGCGGCCGTTGGCGTCTTCTTCGCGGCGTACGATGAGCAACATCTTGGCGTGGGTCTTGTAGCCGAACACGCCATACACCACATGCGCGCCCGCTTCTTCGAGGCGCGCGGCCCAGTTGATGTTGGCTTCTTCGTCGAAGCGCGCCATCAGTTCGACCACCACGTTGACTTCCTTGCCCTTGCGCGCGGCGCGCAGCAGGTTTTCCATGAGCACGGAATCGGTGCCGGTGCGGTACACCGTCATTCGGATGGCGACGACCTGCGGGTCATCCGCTGCCGCGCGCAGCAGATCGATTACCGGTGCGAAGCTCTGGAAAGGGTGGTGCAGCAGTAAATCCTGTCGGCGGATGGTGGCGAAGAGTTCGTCACGTTTGGCCAGAGCCTTGGGTACCGTGGGCTGGAATGCCGGGAATTTCAGATCCGGGCGATTGACGCCGTCAGGAACCTGCATCAGGCGCACCATGTTGACGATGCCAGGCACGCGGTAGCACTCCTCGGGGTCCAGATCGAACTGCTGGAGCAGGAAGTCGCGCATCTGTTCGGTGCAGGTATCGGCTACTTCCAGGCGTACTGCGCCGCCGAAATTGCGCTGATGCAATTCACCTTGCAGTGTCTTGCGCAGATCCTTGACCTCTTCTTCGTCGACGAAGAGATCGCTGTTGCGTGTGACACGGAACTGATAGCAGCCCAGTACGTGCATCCCCTCGAACAGTTCGCCGACGTGGGCGTGCAGTACCGAGGAAAGGAACACGAAGCCGTTTTCCACACCGGTGAGCGCGGCTGGCAGTAGGATCACGCGTGGCAGTGCACGTGGCGCCTGCACGATGGCGGCCTTGCAGTTGCGCCCGAAGGCATCCTTTCCTTCGAGCTCGACGGCAAAGTTCAGACTCTTGTTGAGCAGGCGCGGGAAGGGGTGTGCGGGATCCAGTCCCACCGGGGTGATCACTGGCAGAATTTCGGATTCGAAGTACTGGCGTACCCATTCGCGCTGGGCATCGGTCCAGAGCGAGCGGCGCAGGAACACGATGCCTTCTGCAGCCAGTGCAGGCAGGATCTCGTCGTTGAGCAGCGCGTACTGTTCGGCCACCAGCGAATGGATTTTCTGGCTGATCTGCTGATACAGCCGTTGCGCTGGTGCGGCGTTGCCAAGCAGGGCGCCCTGCTTGATCTGCTCCTTGAGACCGGCCATGCGAATCTCGAAGAACTCATCCAGGTTGCTGGAAACGATGCACAGGTAGCGCAGGCGCTCCAGCAGGGGAACGCGGGGATCTGCAGCCTGGGCCAGCACGCGGCGCTGGAAACCGAGGATGGACAGCTCGCGGTTGAGCAGGTGTTCGGGGGCGGCGCTGGGGAACAGATTGGAATGCGGCATGTCGGGGACGGCTTCGTTATCGGGCGGGCGGAACGCTCTCAGTATTGTGTGTCATTTTAGTGACAGTCCTGTGACAGCAGACTAGCAATGATCGTTCCGGGCAGATGGTTGGTCCTGGAGGCGGTCCGGGTGGTCTCGGGCGGCGTGCTAGAATCCGCCCTCCTCGCAACCAGTCAGCACGGGGCTTTTTCCATGTCCGGCAGCACATTCGGCACCCTTTTTACGGTGACTTCCTTTGGCGAGTCGCATGGCGCGGCGATTGGGTGCGTGGTCGATGGCTGCCCACCTGGGCTGGCGCTGACCGAGGCCGATATCCAGGCGGAACTGGATCGTCGCAAGCCGGGAACCTCGCGCCATGTGACCCAGCGCAAGGAGCCGGATACCGTCGAGATCCTTTCCGGCGTATTCGAGGGCAAAACCACCGGTACGCCCATTGCATTGTTGATCCGTAATCAGGATCAGCGCAGTGGTGACTACTCGAAGATCATGAACACCTATCGTCCAGGCCACGCGGACTACGCCTACGAACACAAGTACGGTGTGCGCGACTATCGTGGCGGCGGGCGTTCGTCGGCGCGCGAAACGGCGGTGCGTGTTGCTGCAGGCGCAATTGCCAAAAAATGGTTGCGCGAGCGCCATGGCATCGTGATCCGTGGCTTCATGAGTCAGCTGGGCGAGATTCCGATTCCGTTCAAGCGTTGGGCTGAGGTGGACAACAACGCCTTCTTTGCCCCGAATGCGGAAATCATTCTGCAGCTTGAGGCCTGCATGGATAAGATCCGGGCCGAGCGCGACTCCATCGGTGCGAAGATCGAGGTGATCGCCGGCAACGTACCGCCGGGATGGGGCGAGCCGGTGTTCGACCGGCTGGACGCCGATATCGCCTACGCGATGATGAGCATCAACGCCGTCAAGGGGGTAGAGATCGGAGATGGTTTCGGCGTGGTTGCCCAGCGTGGTACCGAGCACTGCGACGAACTCACGCCTGAGGGGTTCCTGTCGAATCACGCCGGGGGCGTGCTGGGGGGAATCTCATCGGGGCAGGACATCCGCGTGGCACTGGCGATCAAACCGACCTCCTCACTGCCGCAGGAGCGCCGCTCTATCGACCGTTCAGGCCAGCCGGTGACGATGATGACCACCGGTCGCCATGATCCCTGCGTGGGCATCCGCGCCACGCCGATTGCCGAGGCCATGCTGGCACTCGTACTGATCGATCATGCCTTGCGCCAGCGCGCGCAGAACGCCGATGTGACGCCTCCGTTACCGCGTATCGCTGGTCTGGCGCCAGGCGCGCAGCAGGATATCCCGCCGCCGGAAGCCTGAACGCACCTACGGCTTAGAGCCTGTTCATGATCTTTCCTGTGTCATGAAAAAGTTGCAACTCAACCCCTCCCGACCGCCCACGCTCGCCCCTGCATGGGCTCGCGGCTGCGCGGGCGGCGAGTAGTACTCGCCGCCCCGCTTCGCCCCCTTATCAGGGGAGGAGCACATCAGATCGTGCCCGTGCGGACTCCCTCCCCTGATAAGGGGGCGGGAAGAGGGAATTCGCAAGGCACTGCCTTGCGCCTCTGAATCGGATCGGGGTGCAAACCCGATCCTCCGGCTGGGGAGGGGTTTGAATGACAAACGGAAAATCGTGAACAGGTTCTTAGGGTGGGCAGATTTCATTCCTGCACGTTGGTCGGCAACGGCCGCTGCCCGATCTGCAGCACGGTTTCCAGCGTCTTGCCGTTTCGTATCAACCCGATCTTGGCCAATTGGCCGGGCGGCAGTGCTGCGACGCGCTTGAGTACGGCGCGTGCGTCGCTGATCTCTTCGCCGTTGATGCTGACCAGTACGTCGCCTGGTGTGATGCCGGCCTTGTGCGCCGGGCTGTTGCGTGCGATGCCGGCGATCAGGGCGCCTTTCTCAGGCAGCCTGAAGCTGGCGGTCAGTTCGGGGGTGATCTCCTGTACCTGGATGCCGATCCAGCCACGGGCGACACGCCCGTTGCAAATGATCTGTTCCATCACATCCCGCGCGCTGTCGGCCGGAATTGCGAAACCGATGCCTTGCGAGCCGCCCGAGCGTGTATAGATCGCGGTATTGATCCCGACCAGATTACCGCCGGCGTCGATCAGTGCGCCGCCGGAGTTGCCAGGGTTGATGGCCGCGTCGGTCTGGATGAAGTTCTCGAAGGTATTGATACCCAGCTCCGAGCGTCCCAGCGCGCTGACAATACCCATGGTCACCGTCTGCCCGACGCCGAAAGGGTTGCCGATGGCGAGTACCACATCACCGATGCGCAGGTCGCCCTGGGGGGCGAAACTGACTGCCGGCAGCTCCTTACTGTCGATGCGCAGTACGGCAAGATCGGTCTCGGGGTCGCGGCCGATGATGCGTGCGTTGAACTTGCGGCCGTCGTTGAGCGCGACTTCGATGGCGTCGGCAGCCTCGATGACATGGTTGTTGGTGAGGATGTAGCCATCTGCGCTGACCACCACGCCGGAGCCCAGACCGGACGCGCGCTGGGCTGGCTGCTCTTCCATGTTGCCGAAGAAATGGCGGAAGAAGGGGTCATTGAGCAAGGGATTGCGGGGGGCAGGAATCTCCTTGCTGGTGAATATGTGCACCACGGAGGGCAGCGCGCGCGCGGCGGCCTGGGCGTAGCTGCCGGGTTCGCGGGTTGGGACCGATGCCGGTGCGGGCGAGGGGGCCATGAGCTCGCTCAGCGCGGGCACTGCCGGGGCGCTGGCAGGGCGCTGGCCATGGATCCACTCAGGTTTGAGTGTGTTGATGACAAACAGCAGGCCGAGCACGACCGTGACCGTTTGCGCGAAGATCAACCAGAGACGTTGCATAATTCCCGCCTGTCGGGCGCTGCCCGAGCGTAGAGACCCGAAGAACAGAGGAAAGAGTGCCGATGCGCCGCGCTGAATTGCAGAAGACCCTGGACGAACTGCTCGATTGCGGGCGCTTCGCTGATTATTGCCCAAACGGTCTGCAGGTGGAAGGACGCGACACGGTGCGGCGGATTCTCTGCGGGGTCACCGCCAGTCAGGCTTTGGTCGAGGCCGCCATCGAGCGGGAGGCTGATGCCATCGTCGTGCATCATGGCTGGTTCTGGCGTGGCGAGGATGGGCGCGTCACCGGGTGGCGCCGGCAACGGCTGGCGCGCCTGTTGGCGCATGACATCAACCTGTTCGGCTATCACCTGCCGCTCGACGCGCATCCGGAGCTGGGCAACAACGCACAGCTGGCGCGTGCATTGGGCTGGGAGGTTGAGGGGGCATGCGCCACGCAGCCCCTGGTGTTGCTGGGGCATTTGCCACAGCCGATGCCCGCAGCCGAGCTTGCCCGCTCTGTGGCAGCGAGGCTGGCCCGGGAACCCTTGCTTGTGGGCAATGGCGAGCGGCTGGTGAGTCGTGTTGCCTGGTGCACCGGTGGCGCACAGGCTTACTTTGAGCATGCCATCAACGCTGGCGCCGAACTCTATCTTTCCGGCGAAATCTCGGAGCAGACCACTCACCTGGCACGCGAAACCGGTGTGCCTTACCTGGCTGCAGGGCATCACGCCACCGAGCGTTATGGAATTCGTGCGCTGGCGGCCTGGCTGAGCGGAAACAGCGATCTGGAAGTGGATTTTCTCGACCTCGACAATCCCGTCTGATTGCTCGTCAGGAACGTGGCTGGCCGTTTTCATCCAGCTCGTCGAGATTGATGTGCAGAGTCTGGCTCATGTCCGCCATGTCCAGCTCGAAGTCGAGCTGATCGAGCGTGGTGCTGTGTGCCGGATCGGGTGCAGGTTCAGGTTCCGGTTCCGGGGGCTGTACGTGCTCGGCCGGGGGGGCGGCGAAGGTCTGCTCCAGTGGAAATGGCGAGACGCTCAGCGCGAAAGCGGCCAGGGATTCGAGGGTTGCCGCAGTGGCCGGTGAGACGATGGTTTCATCCACCGCGGGCTCTGCCGGTCGATAGGGGCCGAGTTGCGCTTCCAGCACGCCTAGCAGCAGCAGTATTTCGTCGACGATGGCGAGCGGAAACCCCTGGCGTGTGCCTTGCCGGTTGTCGCGCAGCAATTCGTACAGGAAAACCTGGCATTCGCGGGTTCCCCAGAGGGCTTCGAGGCGTGTGGCCAGATGCGGCAGATCCTCCAGTGAGGTAGGTTTGGCGCGTTCGATCTCGAATTCGTCCCAGGCTGCGGGGCGGATGTTGAAGAGTTTGTTGAACTGCTGGCTCAAGGCTTCGAACTCCATCTTCATGTTGCCCGCGCGATAGACTTCCAGCAGCTTGATCCAGGGTTTTACGGCCTGGTTTTACGGCCTGCTTGGGACTTGTCCGGATGTAATCGGCAAGCGTTTGCGCGGCCCCCTGGACACGGCCGAACGACATCATGATGTCTGCGAGCTGGACGGCTGATTCATGCTCCGGAATGTTGTTTTCCACAACCTGCAGTAGCGAGGGGACCCCGAGGCGGGAAACTGTCAGGGGATTCAAAGCCCCGGTCATGACTGCGGCGCGGCGCGGCGAGCGTGCCGGTGCATGACCGGCTTCGTCGGGCCAGATATCGGCTTCGGAGATCGGTTCGATGAGCGTTTCCGGTACCTCCCCGGCTTGCTCCTCCAGGCTGGGAAGCCGGGGCCTTCGCTGACGCAGCCACAGTATCGCGGCCAGCAACAGGCTGGACAGCACGAACAAGGCCAGCAACCAGTAAGGCCACTGGTGCGATGATGCGGGGACGTTGGCAGAAGCTGCGGGGGGGGGCGCTTGGGGCCGGGTAAGCGGGGCGTTCTCGGGGATGTCGCCTCCCCTGGTTTTCAGCTCTGCAGCAAGGCGGCTGGTTTCTTCCTGAAGCCGGGACTGGAGGGTTTCGAGTTGTCTTAGGCGTTCCGTCAGTTCAATTTGCGTGGCGAGTTTTTCATCCAGCGATGCCAGCATGCCTGCTTCCTGCCGGAGTCGTTCATCCGCGTCGGGCGGCGGTACTGTGCCTGGCTCGCCCAGGGTGAGTGACATGCGCAGCGGGAGATCTTCGGCGCCACCGCTGATGTACAGTCGGTCACGGGGTTCTGCTGATACAGCTTGGGGCCTGGGGGCTTGAGGTGTGGCGCGAGGTGGGCGGGACGTCTGGGCGATAGGTTCGCGAGGCTTTGGCCGTGGTGCGGGAGTTGTTGCTGGAAGGGGCGGGATGATGAGTTGGCTACCCGCTGGCAGGATCGATTGTGCGTTCTTGTTGCCGCCGTAATGTTGCGGGTTGGCCGCCACGATGGCCTGCGCGAGTGCGCGCTGGTTGGCCGGATCTCCAGCAGCCAGTGCATTGGCGATACTGCGTGCGGATTCGCTCTGAGCGGTCTCCCAGCCCGGGCGAGCGTCCGGTCTGAGCGTTGGCCGAGGAGGGGCGGAAGGCGGCGTCATCGCAGGGGCTTCTGCGGTGGTCTGTGTTGTTTCGCGCGGTGGCTCGAGCAGCAGGGTGTATTCACGGCGCAGTGCAAGGCCGCAATCGAGCGCCACGCTTACTGTGAGCGCAGGATGATTACTGGGAGGCGCGTGCAGTACGAGCAGCCGGCCATCGCGCTCCAGACTCAATCGTGCCTGACGCAGCCAGGGCAGCTCGTTGGCTTGATCGCGCGGTGGTGCCAGACGGATGCATTCAAGACTGATTTCTTCGCTGGCGTCGCGCTGGATGGGTATCTCGATCCGCAGCGCTTCACCGATGTGGCTGTTGCTGGAGGCGGCACCAAGGCCGATGCCACTCGCCCCCCCGCTGACCATGCCGAGCGCCAGCGCAAAGGCGCTGATGAACCACTGGGGCTGATGGCGGCGGTGAAAAGGGCAGGCGTTCATGCGCTCGTGATTTCTGGTCTCGCTCCGGGGGCCTCAATTTTAAGGTGCGTGTTGCACGTATTCGGGTTGAAACCGTAGTTGTTGTGGCAAAAGTCGCAAAAAGCAGATTCCGGATTCAATGCTGTTAACGACTGTGTTTGCCGCTTGTTTGGCGCATGCGCGGAAATTTTCGTTAATTGTGGATTCTTTACCCCGCATCGGTCGGTCCGGGGCCCCCTAGGTACATGCCCGGGTGCTGTGGGGGCGGTGATGATTGGGTATAGAATCCCGGCACCCTGCAGAGAAGCACGTGTGCCGGTGCTGGTAGCCACTGCCTGGTCATGCGTGAGCCCGGGGTTCCGTTACACACCATGGACAAGGGCATACATAAATGAAGATTCACGAGTATCAGGCGAAAGAAATCCTGCGCAAGCATGGCGTGGTCCCGCCGCGTGGCATCCCGTGTTTCAGCGTGGAGGATGCGGTCAAGGCCGCTGGAGAACTGGGTGGCACGGTCTGGGTGGTCAAGGCTCAGATCCACGCGGGCGGGCGTGGTAAGGGTGGTGGCGTGAAGCTTGCGAGATCCGCCGATGAGGTGCGCACGCTGGCAGCACAGATTCTCGGCATGCAGCTGGTGACGCATCAGACCGGGCCTGAAGGCCAGAAGGTACGCCGGCTGCTGATCGAGGAAGGCGCCGACATCAAGAAGGAATATTACGTCGCGGCGCTGACCGACCGCACCACGCAGAAGGTCGCCATGATGGCGTCTTCCGAAGGCGGGATGGACATCGAGGAAGTCGCGCACAACACGCCGGAGAAGATCATCAAGGTCTTCGTCGACCCGGCTGCCGGCCTGACCGACACGCAGGCCAAGGAGCTGGCCGTCGGTATCGGCGTACCGGAAGGCTCGATCGCGCAGGCGGTCGACACGCTGAAGAAGCTGTACACCTGTTACATGGAAACCGATGCCTCGCTGGCGGAAATCAACCCGCTGATCCTCGAAGGCAACGGCAACATCAAGGCGCTGGATGCCAAGTTCAACTTCGATGCCAACGCGCTGTTCCGTCACCCGGACATCGTCGAGTATCGCGACCTGGACGAGGAGGATCCGGCTGAAATCGAGGCTTCCAAGTTCGATCTGGCGTACATCTCGCTGGAAGGCAACATCGGCTGTCTGGTGAACGGTGCTGGTCTGGCGATGGCTACCATGGACACCATCAAGCTGTTCGGTGCCGAGCCGGCCAACTTCCTGGACGTGGGAGGCGGCGCGACGACCGAAAAGGTCACCGAGGCCTTCAAGATCATGCTCAAGAATCCGGCTGTGAAGGGCATTCTGGTCAACATCTTCGGCGGCATCATGAAGTGCGACACCATAGCCAACGGCGTGGTGACTGCTGCACGCGAGGTGAAGCTTGCCGTGCCGCTGGTGGTGCGCATGAAGGGCACCAACGAGGATCTGGGGAAGAAGATCCTGGCCGAATCAGGCCTGCCCATCATCTCTGCCGACACCATGGCGGATGCCGCCCAGAAGATCGTTGCTGCCGTGGCTTAAGCCGCTGGCCACCAGGAGTTCAAGACATGTCCATCCTTATCAATAAAGACACCAAGGTCATCACCCAGGGGATTACCGGCAAGACCGGCCAGTTCCATACCGAGAAGTGCCAGGAATACGCCAATGGCAAGCATTGTTTCGTGGCGGGCGTGAATCCCAAAAAGGCAGGCGAGTCGATCTTCAGCATCCCCATCTTCGGTTCCGTCAAGGAAGCGGCGGATACCACGGGCGCCACCGTGTCGGTAATTTATGTGCCGCCTGCGGGCGCAGCCGCTGCGATCTGGGAAGCCGTGGAAGCCGATCTGGATCTGGCGATCTGCATCACCGAAGGCATTCCCGTGCGTGACATGCTGGAATTGCGCAACCGCATGAAGGCCAAAGAGGCTGCAGGTGGCAAGAAAACCCTGCTGCTGGGCCCGAACTGCCCGGGTCTGATCACGCCGGACGAAATCAAGATCGGCATCATGCCGGGCCATATCCATCGCAAGGGCCGTATCGGCGTTGTGTCGCGTTCGGGCACGCTGACCTATGAAGCCGTGGCGCAGCTGACCGAGATCGGTCTGGGCCAGTCGTCCGCTGTCGGTATCGGTGGCGATCCGATCAACGGCCTGAAGCACATCGACGTGATGCGCATGTTCAATGAAGATCCGGATACCGATGCGGTCATCATGATCGGCGAGATTGGCGGCCCGGATGAGGCCGAAGCCGCACGCTGGTGCAAGGACCACATGAAGAAACCCGTCGTGGGGTTCATTGCCGGTGTGACGGCGCCAGCGGGCAAGCGCATGGGCCATGCCGGTGCCCTGATCTCCGGTGGCGAGGATACGGCGGATGCCAAGCTGGCGATCATGGAGGCCTGTGGTTTCAAGGTGACGCGAAACCCCTCGGAAATGGGCAAGCTGCTCAAGGGCCTGCTCTGAGGAAAATGCTACAGGTGACACGAGGCCGCGAAAGCGGCCTTTTGTCATGTCGGGAGATACCGGAGAACCCCTGCGTGCTGACGCAGGTTTCGGCCCGGTGCATACTGCAGCCCTGCTGATTGCCGGAAGCTGGTTGCACGATGGCAGAATGCGGGTGTGATGCACGCCCTACTGGAAGAGGACGAGATGCCAAAGCTGATTCTGAGCATGGATGGGCTGGTGCTGAAGGAGATTCCGCTCAAGAAGGAGCGCACCACCATCGGCCGCAAGCCACACAACGATATCCAGATCGACAATCTGGCGATCAGTGGTGAGCATGCGGTGATCGTCTCCATTCTCAACGATGCCTTTCTTGAGGATCTGAACAGCACCAACGGTACCTATGTGAATGGCCAGTCGGTCAAGAAGCATGTGCTGAAGGACAATGACGTCGTCGAGTTGGGTAAGTACCGGATCAAGTTTCTCAAGGATGCTGCCGAGTTTGGCGCCTCCAGCACCTTCGAGAAGGCATTCGCGCCGACACCGGAGTCGGTCGGTCTCGGTGCCAATCCGCGTGCACATACCGAGACCATGGTGGGTTTCGGTGCAGAGAGCTCCATTACCAGCAACGAAGGCTGGAGCTCACCGACCGAAACCGACGGTCTGGGCTCGGTGGTGGCCAATGATCAGATCGGCGTGGTGCAGATCATCAGCGGCCGCAATGCGGGCCGGCAGCTGGAGTTGCAGAAATCGCTGACCACCCTGGGCAAGCCCGGGGTGCAGGTTGCGGTGATCACACGGCGCCCGCACGGCTATTTCATTACCCATGTGGAGGGAGACTCGTTTCCCATCCTCAATGGCAAGCAGCTCGATGCACAGGCGCATCTACTGGCCGATCATGACGTGATCGAACTGGCTGGCGTGAAGATGGAATTCTATCTTCGGCAGAAGGCGTGATCCGGGGGCTGCCGTGAAGATCCGGGTACTCGGTTGTAGCGGCGGAATCGGAGGTGAGAATCGCACCACGGCCTTGTTGGTCGATGATGATGTCCTGATCGATTGTGGTACCGGCGTAGGGGAGTTGCCTTTGCAATCCCTGGTTCGCATCGATCATGTGTTACTCACCCATACACATCTGGACCACGTGGCGATGCTGCCCATGCTGCTCGACACCGTGGCCGATCTGCGCCAGGGGCCTGTTCGGGTCTATGGCCTGCCCGAGAGTCTCGAGGCCTTGCGTAGGCACGTTTTCAACTGGCAGATGTGGCCGGATTTCACAGTATTGCCTGAAGCGGACAACCCGGGGCTATTGCTGCTACCTCTGCAACCCGGAGAGAACCTGCAACTCGGGACGCGTCGCATCAGGCTTGTGCCGGCCCTGCATACGGTTCCGGCAACGGGCTATTGCCTTGATGCTGGAGGTGAAGCGCTGGTTTTCACCGGGGATACCGTCGATAACCCGGCGTTGAGGCGCGCACTTGAAGCCATTTCGGAGTTGCGCTATCTGTTGATTGAAGCAGCCCTGCCGGACAGCAGTCTGGCGCTGGCGCAAAGTGCAGGCCATCTGACTCCTTCGGGCTTGTTTGCGCTGTTGGAAGCCCTTACGGTCAGGCCAGAGGTCTTCGTTACCCATCTCAAGCCAGGCCATGTCCGTGAAATCACGGCCCAGCTTGCGTCAGCCCGGCTACCCCAAACGTTGCGGTCTTTGGCACGCGACCAGGTATTCGTGCTGAATACAGCCTCCTGACGGTACTGCTGCCGCCCGCAAGGGAACTGCCGGGCACGGATTCGCGAGGATTTTCGTGCGATCATCGTGCCTCGTCCGCGACGCGCGTTTTGACAGAGGCATCCATGAATCTCGAAAAGGTGGTGTTCGGCTTCTTCATCATCCTGGCCTGTACCCTCAATTTCGGTTTTTTCGTCGGCCAGATCGATCGCCCTGAACTGCATCACGCCTCGGCATTGTTCTTTGCCGTGGTGGTGAACCTGGTGGCAACCATTCTCAAGTTCGGAGACCGTACGCAGATTGGCGCCACTCACCTTGCGACCAGTCTTGTTGCCGTGCTGCAACTAGTGGCGGCCTCCCTGGTGTGGATGTGGCGTGTCTATGTGGCGGAGGTGCCCATGGACGGGAGCACCATGACGATGATCGTCTCTCTCAGTGGCGGTGCCCTGGTGGCCAATGCCATTTCCGTCTTCCTGCTGATCGGCGAAACCTTGCGCCAGACGCGCTGACCCCTCATGGGTGACGTCCTGATGCTGGCGCTGCGGCGCCTGCGTGCTCCGCTGATTGCACTCATCCTGGCCTACGCTGTCTCGGTGTTCGGCCTGGCGGTGATTCCGGGCGTGGATCCCGAAGGGCGGGTGGATTCGCTCGGTTTCTTCCACGCTTTCTACATCATCAGCTATACGGCGACCACCATCGGCTTTGGTGAGCTTCCGCACGCCTTTACAGGAGCGCAGCGTGCCTGGGTGATGTTCTCCATCTACCTCTCGGTCATCTGTTGGGCCTACACCTTCGGCAGCGTGTTGGCCCTGGTACAGGACGCGACTTTCCGTGGGGCTCTGGCACGTAGCCGCTTTGTGGCCCGTGTGTGTCGTCTGGAGGAGCCGTTCTACATCATCGCGGGCTATGGGCAGAGTGGCACTGCGCTGGCACACGCACTGGATGAAACCGGCGTACGTACGGTGATCGTGGAGCTGCGTCCGGAGCGGGCTTCGCATGTCGACGTCGAAGTGTTCCATCAGCCGGTTCCTGCCCTGGCTGCCGATGCGCGCTGGCCAGACGTGCTTTGCGATGCCGGTGCCAAGCAACCGAATTGCAAGGCCCTGATCGTGCTGGTGGGAGATGACGAAATGGCACAGACCATTGCGGTCGGTGCCAGCACGTTGAATCCGGATCTGGAGGTGGTGGCGCGGGTGCACAGCCCCTTCGCACGCGCCAACCTGGATGCTTTTCCGATGATCAAGGTCATTGATCCCTTCGAGACCTTTGCCACCAATCTCGGGTTGGCGATCTCCGCGCCCGCCGTTCTGTGGGTGGAGGAGTGGCTTTCCAGCGTGCCGGGCAGCCATTGTCCCAAACCTTTCATGATGCCCAAGGGGCATTGGTTGCTGTTCGGCTTCGGTCGCTTTGGTCAGGCAGTGGCGCATGAACTGGAACGTGTCGGATGTACCTGGACGGCAGTGGATCCAAATGAAAGCCTGAAGGAGGAAGAACACCTGGTGCGTCTGGATTACTCGACGCAGAGCCTGCGCAATGCTGGGTTGGAAAATGCGGTGGGCGTGGTGGTGTGTACCGATCGCGATGTAGTGAATCTTTCGCTGGTGTCACGTGCGAGGCGGATCAAGCCTGATCTGATCGTGGTGGTACGCCAGAACCATGTGGCGGATGCCAGTCTGATCGAGGCCGCAAAGGCTGATCTGGTCTTCGTGAAGGGCGAACTGATGACGCGTGAGTGTCTGCAGTTGCTGATAACACCCACGCGCAACCGTTTCCTGATGATGGTACGTGAGCAAGGGTCGGAGATGGCCGAACAGATCGGCGTGCGTTTGCTGACCGAACTGGAAGAGCGTGTGCCCTATCTTTGGGTATTCCGCTGTTTTGCATCCTACCCGGGGCTGCGTGAGATTCTGACACATCCGGGAAAACAGCCGCTGCGGCTGGATGAACTGTTGATCGATCCACTCAACCCGGCAGAGCGTCTGAGAGCCGTACCTCTGTTGTTGTTGCGGGGAACTCAGGCCGTGACGCTCCCATCGCTCGAAACCGAACTACGCTCGGGTGATCTGCTGCTGTTCGCAGGGAGACGCGGCGTTGAGGATCTGCAAAGGCGTTTCCAGATGGAACCCAGCCCCATCGGCTATGTACGCACCGGTGTCGAGCCTGCGCGTGGATGGCTTTTCCGGCGCATCGAGCATTGGCGTCAACATCGTGCGCGACGTCTGGCTCGTCGGCAGCGGCGCCACGTACAGGCCTGAGCAACCGTCTTGGCCGTCAAGCGCTATGCATAGTCGAATCCCACATCGAGC
>NZ_MDUX01000069.1 GCF_014736495.1 Candidatus Dactylopiibacterium carminicum
ATGCTCACATCCAGTCGCCCGGCAACGTCCGCAACGCTATGTCCGCGATCGGTCACTTGCTTGACCGCTTCAATCTTGAACTCTTCCGTGTATCGCTTGCTACTCATAGACACCTCCACTTGGTTGCCAGCTTAAGGCTTCGAAGTGTCTAGTGAACCGGGGGCGATTCAGACACCTCCAGCCCGAGTTAATGCATCGGGGTTTTCCTGTAGGACCTCTGCCCAACCGGGCAAGCCCAGACTGCGCCTGCATTTGCGTGCTGAAAGGGCTTGCCAAGCGTTACCAAAGCAGCCATAGTTCGCACGCACGATTTCAAGCAGTGTTGTTGTGGCTTTCTCGCTGTCTTCCCTTGTCGGTACGCCAGTGGTAACCCCTCCTACTTGATTTTCGTCCGACGCGGGCGTCGCCCGTTCTTTGCACTTTTTTCTGGACGCTTCAAACATGGCAACTGGTACCGTCAAGTGGTTCAACGACTCCAAGGGTTTTGGCTTCATCACGCCGGATGGCGGCGGCGAAGACCTCTTTGCCCACTTCTCCGCGATTCAGTCCAAGGGTTTCCGCACCCTGGCTGAAAACCAACGCGTGAGCTTCGACATCACCGAAGGCCCGAAGGGCAAGCAGGCCTCCAACATCCGTCCGGAATAAGGCACGGATCCAGACTGGATTTGAAGCCCGGCCTAGGCCGGGCTTTTTGCTTTCAGCCCTCTCTTTTTTCGCTGCCCATGAAAGCCTGCTGCCCTTTGCCATTGTTGTTGCTGTTGTTGCAGCTCTTCCTGCTTCCGGTCGCCAGGGCCGAGGATATCGATACGCTGACAATGCGCCATGCGCCTGAGGCTTGGCTTGCCGGTCTGAAGCACAAGGACGTCGAAGTACTCAGCGTTGGCAACGGGCCGATGCGCGCCTATGTATTCATGCCACGCACGCCCGCACCGCAGGGCGCTCCGCTGGTCTTGCTGAATCATGGCTGGCTTGGGATGAATCCGAAGAACTTCGGCGCCTTGATCGATTTGCTGGTACGCCGTGGCGCCGTCCTGATCTACCCGGTCTATCAGGACGGCAATGCCACTGCGCCCCAGGATGTCACGCGTCTGGCTGGCCAGGCGAGCGCGGCGGCACTCGCATTGCTCCAGATGCGCAATCCCGAGCAAATCGATACCAATCGGACCCTATACATCGGTTTTTCCATGGGGGCAGCAATTTCACTCAACTTTGCGCTGGCACCACAGCGTTTCGGCCTCCCCGCCCCACGGGCAGTACTGCTGTTCGCACCGGGTGATGCCCATCATGTCGCCAAGGGAGAGGCTGCGCGCAGCATCATTGGCCCGATAGAACAATTACCTGTCGGCCTTCCCGTCGTGATCGCCACCGGCGCAGCTGACACAGGCATCGGCCTGCCAACAGCCCGTTTGCTGGCCTCCCGTTTATGCCATCTTCCAGCAGACAGGCGCTTGCTGCTGATTTTCCCCTCGGATCAGAACGGGGATAAGCGAGTACTGGCAGGCCACGGCTCACCGGGTGCGCCAGACAGTCGTTACGACTTCCCCGACAGCCGCGCGACTGTCCCCAATGCAATTCATCCCAGAGAGGGATTCGAGAGTTCTCCATCCCTAAACCAGCTGGATTTCTACGGTTATTGGCGGTTGGCCGGCCGCCTGCTCGACTGGGTGGGTGGCGCAGATTATCCGCAATCCCTGTTTGGTGATTCGCCGGAAAACCGTTTCCTCGGGCGATGGCCCGATGGCCGACCGTATACGCCTGCCAGTATCGAAAACCCCTGTTCCTGAAACACGAAAGGAGTCTTGTCCATGATCGTCTTAGTCAGCGGAGCCAGCGCCGGTTTCGGCGCAGCCATCAGCCGCCGGTTTCTTGAGGCTGGGCATGCCGTCATCGCTGTGGCACGCCGAAAGGAACGCCTCCAGGCGCTACAAGAGGAGTTTCCAGGTCATCCACTGCACATCGTGGAACTCGACGTCAGCCAACGGGAAGCCGTCCTGCAGGCAATTTCAACCCTCCCATCGGACTTCAGCCATATCGACCTGCTAGTGAACAACGCAGGACTGGACCTGGCTTTCCATAGGGATGGCACCACGGCGGCCATCGTCAATGGCAACTTCACACCACTGCCCGTACCGGTGTTTGCCAACCCTCCCGCACTCCGTCCAGCATCCGCTGTTCGCGAATGGGTGTTGGAGAATGCAGGAGCACGCCCCTGGGATCGTGATGAAATCGATCGACGCCTGATTGCCCAGATCCGTGCCGGCGAGGGGCGCATAATCGACTCGCAGGACGAGGTGGGTGGATATCCCCGCCCTGCGCCCGTCCATCGTTCACTGGATGTTCCTGTACGCGATATCGAATCCTGGCTGCGCAGTTTTGTGCGGAGTCAGGACTGAACCACCGCTTCTCGTTTCACAAGTCTCAACGGAAGGATCCCTCATGCCCCCCGCCTGGTATTCCAGAATGACTCCCGCTCCCAGTCGTTTTGACGAAAACTCCGGAGAAATCGGCTTTGCGGATGAGCGCACGGAAACCCGCCTTGCCTCGCAGGAAACCGTTTGTGTACCGCTTTCCCATCTGACGCTGATCGAAGCCAATGGAGAGGATGCTGCGGGCTTCCTGCACAACCTAACGTCCAATGACATCAAGAAGCTTCCGGCGGACAAGGCGCAGTTCAGCAGTCTCAACACTCCCAAAGGACGCATGCTGGCCAGCTTTCTCGTCTGGCGCACGGAGGCTGGCTTCAATCTGGCGCTGGCCAGTGATCTTCAGGCCGGCATCTCGAAGAAGCTGGGCATGTACGTGCTGCGCAGTAAGGTGAAGCTCGCTACGCCCGCCCGAATCCTTCTCGGGCTGGCCGGCACGGGAGCCGAAGCACTGTTGGCGGGACTAGAACTGCAGCCCCCTGGCCAAGATATGGGCGTCATTCGTACCGACAAGGCAAATGTCATTCGCCTGGCCCCGGACCGTTACATCCTGGATTGTCCGGAAGACACCGTGGACGCACTCTGGGGAGCATTGCTCGAAGGTGGCGCAAAAGCGGCGGGTACGGCTGCCTGGCGCTGGCTGGACATCCATGCCGGCCACCCCTTGATCACTGCGGCAAGCAGCGATGAGTTCGTGGCGCAGATGCTGAATTTCGAATTGCTGGGCGGCGTGAACTTCCAGAAAGGCTGTTACCCAGGGCAGGAAATCGTGGCCCGCACGCAATACCTGGGCAAGCTCAAGAAACGCATGTATCGGGCCCAGGTGCAGGAGGATAGCGGCGTACCTGTTGCCAGCATGGATCTTTATGCGCCCGAATTCGGCGCCCAATCCTGTGGCAAACTCGTATCGGTGGTTGCCGCGCCGGAGGCAGGCTTTGACGTGCTCGCCGTCATGCAGATCAGCGCGTTCGAAGCGGGAGAAGTACACCTCGGCGCGCCAGACGGCCCGCGCCTCGCGCTGGCGTCCCTGCCCTACGTGATCGACTGAGTGCAGGCATCGGGTATCTGAACCGAGAGGCCCTGCTGGGCAGCTCCTCTCAGCAAGATCAGGATCGAGCTCTCAGCGCGCCAGCGCCACCAGTTGATCCACGGCAGCGTGCAGTTCTTCGTCGGTCAACTGCGCACCGGCACGTGCCGGCATCTGTCCCTTGCCCTCGAATGCGCTCTTGTAAAGCGCGTCGATACCTTGCGCGATACGTGGAGCCCAGGCGGCCTTGTCACCGGCCTTGGGTGCGCCCAAGGCGCCGGTGCCATGACAGGCCGAGCAGACGGTCTGTACCAGTTGCTCGCCGGAGCGCCCGCCCGGCGCGGCCACCTCGTCACTCAGCGCCAGGCGCGCAACCGGCTGGATCAGCTCCGCCGTCTTTTCCTCATCGAGCGCTTTCTTGCCACAGGCTACAAGCGCTGCGAGAGAACACAGGACGATCAGGCCGCTCGACTTCTTTGAGAACATCGGCAACATGGTGGGGCACCCTCTGGGGAAATTATTGTCAGGACGCGATTATAGCCAGCTTGTGTGCCGACGGATTTGCACAGAGCGCGCATCCCCCTGTAGAATCCGCGCCTCGCTGCAACAAACCACGCATCCGTAGCTCAGCTGGATAGAGTACTGCCCTCCGAAGGCAGGGGTCGCACGTTCGAATCGTGTCGGATGCGCCAATCGCCCTTTCAGGGGCTCAGAGCAGCTGCCGGTCTGGTCAGGCAGCCCATCTTCCCTCTTCCTGCAGTCTGGTCGATCGCTCAACCAGATACCGCAAAACGTCCCTTCAGGCTTTCGATCACATGCGCCTCGCCTCGCACGTGGAAGAACGCGCCGTTCTCATCCGAGCGCTCTTCCAGCACTGCGCAGCTCGCATAGATCTCGCCACGCCCTTGCTGTGCGGACCACGGCAGGAACAGCTCGGTCTCGACCAGATCGCGCTGGAAGAACTCCACGATGGTCCGGTGAAGGCGCGCCACATCCGCCGGATCGCGTGCACTCATGACGATGCAGCCCGGATATGAAGCCTCCAGCCGCGCCCGGCATTCGGACTGCGCAAGCGCATCACCGACGAAGTCAATCTTGTTGAAGATGCGCAGACGCGGGATTTCGTGCGCGTCGATTTCCCCGAGCACGACTTCGGTCACCTCGCGCTGACGCTCGAACCCCGGGTCCGACGCATCGACCACGTGCAGCAGCAAGGAAGCATCCAGCGCCTCGTCCAGCGTGGATTTGAACGAAGCCACGAGGCCGTGCGGCAGGTTCTTGATGAAGCCCACCGTATCGCTGACCAGCACCCGGGGAACGCTTTCCGGATACAGCGCCCGTACGGTGGTGTCGAGCGTGGCGAAAAGCTTGTTTTCGACCAGCACCTCACTGCCTGTGAGCGCGCGCATCAGCGTGGATTTGCCGGCGTTGGTGTAGCCGACCAGCGCAACGCCAGCGAGCCCCTGGCGTTCCTGGCGCCGTGCGCGCTGGGTCTTGCGCTCGGCCTCCATGGCCAGGATTTCGAGCTGCAATTCGGCAATGCGATCACGGATCTTGCGGCGGTCCAGCTCGGTGTGCGACTCCCCTGCCCCACGCCCTCCCACACCGCTGCGCTGCCGCCCTTGCGGGCCGGCGAGCTTGGCGGCCTCGCGCAGGCGGGGAGCCATGTAGCCCAGCCGGGCGATCTCCACCTGGGCTCTGGCCGCGCGGCTGCGCGCATTGCGGTGGAAGATCTCGAGGATGACCATGGTCCGGTCCATCACCTCGCAGCCCGTCTCCAGTTCGAGATTGCGGGCCTGCGAAGGCGAAATCTCGTGGTCGACGAGAATCATCCCGATCTCTTCGCCCGTGTCCGCCGTCTCCTCATCCCCGGCATGCGCAGCGATGAAGGCTGCAAGCTCCTGGCGTTTGCCGATGCCGAGGTAGCCCGTGGTGTCGAAGCTGCCGCGTTTCTGGATGAAGGTATCCACCACCCGGAAGCCCAGGGTCCGGGCCAACTCCCGCAACTCCGCGAGTGAAGACTCGAACTCCAGATCGCTCACGCTGGGTAGCTGCACGGCGGCAACCACCGCACGCAGGGCTTTCTCTTGTACTTCTGTTCGCATTCAGGGGAGCCTGTCGGAGAGGACGAGGCCGGATAGTACCCGTCAACCGCCACGAATCCGCACCACCGCAGGAGAAATCCCTTAACGCAGGCTGCCGCGCTTCCGGCTCACCAGCAGCATCACCGAGGTCGTCAGCGCGATAGTCACCGAGCTCATCGCCATACCCTGCCCCACCGAGCCCTGTTCGAACTGACGCCAGATGAACAGCGACACGGTCTGCACACCGGTGGGCGCCAGCAACAGGGAAGCCACCAACTCGCGCGACGCAATCGCGAACACCAGCAACATCGCCGCGCCCAGGCTGGGCCACACCAGCGGCAGCAAAATCCTGCGCAGCGTCACGACCATGCCAGCGCCATGCACGCGTGCGGCGGCTTCCAGGTTCTCGCCGATCTGCTGCAAGGCCGCGTTGGCATAGCGCACCGGATAAGGCAGGAACAGACAGCAATACGCCAGCAACAGGATCACCCACGTGTTGTAGGGCGTGGCCGGCCAGAAACCCTGATTCCAGGCGAGGATGAGGCCCACCCCAACCACCACGCCGGGCATGGTGTTGGGCAGCAGCGACAGCGCATCGATGATCGCCCGCCCGCGCGTGCGCAGCCTGACCACGCAATACGCCACCAGCAGTCCCAGCAACCCCGTCAGCATGGCGGCACCCAGGCCGAGCGAAAGGCTGGTGAGCAGCGCTCGCGTGGCATTGCCGCCCTGCGTCAGGATGGCTTCGAAATGCCGTGTGGAAAGGTTGGCAACGCTCAGACCACCGGACAAGGTGCCGCTGAACGCTGTGGCGAGGATGGAAAACAGCGGTGCGATGCTGGCAACGCTGGCCGTTGCGGCAAACAGCGCCAGCGCCGGCAGCTTCCAGGCGCCCAGCTCGCGCGGCGCCTGTTCGCCGGGCTTGCCGGTCAGCGTTTCATAGCTGCGCCCGGCAGTCAGGCGACGCTGGGCGATGAAAGCGAACATCGCCATCACCACCAGCAACACGGAAAGCAGCGAAGCTCCGGGCAGATCGATGGGCCAATCCGAAAAACGCCGCTCGATGCCGGTCACCAGCACGAAGAAGCCCGCATTGGAGGCCAGCACGGCAGGCGTGCCGTATTCCTCGATAGCCATGGCGAACACCAGCAACAGGCTCGCCGCGATGCCCGGCAGCGCCAGGGGCAGGCTGATACGCCAGAAACAGCGCCAGGGATTGCCGCCAAACACGCGCCCGACCTCTGCCAGACGCCCCGCCGAGCCGGCCATGCCGCGCGAAACGGCGAAGTACACCACCGGAAACACATTCAGCGTCATCACGAAGACCACGCCGGAAAACGAGAACAGGAAACCGCCCAGATGGCTTCCCGCCAGTTGTTGCAGATAACCGGCCGGTTGCAGCAGCAGAATCCAGCCCAGCGCCGCGATGTACGGCGGAATCATGAACGGCAGCAGGAACAGCAGATCCCAGAAGCGCGCGCCCGGCACGCGGCAAAGCCCCCGCAGGCATCCCAACGGAATGCCCAGCAAAGCCGAGAGCAGTACCACGCACGCCCCCAGGCGCAAGGTATTGCCAATCAGCTCCAGCAGCGCTGGATTGCTCAGGGTCTCGCCCAGATGCGCCAGCGGCCGCGCCCAGGAGCCCTGCGCAAGATCGGGAAAGATCGCTTGCAGGAGGACCGCGCCGATCGGCAGCACGACGATGGCCCCCAGGGCGGACAGGGTCAGAAGCAGCAGGACGCGGTTGGCGCGCATGACGATCCCGGCGAGAGAAACGGAAAAAACAGAAAGCCCCTGGGCCGGAAGCCTGCCAGTAGCACGGCCCGGCTCAGGGTGATCACGGAGAAGGCCGGCTTACTTGCGGCCGAACAGCGCGGAGAAGCGCTCCAGCAAGCTCTTGCGCGCGGCCTGGGCGCCCTCGCCTTCGGGGGGCAGCACCTTGATCTCGCTGGCGGGCTTGCGCTTGGCGGCAACATCGCTGCGCGCCGGCATCAGGTAAACATCCGCCACCAGTGCCTGCCCCTTGGGCGAAAGTACGTAGTCGACGAACTTCTTCGCATCCTCCTGCGCCTTGGAGGACTTCAGGATCATCATCGGCCGTGCCGCCACGATGGTGCCACTGGCAGGAAAGATCACCTCCACGTTCTCCCCCTTGGCGACGGCGGCCAGCGTCACGTAGTCCACCGCGCCGAATACCGCCGCCTTGGCGCCTTGCAGCACCGGATTGAGCGCGGCGGCATTGGCGCCGCCCACGGCCATGCCATTGGCTTTCAGCGCTTCGAAGAGCTTCCAGGCGCGGTCCCCCTGCGCAGCCTGCAGGCCGGAGAGCAGCTCCAGCGCGGTGCCGGAGGATGCCGGGTCGGGCATGTTCACCTTGTCCTTGAACTCGGGCTTCGCGAGATCGGCCCAGTCGGTGGGGCGCGGCGTGCCGCTCTTCGGGTTCCATACGATGGCCAGTGCGGAAAGCCCCTGAGCCACGTAGGCCGGGCCCTTGTAGGCTGCCGGCACCCTGGCGGCATTGGCGCTCTGCCATTGCAGCAGCCAGCCGCGCTTGTCCAGATCCAGCGCGCTTTCCCAGCTCGCCGAGATCACCACGTCGGCACGCGGATTGGCCGCTTCGGCCTCCAGGCGGCGGTATAGATGGTCAGGGCGTGGGCGGCGGGGCTCAGCAAGGTGCCAAGCGCCAGGCTCAGACTGAGAAGGCGTTGCTTCATGATGTGATTCTCCGGTGGAAAACGTTCAGGAACAGACAGGAAAACAGCGCAGGCGAGACCAGTCGAAGGCAATAGAAACCGCCTCGCCGACGCGCAGACGCTGAGAGCTCAGGAGCACCAGCTCGCTGCCGGGCAGATCGGCGGCATCCAGGCTGGTGGCGTATTGACCATTGCGATAGCGCTGCGCCATCACACGGGTGTGCAGATCGGCCTCTTCCGGTGCCGCATGGCGCACGGCGGCATGCGGCACGAAGAGACGGCCCGGTCCGGTGGTGGCCACGCGTTGCCAATGCCCACGAGCCACCTGCGGTGCGGCCAGCTCGCGGCCTCCCGCCAGACGCCAGCCCTGCGGCGTGGCCTCGCCTGCCAGCAGGACACCGAGCTTGAGGAAATCCGCCACCACGGCGTTGGCCGGCTCGGTCACCAGCGTGTCCGGCGAAGCTAGCTGGCTGATGTGGCCGGCATCCATCACGGCCACGTTGTCGGCCAGCGCAAAGGCTTCCTCGTGATCGTGGGTGACGTAGACCGCCGTGGTGCCCAACTCGCGCAGCAGACGACCAATTTCGCCGCACAGCGTTTCGCGCAGGTCGCGGTCGAGGTTGGACAAGGGCTCGTCGAACAGCAGCAGGCGCGGGCGCGCAACGATGGCGCGCGCCAGCGCCACGCGCTGCTGCTGCCCGCCGGAAAGGCTGCCGGGCTGGCGTGCGGCGAATCCGGCGAGCCCCACCAGGGCCAGCGCCTCATCGCTGCGGCGCACGCATTCGGCACGTGCCACGCCCCGCATCTCCAACGGGAAGGACACATTGCGTCCGACCGTCATGTGCGGCCATAGCGCGTAATCCTGGAAAACCATGCCCAGCCCGCGTTTCTCCGGCGGCAGGCAGAGCCCCTGCCCTGCCACGCGTTGCCCGTCGATGCGGATCTCGCCCGCATCGGCCTCAAGCATGCCGGCAATCAGCTTGAGCAAGGTGGTCTTGCCACAGCCCGAAGGGCCCAGCAGCGCCAGGATCTGCCCGGAGGCCAGCCCCAGGTGGATGTCGTCGAGAACGGTATGGGCGCCGAAGCGGCGTGTCAGCCCGGTCAGTTCGAGGCCGGCCGTATCGGATCGTGCCGACGATGGAAGCGGATTCATGGGGCCGCAGCGTATTGCGGGTTCGTTACAGCGAAATGACAGTCGCGATACCGGGCGGCACCATGGCCTGCGCCAAACCCCGCCTCGCGCAATACCGCCCGGATTCAGAATCCCATTACAGGTCTGGATTCCGGCCTGCGCCGGAATGACGCCGGCTCAAGCGGATGGACGTCTGGCAAAACCGCTTTCGCGGCAATCGCTTATCAGCATTCCGGCAAACCTAATGCACCACGAATGTCATATGCAAATGAAACGGCGGCTACTAAGCACCCCAGGAAAACGTATTTTGGCGCAGCGGCATATTCCTCAAGAATGGTCCCGGCAGTTACCGGGCCGGGAAAGCCATTTCTCCGGCTGCGCCCCGGCGCCCAAGGAAAAAAACCGAGGAACAAGCAATGCATACTTCGCACCCGATGCAGCGTCGCATCTCCCGCCGTGTCCTTTCACTGATCACCGGCCTGGCAATCGCCGTCGGCGCCAGTGCCATCGCCAAACCCGCGCTGGCCGAAGGGCAGATCCGCATCGCCGAGCAGTTCGGCATCGTCTACCTGCTGCTGAACGTCGCGCAGGACCAGAAACTGATCGAAAAGCACAGCAAGGCCCAGGGCATCGACATCAAGGTTGAATTCATCAAGCTCTCGGGCGGTGCCAATGTGAATGACGCACTCCTGGCCGGCAACATCGACATCGCCGGTGCCGGCGTCGGCCCGCTGCTGACGATCTGGGATCGCACCGTGGGCCGCCAGAACGTGCGCGGCGTGGCCTCGCTGGGCAACTTCCCGTACTACCTGGTGAGCAACAATCCGAACGTGAAAACCATCGCGGACTTCACCGACAAGGACCGCATCGCGGTGCCCTCGGTATCCGTCTCCGTACAGTCCCGCGTACTGCAGCTGGCCTCAGCCAAGCTCTGGGGTGACAAGGAATTCGCCCGCCTGGACCGCCTGCAGGTCGCCGTGCCGCACCCGGATGCCGCCGCCGCGATCATCAAGGGCGGCACCGAGATCAGTGCGCACTTCGGCAACCCGCCGTTCCAGGAACAGGAGCTGGCTGGCAACCCGAATGCCCGCATCGTGCTCAATTCCTATGAAGTTCTCGGCGGCCCGGCCTCGGCCACCGACCGTGCTCTACGCCACCGAGAAATTCCGCAAGGACAACCCGAAGACCTACAAGGCCTTCATTGACGGGCTCAACGAAGCGGCCCGGCTGATCGCGGGCAACCCCGAGCAGGCCGCCGACATCTTCATCCGCACCAACAACTCCAAGGTCGACCGCAACCTGATCCTGTCGATCATCAAGAACCCCGAGGTGCAGTTCAAGCTCACGCCGGAAAACACCTACGGCCTGGCTGAATTTCTGCACCGCGTGGGCGCGATCAAGAACAAGCCCGCCTCGGTGAAGGATTACTTCTTCGACGACGCGCACGTCGCCACCGGCAGCTGATCGGCCATGAACAAGGTCAGCAGCCTGAAGATGCCCGCTTCCGACACTCCGACGCCGCTGCTCGATGTCGACGGCGTCAGCCTGGAATACCGCACGCCGAAGCGCCTGGTGCGCGCCACCCACCGCGTGAGCTTCGCCGTGCATGAAGCCGACCGCTTCGTGCTGCTCGGCGCCTCGGGCTGCGGCAAATCCACGCTGCTCAAGGCCGCCGCCGGCTTCATCCAGCCGGTGGAAGGCGAGATCCGCCTCGACGGGCAGCGCGTCGCCCGCCCCGGGCCGGACCGCATCGTGGTGTTCCAGGAATTCGACCAGCTTCCGCCCTGGAAAACGGTGAAGGAAAACGTGATCTTCCCGCTGCTGGCCTCGCGCACGCTGGGGCGCCGCGAAGCCGCGGAACGCGCCCTGCACTACCTGGACAAGGTCGGGCTGTCGCGCTTCGCCGATGCCTATCCGCACACGCTCTCCGGTGGCATGAAACAGCGCGTGGCCATCGCCCGCGCGCTGGCCATGCAGCCGCGCATCCTGCTCATGGACGAGCCCTTCGCCGCGCTGGACGCGCTGACCCGCCGCAAGATGCAGGAGGAGCTGCTGGCGCTGTGGGAGGAAGTGCGCTTCACGCTGCTCTTCGTCACCCATTCGATCGAGGAAGCGCTGATCGTGGGCAACCGCATCGGCATCCTCTCGCCGCATCCCGGCCGCGTGCGCGCCGAGATCAACAGCCACGAATTCAGCCTGCAAAGCCAGGGCGGCACGGAATTCCAGCTCGCCACCCAGCGCATCCATCGCCTGCTCTTCGACGAGGAATATCCCGTCTCGCGGCAGGCAGAACCCGCGCGCAAGATCGCATGAGCCTCATCAATCCGCCCGTCCGCCCCGAGTACGAACGCCTGCTGGAAGAGATCCCGCCGCGCGAGGCCACGCGCCCGCTGCACTGGAGCAACCGCCTGTGGCAGCAGGCCTGGCTGCGGCGCACCGCGATCCTCATCGTGCTCGCCATCCTCTGGGAGATCATCGCCCGCCAGCAGAATAACGATCTGCTGCTGCCCACCTTCCTGCAGACCGCTTCGGCGCTGCGCGAAGGCCTGGCTGGCGGCGAACTGCTGCGCCGCGCCGGCATCTCGCTTACCGTGCTGATCCAGGGCTACGCCTACGGCATCGTGGCGGCCTTCGCGCTGACCACACTGGCCGTCTCCACGCAGCTCGGGCGCGATCTGCTGTCCACGCTCACCGCGATGTTCAATCCCCTGCCGGCCATCGCGCTGCTGCCGCTGGCACTGCTGTGGTTCGGCCTCGGGCATGGCAGCCTGATCTTCGTGCTGATCCATTTGGTGCTCTGGCCACTGGCGCTCAATACCTACGCCGGCTTCCAGGGCGTGCCCGAAACCCTGCGCATGGCCGGCCGCAACTACGGCCTGGGCGGCCTGCGCTACGTACTGCAGATCCTGGTGCCCGCCGCGCTGCCCGCAATCCTTTCCGGCCTCAAGATCGGCTGGGCTTTCGCCTGGCGCACCCTGATCGCGGCCGAACTGGTGTTCGGCGCATCCTCCGGCAAGAGCGGGCTGGGCTGGTACATCTTCCAGAACCGCAACGAACTCTTCACCGACCGCGTCTTCGCCGGCCTGGTACTGGTGATCCTGATCGGCCTGGCCGTCGAAACGCTCGGCTTCCAGACGCTCGAACGGCTCACCGTGCGCCGCTGGGGCCTGCAGCGCTGATTTCTTTCCGCATTCCCTTTACCTTCTTCCGGCTTCCTCACCGTCATGGACCTGACCCGTTTCCCTCGCGTGCGCCTCACCCAGTCGCCCACGCCCATCGAATTCCTGCCGCGCATCACCGAATATCTCGGCGGACCGGAGATCTACATCAAGCGCGATGACAACACCGGGCTCGCCACCGGCGGCAACAAGACGCGCAAGCTCGAATTCCTGATCGGCGACGCGCTGGCCAAAGGCGCGACGCACGTGGTCACGCAGGGCGCCACGCAATCCAACCACGTGCGCCAGACCATCGCCGCCGCCGCCCGCCACGGCCTCAAAGCCACCGCGCTGCTGGAGCAGCGCGTGGGCGACGCGCACGACGATTACTATGCCAACGGCAATCTGCTGCTCGACCGCATTCTGGGCGCCTCGCTGGAAACGCGCGCAGCCGGCAGCGACATGAACGCGGAGCTGGAAGCCGTGGGGGAACGCCTCAGGGCCGCCGGCGAAAAGCCCTATCTGATCCCCGGCGGCGGCTCCAATCCCATTGGCGCGCTGGGTTACGTGGTCGCCGCGCAGGAAATCCTCTGGCATGCCAACGAACACGGTCTGCATTTCGACCAGGTGATCCACGCCACCGGCAGCACCGGCACCCAAGCTGGCCTGGTGGCGGGCCTGCAAGGCCTCAACAGTGGTATTCCGGTACTCGGCATCAGCGTGCGCGCAGCGCGCGCGAAGCAGGAGGAAAACGTGCTGCGCCTGGCCCGCCAGACCTGGGATCTGCTCGGCCTGCCCGGTGAGCTGGGCGCGGAAACCGTGCAGGCAAATTCGGATTACGTCGGCCCCGGCTACGGCATCCCCACACCGGGCATGATCGAAGCCGTGGAGCTGCTGGCGCGTTTCGAAGGAATCCTGCTCGACCCGGTCTACTCCGGCAAGGGCTTTGCCGGCCTGATCGATCTGGTGCGCAAGGGGCACTATCGGAAAGGGCAAAAACTGCTGTTCGTGCATACCGGCGGCGCTGCCGGCCTCTTCGCCTACCGCACGGTCTTCACACCGGAGAACGAATCGTGGCGGCATCCGCACTGATCGGCGTGCTGGGCGGCATGGAACCGCTGGCCACCGTCGACTTCCTGCACAAGATCGTCGAGGAAACTCCGGCAGCGACCGATCAGGAGCACGTGCCCGTGGTGTGCTGGAACGTGCCGCAGATCCCGGATCGCCAGCACGCGCTGGCCGGACGCGGCCCCTCGCCACTGCCCGCGATGCTGCAGGGCATCGTCAGACTTGCGGCCGCAGGTGCCACGCGCATCGTGGTGCCCTGCAACACCGCACACTGCTGGTTCGACGAATTGCAGGCCGCCAGCCCCGTGCCCTTGATCCATATCGTGGATGCCAGCCTGGCGGCGCTGCTGGTGGGTGAGGACGACGAGCGCGTCGGCCTGATCGCTTCGCGCGGCACGCTGGAATCCGGCCTCTACCAGCGCCGCCTGGATAGCGCGGGCATTCCCTGGCTCGCCAACAGCGATGCCGAGATCGAGGAATTGTTCGTCCCCGGCTGCTACGCCGTCAAACGCAACGCGCTGCACGAAGGCGCCCTGCTGCTGGCCCGCGCGGCGGAGCGCCTCGTCGAGCGTGGCGCCAACCGCCTGATTCTTGCCTGCACCGAAGTGCCGCTGGCATTGCGCCGGATCGATTCACCGCTGCTGGGCATCAGCATCGACACCAATCAGGCACTGGCCGGGGCCTGCGTGGATTACTGGCTGGCCGCCAGCCGGCACGCCGCGCGACAAGTCGCCTGACCCTCGAATATGCCGTTCCTGTCGCGCGTCTTCGCTCGTTTTTCCCTGCGGCAAACCGCTCGAGAGCCATTGGCACCTCAGGACGAAGCCCCGCTCGCGGAAACGGAAACACAACCGCTGCTGTGCAAGCCACTGGCGGAACACGCCCCGACACAGCCGGATTCCGGCCTCATCTGGTTTGGCCCCTGCCCGCCATTCACGCCCAAGGATTAGGCATGCGGGCCAGCGGCGGATGACTCAGTTTCGCGGCAAGCGGTACGTTTCGAATTCCGCGTTGCCCAGCATCTCGCCGTCGTAGATCGTGGATTCGGGCAGCCCGTTGAGCAGCAGCTTGATCATGCGCGCCACGAAGCTGTGTGCCACCAGCAGCACGGGCTCATGCGCACCCTCGCGCAGCCGTGTCAGCCCGCGTTCGACGCGCATCTTCACCTCGCGGATGGTTTCCCCGCCGGGCGGCGCCGCATCCCATTCCCGCACGATGCCACCATGCCACAGCTCGGCGTACTGACTCTCCAGCTCTTCCTGCCCGAGCCCCTCGAACACGCCAAAGGCCCGCTCGCGGAATTCCTCCATCAGCACCATCTCCAGCCCCTGGCGCTGCGCCACGTAGCCTGCCGTCTGCCGCGCCCGCAACAGAGGAGACACCGCCAGCAGGCCGATCCCCGCCGGCACCCGCTCGGCCAGCGCCTTCGCCTGCGCCAGCCCGGTTTCATCCAGCGGCTCATCGGTACTGCCCTGAAAACGCCACTCACGATTCAGACGCGTCTGCCCATGCCGGGCCACATACAAGGTGATTGCTTCAGTCATGACCTACAGCTCACGGATCAGGAAATGGCGGCATGTGCCGCGCGGGATCAGGGTGTAAGGATACGCGCGTTCGGATTCGAGGGCTTTGCGCTGGTACGGGACAGATTGATGACACGTATACGGGAGTAGCACCGGATCGTTTAGAAACTATTAGTTACTATCGCTTGAAGCGACGTCTTTTTAGTTCATAAAAATGCTTTTATGATATTTCGTCTAGCATCGATCATTGAACAGACGATTGAATCGCCCCCGGTTCACTAGACACTTCGAAGCCTTAAGCTGGCAACCAAGTGGAGGTGTCTATGAGTAGCAAGCGATACACGGAAGAGTTCAAGATTGAAGCGGTCAAGCAAGTGACCGATCGCGGACATAGCGTTGCGGACGTTGCCGGGCGACTGGATGTGAGCAT
>NZ_MDUX01000005.1 GCF_014736495.1 Candidatus Dactylopiibacterium carminicum
TGAAAAACAGTATTTCATGAAGCTCGGGGCTGTCTAGGAAACCCGGGGCGATTCAAAGGGCAGCACGCCCAGGCCGAGAGCCTGGGTGATCTTGCCGACCGGGCCGTTGGGGCCCATCAGCAGCAGCAGATAGAAGCCCAGCACCGTGGGGGGCAGCACCAGAGGCATGGAAACCAGGGCGCTGACCACGCCACGCCAGCGCGAGCGGGTATTGGCAAGCCACAGGGCGAGCGGCGTGCAGAAGACCAGCAGAAGGACCGTGACGGTCGTGGCCAGCTTCAGGGTCAGCCAGACGGCTGCAAGATCCTGTGATTCGAGCATCGTTGAATGGAAAGAACGAGAACGGGATGAAAAGGGAGGGGAGGCCCTCCCGCGTGCTTCTGCTGCCGGGCGATCAGTACTCGTAGCCGTAAGACTTGATGACCGCGCGTGCCTTGGCGCCCTTCAGGTATTCCAGGAATGCCTTGGCGGCGGGGTTGTTTTCACCCTTGGTGAGCAGCACGGCGTCCTGGCGGATGGGGTTGTAGTACTCCCCGGGCACGATCCAGGCCGAGCCGTCCTTAAGCTTGCCGTCCTGCCAGACCTGCGACAGTGCGACGAAGCCGATCTCGGCATTGCCGGTGGACACGAAATTCAGCGCCTGGGTGATGTCGGTGCCCTGCACGAACTTCGGTGCCAGCGTGTCATACAGCCCCAGCTTGTTCAGCGTTTCCACGGCAGCCAGACCATAGGGAGCCGCTTTCGGGTTGGCGTAGGAGAGCTTGTTGAAATTGCCCTTCTTCAGAATCTCGCCCTTGTCGTCCACCAGCCCGGGCTTGGCGCTCCACAGCACAAGCTTGCCGATGGCGTAGGTGAAAACGGTGCCCTTCACGCCCAGGCCTTCCTTTTCGGCCAGCGCGGGACGCTCGTCATCCGCCGCCAGGAAGACTTCGAACGGAGCGCCATTCTTGATCTGGGTGTAGAAGCCGCCGGTGGGGCCGGTGGAGATCACCGCCTTGTGGCCCGTGTCGGCTTCGAAATCGGCCGCGATCTTGTTGACCGGCGCGGTGAAGTTCGCCGCCACGGCCACCTTCACTTCGGCGGCGTGCACGGAGGAAATGAGACCGATCGCGGCCAGCAGGGATACCAGGACTTTCATCGCATTACTTTTCTGTATGGCTTAGGGAAGAAAAATCATTCGAAGGAGCACAGCATCACGCTGGAGGCCTTGAACACTGCGCAGGCGCGCGAGCCTTCGCGAAGGCCGAGTTCCTGCAGGGATTCACGGGTGATCAGGGCGGATACCGTGCGCCCTCCGGGCAGGGCCAGCACCACGTCGACCGACACCGGCCCTTCGTGGATGCGCAGGACTTCGCCCCACAACTGATTACGCGCAGAGATACGCAGGGATTCATCGGTCATCAGAATCACCGCCGAGGAATTCACCCAGGCATGCAGCTCGCGGCCCAGCGTGAGCTGCAACTGCTCAGCGCCCTCGCGCGAGATCTGGGCGACGATCTCGTTCATGCCATCGAAGCGGATGCCGACCTCGAAAGTGACTTCGCCCGCGCGCAGCGTGGTGACCGGACCGACAAACTGGTTGCGTGCCGAGGGGGTGATGCTGACGCTGCGCATCAGCCGACGCAGGGTCTGCGGGTTGCTGTCTTCCGCGTTGTCCAGGCTGGCCGCCACACGATCCAGCGCCTGCTGGTATTCCGCCTCCATCGCCCGATACAGCGCCACCACACGCTTGCCATAGGCGGTCAGCGTGGTGCCGCCGCCATGCTTGCCGCCCACCGCGCGTTCCACCAGGGGCGCTTCGGAGAGATTGTTCATGGCATCCACGGCATCCCAGGCGGCTTTGTAGGACAAAGGCACCTCGCGTGCGGCCTGTGAAATCGAGCCAGTGAGCTCGATGGCTTCGAGCAGGCGGATGCGTGTGTCGCCCAGGAAATTGCCAGCGGCGAGATCCATGCCGAAGCGGCCGATCAATCGTGTGCTTCTATTCATTTCTGGCGAATCCATTCATATGAAATTCGCTATATAAGTATTTATATAGCAATCCAGATTTAAAACGGAGTTGAATCGGCTGTCCACGGATTCCGTTATGGTTGTGATATCGCAATGAGCCCGGATAGGATTCAAACCATTATTTTTTCGTTGAAATACAACGGATATCTGAAAGGCCGCATCATGAAGATCAGTGCACGCAATGTTTTCGAAGGCAATATCAGCGCCATCACGGCGGGTCCGGTCAGCGCGGAGGTCGAACTCACCACGGTCGGTGGCGACCGCATCGTGGGCACCATCACCCAGGCCAGCGCCGCTTCGCTCGGGCTGGCCGTGGGCAAGCCGGCCGTGGCACTGGTGAAGGCCAGCAGCGTGATGGTGATGACCGATGGCAGCGATGTGCAGCTTTCCGCGCGCAACTGCCTGGCTGGCAGCGTGAAGAAATATGTGCCCGGTCCGGTCAGTGCCGAGGTGGTGATCGGCCTGCCCGGCGGCGCGGAGATCTTCGCCAGCATCACGCGTGAGGCTGCGGGCGATCTGGGCATCAAGGAGGGCTTGTCCGCCACGGCCGTGATCAAGGCTTCGTCCGTGATCATCGGCGCCAGGCGCTGAGACTTTCTCCGCCTGCCGGAAGCGGGTTTCACTTCCAGCTTTCCGTTGTTCCGGCGATTTCATGCGGGATTCCCCGCCCGCCGCATTGCCGCGAAGACCAGCGCCGAAACCAGACCTAGCAATACCGTCAGCACCATCGCACGGTCGAAATCCCCGCCGCTCACGGCGTTGAAGATCTCCAGCGACAGCGTATTGGTGCGGCCCACGATGTTGCCGCCCAGCATCAGCGTGATGCCCACCTCGCCTAGCGAGCGCCCCAGCCCCAGCGCGAGGCCGGCCAACAGGGCCTTCCTGACGTTGGGCAGCAGCACGAAGAGCAGGATTTCCCATTCGCGCTTGCCCAGCGTGCGTGCCACCTCCGCAAGCCGCGCGGAGAGCGTCTCCATCGCGGCCTGCACCGGTTTGACCACCAGCGGCAGGCCGGCGATGAAACTCGCGAGCACCACGGCCGGCTTGGTGAACACGAAGCCTTCCCCGGCGGCCGCCAGCCACCAGCGTCCCAGCCAGTCCTCGCGCCCCATCAGCAGCAACAGCACGAAACCCAGCGCCATCGGCGGGAACACCAGCGGCAGCGTGATGGCGATATCCAGCAGCGACCGCCCGCGCCAGCCCGGGCGCGACAGCGCGTAGCCCAGCAGCACGCCGGCAACGGCCTGCAGGCACAGCACGTAGAGCGCCACCTCGGCGGTGAGCCGTAGCGCCAGGCGTACGCCCGGATCGGACAGCGTCGTCTGGAACGTGGTGAGGAGGGCGCTCATCGCACGGCATCACGCATCACAGGCCGTAGCGCTTGAAGATCTCCTGCACGGCAGGTGTCCGCAGGTAATCCGCGAAGGCCGGCAGGGCGGGCGAGCTGTTGCCGGAGACGATGCCGGCGGCGATGTTGACCGGGGTGTAGCTCTCCTGCGGCAGTTCGACATAGCCGCCGATCTTGTCCAGCACACCCAGGGCTTCGGTGAGGTTGATGAAGCCGGCATCGATCTCGCCGCTCTGCAGCCAGGCCGCTACCTGAGGCACCGTTGGCGCGGTGATCAACCGGGGTTCCAGCCGGTCGAACAATGCAGCATGGGTGAGACTCTCCCGCGCGGCCTTGCCGAAGATCGCCTGTTTCATGTCTGGGATGCCGATGCGTTCCACACCGGCGGCGAGCAGATCCTGCGGCCCCTTGTAATTGCGGTTCTTCGGCCAGGCCAGAACCAGGCGACCGCGCCCCACGGGCAGCAGTTGCTCGAACCTGACGTTGGGATCCTTCTCCAGCACCGCCTGTTCGCCGAACACCACGGCCACCTTGCCGCTGACGCGCGCCTGGGTCATGACCATCCCCATGTGCCCGTATACGCGCTCCACATGGGCCTTGCCACCGGCTTCGAAGCCATTGGCGATCTCTTCGACCGGCCGCTTGTAGCCCGCGCCCGCAGCCACCAGCAAGGTGGCAGGCTCGGCATGGGCACCGAGGCTGGCGAGACAGCCCCCAGCGACCAGCAGAGACAGGAACAGGCGGCGCATGGAATTCGGGACAGCATGGTTCATCGCGGCATTTCTCCGGAGAAGGTGAAAAAGGATTGCGAGGCCTGACAGTCCTCGCCCTGGAAGATCTGGCGCCGGATCAGCCAGCGGTCGTCGATGAGGCGCCAGCCGGTGAGCTGCTCGCCGTAGAGCGGTGCCATGAACCAGGTTTCGTCGTCATCACTGCGTAGCTCGGTGATCAGCACGTCGTAATGGCAATAGCAGGGGCGATCTTCGTATTCGTAACCGGTGACCCGGGTGGCATCGACCTCGTAGTCACGGTGCGTGGAGAAGAAGACCGGCCGTACCACCTGCGTCAGCCACGCAAGGGGCAGGCCGGTGCGCCATTCGAAATGATCGTGCTTGCCGCATTGCCTGGGACGGAGTGTTTTTTCTTCCGCGCGGGCAGGATTCATGTCTGGATGCATGTTTCGCTCGTTTTCGTTATTTACAACGATATATAGCGAATACCGTGCCAAATTACGGCCGGCCTCCGGCGATCAGTGGGAGAGGAATGTCACCTTCACGTCGCGTGGCGGTGAGAAGTACGGTGCGGAACTGATCAGGAAATCCGCGCCGGCAGCGGCGTAGGCCAGTGCGTTGGCCAGCGTGACGCCCCCGGCCGGTGCCAGTTGTGCTCCCAGGCCCTGCCCGGCGAAGCGTTCCCGGCAGGCCTGCAGGGCTTCGGGGCTGAAACGCTCGAGCTGGATGATGTCGGCGCCGCACGTAGCCAGCCACAGCGCCTCGTCCGCATCGCCCGCTTCGGCCACGAGTTTCTTTTCCGGGTACTGGCGCCGAATCGTCGCGAAGCGTTCAGCCAATGTGGCCTTGTCGACAAACACCCGGTGATCGGGAAACACCAGCAGGGTTTCCGACAAACCCAGGCGGTGCGCCACGGCTCCGCCTGCCGCGACGGCCTTGGCCGCCAGTCTGCGGTTGCCGGGGAAATTCTTGCGTGTGCACGCCAGGGGCTGGCTGAAGCCGGCGTTGCGCAGGGCATCGACAATGGCTGCTGCGCCCGAGGCGAAGCCGGACAGGTATTCGACCAGTGTCTGCGCGGTCTTCCAGGCCAGATGCAGGGCTTCTACATCCCCCTGGGCACGCAGGAAGCGGGTGCCGGCGGCCAGCCGACTGCCGCTGGGCAGGCATTCCAGGATACGGGCGCCGGCCAGCTCGAAAAGGCGTGCGGCTTCTTCGCTGCCGCACAGGCACATGCCGCCACGCGCGGCCATGTCCAGGGTGCCCGGCAGTGCACCGATGCCGAGGGCGCGCGTGGTGAGGTCGCCGAAGGGGGCGTCCTCTTCCAGCATCGCGGTCAGTACCGCGTCGGGCACGCAGGGGCGCATGCTCAGTTCTCCGGTCCGAAGCAGACGGGGTGGTCTACGCAGTCCGTGCAGTTCGGGGATTTGCAGATCGGCACGCCCGCGCGTTCGCAGAGCTGGCGGTAGAAGAATTTCTTCCACTTCATGTCAGCGCTGTTGGCGGCGACAAGCCCGGGGAAGCGTTGACGCAGGATGGCATTGAGCTCGGTGCGCGAGGGCAGGCCCAGGTCCTGCCACAGATGGTTGTCGCGCTGCGCCGCGCTGGCGATGGCGGCGGCCAGCCATTTGGCCATGCGGTCGGCCGGTGTCGCGTATTCCATCAGCAGTTGGTAGAGCTCTTCGAATTCGTCGAAGGTCGTCGATTGCGCCTGCCCGCTGTTGTCCAGATCGATGCCGGCCAGTGTGGTGGCACAGAGTACGGCGAATGACGCTGCGCTGAGACCGCGGATCAGCGGCCGCGCGCCGACGCGTTGCGATTCGGCGAGCATGCAGGCCAGCACCTGGACTTCGAGCGAAGGCGCGCGGGCGGCCAGGCGTTGCAGCGGGGGCAGGTCAGGGGCATTCATGTCGATTCCTCCTGCCCTTGCCTTGCAAGCTTTGCGCCATGAGGCAAGGCCCTTGCCAGCGCTGGAAGTCGTGATTGCGGGTCTGTCGGCTTTGATACAAAGCGCCGTCCTGTCCGGCGGAAGCCGGACCCGGGCGTACGAACCGGCAGAGCGGTTTGCAGTCAGGGCACGCGCTTGCGGCGCGTCGTCCGGCCAAGGAGAGCCTTTGTTTGCGGGTGAATACCGTCCCTTTTCAAGAGGCTGCTGCGCTTCCCGTGCGCACCTCGTACTCAGACCCGCCGGACTGCGTACAGGCCACCGATGGCCAGGGCTTCGCCTTCGCCCTGCAGCTTGCCGGGGAAGACTTCGTCGCAACAGATGATCTTGGCCAGGGGCACGTCGGTGACGATCACCCGGTCGCCGAATTCGCTGGCGCGCTCCGGATCGGTGGAGAAGGAGTTCACGTTGTTGAACAGCACCAGCACCTGGCCATCGCGCTCGCCGAGGCGTTCGTGGGCCTCCCAGCGGTTGATGCCGCGATACAGGCTCAAGTGCTGTTGCTCGGGGTAGCGGCGTGCCAGTTCGATCTGCGTGAAGGTGTAGACCAGATCCAGCTGGGATTCGATGGCATTGGTGTTGTAGAGGCCAGTGGCGCGCTGCTCCAGATAGAGGCGATACGGTTCGCTGGAGAAATCGCGGATCGGTGCGCAGTGGTGGCGCGGCAGCAGGCCGAAGCGTGATTCCGCCCAGGCTTTCATCACCGCGCCCTCGACGCTGTCGGAGTTGAAATGCCAGCCCCGGATGAGCTTGAGGTAATTGAGCTTGCCCCGGTTCTTCGGCGTAGCCGTGCTCAGGCCCGCCTCTTCCAGTGCCTCCAGGCGGAAGCACAGATTCATGTAGCTGTAGAACATGGCCACACGTTCTTCGGCCTGCTGACGTTCGGCGAGCATGCGGAAGAAGTCGCGATGCAGCTCATGCACGCCATCGAGCAGCAGTGGCGAGGGGGATGCCTGGAAGCTGAGGCTGCCCAGGATGATGGCTGGCAGGTTGCAACGATTGATCGGCAATCGGGCCCACGCGGGCAGGGGCGGATTGGCTGCTGGCTTGTCGCCATCCTGACACTGCGTCTGGCCTTTGTCGCATGCCACACGGTTCGTTTGCTCCGGCATGTTTTTAATTTTCCTTGTTTTTCATAGAGTTATGTGTGCGTGCCAGATCCTGGCACAGGCGTTGCGATTAGAGCTGCGAGTTGTCAGGCGCTGCGCAGATGGATGCGTTGGTAGCACAGCTGCCTGACCCGAGCAACGTTCCCCTCAAGGAGAAGCACCATGGCAAAAATGCGTCAATGCGCAATTTACGGCAAGGGTGGCATCGGCAAGTCAACTACGACCCAGAACCTCGTGGCCGCGCTGGCCGAGGCTGGCAAGAAGGTGATGATCATCGGCTGCGACCCGAAGGCCGACTCCACCCGTCTGATCCTGCACAGCAAGGCTCAGAACACCGTGATGCAACTGGCGGCTGACGCCGGTTCGGTGGAAGACCTGGAACTGGATGACGTGCTGCAGGTGGGTTTTGGCGGCGTCAAGTGCGTGGAATCCGGTGGCCCGGAGCCCGGCGTGGGTTGCGCTGGCCGCGGCGTGATCACCGCGATCAACTTCCTCGAAGAGGAAGGCGCTTATGACGACGAACTGGACTTCGTGTTCTACGACGTGCTCGGTGACGTGGTGTGTGGCGGTTTCGCCATGCCGATCCGCGAAAACAAGGCGCAGGAGATCTACATCGTCTGCTCCGGCGAAATGATGACCATGTATGCCGCCAACAACATCGCCAAGGGCATCGTGAAGTACGCCAATTCGGGTGGCGTGCGTCTGGCCGGCCTGATCTGCAACAGCCGCAAGACTGACCGCGAAGACGAGCTGATCATGGCTCTGGCCGCCAAGCTGGGCACCCACATGATCCATTTCGTGCCGCGCGACAACGCCGTGCAGCACGCCGAGATCCGCCGCATGACCGTGATCGAGTACGACCCGAAGGCCAATCAGGCCGACGAATACCGCACGCTGGCACAGAAGGTTCTGAACAACACCAAGTTCGTGATCCCGACGCCGCTGGAAATGGAAGAGCTGGAAGACATCCTGATGGAGTTCGGCATCATGGACGTTGAAGACGAGTCCATCGTCGGCAAGTCCAAGGAAGCTGCCTGATCGATGCCTTTGGCATGGTTCGCCGGCGTTGCCGGCGTGCCATGCCGAGCCCGGCGGACGCCGGGTGCCGTGCGCAAGTCATTCAACATTCTGTGCGCCGTGGCGAGCTATAGCCCGGGGCAAGGAGAAGCTCATGTCCGAAGAACTCACCCGCGAGCGGGCTCAGGCACTCATTGAGGAAGTGCTTGAGGTCTATCCCGAGAAGGCCAAGAAGGATCGCGCCAAGCACCTGATGGTCAATGACAAGGCGATCACTCAATCGAAGAAGTGCATCACCTCCAACCGCAAGTCGCTGCCGGGCGTGATGACCCAGCGCGGCTGCGCCTACGCCGGCTCCAAGGGCGTGGTGTGGGGTCCGATCAAGGACATCATCGACATTTCGCACGGCCCCGTGGGCTGCGGTGCCTACTCGCGTGGTGGCCGCCGCAACTACTTCGCCGGCACTTCCGGCGTGGATTCCTTCTGCGACATCAACTTCACGTCCGACTTCCAGGAAAAGGACGTCGTGTTCGGCGGTGACAAGAAGCTCGCCAAGCTGATCGACGAACTGGAAATGTTGTTTCCGCTCTCCAAGGGGATCTCGGTGCAGTCCGAATGCCCGGTCGGCCTGATCGGTGACGATATCGAAGCCGTCTCGAAGAAGAAGGCGGCCGAAATCGGCAAGACCATCGTGCCGGTGCGCTGCGAAGGTTTCCGTGGGGTGTCCCAGTCGCTGGGTCACCACATCGCCAACGACGCCGTGCGCGACTGGATCCTTTCCGCCCGCGACGAGCAGCCGTTCGAAGGCACCCCGTACGACGTCTGCATTCTCGGTGACTACAACATCGGTGGCGACGCCTGGGCTTCGCGCATCCTGCTCGAGGAAATGGGCCTGCGCGTGGTCGCCCAGTGGTCCGGCGACGGCACGCTGACCGAAATGGAGAACACCCCCAAGGTCAAGCTGAACCTGCTGCACTGCTATCGCTCGATGAACTACATCGCGCGCCACATGGAAGAGAAGTACAACATCCCCTGGATGGAATACAACTTCTTCGGCCCGACCAAGATCAAGGAAAGCCTGCGCGAGATCGCTTCGCACTTTGACGAGAAGATCCAGGAAGGCGCCGAGCGCGTGATCGCCAAGTACACCCCGATCATGGATGCCGTGATCGCCAAGTACCGCCCGCGTCTGGAAGGCAAGAAGGTCATGCTCTACGTCGGTGGCCTGCGTCCGCGTCACACCGTCGGTGCCTATGAGGATCTGGGCATGGAAGTCGTTGGTGCCGGTTACGAGTTCGCCCACAACGACGACTATGACCGCACGATGAAGGACATGAAGGACGCCACGCTGATCTATGACGATGTCACTGGCTATGAGTTCGAGGAATTCGTCCGTCAGCTCAAGCCCGACCTGATCGGCTCCGGCATCAAGGAAAAGTACGCCTTCCACAAGATGGCCGTGCCCTTCCGCCAGCTGCACTCCTGGGACTACTCCGGTCCGTACCACGGCTTCGATGGCTTCGCCATCTTCGCCCGCGACATGGACATGACGGTCAACAACCCCTGCTGGAGCCTCTTCAAGGCCCCCTGGCAGAAGCCGGCCGCAGCCGAGCCAGAGCAGAAGGCTGCCTGACAGACGACGCAGACGTAGGGTGCGCCTTGCGCACCATTCGCCTCAAGCGCACGGATGGCAAGGTGCGCGCGGAGCTCCCTACGCATGACCCGTGGCGCGAAAGTGCCGCGATCGAACAACCTTCCCCCGCGTCCACGGCTGAGTGGCCGGGCAAGGAGATGCAAGATGCAAACCATCGACAAGATCAAGCCTTGTTTCCCGCTCTTCCAGGAGCCCGAGTACAAGGAACTCATGGCCAGCAAGCGTGCCAACTTCGAAGAAATGCCTTCGAAGGAAAAGGTCGCCGAGACTTTTGCCTGGACCACCACGCTGGAATACCAGGAACTGAACTTCAAGCGCGAAGCGCTCTCGATCAACCCGGCCAAGGTCTGCCAGCCTCTGGGCGGCGCCCTGTGCGGCCTGGGTTTCGAAAAGACCATGGTGTACATCCACGGCTCACAAGGCTGCGTGGCCTACTTCCGTACCTTCTTCAACCGCCACTTCAAGGAGCCGATTGCCTTCATCGCCGACTCGATGACGGAAGACGCGGCCGTGTTCGGCGGCCAGAAGAACGTGCATGAGGGTCTGCAGAACGCCACCAAGCTGTATGACGCGAAGATGATCGCCGTCTGCACCACGTGTATCGCAGAAGTGATCGGTGACGACCTGGGCGCCTTCATCGGCAACGCCCGCAAGGAAGGCTATCTGGACAAGGACTTCCCGGTCCCCTACGCCAACACTCCGTCCTTCGTCGGTTCGCACATCACCGGCTGGGACAACATGTGGGAAGGCATCGCCAAGTACTTCACCAGCATGGAAGGCAAGTCGGTCGGCTCCAACGGCAAGATCAACATCGTGCCGGGCTTCGAGACCTATCTTGGCAACTACCGTGTGATCAAGCGCATCCTCAACGAGATGGGCGTCGAGTATTCCATGCTCTGCGATCCGTCCGAAGTGCTCGACACCCCGGCCACCGGCGAATACAACATGTATGCCGGCGGCACCACCATCGACGAGATGAAGGATGCGCCGAACGCCATCACCACGCTCTTCATGCAGCCCACCACGCTCGAGAAGAGCCGCAAGTACGTGGAAGGCGTGTGGAACCACGAAGCGCCCAAGATCAACCCCCCGATGGGCGTGGAATGGACCGATGAATTCCTGATGAAGATTTCGGAACTCACCGGTAAGGCGATTCCCGAATCGCTGAACATCGAGCGCGGCCGCCTCATCGACATGATGACCGACTCGCACGCCTGGTTGCACGGCAAGAAGATGGCCGTCTTCGGCGACCCCGACTTCCTGCTGGGTCTGGTGAAGTTCATGATGGAACTGGGCATCGAGCCCACCCACATCGTCTGCACCAACAGCAACAAGCGTTGGGAAAAGGCGATGAAGAAGCTGCTCGAATCCTCGCCCTACGGTGTGCACGGCAAGACCTACGGTGGTGCCGACCTGTGGCACCTGCGCAGCCTCTGCTTCACCGACAAGCCTGACTTCGTCATCGGCTCCAGCTACGGCAAAACCATCCAGCGCGACACGCTGCACAAGGGCCCCGAGTTCGAAGTGCCGCTGATCCGCCTGGGCTTCCCGATCTTTGACCGTCATCACCTGCACCGCATGACCACCCTGGGTTATGAGGGCGCGATGTACATCCTCACCACGCTCACCAATGCCGTGCTCGAGCGCCTGGACGAGCAGACCAAGTACATGGGTGACACGGATTACAACTTTGATGTGGTGCGTTGAGAGCGGGCGCCACTGAGAGGGGCGAAGGGCGCCGGGGAAACCCGGTCGCCCGGTTGCTCTCCCGGCATCCCTGCTGTCTCCACCCTGAACGGAGCTGTCCATGGCCAACATCATGATTCGCAAGAACGCGGAAGGCGGGTTGGTGTTTTACCTGCCCAAGCGCGACATCGAAGACAACATCACCTCCATTGAATTCGACGCCCCGGAGAAATGGGGTGGCGAGCTCAAGCTGGCCAATGGCGGCGTGTATTACATCGATCCCATCCCCGCGCCTGCGCGCTTGCCCATCTCGCTGAGGGCAAAGCGCCTGGACGGGGTGGAGTAACACCCAGGCAACGGGAATCGGGTATCGGGGCGCACGCCCCGTATCCGTACCCCAGTACCCAAACCCGGTTCAAGGAGAACCATCATGGCAATGAAGATCCTCGTCGCCGAATGCAGCAGCTGTGGTGACTGCGTTTCGGTCTGTCCCACGCAGGCCATCTTTGAGAAGGGTGGCATCGTCAAGATCAAGGCAGATGTCTGCAATGAATGCGAGGACAAGGACGACGGCCCCACCTGCCAGTCCACCTGCCCCTCGGGCGACGGCTGCATCGTTTACATGTAATCAAGATCGTAGGGTGCGCACAGCGCACCGGCATCCGCATGGTGCGCTGTGCGCACCCTACTCCTGCCCCGCTCTTCAGGAGAAAACCATGAACACCTCCATCACCCGCGAAGCCGCTCTGCGCATCGGACTGGCCGCGCTGGAACTCAAGGTCGCCCCGCGCGAACTGACGCTCGCACTGGCCGAAAAGATCGAACTGCCGATCACCGAGGCCAAGCTTGTCGGCTGCTCGGTCGAGTTGCTGCGCGAAGCCATGGATGGTGATGGCGGCGGCATCTGCCAGATGGAGAAGGAAGACCTCAAGCGCGCGGTACGCATCCTCTGGGGCGAAGGCGTGGCCGGCAGCGATCTGCCGGTGCGGCAGCCCTATCAGGAAGGCGACATGCCCGGATCCATCCGCCTGGCCTGTGCCTCCAATGCCGGCGAGATGCTGGATGGCCATTTCGGCTCCTGCGAGCGCTTTCTGGTCTATCAGGTTTCGGCCACCGAGATGCGCTTGATCGAACTGCGCTCCACGCTGGAGGCCGAGTATGCCGAAGACAAGAATCTGGCACGCGCCGAGCTGATTGCCGATTGCGATGTGCTCTACGTCCAGTCCATCGGCGGCCCGGCTGCGGCCAAGGTGATCCGCGCCAACGTGCATCCGGTGAAGATCCCGACCTCCGGCCCCGCGCGCGACAGCGTTGCCCGGCTGCAGCGCTCGCTCGTCAGCCCGCCGCCCTGGCTGGCGCGCGTGATGGGGATCGCGCCCCCCTCGCTGGCGCAGTACGCCAGCGAACTCGCCGCCGAGGAAGAAGCATGAGCGAGGTCTGCGCACCGGATGCCGGCACGGTCACGCCGGCGCTCATCGAGCAGGTGTGCCAGGCATTGGCCGGTGGCAATGCGGCGCGCCCCGACATTGATGCCGAACTGCGTCAGGCCTTCCCCGGCTTCATCTTCTCGTGCTGTCTGGACAACGACATTCCCTCCCGGCTGCGGCCGCTGGCCGAAGGCAAGGGCTTCACGCTCTATGGCATCGCCACGGCGGGCCACTGTGCCCAGCTCACCCCGCATATCGAAGCGGCCACCGGCCTGACCATCGCCCTGAAAGACGACGATGACGATGAATGAACCGCCTTGCCTGTGCCAGGGCAAGACCGAGGAGCAGGACCGCTACGTCAGCTTCATCGGGCTCGACTGCGATGGTCAGGCTCGCCGGTTGGTCGGGATGCTGCGCCCTTACATGGAAGACGAAGCGCGCAGCAATGCCTTCTGGCAGCTTCTCGCGCGCAAGCTCAACCCCGTGAGCGGCCCCCGGCACGACGAGCTTTTCCTGATCCATGCCCACCTCAACATCCTGCGCGATCAGCTCGAAGCTGCGGACGATGTCGAGGCACTGCTGCTGCTCGACAAGATCGAGCTCGAATGCTGCTGATCATCCATCAAGGAGGCGTTGCCATGTGCCAGGGTCATCTCACCACCGAACCGCGCAACCTGCATGAGAAGTTCTGCCATGCCACCCAAGGCATCCCCTGTCGTGCGGCCCATGCGGTGCGCTCCTTGCTGGCATTGATCGTGGGCCGCAGTGCGCCGGCCCGGGATTGCTGCAGCGGCGAAGAGGGGCATTCCTGTGGCTGCGGCAGCGCCGAAAAGACCTGAAGATTCAAACACCACACAGGAAATACACCATGCTGCTCAAGAACTACGAACAGGCCGGTCTGTTCTTCAACATGAACTTCCTCGAAGCCACCGAGGATGCCAAGGCGGTGGCCTATCGCGGCGAGCTGATCGTCATCGAAGGCGAGATCGGGGATGCCTCCGGCCGCCGCAAGCCGCCGGTCAAGGTGCTCACCCAGGTCAATGCGCTGTCCGACGGCGAAGGCCTGGTTTTCCTGGCCGGTCTGGTGGACACGGTTGCCGACGTGCCGGACATCGTCGTGAAGTATGGTCAGGACATCCGCGCCGCGACCAGCGTGCTGCTGTTCGTGCCCGATATCACCCAGGCCACGGTGGTGGAAGCGAATGGCGCCCGTTTGGTGCTGCTGCCCATCGATGAGGGGCTGGTCTGGACAGAGCTGATGGACCTGGCCGCGCTGGAAAAAGGCGACCTGAAGAGCCTGTCGAGCGCCGACAAGATCCGCGCCGTGGCCGCCGAGCTCACCAGCTACCAGCCGCGCAAGTCGGCAGCCGCCGAGCTCTCCGGTCTGGCCGCGCTGAGCAACGGCAAGTTCCGCGAAACGCGCGGCGCGGTATGAGTGGCCGGGCCCGTTCTTGCGGCGATACCTCGGCACGAGCGGGTTCGTAGGGCGTCAATGAGCGAAGCGAATTGCGCCGGATGTTTCGTTTTGCCGCATCCAACCGGCGCAATTCGCTTCGCTCATTGTTCCCTGCGGCGCCCTACACATGGCCGACGCACTCCCCGGGCTGGGACACAGAATTCGTCGGGTGCGCAATGCGCACCAGCACCTGGAAAGCATCCGAGGTTTGCATGAAGATCGCCATTCCGACCCGTGATTTCGTCAGCCCCGCCGGGCATGCCGGCAAGTCCCGCAAATGGCTGGTGTATTCTCTGCTGGAGCCGCTCGATGCTTCCGCGCCCGTGCCTTCGCCCGAGCGCATCGAGCTCACCAACCAGCAGGTGATCCACAATTTCGAGGGGGATGGCCCGCATCCGCTGGATGGTGTGCAGCTGATCCTGACCTACAGTGCCGGCGACGGTTTTTTCCGCAAGATGCAGCAGCGCGGCTGTGAGGTGCTGCTGACCGGCGCTGCCGATCTGGCCGGGGCCGTGCGCGCTTGGCTTGCCGGCGAGCCGCAGCCCGAGCCGCCGTTCGATATCACCGCCAAATTCTGCTGGGTGCATGACCTCTTCTCGCGCCATTGAGCAGGCACGGCGGCGATCCCGCTCACGTCAGACAACGCTGTCATTCCGGCGCAAGCCGCAATGACGCAGATTTGAGAGGGCTAGGGCTTAATTGAACGGCATTACGGGCACGGCAGGATTGTCAAACCTGCGGTCAAATGACTGAAGCCCTGATTGGCCCACGCCTCGAATCCGCTGCGCGACGCTCAGTGTGAGCGGATTCTGGTGGGCAAGGGCGCATCGCCCCGACCCTCCAAAGCCACTCGTGCTGAGCCTGTCGAAGCATGGGCGGGTTCAATCCGGCGCGAACCGCCCTGTTTTTGCCCGGCCCGAATGGCTTGACCCGACACAGCTGCGCCTGCCGCTTACTTCTCCGCCGGCAGCGACAGGTCCGTCGACGGTCTGATCGGTCCGACAGGCGACGGCGTGGTCATCAGGTCGTGGTTCCACTGTTTGCCCTCGACCTGGATATGCGCGGCCGCGCCGAGCAGGATCGCCTCGATCAGGTTGTGGTTGAGATACACATGCAGACCGGGCTGGCGAAAGGTGTACAGCGCGGCGCCGGCGGAGCCGCCGCGGATGAACCACGTCTCCAGGTCGCGCAGCGGCGGGTTGTTGAACTTTCCTTCCTCCCACACGTAGTCGCCGTGGCCGCCGATCAGGTGCGGACGGCTGTCGCGGTTGGCCTGCGAATGCACCAGCAACACCGTTTCGCCGACCTTGCTGGTCAGTGCGCGCTCGCCGGTCAGTGCGCCGACCGCGCCGTTGAAGACAACGTGAGAGGGCGTCAGCCCGCGCATCGTTGCCAGGGTATCGGGCAGGGCTTCGGCATGCGAACCGTAGGATTTGAAATTGCCTTCCGCATCGCGCGGGATGTAGAACTCGGTTTCGCCGATGTAGTAGGCGCGGTCATAGCGCAGCGGCTTGCCGTTGCCATCCTTCAGACCGCCGCGCGGCAACACCATCACCGTGCCGTGCATGCCGGCCACCACGTGCCACGGCGTCATCGGGCCGGCCGGTGCGCAGTGATAGACGAAGGTGCCGGGCCGGGTGGCCTTCCAGCGCAGGGTGACTTCTTCACCGGGGGCCACGAGGGTGAGATCGCCACCGCCCAGGGCACCGGTCGCGGCATGGAAGTCGATGTTGTGCACCATGGTGTTGCCAGCTGGATTTACCAGGGTCAGCTCCACGTAATCGCCTTCATGCACCACCATCAGTGGCCCGGGGATGGAGCCGCCGAAGGTCATCGCGTGCATCTTCGTGCCCAGCTCGTCGATGACGATTTCCTTCTCCACGATCGGCAGCGTGAACTGCACGACCTTGGGCCCGCCTTTTGCCACCTGCTCATGTTCGTGTACGAAAGGCGGGCGTCTGAGCTTGACCTGCTGGCGGGGCAGTCTGGCGAGATCGGGAGCCTGTGCAAGGCTCTGGCCGACCAATTGCAGCGCGTCGGTGGCATGGGCTGGAACGGCCATGAGGCAGAGCACCGCAATGGCGGCGGACAGCGACCGGATGAAGGCATTCATGATTGTCTCCTTGTCTGTTCGTGTTGTGAGCCGGACCGCGCGCCGCATCGGCGCGTGCCGGCACCACCACGGACCGTCGTGGGCGGTCCGCGGGGGGTATTCCTGATGGGGCTGGATGCGCTTGTGCGGCTGCGCCGTCAGGGCGTGACGACGAGCTTGCCGCGCATCAGCATCGAATGACCGGGGAAGGAGCAGAAGAAGCTGTAGTCCTCACCGGCTTTCAGGGCCGTGCCTGCGAGCGTGGTACTGGTTGTCTGGCCGCCGCCGATCATCTTCGTCGCCGTCAGCACGCGCTTGTCGCCCGCTTGCAGATAACCGGCCACCGCGCCGGCCTTGAGGCCATCCCGCGCCACCGCGTCGGCGTCGGCCGTGCGGCTGATGACAACGTTGTGCCCCATCGCCGCCACCGGCAGCTTGCCGGTGTGCGTCAGTTTGAGGGTGATGCTCTCGCAGGCGGCAGATACGGTCAGGGTCTTCTGGCTGAATTGCATCTGGTCATTGGAACCAAGCCTGATCGTGCAGTCCGGCGCGGCCTGTGCCCATCCGGCGGTGCCGAGCAAGGCCAGTCCGAGGAAAATCGCGTGGGTCTTCATCTGCATGTACCTCCGTGACGGATCGGAAAGCTGCGTTGTGGCAGCATGATTCCGCGCGGGGTCCGGCCGGCGCCTTGATTTCGATCATTTTTCAAAAACCGTCCCCAATGCCGATGTCTGATCAGGCAGAGACCGATTTTTCAGAATGGACGTCATTCCGGCGAAGGCCGGAATCCAGCCCGGTAGGGTGCCGCAATACGCACCGCGTCCGGATGCAGGCAGGAGTTCGGGGCGTCTCCCCATGCAGCCCATTCGTGGATTCCGCGCCATCGATGCGCCTGCGGTCCGAGGAGGCCGGGATTGCGCGATCGTGGCTGCGCTTCAGCCGCGCAACCGTTTGCGCCAGTTGCCCAGTTGCGTTTCCTGCCAGCCGAGGTGGCGGTAGAAGGCGAGTGCCGGCGCATTGTCCTGATCGGCCAGCAGTTGCAGCCGCAGCATGCCGCGGCCAAGCGCCCAGGCTTCGGCCGCGGCGAGCAGCGCACGCGCGATGCCCTTGCCACGATGCGTAGCGGCCACCACCACATCCTCGATCACGCCTGCCGGGCCGCCTTCAGCCGTGGAGATCACGGTTTGCACCGAACAGAAGCCCACCACGGCGCCATCGAGTTCCGCCACCTGCAACAGGATGTCGGCCCGGTCCAGCATCTGGCTGAGCGCAGCCTGCTGGCGGGTGCTGTCAGCGCTGAAGTCGGATTCGATGGCGAACAGCGCAGCGAGCAAGCCGGCGATGGCCGGGATGTCCTCGGCGCGCGCCGGGCGCAGCAGGGGCAGGGCCGGTGCGGACATCAATCGTCGTCGCTGTCGAGCTCGAAGCCGGGGCGGCGTGGCACGCTCAGCGGATCGCAGGTGATCTGGCGGTAGATTTCCACGCGGTCTCCTTCGCGCAGGGCGACGTCCGGTTTGGTGGGCTTGCCGAAGATGCCGATGCGCTGGCTGGCGAGGTCGATATGGGGAAATTGCTGCAGCACGCCCGAGGCATCGATGGCCTCGCGGACGGTGACGCCCTCGGGCAGATCCAGCATCTTCCAGGCCTGTCGGCTGCCTTCGGTGTAGGCGACGGATACGCGCATGATGTTTTCTCTCGGGAATCAGACGGTACAGCAAGCGTTTTCGGTTTGGCTCGGGGCATTGCGTCTGGCCAGGCGGGCGTCGAGCTTGCGCTTGGCCACGAGCAGGAAGCCCAGCACGAGGAAGCCCCCCGGCGGCAGGATCATCATCAGCACGCCGCCATACTGGGGAATCACGGTGATCTCCAGGAAGGAGAAGGCCGGGCCGAGCAGCAGGCTGGCCTGGGCGAACAGCGTGCCGCTGCCGATCAGTTCGCGCATCAGGCCCATGACCGTCAGCGACAGCGTGAAGCCCAGGCCCATGGCGAGACCATCGAAGGCCGAAGCCACTACGCCATTCTTCGAGGCGAAGGCCTCGGCACGGCCGAGGATGGCGCAATTGACCACGATCAGCGCGATGAACAGGCCCAGCACCTTGTGCAGCTCGTGCAGCCAGGCGTTGAGCGACATGTCGACCAGGGTCACGACGGTGGCGATCACCACGATGAAAATGGGAATGCGGACCTGATCGGGCACCAGATGCCGGATGGCGGAGAGCAGGATGTTCGTCACCGTGAGCACGGCGGTGGTCGCCAGGCCCATGCCCAGGCCGTTGGTGCCGGAAGTGGTCACCGCCATGGTGGGGCAGAGTGCCAGCAATTGGGTGGTGACGACGTTCTGGTCCCACAGGCCGTCACGGAAGAGTTTGCGGATGTCCGGGCGGTTCATGGTCATTCTCCTGCGATCTCGTTGGCATGGGCGGCATAGAAATCCAGCCCCAGCTTGACGGCCTTGACCACTGCGTGCGGCGTGATGGTGGCGCCGGCGAACTGATCGAAGATGCCGCCGTCCTTCTTCACCGCCCAGCGCTCGGGTGCCAGGTTCTGTAGCGATTTGTGCTCGAAGCCGCGGATCCAGCCGGCCTTGGCGATCTCGATCTTGTCACCCAGGCCGGGGGTCTCGGCGTGCTTGAGGACGCGCACCCCCATCACCGTGCCGCCGGCGTCCACGCCGATCAGCACACGTATTTCACCGGCATAGCCGATGGCGCTGGATTCGAACACGGCCGCCGCGTATTGGCCGGCCTTGCTGCCGCGATATACGGTGACCGACGCGCCGTTCTCCGTCAGGATCTGGCGGGCATCGCGCAGCATGTCGTTATCCACCATGCCCTCGGGTAGCACCTGGGTCAGCGAGGATTGCAGGTCGGCCCGTGCGGCGCGCTCGATCGCGGGCGCCGTGAGCTGGTTGGAGAACACCAGCGCGGCGCTGGTAATCAGCAGGCAGGCGGCCAGTGTGCCGGCCTGGTAGGGAATCCGTTCGCGCAGGAGTGCAAGCTGCATGATGCTCAGTCCTTTTTCTGCAGGCGGGGGTTGCCGCGCCAGTCGCGGCCATAGATGCGCGGCTGGATGAAGCGGTCGATGGCGGGTGTCAGCGCGTTCATCAGCAGCACGGCGAAGGCCACGCCCTCGGGATAGCCGCCGTAACTGCGGATCACCCAGGTGAGGAAGCCGCAGCCGGCGCCGAACAGCAACTGGCCGGCGCGCGAGGCGGGCGAGGTGACGTAGTCCGTGGCGATGAAGAAGGCGCCCAGCACAGCGGCGCCCGAGAGCAGGTGCGTCGTCGGGTCCAGGTAGCGCGCGGGATTGAGCGCATGGCCGATGGCCGCCGGAATGGCGAGGGCGAGCAGCATCGCCAGCGGGATGTGCCAGCTGATCACGCCCATCAGGATCAGCGCGATGCCGCCGAGGGCGAGCAGCAGTACGGCGGTCTCGCCCAGGCTGCCGGGGCGCTCGCCCTGCCAGCTGGTGGGCAGCCCCTGGCTGAAGGCCTGGAACAGATCGGCGCCGCGCGCCAGCTCGGTCTTGGCGTGACCGAGCAAGGTGGCACTGGTATAGGCATCCGGCACCGGCGCGCCGAAGGTGATGCCGAGGCCTTCGCGCAGGCCGGGTTCGGCTTCGGGCGAAGCCCAGGCCGTCATCAGCACCGGGAAAGAGACCAGCAGTGCCACACGGGCCACCATGGCAGGGTTGAAGAGGTTGCAGCCCAGACCGCCGAACAGTTGCTTGGCGATCATGGTGGCGAACAGGCCTCCCAGCACGCCCAGCCACCAGGGTGCCCAGGGCGGCAGCGACATCGCCAGCAGCCAGCCGGTGAGCAGCGCCGAGCCATCGCGCAGCGTGGCGAGGATGGGCTTGCCCATCAGGCGCAGGCAGATCGCCTCGCCGGCCAGTGCGCTGGCGCAGGTCAGCACCCACAGCAGGACGGCCGGCAAACCGAAGAACCAGAAGCCGCACAGGGTGGCGGGGGTCAGCGCGGCGATCACCTTGAGCATGATGCTGCTGACGCTGTCCTGCCCGACGGCATGGGGAGAGGCGGCGACGCGTGTGAGGGTGGCGCTCAAGGGGGTGTTCATGCGGACTCCTTGTGATCTGCTGGCGCTCAGGCGCCTGTTTCCTGAGGTCTTGCGGCAGCGGCCTTTTCGGCGGCCAGCTGGGCGGCGCGTTCGGCCTTGCGCCGGGCGGCGGCTTCGGCGCGTTCGCGCGCTTCGCGCGCCTGACGCTCGATGCGTGCCTGCGCCAGCTGCTTGGTGAATTCGTTGCGTTTCTTCTGCTGCGCGCGTTTCCAGATCTCGCCCTTGGCATGCGAGAAGGCGTGAACCAAGGGCAGGTTGGAGGGGCAGACGTAGGCGCAGCAGCCGCAGGAGAGGCAATCGTCGAGCTGCAGCTTTTCCGCGCCGTCATAATCCCGCGCTGCCACGCGTGCGGCGATTTCCATCGGCAGCAGGCCCATCGGGCAGGCGCGTGCGCAGCTGCCGCAGCGCACGCAGGGCGAGGGCTCCGGCTTGGCGATCTCGGCGGCAGTGAGCGCGAGGATGCCGCCGCACCCCTTCACGGTCGGCACCGCGCCATGCGGCAGGGCTGCGCCCATCGTCGGGCCGCCCATCACCAGGCGCGCGGGTGTTTCCTTGAGGCCGACGAAGGCGAGCAGATCTTCCACCAGCGTGCCCACTGGCACCCGCACGTTGCCGGGCCGGGCCACGGCCCCGCCGTTGATGGTGACGATGCGGTGTATCAGGGGCTCGCCCAGGCGCAGCGCGCGATGGATAGCGGCGCAGGTGCTGACGTTGTTGACCAGCACGCCGATGCTTGCAGTGCGTGCGCCGGCAGGTACTTCGAGCCCGGTGAGCACTTGTACCAACTGCCGGTCGGAGCCCATCGGGTAGCGTGCCGGTACAGGGCAGACGCGGATTTGCTGAATACCTGTGGCAGCCGCCCGCATCGCGGCGATGGCTTCGGGCTTGTTGTCCTCGATGCCGATCAGGGCTTCGCTGGCACCCGTGGCATGCAGCAGGATGCGCACGCCATCCACCACCTCGTTGGAGTTGCTGCGCATCACGCAGTCATCGCTGGAGAGATAGGGCTCGCACTCGCCACCGTTGATCACCAGCGTGCGTACCGCATGTTTGCGCCCCAGCTGTGCCTTGGGCGCAGAAGGGAAGGTGGCGCCGCCGAGGCCGACGATGCCGGCTTCGGCAATGCGGCGGGTGACTTCCTCGGGCGCCAGCATCAGCGGATCTTCCACGGCCGTGAATTCGACGGCGCGGTCCTCGCCATCCAGATCGATCGTGATGGCGTCGAAATCCAGGCCGGATGGATGTGGCGCGGTGACCGGGCCGATGGCGCTCACCACGCCCGAGCTGGGTGCATGGATCGGCGCGGAGACGTTGCCCTGTGCAGCGGCGATCAACTGCCCGCGCAGCACCTGGTCGCCTACCGCCACCAGCGGCTTGGCCGGTGCGCCCACGTGCTGCAGCAGCGGCACGGCCAGGCGCTTGGGCAGGGGAAGCCCGCGCAACGGGACGTCGGCTGCCGGGCGCTTGTGATCCTCGTGCGGATGCACGCCCCAACTGGTCTTCAGGAATTTGTCCAGGATGCCCATGTCGATCTCCGGTCAGGCGGCGAGCGGATGCGCCCAGTTCCAGTTCTGCAGCGTCTGGGCCTGTGGTTGCAGCGCAATGGCCCCGGTGGGGCACAGGTCCAGACAGCCTCCACAACCGGTGCAGGCCTCGTCCAGTACGCCGTGGATCTGTTTGGCTGCGCCCAAGATGGCGTCGGTCGCACAGGCCTTGGCGCACTTGCTGCAGCCAATGCAGATGTCTTCGCTGATGGTGGCTACCTTGGGACCGCTGTCTTCCATCGCGCCGAGCGGGATACCCAGCCTGGCAGCGATGGCCTCGGCCAGTGCCGCGCCACCCCCGGGGCAGACGGTGGCCGGGGCCGTGCCCTCGATCAGTGCGTCGGCCGCCGCCTGGCAGCCGGCCAGGCCGCACTGACCGCAGTTGGTGCCCGGCATCATGGCTACGATTTCGGCGGTCACGCTGTCGCTCTCCACATGGAAGACGCGGGCGGCGATGCCGAGCAGGGTTCCCAGGATCAGGCCGAGCAGGGTGAGGCTGGTGATCGCGATGAACATGGCGTTCTCCTCGGTCCTTTCAGTGGAAGTTCAGGCCGGCGAAGCCCATGAAGGCCAGCGCCAGCAGACTGGCAAGGATGAAACTGGCGGGAACGCCATCGAAGGCGACCGGCACGCGGATCAGTGCCAGCCGCTCGCGCAGGCCGGCGAACATCACCATTGCCAGCGTGAAGCCGAGCGACGAGCCGAAGGCGTTCACCAGACTGGTGAGCAGGCTGCTGCCTTCCTGCACGTTGAGGAGGGCCAGCCCCAGCACCGCGCAATTGGTGGTGATCAGCGGCAGGTAGATGCCCAGGGCCTTGTAGAGGGCGGGCACGCTTTTCTTGATCACCGCTTCGATGAACTGCACGGTGGCTGCGATCACCACGATGAAGGTGAGGATGCGCAGGAAAGTGAGGTTCAGTGGGGTGAGCAGCAGGTAGTCGAGCAGCCAGCTGGCGCCTACGGCAACGGTGATCACGAAGGTGGTGGCCAGCCCCATGCCGACAGCGCTGTCGAGATCCCTGGAAACGCCCATGAATGGGCATAGGCCCAGGAACTTCACCATTACAACGTTATTGACCAGCGCGGTGGTCACGATCAGGGCCAGGTATTCAGTCATCAGGCATGTCCTCCTGACCCACTTTGTGCAGGGAATGTGCCAACTGCCCACAGGTCTGCCCCCCGACGGTGCCATCCGGGTTGTAAACACTCAGTAAATGAAGCGCAAACGGCATTTCATTGCGTCCGTCGTGGCAAGGCCTGTCGCCTTCGTGGCTTGTCACGAAGGCGACAAAGCCATGGCTACTTGCAACATTGCGGTACAGCGCATTTGTTGCAGATCAACGGGCTTTGTCGCTTGAATCCAGGGAGGCATGGTTGCTGCATGTATCTCCCCTGACCGCATAACGGAACCCGCCATGACCAGCACCAAGCCATCCGCCCGTGTCGCGCCGCTCTCAGCCGACCTTCTGGCCTCTTCGCTGTTCCGTGCCGCCGTGGAACAGGCCGATATCGCCATCTCGATCACCGATGCCCGCGCGGTGATCGAATACGTGAATCCTGCCTTCACGCGCACCACGGGCTACAGCGCCGCCGAAGCGGTGGGGCGCAACCAGTCCATCCTGTCCAACAAGACCACGCCGCCGGACGTCTATCAGGCGATGTGGCGACAGATCACCGCGTGTGAAACCTGGCATGGCCGTCTGGTTAACTGCCGGCGCGACGGTAGCCGCTATCTGGCGGACCTGACCGTCACTCCGGTGCTCGACGAGACCGGCGGAATCAGCCATTTCCTTGGCCTGCACCGAGACGTGACCGAGCTGCACGGCCTTGAATGCGCGGTGCGCAACCAGAAGGCGCTGATCGAATCGGTGGTCGACAGCGCCCCGCTGGTGATGGCGCTGCTCTCGCTGGAAGATCGCGTGGCGCTGGACAACCAGGCCTACAAGGCACTGATGGCGGATCTGGGCATGCAGGAGCCTGCGCCGGTGCTGCTGGAAGCCGTGCGCGATCAGCTCGGCAGCGGCTTCGGGCCTTTCCGCCCGGGCGCCTATGCCTTCGTCGAACAACAGGTGCGCCTGGACTGTCCGCTGTGGCACTCGCCGCGCTGGTACGCCTGCTCCGGTGTCTGGGTGGCGGCGGATCGCAGCGATGCCGATGCGTTCTACGAGGCCCGCAGCGAACCCTATCTGTTACTGGTGGCGAACGATGTGACGCGCCAGACCGTGGAGCAGGAGAAGGCCCGCGTGGCCGCGTTGCAGGCGGTGATGACCGAAGAGGTGCGCCAGCAGTCCCTGCGCGAAAGTCTGGCAGCGGCGGCGTATCAGATCGAGGGGCCGCTGAACGTGATCGATTCGGTGGTCACCCTGATGGGGCGGCGCGGCTGCGATCCTGCCCAGGCGGCGCTCACGGAAGCCCTGCGCGCCGGGCAGGCGGCCGTCGAGGCGCTCAAGTCCGCCTTGCCGCCACCGCCGCCGCAGCGTTCCACCTCGGTCAATCTCAACGAAGTGGTGCGTGACGTGCTGGATCTCTCTGCCTATGCCTGCCTGAACGCTGGCGTGACCGTCACCTGGCAGCCGCAACTGGTGCTGCTGATGCTCACCGGTGCGCCCACGCGGCTGCGTATCCTGCTCAAGGCGCTGGTCGACAACGCCATCGAGGCCATGAACACCAAGGGCTGGCGCCAGCGCGAACTCACCATCACCTCGCGCACCAGTGACGGCAGCATCGTCATCGATGTGGCCGACAGTGGCCCGGGGCTGGACACCACCTTGCGCTTGCGGGCCTTCGAGCCCTTCTTCACCACCAAGAAGGGGCGTGGCCAGCATCTGGGTACCGGGCTGGCCTCGGCGCAGCAGATCGCCGTGGAGCACGGAGGAGGAATCGAGTTGCTCGAGGCGCCGGGCGGAGGGTGCCTGGCGCGTGTGAGCCTGCCCTTGAGGCGGCAGGCCTGAGCCGGTGTTTTTTCCTCCGCAACCCGAATGGCAGCAAACAAGGTAAATCACCATGGCTCTCGATGCAGAAGGCGCCCTGAACCGCACCCTGATGGAAACGCTCTATTCCGTGAGCGTGATCCTTTCGCGTGCGCTGGACGTGAAGCAGGCGCCGCACGAAATCCTGCGCGTACTCGAAGAATCCGCCGGGCTGACGCGCGGCATGATCAGCGTGCTGGACCCGGAATCCGGCGAACTGGTCGTCAATGCGGTCCAGGGGATCGAACCCGAAGATTTTGAACCCGTGCGTTACCAGAGCGGCGAAGGCGTGCTCGGCCTGATCCTGGAGGAAGGCAAGACGCTTGCCCTGCCGGCGGTCAGCAGTGAGCCGCGCTTTCTCAACCGCTTGGGCATCTATGAGCGGCGCCTGCCTTTCGTGGCCGCGCCTATCCACGTAGGGGGGGCTCTGCAGGGGGTGCTGGCGGTGCAGCCGAACCGGCTTGATGACGGTCTGTTGCCGGTGCGTGCGCGTTTCGTCGAGATGGTGGCCAACCTCATCGGCCAGAGCGTGAAGCTGTCGCTGGACGTGGCCGAGGAGAAGAAGAACATCGCCGAGGAGCGCGATACCCTGAGGCGTACGGTGCGTGCGCAGCATGGTTTCGACAACATCGTCGGCCACTCGATGGGCATGCGTAAGATCTTCGAGCAGATCCGCATGGTGTCGAAATGGAACACCACGGTACTGATCCGCGGCGAGACCGGTACCGGCAAGGAACTGATCGCCAACGCCATCCACTACAACTCGCCGCGCGCGCGTGGTCCTTACGTGCGGCTGAACTGTGCCTCGCTGCCCGAGAATCTGCTCGAATCCGAGCTCTTCGGCCATGAGAAGGGGGCCTTCACGGGGGCCGTGGCGCAGCGGCGCGGGCGCTTCGAGATGGCCGATGGCGGCACGATCTTCCTTGACGAGATCGGCGAAATCTCACCGGCCTTCCAGGCCAAGCTGTTGCGCGTGCTGCAGGAAGGCGAGCTGGAACGCGTGGGTGGCGGGCGCACGCTGAAAGTGGATGTACGCGTGATCGCGGCAACCCACCGCGATCTGGAGGATGCGGTCGATGCGGGCAAGTTCCGCGAGGACCTGTATTTCCGGCTCAACGTGATGCCGATCAAGTTGCCGGCGCTACGCGAGCGTCTGGAGGATGTGCCCGAGATCGGGCGCCATCTGCTGGTGCGTATTGGCCAGATGCAGGGGCGTGCGCTGAATCTCACCGAAGCGGCGCTCACCCGCCTCACGCAATACACCTGGCCTGGCAACGTGCGGGAGCTGGAGAACTGTCTGGAGCGGGCTGCGGTGATGTCGGAATCCGGTCACATCGATGCCGATCTCATCCGCATCGACCGCCAGCGTGAGGTGGCGGGGGGCGCGATGAGCAGCGCGGCGAGCCGCATCGATCTGGAAGATCCCAGCCTGGACGAGCGCACACGCGTGATCGCGGCACTGGAGCAGGCGGGCTGGGTGCAGGCCAAGGCCGCACGTTTGTTGAACATGACGCCCCGGCAGATCGCCTACCGCATTCTGACTCTGGGAATCGAGGTCAAACAGTTCTGAAATTCATGAATCATACGGAGAAGCCTGTCCTGCAAGGGCTTCCGCGGCCAGCCCGGCGTGGTCAGTCAGACCCTGCTGACGGGGCGATTACAGCGGCAATTAGTTCGTAAGAAAAACACTCGTGCCGTCTGTAAGAACTACCGATGCAAACTGCCCAATCGGGTGCTAATGTGTTCCGGATGTCCTTCGAACGAGGGGCATCACGGAGGCAGGGTCCGGTTGTTCCATCCGGACGGCAGGGCTAGCCAAAACAATATGATTCATGGAGACAAACGTCATGCAATACCAACTCAAGGGTTCCGTTGCCGTGCTGGCAATGGCCCTCTGTGGCAGCGCTTTAGCTGCGCAAACCGGTGGTTTCGCCACTACCGACGGCGGCAATATTTCGGGAGCCCAGTCGTTTACGGCCTCGACCTATACCGAAATCAACACCATCATCGCCAACGCGTTTCTTGATCCGAGCACCGGCAAGAAAGTCAGCGGCGGCGCCTACCCGGTGATCATCACCTACACGGGGAACGAGGATTCGCTGATCAACCAGATCATCAAGGATCACACGGTCGACTCTTCCGGCAATTGCCCCAAGGCGCACTGGAACGATACCTACCGCGAAGTGCAGATCAAGGAGTTCACCAAGGGCATCACCATCCAGGGGGCTAATGGTTCCTCGGCAAACTTCGGCATCACGATGATCAAGAGCGCCAACATCATCGTCAAGAACATGAAGATCGGTGCGCTGGGCGGAGCCAACAACGATGCGGACATGCTGCGCATCGACAACAGCTCCAACATCTGGGTCGATCACAACGAGCTGTTCGCGGTCAATAACGAGTGCAACGGCTCCCCTGACGGTGACCTGACCTTCGAGAGCGTGATCGACATCAAGAAGGACGCGCAGAACATCACGGTTTCCTACAACGTGATCCGCGACAGCAAGAAAGTGGGCCTGATGGGCCACACCCAGAGTGGCGGCACGACTGACTACCAGCGCACCGTGACCTATCACCACAACATCTATCGCAACGTCAACGGCCGTCTGCCGTTGCAGCGCGGTGGTGTGGCCCACATGTACAACAACCTGTACGACCAGATCACGGGCTCGGGTATCAACGTGCGTGCCAGCGGCAAGGCGATCGTCGAACGCAACTGGTTCGAGAACTCCAAGAATCCGCTGACCTGCCGGTTCGATACCAACGGTTGCGGTACCTGGCACCTGATTGCCAACAACACGACCAGTTCTGCCAGCAATGCGACCTACGGCATCACCTGGGATGATCCGGGCTCGGGTGGCATCAACGCCGACACTTGGACCTCCACCCTGGCCGCCAAGCCCTCGCTGTCCTACACCTACGAGCCGGTGACGGCCCAGTGCGTGAAGGACAAGCTGGCAAGCTACGCCGGTGTGGGCAAGAACGGCGCACAACTGACGGCTTCCGTCTGCGGCAGCAGCGGCAGCTCGTCGAGCAGCAGTTCGTCCTCGAGCAGCAGTTCGAGTTCTTCGTCCAGCAGTTCCTCGTCGAGCAGCAGCTCCTCCAGCAGCTCGTCGTCGAGCTCCAGCGGCGCACCGACGCTGTCGGGGACCGGTAACTATCCGAGCGGTTTCTCGAAGTGTTCCGATGAAGGCAGCACCTGCTCTGTCACCAAGGGGACCGGTTGGGTGGCCTTCGGTCGCAAGGGTAGCTGGGTGGCCAAGTATGTGGGCGTGGGCAACAGCATCGCCTGTACCGTGGCAGCCTTCGGCTCCAATCCTGCGGGCAATCCCAACAAGTGCTCGTACCAGAACTGAGCTGTGCTGAAAGGCCGGCCTCTCCTCCGGCCTGACTGACCGAACCCCCGCTCCGTGCGGGGGTTTTTGTTTCCGGGGATCGTCCCGAGATTCCATCTGTATACTTGCAGGAGCGCGCCGCCAATCCAGCGGCATGTATCAGGGATGTTTTGGTTGACTGTCTGATACGGGAGTTGCTGGAGACCTTTCCTGTGGCTTTGCTGTGGCTTTGTTAGACTGCTTCCAGCAGCTGTCCGGTCCGGCGGCTGCATGCTGGAGTGATCCAAATGGCCAAGAAATTCCCCATCCATCCCAAGCATCCGGAGCGCATCTGCTGGGGTTGCGACAAGTACTGCGCCTCCACTGACATGTCCTGCAGCAATGGCTCTGAGCGCACGCCGCATCCCGTCGAAACCTTCGGTGACGACTGGTTCGAGTGGTTGCAGGCCTCCGAGGCGTCTGCCGGTTCCGTGGCGAACTGATCCGACGGGCAGCTCTCCGCGAGGAGTCATCCCGGCGCAGTCCGGATGAGGCAGACTAGGTGCGTCCAGGTGTCTGCACGCATCCGTCCGCCGATCATGCTGCTCAAGTACTTTGGTAGTTCCCTGCTGTTCTCGGCCGTCTGCCTGATACTGGCCGTGGTTGCCGGGGCCTTCTACGGCGGGCCCGTCACCGCGCTGGCCTACTTCATCAGCTGCCTGACCCTGGGCATCCTCGAAACCGCGGTGTCGCTGGACAATGCCGTGGTCAATGCGAAGTATCTCCAGCACATGAACGAGCGCTCACGCCGCTGGTTCATCACTTGGGGTATGGTGATCGCCGTGTTCGGCATGCGCCTGGTGTTCCCCGTGCTGATCGTTTGCCTGGCTGCCTGGACCGATCCGGTCAGTGCCGTGAGGATGGCGCTTTTCCAGCCGGATGAGTACGCGTACCACATGGAGGAATCGCACCACGAGGTGATGGCCTTCGGCGCGGCCTTCCTGTTGATGGTGGCGATTGACTTCTTCTTCGACCCTCGAAAGAAGATTCACTGGATTCCCGGCCTGGAGCACATCGCGGCCCTGATCGGCCGTTTTCCGCAGGCGGAAGTGCTCATTGCTACGCCGCTGATCCTCTTGGCCGCGCTGCTGGCGCCCACCGAGAATCGGGAGATCCTGCTTTCAGGATTCGGCGGCATGCTTTCCTTTTATCTGGTGCACGGCGTCAAGGATCTGCTGGAGGAGCTGGACGAGGGCATGAAGCAGGCCGTGCCGGACGCTGGCCGGCTGATGGTGGGCTCACTGCTGTTTCTCGAAGTACTGGATGCCAGTTTCTCTTTCGATGGCGTGGTCAGCGCTTTCGCGATCACCAACAACTTCATCCTCATCGCGTTAGGCCTGGGCATCGGTGCGATGTTCGTGCGATCGATGACGATCTATCTGGTGGACAGGAACACCATGTCCAAACTGCGCTTCATCGAGCATGGCGCTTTTTTCGGCATCGCCTGGCTGGTGGCCGCCATGACGCTAAGCCTGTACGGCGTAGCGTTGGGCGAGGTGATCGTGGCTGGAGTGGCAGCCACGATCATCGTCATCTCCGTGATCCATTCTCTGTTCCACCGCTCGCAGGTGGAGGGCTGACGCCTTGCGCCAGGCTGGTGCGCGATGTTTGGCCCCATGCTGGAGCATGCCCGCCACTGGTGCCGCTGTGGCGGTTTTCCGCCGGGTGATACGGCTAGGCGCGGGTTGCACGCTCCTTGCTAAGAACCCGCTCATAGTCTTGCTGCGCTGCTCGGCATCCTCATGTATTTGCATACACTCCGGTTTCCGTGCTGCTCTTCACCTGCTGAGAGCCTCTCGCGACAGACTTTGAACAGGTTCTAAGTGGCTCAGGTCTCCATTTGCCAGGAAACCGATAATGTCCATCCATGTTGCGCTGAACCACGTTACCCATTATCGCTATGACAGGCCGGTGACGCTGGGGCCGCAGGTGGTGCGGCTGCGGCCCGCACCACATTCGCGCACACGGGTGCTTGCCTATTCGCTGCGCGTGGCGCCGGAACAGCATTTCATCAACTGGCAGCAGGATCCCCAATCGAACTATCTCGCGCGGCTGGTCTTCCCGGAGAAGACACGTGAATTCCGCGTCGAGGTCGATCTGGTCGTCGAAATGGCGGTGCTCAACCCCTTCGACTTCTTTCTCGAACCCGAGGCGATGCACTACCCCTTCGCCTACAACGCCCAGCTCGCCACCGAACTCGCCCCCTATCTGGTCAAGCTGCCACTCGAGTCACGCTTCCGGACGCTGCTCGATTCGGTGCCGCGCGAGCAGGCGGCCACCATCGATTTCCTGGTCGCGCTGAATCAACGCCTGCAACGCGAGATCCGCTATCTGGTGCGGCTGGAGCCTGGCGTGCAGACGCCCGAGGAAACACTGCAGAAGGCTTCCGGCTCCTGCCGCGATTCGGCCTGGCTGCTGGTGCAGCTGTTGCGTCATCTGGGGCTGGCGGCGCGTTTCGTCTCCGGCTACCTGATCCAGCTGAAACCGGATGTGAAGTCGCTGGATGGCCCCTCCGGTACCGAAGTCGACTTCACCGACCTGCACGCCTGGTGCGAGGTCTACCTGCCCGGCGCCGGCTGGATCGGTCTGGATCCCACTTCGGGTCTGCTTGCCGGCGAAGGTCACATTCCGCTGGCTTGCTCGCCGGAGCCTTCGTCGGCCGCGCCCATCGAGGGCGGGCTGGAGCCATGCGAGGTCTCATTCGAGCATCACATGCGCGTCGACCGCATCTGGGAGGCCCCGCGCGTTACCCGGCCTTATACCGAGGAGCAATGGACGGCGATCAATCGGCTCGGCGAGCGTATCGACGGCGATTTGAAGGGCTGCGACGTCCGGCTCACCCAGGGGGGCGAGCCGACCTTCGTGTCGGTCGATGACCGCGATGGCGCCGAATGGAATACCGAGGCGCTGGGGCCTACCAAGCGTGGTCTTTCCGCCGAGTTGCTGGAAAAGCTCAAGGCGAAGTACGCACCGCAGGGTCTGCAGCATTTCGGCCAGGGCAAGTGGTATCCGGGCGAGCAGTTGCCGCGCTGGTCGCTGAACCTTTTCTGGCGCAAGGATGGCGAGCCACTCTGGGCCAATCCGGCGCTGTATGCCGACGAGAAACAGGATTACGGAATCTCCGAGGCGCAGGCGGGGGACTTTCTGCGTGCGGTAGCCGAGCGCTTGGGGCTGGCACCCCGATACGCTTTCCCGGCCTTCGAGGATGTCTGGTACTACCTGTGGCGCGAACGCAAGCTGCCGGCCAACGTCGATCCCCTCGATGCACGCCTGGAAGACCCGCTGGAGCGCGAGCGTCTGCGCCGCGTGTTTGCACGGGGGCTGGACAAGGTCGTCGGCTGGGTACTGCCGATCGCGCGCGATGCTGCCGGCCAGCAATGGCAGACCGGCCCCTGGTTCCTGCGCGATGAGCGCTGCTACCTGGTCCCGGGCGATTCGCCCCTGGGCTACCGTCTGCCGCTGGACAGCCAGCCCTGGGCCTCGGCTGGCGACTACCCCTGGCTGCATCCGGCAGACCCGTCGCAGCAGCGTGCGCCATTACCTGCCCATGCCGCCCTGCGGCACCAGGATGTGCGTGGCAGGGCCGCCTCTGTCGCGGCATCGAGACCGGAATCTGCGGGAAGCGAATCGGCGACGGATCGCCGTCCCGGTGCCTTCGAATCCGCAGGCTGGATCATGCGTACCGCAATGTGTGCACAGCCGCGCGAGGGCAAGCTCTATCTCTTCATGCCCCCCACGCGTGCGTTGGAAGACTACCTGGAGGTCGTTGCCGCCATCGAGGCCACGGCCGAGGCCATGCAGCTGCCCGTGGTGCTGGAAGGCTATGAGCCGCCCAGAGACCCACGTCTGCAGGTGTTGCGCGTCACGCCCGACCCTGGCGTGATCGAGGTGAACGTCCACCCGGCCTCGAGCTGGCCCGAGCTAGTCGAGCAGACCACGCACCTTTACGACATCGCTCACCACACGCGGCTATCCACCGAGAAATTCATGCTCGATGGCCGTCACACCGGCACTGGTGGCGGCAACCACTTCGTGCTTGGCGGGGCTACGCCAGCCGATTCGCCTTTCCTTCGGCGGCCGGATCTGCTTGCCAGCATGCTGGCCTACTGGCACAACCACCCCTCGCTGTCCTACCTCTTCAGCGGGCTCTTCATCGGTCCGACCAGCCAGGCCCCGCGCATCGACGAAGCACGTAACGACTCGGTCTACGAGATCGAAGTTGCGCTGCAGGAGATGCGTCGTCAGAACGAACGGTCCGGTTCGCGCCTGGGGGCCGTGCCGCCCTGGATGATTGACCGCCTGATGCGTAACCTGCTCATCGATGTCACCGGCAATACCCACCGCGCCGAGTTCTGCATCGACAAGCTGTACTCGCCCGATTCCGCTTCCGGCCGCCTCGGGCTACTGGAGATGCGCGGCTTCGAGATGCCGCCGCATGCCGAGATGAGTCTCGCGCAGCAACTGCTGATGCGGGCGCTGCTGTCGCGCTTCTGGCAGCAGCCCTACGCGCCGCGCCGCCTCAAGCGCTGGGGCACCGAACTGCACGACCGCTTCATGCTGCCACATTTCGTCGAGGATGATTTCCGCGACGTGATCGAGGAACTGCAGGATTTCGGCTACCCCATCGAAGCCGGCTGGTTCTCGCCGCACCTCGAATTCCGATTCCCCAAGCTGGGGGATTTCGCCGCGAAGAATGTCGACGTGGAGCTGCGGCTCGCGCTGGAGCCCTGGCATGTGATGGGCGAGGAGGGCATGACCGGTGGTACGGTACGTTTCGTCGATTCTTCGGTCGAACGTCTGCAGGTCAAGGTGCAGGGGCTGGTGGACGAGCGCCATGTGCTCACCTGCAATGGCCGTGCCGTGCCGCTGCAGCCCACCGGCAAGATCAGCGAGTTCGTTGGTGCGGTGCGTTACCGTGCCTGGCAGCCGCCTTCCTGCCTGCATCCCACCATTGGCGTGCACGCACCGTTGAGCTTCGACCTCGTCGATGGCTGGATGCAGCGCTCTCTGGGGGGCTGCCAGTACCACGTGGCGCATCCGGGCGGGCGCAATTACGCCACCTTCCCGGTGAATGCCTACGAGGCCGAAGCCCGGCGGCTGGCGCGTTTCTTCCGCTTCGGGCACACCCCTGGACGGATCGCTCCGCCGGACGAGGAGCGCAATCCGGATTTCCCGTTCACCCTGGATCTGCGCAAGTAACATGAGCCGCCCCCGGGCAGGGGAAGGGTCGTCAGCACCGCGCGACGTCGTATCATCGGCGTCGCGCAGGGTCGAGCGGGTGTGGTTTCCCCCTGACCGCGCGGTGTATCAAAGTCCAGAAAAACAGATATCCATGCCAAGACAGATCCTCGCCGAATACTCGGACGACGACGCCCGCTTCGACGAAATGTTTGCCGCGCGTGGCGAACCACGCCCGCATTACGGGGCGCTTTACGAACGTCTGCTGAAGCAGACCGCGCCCCAGTTGCGTGAGCTGTTCGACGATGTCGATCGCCAGATTCGCAACAACGGTGTGACCTACAACGTCTATGACGACGAGGAAGGCGCAGGTCGCCCCTGGGCCATGGACCCGCTGCCGCTGATCATCCCGGCGGCCGAGTGGGCCGGCGTCGAGCGTGGCGTGGCGCAGCGTGCAAAACTGCTCAACAGCCTGCTGGCGGATTTTTACGGGCCGCAGACGCTGTTTCAGAAAGGCCGGCTGCCGCCCGCGCTGATTCTCGGCCATCCCGGCTTCCAGCGCCCGGCTTTCGGCATCACGCCGCCCGGTGGCGTCTTCCTGCATGTCCTCGCCGTCGATCTGGCGCGCTCGCCCGACGGGCAATGGTGGGTCATCAACGACCGCAGCCAGTCGCCATCCGGCATGGGCTACGCGCTGGAGAACCGCCTCATCACCTCGCGCCTGTTTCCGGATCTTTTCTGTGAGCTGCGCGTTACCCGGCTGGCCAACTTCTTCGCCGCGCTGCGCGATGCCATCGCCACCTATGCGCCACGTGACGAAGGACGCACCAACACCGTGGTGCTCACGCCGGGGCCGTACAACGAAACCTATTTCGAGCATGCCTATCTGGCGCGCTACCTGGGTTTCCCGCTGGTCGAAGGGCAGGATCTGATCGTGCGCGATGGTTGCGTATGGCTGAAGACCCTCTCCGGCCTGCGCCGCGTACACGCCATCCTGCGCCGCATGGATGACGACTTCTGCGATCCGCTGGAGCTACGCGCCGATTCCGTGCTGGGCGTGCCCGGCCTGATGGATGTGGTGCGGCGCGGCAACGTGCTGCTGGCTAACGGCATCGGTGCCAGCGTGATCGAGACCGGCGCACTGGCGGGCTTCCTGCCCGGCCTGTGCCAGCATCTGCTGGGCGAGGAAATGCTGATGCCCAGCGTGGCCACCTGGTGGTGTGGCGAAGGGCCGGTGATGGAGGATGCGCTGGCAAAGGCCGACCATCTGGTGTTCAGGAGTGCGGTGCCACATCCGCAGGGGCGCCGAGTGGAGCCCGTGTTCGGCGAGGATCTGGACGAAGACGGCCTGGTCCGCCTGGCCGCCCGTGTGCGCGCCAATCCGCGTGACTGGTACGCGCAGGAACTGGTCGCCCTCTCGCGCGCCCCGCTGCTCGATCGTGGCCATGGCCGCAAGCTGCTGGGCCGCCCCGTGGGCCTGCGTGTGTATGCCGTGGCCACGCCCGAAGGCTATATGGTGATGCCCGGCGGGCTGGCGCGTACTGCCAGCGAGCGCGACGTGCGCATCCTTTCCAATCAGCGCGGCGGTGGCAGCAAGGACGTGTGGATCTGCGGCAGCGCCGTGGCGTCCAGCGTCTCCCTGTTGCGCCGGCCAGTGGATGCGGCCGACCTGGTGCGCAGTGGCTCGGGGCTTTCCAGCCGCGTGGCCGAGAATCTCTTCTGGTTCGGCCGCTATGCCGAACGTTGCGACAATCTGGCGCGTTATCTGCGAGTGACCCTCAATCGCCTCTCCGACAGCCTCGACAATCCCGGCGAATGGAAGGCCTTGTCGGCACTCGGGCGCACCATCGGCCTGCTGCCGGAGGACTGCAACGAGCGCGAAGCGGTGCGCCCGCTGCTGCGCGCCACCTTCGACGCGCAGCATCACGGCGGCCTCGCTTCGCATGTGCTGCATCTGTCGCGAACCGGTTTCCAGTTGCGCGAGCGGTTGTCGCTGGACAATTGGCGCACCCTCAACGCACTGGCGCAGCAGATCGGCAGCAAGCCTTTCGAGCGCGTGGGCATCTTCGAGGCGCTGGCGCAACTCGATGAGTACATCACCAGTTTCATGACGCTGGCGGGCTTCGCGCTTGACGGCATGACACGCGACCACGGTTGGCGCTTCCTGTCTCTGGGGCGGCGCATCGAGCGTCTGCAGTTCCAGACCGAGGCCATCGAAGCCGCCATGAAGATGGGCGTACGCGGCAACCCGGAATGGCTGCTCGAAGTCTCGGACTCCATCGTCACCTATCGCGCGCGCTACATGGCGCGCCCGGAGTGGATCGCCGTGCTGGATCTGCTGATCGCGGATGACACCAATCCGCGCGGCATCGTCTTTCAGACCACCGGCCTGTGCGACTACATCGAGCGCTTCAACGCCTCGCTGGGGGACATGCCTGACTGCGGCCTGGAAGCCCTGCACCGGCGCCTGCTGGCGCTGGACCCCGGGCTGGACTTCCATCCCGGCTCGCAGGCGCTGAGCGAGGCCCTGGGGACGTTGCGCACGGCGGCTGCCAGTCTTTCGGACCAGATCAGCGTGCATTACTTCAGCCACGCCGAGGAGCGGGCGAGGGTGATCGCATGAACGCTGCTGCCCAGGCTTCGGTGCGCTACCACGTCATCCACGAGACGCTGTACCGCTACGGCTCTCCGGTGAGCCTCTCGCAGCATCTGCTGCATCTGGCGCCACGCGAATGCAATTTCCAGCATGTCGAGAAGCATCAGATCGAGATCACGCCGGAGCCTTATCGCTGCGAGGCATTGACCGACTGGTTCGGTAATCCCGGGCGCTGGCTGGCCATCCGCCAGCCGCACGAGATGCTGCGCCTGATCGCGGCGAGCACTGTCGAGGTGCTGCCGCGCCCGGCGCAGTGGCGCGAGGCCTCCGGCCCGGCCTGGGAAACGGTGGCCGCGATGCTGACGGCCTTCCCTTCCTCCGCGCCGCTGGACGTGCAGGAGTTCGCGCTTGCCTCGCAACATGTACCGCTGCTCGAGGAACTGCGCGAATGGGCGCTGGTGAGCTTCTCGCCGCAGCGCCCCTTGCTCGAGGCTTGCCGCGCGCTGACGGCGCGTATCTTCAAGGAATTCGAATTCGATCCGAAGGCCAGCAGCATCGCCACGCCAGTGGTCAGGACTTTCGAGGCGCGGCGCGGCGTCTGCCAGGATTTTGCCCACCTGATGCTTTGCGCGCTGCGCTCGCTGGGGCTGCCCGCCCGCTACATGAGTGGCTACATCCTCACCCACCCCGCGCCCGGTAAACCGCGCCTGATCGGTGCCGATGCCTCCCATGCCTGGGTGGCGGTGTGGTGCCCCGAGAATGGCTGGGTCGGCTTCGACCCCACCAACAACCTGCAACCGCACCTGGAGCACGTGATCCTTGGCTGGGGGCGGGATTTCAACGACGTCAGCCCGATGCGCGGGGTGATCCTCGGTGGTGCTGCGCACGAGGTCGAGGTGCAGGTCACCATGATGCCGACCGGGCTGCGCTCGTTCGAGGATCTGCTGGCCGAGGTGCAGGCACGTTCGCTGGAAACCGAGGAAAAATAGACTGCGCGGTCAGCCGCCTCGTGGCATCGTGCGTTGCTGCCACGAGGGAACCGCCGTGCGGCTGTGCCGGTCCGAGGGGCTTGCGGACGGGCTTGACATGCCGGTGCCGCCGCCGCATCTTCTCCGGCCAGTGTTCCGGGTGCGGGCGCCCACACCCGTCCGGAAGAAAAGGATCAAGCATGTTCAGCTGTATCGTGCGCCAGCCAGTCTGGTGCGCGCTCTGTCTTCCCCTCCTCCTTTATGGATGCAAGGTCATGGGCCCGGATTACAAGGCGCCCGTGCTGTCGGAAACCGATGTACCGGCGCAATGGACTTCGCCTGCCAATGCCGGTGAGCATCAGGTGCCAGCCGCGCGCTGGTGGACCGAGCTCTCCGACCCGGTGCTCGACCGCCTCGTCGACCAGGCCTTTCTTGGCAGCCCCACGCTGGAAGCTGCCATGGCCAGGCTTTCGGAATCGCGGGCCTATCACGTTCAGGCCGATGCCGCTGGCCGGCCGGATGTGAGTTCCGGCGCGGGCACGCAGCGCACGGGGCAGACGCGGGATGCCACACCCGGGGGCTATTCCTGGCTCTCGCTGAGTTCTTCCTGGGAGCTGGATCTGTTCGGTGCGGTCAGCCGTGGCAAGGAAGGCGCCACCGCGCGCGAGGAAGCCAAACTGGCGACGCTGGGCGATGCGCGGGTCAGCCTGGCGGCCGACGTGGCCGATGCCTACCTGAGCTATCGCGCCTGCCAGTCGCAACTGGCGCTGCGGGAAAAGGATACGGAATCCCGCGACGCCACGCGCAAGCTCACCGAAGAAAGCGTGGAGGCCGGTTTCACCGCGCCGTATGAAAGCATCCGCAGCACGGCCTCGGTGGCCGAGGCGAAGACCCGTCTGGCTAGCACCCGTGCTGAATGCCAGCAACTGGAGAACCTGATCACGCGGCTCACCGGGATTCCGCGCCCGGTCCTGGCGACCATGCTGCTCGACCGACCGATCGGTCTGGATCGCCTGCCGGAGCCCCGGCATTTCGACGTGGCGATTCCGGCTCAGGCCGTGATGCAGCGTCCGGATGTACGCGCGGCGGAGCGTGCGCTGGCCGCCGCGTCGGCCGACATCGGTCTGGCCGAGGCGGACCGCTATCCGCGCGTTTCGCTCAACGGCAGTTTCGGCTATTCGACCACCACGTCCAGCAGCAGCGGCTCGGTGTCGCTGGGCTCCTGGTCATTCGGCCCGTCGATCAGCCTGCCGATCTTCGATGGTGGTCGTCGCGTGGCAGCCGTGCAGGCCGCGCAGGCCCGCTATGACGAAGCGCTGGCGGCCTATCGCGCCAGGGCGCGAAGCGCCATCCAGGATGTCGAAAACGCGCTCACTCGTTACGCAGCCGCCAACGACCGTGCCGAGAACGCGCGCATCGCGGCCAGCCAGTATCAGCAGTACTTCGACGCCGTCGAATCCCGCTATCGCGAAGGCGCCAGCAACCTGCTGGCGCTGGAGGATGCCCGCCGCGTCATGCTGGATGCGCGCCAGACCTTGCTGGGCGTGCAGAAGGAGCGGCTGCAGGCCTGGATCACGCTGAACCGCGTCACCGGCGGCGGTGCGCAGTACGTGCCCGAATCTCCGCAGATGCAGCAGGCCGTCGCAGCCCGCCCCGCATCCGCCAACCCATGAGCCCCGTCATGCCCCTCTTCGCTGAATTCCCACCGCGCGCCGGTCAATCCGTCGGCGGCCTGTGCAGCCTGTTGTCCATGGTGCTCTGCCTGGCGCTGCCGGCCCAGGCCGCAGGCACGGCGCCCGTGGCGGAGCAATCCGCTGCCGCCGTGCCTGCCGCACCAATCCAGCCGGCCGCGCCGGTCGTGCGCGCCGTGAGCCTGGTCAAACCGCGCTTCGAGCAATGGTCCGAGCGGGTCGATGTGCAGGGCAACGTCATGCCTTGGCAGGAAATCCGCATCAATACCGACACCGGCGGCCTTCGGCTCACCAGTGTGCAGGTCAATATCGGGGATTCCGTCACGCGCGGGCAGACGCTGGCGCAACTGGACACCACCAGTGTGGAGGCCGAACTGGCGAGTGTGAATGCCCAGCTTGTCGAGGCGGAGGCCACTTTTGCCCAGGCCGATGCCACCTTGAGTCGTGCCAACCGGCTGGCGACCTCGGGCGGTGTCAGCAAGCAGGAACTGACGCAGTATGAAACCCAGAAGCAGACCGCCGGTGCACGGCTGGCCGTGGCCCAGGCACGCGTCAAAACCCAGCAGATCAAGCTTGCGACGGCCAAGCTGGTTGCCCCCGACGATGGCGTCATCTCCGCGCGTTTCGTCGATGAGGGCGACATCGTGCGCTCCGGCAGCGAATTGTTCCGCCTGATCCGCCAGGGCAAGCTCGAATGGCATGCGGAAGTGCCGGGTGAAACCCTGCTGCGTATTGATCCCGGGCAGGAAGCCGTGATCATCAGTCCGCTGGGCGACGAGGTCCGCGGCCACGTGCGCCGCATCTCGCCGACCATCGATATCAAGACACGCACCGGCCTGGTCTATGTCGAATTGCCGGCCAGCGCACGTTTCAAAGCTGGTCTGCTCGTCTCGGGCAGCCTCACCATCCAGCGCCGCGCGCTGGTGTTGCCCGCCAAGGCCGTGCAGCAAAGTGAAGGCAATGCGGTCGTGTTCACCGTGGGCGCCGACAACAAGGCCCAGGCGGTTCCCGTGAAACTCGGCCGCAGCCAGGACGGCAAGCAGGAGGTACTTTCCGGTGTGAATGACCGCAGCCGTGTCATCCAGGACGCCACAGGGCTTCAGGCTGGTGTGCCGGTCAAGGAAGCGGCGGGGTCATAGTCCGGGAGGGCCGGTTGCCCGGCCTCGGTGTCGCAAGCGGTTGCAGCCAGCCGTTTCAAGGCTGGCGCTTGAACTGGCGATCGAGCCAGTTGTACGCGTAATCCTGCTGATCGGCCTCGAAGACATGGCCGCCCGGCCAGACCTTGCTTTCGAAGCGGTCGTCCGCCTGCCAGGCAGACCAGACGCGGCGCATGCCGGCAAAGGCCGTGCGGACCGAGTCGAGCGGGAACAGCGCATCCTTCTCGCCAGCGTAGATCAGCATCGGCCCCGGTGCGGCCAGGCTGGCGACATCCGGGTAGTCCAGGTAGGCCAGGATCCCCGGGTGCAGCATCTGCCAGGCCGAACCGCCGCGCAGCTGGTTGTTGCCTGGCACCATCAGCCTTTCGGCGGTCGCCATCCAGTTGACGGCTACCGTGGCGGTCACCGCGTCGGTGAGCGCTGCCGCCTGCCAGGCGCGGAAGGCTCCCATGGAAAAACCGATGGCTGCCACCCGGCGCTTGTCCACCTGTGGCAGGCTGGCCAGGAACTCGGCTGTGCGTGCATCTTCGAGCGCCATCAGACCGGCCAGCGAGGAGCCCATGTTGAACATGTTGGCAGCCAGTGCCTGCTGCATATCGTAGGTCATGCCGCCCCGGTCTCCCCAGCCGAGCGCGTCAGTGGCCAGCACCACGTATCCGCGCCGCGCCAGTTCATCGCCGGGAAAGCGGCTGGAAAAGAATTTCGCAGCCCATCCCTTGGCGGAAGCCAGCCGGGCATCATCGCCCCAGGGCTCGATCCACTTTTCCTTGCCGATGTCGAACTTGGAGCCGTGGTCGTGATACATCACTGCGGCGGGAAACGGCCCCTGGCCCTTGGGGACCAGCAGCAGCGCCGAGACGCGGCTGTCCGCCGTGAGATTGAAGCTCACCTTGCGGGCGAGGTAGCTGCCGCGATCGATCTCGTCGATCAGCTGCAGATTGAACGGCGTGTGGTCCGGCGCCTGCCAGGTGAGTTCCCAGAGTTTTGCGCGCCCGGCCTTGCGCCAGGTGGCGAGATCCTTGACCTGGGGTGTCCAGGCCAGTCTGGCATTCAGACGGCTTTTGATCTGACCGGCGATGATCGGCAGGTTGTCCTTGGTTACGCCCATTTGCTGATAGTCGATGTCTGTCGCGTGGCCCGTTCCCATGGTCGCGACGACCATGGCAGCAGCCAGCAGCGGGTTGCGGATATTCATGGATGTCTCCTCAAGTCTTGTTTTGTGGTACAGCACACGAATGGTGTTGTTACCGGTAACTTGTGGCCGCCAAGATACCTCAGACCATCTCCGGAAAACAGGGGGATAAGGGAATCTCCGAAGGGGCGGAAGAAGCTTCATCTTGAGCAATCCCCGTCAGGAGGCGAATTCCGTTCCGCGCTAGAGTGCCGGCTTCCATGATAAGGAGAAACACAGCATGTACCCGATTGCGTCCCTTCCTTTCCGCCAGCTCGTCTGCGCCGCCCTGCTGGGGCTTGCCGGTTTTGTTCAGGCTGCTGAACTCAAGCCGATCAGCGTCGCCCTCATCGGGGATTCCACCCAGACCGAGCGCCAGGGCTACGGCACCGGTTTCTGCGCCAATCTGGTGGAGGAAGTCACCTGCATCAACGAGGCCAAGGGGGGCGCCAGCACCAGGACCTATCGGCGCGATGGCCTGTGGGACAAGGCGCTCGCACGCAAGCCGGACTGGATGCTGATCCAGTTCGGCCATAACGATGTCGAAAGCAAGGCGCACGCGGATCGCGAAACCAAGCTTGAAACCGAATATCCGGCCAATCTGCGTCGCTTCATCGAGGAAGCCCGTGCAGCCGGCATCCGGCCGGTTCTCGTCACCTCCATCGCGCGCCGTTACTACCAGCCGGACGGCAAGATCCAGGATGATCTGATGGGCCACGTGGCGGCCATGAAGAAGGTGGCCGAAGAGATGCAGGTGCCGCTGGTCGACCTGCATACCGTCAGCCAGGCCCACATGGAAAAGCTTGGCGAGGTCGAAGGGCACAAGCTCGGCCCCACCAAGCGCGACCCCGAGGGCAACACCGTGCCGGACAAGACCCACTTCAACCGTGCCGGCTCCTTCGTCTTCGGTCGCATCGCGGCAGAAGCCGTGGCGGACGCGGTGCCCGAGCTGGCGCCCTATGTGAAGGCCGAGGCCGCCCAGCCTTGAGTCCGGCCTGCCAGCGTGGGCCGGCAAGGTTCGCGCTGGCAGGAAGGGATCACTACATGGTCATCAGGCTTGCATTTCCTCCCGCCGCCGTGGTGTTGATGCTGACGACGCGTTCGATGACCAGGCGCTCCAGCGGGATGGCGGCACCTGCTGGCAGGTGCGTGATGCCCACCACTGGCCCCGGGCGTTGGGCCAGAACGCCCAGCCAGTGGCGAAGCTCCGCCTCGCTGCCCTGGTGCAGTACGGCATCGAAGCTGGCCCTGGCGAGATCGGTGGCCAGGCTGACGTGCTCGCGCAATGCTTCCGGCAGGCGGTCACGCAATGCGGCTGCCTGTGAATCGTTGGCAGGCCATATCGCGCGGCTGCCCACGGCCAGGATGGCGGCAAGCTGGGCGAGTCTTTCCGCATTTTCCGTGGCGAGGCTCAGCACCGCCTTGCGCGGCAGCACCTGATAGTGATTGCTCTCGCCCGTGGGGCCGGGCAATGCAAGACGCGCGCCGCAGAAGAAGGGGACCGGTGCAGGCAGCCTGCTGCCTCGGGCCTCGCGCCACTGCTGCAGGATCTGCAAGGCTGGGCGCTCGGGGGCTGCCTGCAACTCGGTTTGTGTGCCGAAAGGCCTGGCGAGTGCGGCATCCGGCCGGCTGGCCAGCAGGCGATACAGGTAGAGCGGCCCGCCGGCCTTGGGACCGGTGCCCGAGAGACCTTCGCCACCGAAGGGCTGGACGCCCACCACCGCACCCACGATGTTGCGGTTCACATACAGGTTGCCGACCTGCGCATGGTTGGCGACCTGAGCGACGGTTTCGTCGATGCGCGTGTGCAGGCCCATGGTCAGGCCGTAGCCGAGGGTATTGATGCTTTCGATCAGCGCGGGCAGCTGGTCGCAGCGATAGCGCACGAAGTGCAGAACCGGGCCGAACACCTCGCGGGTGAGCCCGGCGAGATCCGGCAGCTCGATCAGCGTGGGGGGCACGAAGTGGCCGCCGCCTGTATCGGTGTTCCGCGGGCCGGGCTGATGGACAGGACGGCCCTGGGCGCGTTGCATTTCGATGTGACGCTGGATGCTGGCCATGGCATCGGCATCGATCACCGGGCCGACATCGTTGGCCAGTTGTGCGGGATTGCCCAGGCGCAGTTCGGCCATCGCTCCCTTGAGCATGGTGAGCACGCGATCGGCGGCCTCTTCCTGCACGCACAGTACGCGCAGCGCGGAGCAGCGTTGGCCGGCGCTGTCGAAGGCCGATGACAGTGCGTCGATGACCACCTGCTCGGTCAGTGCCGAGGAATCCACGATTATGGCGTTCTGGCCGCCCGTCTCCGCGATCAGCGGGATCGGCAGGCCGGCAGGAGACAGGCGCTGCGCGAGCATGCCCTGCAGCAGGCGGGCGACTTCGGTCGAGCCGGTGAACATTACGCCTTGCACCCGGGCATCGCCTGCGAGCTGTGCGCCTACGCGCTCACCCCGGCCGGGCAACAACTGTAACGCGGCGAGCGGAATACCGGCCGCATGCAACAGACGGACCGCGCATGCTGCGATCAGCGGAGTCTGCTCGGCCGGTTTTGCCAGCACGGTATTGCCGGCGGCCAGGGCGGCGGCGATCTGGCCTGTGAAGATGGCCAGCGGGAAGTTCCAGGGGCTGATGCAGACCACCGGGCCGAGCGGGCGATGCGTGGCGTTGTCGAAACCGGCCTGTACCTGAGTGGCGTAATAGCGCAGGAAGTCGATGGCTTCGCGCACTTCGGCAACGGCGTTGCCACAGGTCTTGCCGGCTTCGCGCGCCAGCAGGCCGAGGAGCGACTGCTGCTCGGCCTGCAGGGCGTCTGCCGCGCGCAGTAGCGCCGCGGCACGCTCGGCCGGCAGCACGGCAGCCCAGTGTGGTGCATATTCATGCGCCGTTTGCAGGGCAGCCTCCACCTCGGCAGAGGATGCTTCGCGCATATGGCCCACCACGTCACCGTGGTCGGCCGGGTTGAGGATGGTATGTCCGGCCTCCGTCGTCGCGATCGGCGTGGCAATCATCGGTTCTGCGTATCGGGTCGTCGGGCCATTCAGCAGTGTCTGTGCCAGCGTACGCAGGGCCTGTTCGTCGTTCAGATCCAGCCCTGTGGAATTTTGCCGCGCGCTGCCGTAAAGATCGCCTGGCAGGGCAATGCCAGGATGCGGCAGGCCTGCCTGGCCATCGTGGGCGGCCATCGCTTCGACCTGCTCGACCGGGTTCTGCACCAGGGCTTCCAGTGGTACGGCCTCGTCCGCGATCTGGTTCACGAAAGAGGAATTAGCGCCGTTTTCCAGCAGGCGGCGCACCAGATAGGCGAGCAGGGTCTCATGCGTGCCGACCGGGGCGTAGATCCGACAGGGGCGGCCGAGGCGGCCTTCACTCACGGGGCCCACCACCTGTTCGTACAGGGGCTCGCCCATGCCGTGCAGGCACTGGAATTCGTATTGCTCGGGGTGGAAATCCTGTGGGCCGGCCATCTCGTGGATGGTCGCCAGCGTGTGCGCGTTGTGGGTGGCGAACTGCGGATAGACTGCGTCCGGGGCGGCCAGCAGCGTGCGTGCGCAGGCGAGATAGGCCAGATCGGTATAGGGCTTGCGCGTGTAGACCGGGTAATCCGCCAGGCCAGCTTCCTGACTGCGCTTGATCTCACTGTCCCAGTAGGCACCCTTGACCAGACGGATCATCAGCCGGCGGCCGCTGCGCCGCGCCAGATCGATCACATGCCCGACCACGCCGGGGGCGCGCTTCTGGTAGGTCTGAATCACGAAGCCCAACCCCTGCCAGCCTGTCAGTGAAGGTTCGGTGCAGAGCCTTTCCAGCAGGTCCAGCGAGATATCCAGGCGGTCCACTTCTTCTGCGTCGATGCTCAGCCCGATGTCGTACTGGCGCGCCTGCTGGGCCAGGGTCAGCAGGCGCGGATACAGTTCGTCCATCACGCGCCCGATCTGTGCGCGGCAGTAGCGCGGGTGCATGGCCGATAGTTTGATCGAGATCCCCGGTCCGGCATACACCCCGCGCCCGCCCGACGCGCGACCAATGGCTTCGATCGCCTGGGTGTAGTCGCGGAAGTAGCGGTCGGCATCCGCCGCGGTCAGCGCGGCTTCGCCGAGCATGTCATAGGAATAGCGGAAGCCCCTGGCCTCTAGCGAGCGTGCATGGGCCAGCGCCTCGGGCATGGTTTCGCCGGTGACGAACTGCTCGCCCATCATGCGCATGGCCATGTTCACGCCCTGGCGGATCAGTGGCTCGCCACCCCGCGCGATCAGCCGCCCGAGCGAGCCCGCCATGCCTTCCTGGCTGTGGCTGGAAACGAGCTTGCCGGTCAGCATCAGCCCCCAGGCTGCGGCATTCACGAACAGCGAATCGCTCTGGCCCACATGCCCCTTCCAGTTGCCTTGACTGATCTTGTCGCGGATGAGCGCGTCACGCGTGGCGCTGTCCGGGATGCGCAGCAGCGCCTCGGCCAGACACATCAGGGCAATGCCTTCCTGTGACGACAGCGAGAACTCCTGCAGCAGGCCCTGCACCATGCCGGCCTTGATGCCGCTGGCCTTGCGCGTACGCAACGTGCCTGCAATGCGCAACGCGAGCTGGCGACTGCGTTCGGCCAGTTCCTGCGGCAGGCGGGCCTGTTCCAGCAGGCACGGAATCAGCTCGATTTCTGGCGTGCGGCAGGCAGCCGTGATGGCTGCACGCAATGGCATTTGCTCAGGCAGTGGCGTGAGCTGTGCGAACGGCGAGGGGGCAGGCTGCGGTGCGTTCATGATGTGTTGGCCGGAAATGCAAGGTTGTTGAATGTTTGCTAATCATTTCAAAATTCATGATAAATAATTCGCTATATTTGTCTGACTGACTGGTGAAATATTCAGCATGGCCGCCTCGCAAATCGATCTCGACCGTACCGACCTTCGCATCCTCAAATTGCTGCAGGAAGATGGCCGCCTCTCCAATCTCAAGTTAGCCGAAGCCGTGGCTCTATCACCCACGGCAGTACTGGCGCGCGTGCAGCGGCTGACGCGCGACGGCTACATCCTGGGGTACGAGGCGCGGCTCAACCCGCTGAGGCTGGGCGCCGGCATGCTGGTGTTCGTGGAGGTGCTGCTCGATCGCACCACGCCAAACGTATTCGAGCAGTTCAAGGTGGCGGTGCAGCTGCGCCCGGAAATCATGGAATGCCACATGGTGGCGGGGGGCTTCGATTACCTGATCAAGACACGCACGGCCGACATGGCAGCCTACCGGGCCTTTGCCGGCAACGTGCTTTGGCAGTTGCCGGGGGTGCGCGAAACACGCACTTATGCCGTGATGGAGGAGATCAAGAACACCTCGCGCCTGCATCTGGGCTGAGCCGGCGTGGCTGCCGTTCGCGCGAATGGAGGGCTGATGGGCATCGACTGCGTGTCTGGATTCCGGCCTGTTGCCGGGATGACGCCTGTCGGCAGGTGATCTTGCATCTGGCGTGATGGTTGGGCGGCCAGGGCGGAGAGCGAAAATTTGGCGCCGTAATGCCCGGCATGAGGCGCTGATTCCTTCGCTTCGGCGTTATCCCGGCGAAAGCCAGGATCCAGAGGAACCGGACAGCATTACATCCAGGTTCAGCGCCGTGTTTCTTCTTCCGGTACTTCGCGGATCACTTCGCCTTCGAGCACGATGCCGTCGTCTCTGGCTTCCGGCTTCGCATCGCTGGATGCACGCTGACGGAACACAGCTTCCGCCATGCCGGCCTGTTCGCGCATCTGACGGCGCAGTGTGCGGGTTTTCCACCACAGATAGGCCCAGGCGATGGCGCCGCCCACGACGCCGACCGCCAGCACGACGACCGAGAACATCAACGAAAGGGCGAGCAAGCCCAGCGCGGCGACGGTTGCCACCACTTTGCCGAGCAGACCGGTTGAACGGCCGCTAGGGCGGGAGAGTCGCGCGAAGCGGATGTTTTGTTGTGAATACATGCTTTTCCTTGCGGCAGCGTCCGGCTGCATGAAGTGATCGTGCGGGTCTGAGCCCGAAATGGCGGAAAGATTCCCGGCGGGCGTCGGCGTGCTGCGAGGGAGGCGGGTTTTATCCCTCGGATATGGGGTGACTCTGCCGGGTTTCAATGCCTGCGCCGTGTCGGCCAGTCGTGGCTTCGATCTGAAACAAGGCGCTGGCGCCTGTTGCGCGGCAACATGGTTGTTTGCAAGCTGAAGTCCTGCCGCCATGAAATACCTGTTTGGTCCGGTCAACTCCCGCCGTCTCGGCAGGTCGCTGGGCATCGATCTGCTCCCTTTCAAGACCTGCTCGCTCGACTGCATCTATTGCGAATGCGGCTGGACCACCACACGCACACTGGAGCGGGCTGAATGGGTGCCTACGGAGGATGTGCTGGGCGAACTCGACAGCGTGCTCGCCGACGCTCCCGAGCTGGATTACGTTACTTTCTCAGGCTCCGGTGAGCCCACGCTACATCGGGGCATTGGCCGGGTGATCAAGCATCTGAAGACCCGCTATCCGCAGTACAAGGTGGCCGTGCTCACCAATGCCACGCTGTTGGGCGACAAGGCCGTGCAGGCCGAGCTGATGGCCGCGGACCTGGTGTCTCCCTCGCTGGACGCTGCTACACGCAAGGCCTTTGCGCGCATCTGCCGCCCGGTGCGCGGTGTGCACATCGATTCCTTGATCGAAGGCATCACGGATTTTCGCAGGAATTACACCGGGCAGTTGCTGCTGGAAGTGTTCATCGCTCCCGGCATCAATGATTCCGACATCGAGCTGGCGGCACTGAAAGCCGCCCTGGAGCGCATCGAACCCGATGCCATCCAGCTCAACCGCCTTGACCGCCCGGCTCCCGAGCCAGGATTGGTAGCGATCGCCAGCAACGAACAACTGGAAGCCATCCGCGCGTACCTGCAACCGCTGCAGGTGCAGATCGTACGCCAGCGTCAAGCCGGCGAGCCCGCGCCCTGGGACAGCACAGCGCTCTTCCGCGAAATCCTCGCCGTGATCGACAAGGGCATCACCCGGCTCACGCCCCTGTCAGTCGCCACCGGCATCCGCGAAGGCGACCTCGCCAAGACCCTGCAACGGATGGCTGCGCAGCAACTGATCGTGGTCGACGGGGAAACAGGTGCGGTGCGAGGCAGGTTTTAGCCATGATCTAGGAACCTGTTCAACGTCTTCCATATGCCATGTAAACCTCTCCCCACCCCTTAATCCCGTTCGCTCAAGACGATGCCGTCATTCTGGCACTAGTCGGAGTCTCGTGTCTTGGGGCGCATCCGGATCCCGGTTTGCGCCGGGATGACGTTGATTTGACAGGGTTTCGGCTTGAGTGACCGGCATCCCGCCGCAGCCCTCCCGTTATCAGAATGAGGTCGGGAGGGGGGCAAAAAAGGCTTATGCCATCGCTGGCTTTATGCCATTAAAAGCAGCTTCCGAGCCTTGATACGCTGCTTATCTCCACGGTTGCGGCCGTCTCCCCGTGCTGCGATCCGACTGAAACCGGACCTGCAAGGCGTGTGCGGTCCCGGCGGGCGGGCCTTGCGTGGCGAACCGGCTGCGGCAGCACAACGCAATGTGCTGCTGTTTGCCCTCCACGTTGATGGTCTCTCACGACAGATCGCAGACAAATCCTGCGTCCAAGCACCCATTGAACCTGGGCTGCGTGTGTCGAGAGTCTTGCCCGGTAATCGTTGCAGGGACGCTGTCTGCAGCGAGCCGATGCCGGGGGCTCCGTACGTGCTTTTAGATCAGTCGTTCCGGACGTCGCATGCAGGAGGGCAGGGTGAGGCGGTGCTGCATCACGTACGGTCGGTGATCCGCCAGGAGACCTCTTGCGTCGCTACGCCCCGAACTGCTCAAAGCAAGACTGGGCAAGGTTCTCGGTTTGTTAATACCTTTTTACAACTAATATCGGTTGAGCCGGTTTAGCATGAATTGTCAAGTTGGCTGCACCTTTCGCCATTTCACGTACTTTGTTCCTGCGACATGCCCAAGCTCACAGATCTTGCCGTCGATCCACAGGTGGGAGTCATCCCGAAGAGGTGCCGCCGCGCTTGCCATGGGCTGACGCAGTCTTTCCGTGTGGTCCTGTTGCTCAAGGCGAAAGGGCGTTATGGTCGCAGCATCATCGAAGGAGTCTGTGACTATGTGAAGTCGACCCGCTGTGGTTGGGAAGTCCTGCTCGAGGAGGACTTCCGCTCGCACGTGGAATGTATTTCGGATTGGGATGGCGATGGTGTCATTGCCGACTTCGACGATCCCGAACTGCTCGACCTGCTTGTGGGTGGCCATCTTCCGGTGGTGGGAGTCGGCGGCTCTTACCAGAGCAATGCGGCGTACCTGAAAGGCATTCCTTATGTCGCCTCCGACAACCCAGCATTGGTCAGGATGGCGTATGAGCATCTGATCGATATGGGCTTGTCGCATTTCGCCTTTTATTCGATCGTGCCGACCTCCCACAATCGCTGGGCGGGAGAGAGGGAAAAGGCTTTCAGCTGCCTCGTGACGGCAGATCGGCACGAAGTGCTGGTCTATAGAGGGATTCCGACCTTCGCCCCAGACTGGACCACCATTCCCGAAAATCTGGCTGACTGGATCAAGACTCTGCCGAAGCCCGTGGGCATCATTGCAGTCACTGATTCGCGCGCACGACAGGTCATGCAGGCATGTGCTTCATTGGGGCTTTCCGTGCCGGAAGAGGTGGCCGTCATCGGAATTGACGATGACCCTTTGATGAGCCTGCTGAACCGTATTCCTCTGAGTTCGGTCGCACAGGGTACGCATGAGATGGGACGCATCGCCGCCCAGATGCTGCATCGGCGTCTGACCAGCACACTACCAGTCGCGCCTCACCAGACGGTGTTGCCTGAAGGCGTCAACGCGCAAGCATCAAGCCTTCACAAGCCGCTGCACGACCCCTATGTGATGCGGGCGAAGCACTTCATCCGGCAGTTTGCCGCTCAGGGTATCCGCGCCCCTCAGGTTGCGGACTATGTCGGAGTGACCCGCACGACGCTTGATGCACATTTCCTCCGGGAGTTAGGGCATACCGTGCATGAAGAGATCTTTTCCTTCAAGTTACGCCAGTCTCAGATCCTGCTCAAGGCAGGCATGCTGAGCTATTCGAAAGTTGCGCAGTGCAGTGGATTTACCTCGCTTCAGTACATGTATGCCGTATACAAGCGGGAATTTGGATGCACGCCTGTTGAATACCAGATGCGTCATCAGGGGAACTCCCTTTGATAAAGATGCCAAGGGTCTGTTGACTCTGCTGGCCGTGCTCGTCCGAAAGCGCGGACAGGGCAGTATCTGGCAACGAAGGCAGGTGCACGATCATCGCGTGTCTTGCTGGCGCTCTCCTGACAAGGAAAGGCCAGGGGCACAGGGGCATGGCCCAACCCCTTTCGGCCAAGACATGGCCGTCCTCCGGCGCAAGCAGGAATCTAGTGTGTTTTCGAGTGCCTTTGAATCCCCCGTTGACCAGGGGATTCATCCCCCAAGCCGCAGGATCCAGGTGAGCGGCATTAGAGGTCGGGGTGGGGCGGAGTAAAGCTGGGCCGTGGTCGGTTTCAGGACGCAGAAAAGAGCGCCAACAGGCCCCTCCTACTTGCATGGCAACACATCACGCCGGCTGATCGCCGCGGATGCAATTCGCAGCCAGAAAAAACATAAAAGCGATTTGTATGGCAACCGAGCCAGTATTTGGCATGCGTGTCAGGCAATTTTGGGCGCGAGGGGGATTGTTGTCAGGCAGTTTTGGCAACGTCTGGACATATCGGGCGTTTTCAACGTGGAAGCGCCAAGCAATAAATCAAAACCACAACAAAGGAATGATCAATGCGTAATCTGGCAATGCTTCTCTGTGCGGTCCTCACTCTGGGGGCCTGCGGTGGGGGTGGCGACGGCGGAGATGAGGTCGCGTCTTCCCCGCTGCCTGTATCGCCGTCTTACTCCTGGCCCTTGGAGGTCTCGAGCAACGGGCGTTTTCTCGTTCACTCGGAGGATAACTCCCCGTTCTTTTGGCTGGCCGATACGGCGTGGTTAATGTCTTACAAATTGACCCGCGAGGAAATCAATACGTATCTCGAAAATCGTCGCGACAAGGGCTACAACGTGCTGCAGATCTCGCCCTTGCACAGCATGTTGAAGCCGAACGTTTATGGCGCAACGCCGCTGAAAAAAGGTGATCTTGCCAAGATCAATACCACGCCAGGAAGCGATTTCGGCGACGCAGCCCAATACGATTACTGGGACAATCTCGATTACCTGATCGATAAGGCTGCCGAGTACGGGATTTACGTGGCCATCGTGCCGATCTGGGGCTCCAACGTCGTCGCCACCACGTCAAGCGCCAATGTTCCTGTTGTGGTCACGGTAGATTCCGCCACGGCGTATGCCAAGTTCCTCGCGGATCGCTACAAGAACAGGCCCAATATCGTCTGGTTCGTGGGCGGTGACCAGAAGGGGAGTATCCGGAGTGAGATCTGGGATGCGATGGGGCAGGCGTTCCGCGACAACGACCCTAATCACCTGATCTCCTATCACCCGCGTGGCCGCTGGAATTCCTCGGAATGGTTCCACAACAAATCGTGGCTCGATTTCAACATGTTCCAGTCGGGGCACCGGACCTATGCGCAGGACACACCGGAAAACAATCCGGGTGAGCATAACTACGGCGAGGACAACTACAAGTATGTGCAGGCGGACTACCTCTTGTCGCCCGTGAAGCCGACGCTCGATGTGGAGCCTTCCTATGAGGACTACCCCAAGGGGATCAGCAAGAATACCGATGGCACGCGTTGGCAACCGGAAGATGTACGCCGTTATGCCTACTGGGCCGTGTTTGCCGGTGCCTTCGGCCACAGCTATGGGCACAATTCTCTGATGCAGGTCTACCGCGTGGGCGATGGAACCGATGGAGCCTTGTTCTCGGCAGACGATTTCCCCCGTGATTACTGGAATGTAGCGCTGGAGGCGGCGGGTGGAGTGCAATTGCCGATCCTCAAGAAACTCATGCTGTCGCGCTCATACCTGACCCGTGTGCCAGACAACAGCATGGTGGCCGACCAAGGGACGCAATACGACTACGTTGCGGCAACCCGAGGCGAAGGCTACGCATTCTTCTACACGTACACCGGGCGCAACTTCACGGTCAATCTTGGTGTTATCGAAGGTACCCAGGTTAAGGCGACATGGTTTGACCCGCGTAGCGGCCTGACTCAGGTTGCCAGTGCCTCCGGCAATGCCACGGGCATTTACGCGAATACCGGCACGCAGACCTTCGACCCGCCGGGAACGGCTGCGTCTGCCGCACCGACGCGTCCGGCCGGATTGGCCTATGGCAATGACTGGGTACTGATCCTCGACAGCGTCAAGTAAGCAGGCAGGGTTCAGACGTTCTTGCAAGGGGCTTCCCTCGCGAAATGCGGGGAAGCCCTTTTTGTATCCTTCCTTTACGGTTTTCTGCTTGTACAGTCACACAAAGTGAGACCGTCCGAAGTGTTCTGCGCAATGCTTTAACGCCGGGCTAGCACGATGCTTCTGTCCTTCAGGACAGTATTCCGGTTCGCCACCGGTTGATAGCGGAAGGCGGCGTTTGAGTGTGCATGCTAATGGCCTGCTGAAGCGCCGCTTGTGGAGCCTGTGTACGGTGCCTGCCGGCTCACGTCGTGATGGAGCGCTTACCCATCGTGTCCCCAGTAATCACATCATCCGCACCGTCACCCGAACCTCTTCCTGGCCGCCCCCTTGATGCATGCTGCGCATCGGGCAGGCGTCGAGATAGTCGCGGCCGACGGCAAGGCGGATCTGGTGGCCGCTGGCGAGTTCGCCACGGCGGGCGTCGAAGCTGACCCAGCCGCCGGCGGCTTCGAGCCAGATGCCGGCCCAGGCGTGTTCGCGCACGCGTTCGCCGAGCTGGTAGCCGCTGACGAAGCGGGCGGGCAGGCCGACTGCACGGCAGGCGGTGAGCAGCACATGGACCTGGTCGGGCAGGGTGGCTGCCTGGCGGGTGAAGCTTTCGGCTGCGCCGCGCAGGGGCTCGCCGCCGGAGGGCGTGGGGCGCAGATGAGCGCGCAGGGCTTCGAGCAGGGCGAGCACGTCGGCGATGTGCTGTGGTGCCCGGCCCAGGTGCGTCCGGGCGAGTGCGGAAAGTGCGGCATCGGGCTGGGTGAGGCTGGTACTGGCAAGGTAGATCGGCAGTGTCAGGCCATCGCAGTCGGTGCCGATCAGGGCTTGTCCCTGGTCCGGAATCTCGACTTCGCCGGTGACCACGATGCGTACATTTTCGTGGGGTGCGGTGAGGCTCAGCAGGTGCGTGGTATTGCCCCAGGCATCGACGCTGCGGCTGCTGCGCGCCGGGGTGTTCACCTCCCAGCGTGAGATCTTCACGCCTCCTTCTTCCCGCGGAGTGATGCGCAGCTTGCGGATGGAGTAACTGGCCGGGCTGTCATAGTGGCAGCGGGTTTCGTGACGGATGCTGTACTTCATTTCGAAACCTCCGGTTGTTCAGGACAGGGCAACCAGGACTCAGGATTGCGTGCATTCACGCGCCTGCAAAGCTGGCGAAAATGCTGCCTCGGACCTCAGGTTGTAACAGGTACCAGGAAGTCGCTGGCGATGCGGTTGCCGATGTCGTTGATGCGGATGATGAAGCGGGTCAGGTAGCTGTGGACGCCCGCTTCCAGCACGTCGTCGATGCGGCCGTAGCGCAGGCTGGAGGCGAGCTCGCCGGCACGGCGTTGGGTTTCGTCCGAACGCGTGTTGGCGACTTCGTGCAGGAAGCTGAGCATCTCGTCGGTGCAATAGGCGAGCGAGCGGGGCATGTCCCGCCGCAGGATCAGCAGTTCGGCCACGCGCGAAGGGGTGATCTGGTCGCGATAGACCTTGCGGTAGATCTCGAAAGCGGACACCGAGTGCAGCAGTGAACTCCACTGGTAATACTCGCCGGCATCGTTGCGGCGTGGCGCTTCGTTGATGAAGTTGTACTTCACGTCGAGGATGCGGGCGGTATTGTCGGCACGCTCGATGAAGGTGCCCAGGCGCAGGAAACAGTTGGCCTCGTCGCGCATCATGGTGGCGAAGGAGACGCCGCGGAACTGGTGCGAGCGCAGTTTCACCCACTCGAAGAAGGCATCCAGTTCGTCGGCGCCCATGCGCGCGATGTCGAACTTGCCCAGATCGAGCCAAGTGGCGTTGATGGTTTCCCACAGTTCGGCGGTAAGCGTGCCGCGCACGGCGTGTGCGTTTTCCCGCGCGGCGCGCAGGCAGGAGTAGATGCTGCCGGGGTTGGCGCGGTCCAGTGCCATGAAGTGCACCACTTCGGCTGGCACGAGCTTCTCGCCGTGCGTGTTGAAGTAGGTCTGCAGCAGCCCGATGGAGTCCAGCGTTTCGCGCCACAGGCGCACGTTCTCGCGGTCGCTCTGAGGCATCAGCAACATGCGGTTGTTCACGTCCAGCATGCGCGCGAGGTTTTCGGCGCGCTCGACGTAGCGGGCCATCCAGTACAGGTGATCGGCGGTACGCGAAAGCATGCTCAGTCCTCCAGAACCCAGGTGTCCTTGGTGCCCCCGCCTTGCGAGGAGTTCACCACCAGCGAGCCTTCCTTGAGCGCCACGCGCGTGAGCCCGCCCGGCACGAAGCGCACTTCGTGGCCCGAGAGCACGAAGGGGCGCAGGTCGATGTGGCGCGGCGCGATGCCGGTATCCACGAAGGTGGGGCAGGTGGAGAGCGAGAGCGTGGGCTGGGCGATGTATTTCTCGGGGGCGGCGAGGATGCGTTTGCGGAAATCCTCGATCTCGGCCTGGGTCGATGCCGGGCCGACCAGCATGCCGTAGCCGCCAGCACCGTGAACTTCCTTCACCACCAGCTCGGGCAGGTGCGCCAGCGTGTAGGCGAGGTCGTCAGGCTTGCGCAGCATGTAGGTGGGCACATTGTTGAGAATGGGCTCTTCGCCGAGGTAGAAGCGCACCATGTCGCCCACGTACGGGTAGATGGATTTGTCGTCCGCCACGCCGGTGCCGATGGCGTTCGACAGCGTGACGTTGCCGGCGCGGTAGGCCGAGAGCAGGCCCGGCACGCCGAGCATCGAATCTGGGCGGAAGGCGAGAGGGTCGAGGAAGTCGTCATCGATGCGGCGGTAGATCACATCCACGCGCTGCGGGCCTTGTGTGGTGCGCATGAAGACCTGCTCGTCGCGCACGAAAAGATCCTGCCCTTCGACGAGCTCCACGCCCATCTGCTGGGCGAGGAAGGCGTGTTCGAAATAGGCGCTGTTGAAGCTGCCCGGCGTGAGCACGACCACGGTGGGATCGAGTACGCCCTTGGGCGCCACGGCACGCAGGGTGTCGAGCAGCAGGTCGGGATAGTGCTCGACCGGGGCAACGCGGTTCTTGGCGAAGAGTTCGGGGAAGAGCCGCATCATCATCTTGCGGTTTTCGACCATGTAGCTCACGCCGGAGGGGACGCGCAGGTTGTCTTCCAGCACGTAGAACTCGCCCGCGCCAGCCCGCACGATATCCACGCCAGCGATCGCCGCGTAGATGTTGTTGGGCACATCCACGCCTTGCATCTCGGGGCGGTACTGCGCGTTGGAGATCACCTGTTCGGCTGGAATGCGGCCGGCCTTCAGGATCTCCTGGCCGTGGTAGATGTCATGGATGAAGGCGTTCAGCGCCTTCACGCGCTGGCGCAGGCCATCGGCCAGCGAGCGCCATTCATGTGCGGGGATGATGCGCGGGATCACGTCGAAGGGGATCAGGCGCTCGGCGCCGGCTTCGTCACCGTAGACCGCGAAGGTGATGCCGGAGCGCCGGAAAAGTGCGTCGGCCTCGTGGCGCTTGCGCCCCGTGCGCTCGGCGCTCATGCCGTCGAACCAGTCCACGTACGCCTGATAGTTCGGACGCAGCTCGCCGCTGGCGCTGCTCATCTCGTCGTAAAACCGCGTATTGCCTGCCCGGGTCGGGAATTGCTCTTTTGTATCTTTTGTCGGGGCCACGCTGATCTCCTGCTGGCTGGGTGCCGTCGGTGGACAGGCTGTCTTTGCGAGAAGCGTGCTATGTACGCGCAAGCCGGGTTTTGTGTTCGCCCGTTGATGCGCATGCTCCGTCGTGGTGCATGCCGGCAGGATGCCGCTCAGGCTGGTGCGGTCATCGGGGGCGTCTCTTCCCGACACCGATCAGGGGAGGCAGGTGGAGGCAAAGGTTGGCGTTTCAGGCCTTTTGTGGGGCACCCGGTGAGGACGGGGGATGCAAATCGGCCGACGGCCAGTCCCGGGAGGACTGGTCGTCGGCCGATGTTGTCTTTTCCGGAGCGACGGTCAGTAGCTCAGGTCGATCTGGTAGATCGCGGTGCTGCCGCTGGTTTCGTTGCCGACGATGAGCAGCGGCTTGCCATTCGGCGAATCCGCCGCCGGAACCACGGCCAGGCCTTCGGGGCCGCGGTCGCCGGTTTCACCTGCGCGCGGATTCACGTAGGTGACGAAAGCGGGGGCGGCAGGCGTGGTGATGTCATACACCATCACGCCGCCTACGCGCTCGAGGCCGATGAAGGCGTAGGTCTTGCCACCGAAATGCCCCAGTACCACGCCTTCAGGTTCGGGGCCCTTGGCCGTGCTGCGTGCATCCAGCTTGTCGTTGTCGTTGCTGGCATTGAAATTCACGTTGCTCAGCGCCTGGGTGCGTTGCTCGAATTCGTCGCCGGAGTCATAGACCTGTCTGGCATCGGTCTTCCAGATCGAGAAGGAGCGTGCTCCGAAGGAATACAGGGCGGTGCAGGTGCCGCTGGTGTCCTTGCCGGTGTCGATGCTGCCGCCGTTGTAATTGGCGGTGATCTTGAGGCGACCCAGATTGCTGTCACGGATCGCGTTGGCGGCATCGGCGAAAGCCGTGGCATCCAGGCTGTCGCAGTGCGCACGCACGCGAACTTTCTCCGCGAATCCGTCGTACTCGCGGGCATCGCCCTCGTTGGCCGTCACCAGGTAGGTCTCGCCGCCCACGGTGTAGGAGGCGATGGCGTCCGGCATGTACATCCCCTTCACAGGGACCGTGCGGATCTTGATGGCGGGCGTGCCGTTGTTGGTGTTCTCGCCCCCATCTTCGTCGCTGACGTCCATGCCGTTGCCGGCGAGGCTGTGGTCCTTGAGGCCGAAGGGGCGGATCGCGGTGATGGTCTTGCTGGCGATGTCCAGTTCGGCCACGGCATTGTTTTCCTGCAGCGTGATCCAGGCCTTGCTGCTGTCCGCAGCAACGGTGATGTACTCGGGCTCGAGATCCTGCGCCACGCTGGCATTCGGGCCGAAGATGCGTACGCCGGCAGCGCGCAGGCTGTCGATCTGGCTGTTGTAGGCCGTGAAGCCGGCTTGTGTGGCGGTCATGCTGACGCTGGTCACGGTCGGGCCGAGAGGGCCTAGCGCGATCACGCTGATCGAACCTTCCGGGTCGATGGAGTCCGACTGGTCGTAGCTGCTCGGTTCGCCTTCGTTGGCCACCAGCAGGGTCTTGCCGTCGGGCGTGAAGGTGAGCATGTCGGGCAGCGCACCGACGCTGGCAGTGCCGAGCGTGACGAGGTCCGAGGCTCGGAGCAGGGCGGCGATGCCGTTGCTGGTTTTGGGGTTGGCTTCGATGGTCAGCGCCACCACGCCATCATGCACGGCGACGCTGTTGACGCCGCCCAGGCCGCTGCCGAAGCTGGCCGTGCTGATCGAGCTGATCAGTGTGGGGGCGGTCGGGTCGGCAAGATTCAGTACGTCCACCGTGCCCAGCGCGCCATTCACCACGAACAGGCGTTTGCTCAAAGGGTCGTAGGCGGTGATTTCCGCCGAGCTTGCGCCGCCATCGTGCTGGAAGCCGCCAATCTTGCTCAGCGTCAGCCCCGTAGGCGTGGGTTCCACGCTGCTTGCAGAGCTGCTGGAGGCGCTGCTGCCTGACTGTGTCGTGTCGCTGTCCGAGCCACCACAGGCGGCAATGAGGATTGCGCTGAGGATCAGCGAGCCGGCGAGGGCTGCGCGGAATTTAGGTTTGTTCATAGGCTTTGCGGTCCATGCGGCCTTGCCTTCAAACGCATGACCGTGCCGGGGCGCCCCCGTCTTGTCCTGCGCGTGCCTGCAAAGCCGCATCCGTAGTGGAAGGGAGTCCCGGATTCTCGTTGCGGGGTGTGACATCCCCATGACGCCGCTGCCGGGTGCGCTATCCTTGCGCCCCCAATACGCAGTAATCGTCCGTTCATGTCCCTGCAGCCCGACCCCGCGCAATACGAATCGCAGCTTGCGATCAAGCTCGCTGCCTTCGAGGCCGACTTCGTGCCTTTCGGCGTGCCTGCGCCTGCGGTGTTCCGTTCCGCGCCCTTGCATTTCCGCCAGCGGGCGGAGTTCCGCATCTGGCATGAGGGAGATGCCATCGCGTACGCGATGTTCGATCCGGCCGAGCCGAAACGCCCGGTGCTGATGGAGGACTTTCCGGTGGCTTCCAGTGCCATCTGTACGCTGATGCCCCGATTGCGCGCGGCGCTGCAGGCGGATGCCGAGCTCAGGCGCAAGCTCTTCCAGGTGAATTTCCTCAGTACGCTTTCCGGCGAGATGCTGGTGACCCTGCTCTACCATCGCAAGCTGGAAGCCGCCTGGGAAAAGGCTGCGCGTGCCCTGGCGGCGGAGCTGGGCATCCTGCTGATCGGCCGTAGCCTAAAGCAGAAGATCGTGCTGGCGCGAGACTGGGTGCAGGAGGAGTTGCTGGTCGGTGAGCGCCGTCTGCGTTATCAGCAGATCGAAGCTTCCTTCTCGCAGCCGAATGCTGGCGTTTGTCAGCAGATGCTGGGCTGGGCCTGCGAGCAGGCGAGCGGTCTGGGAGGTGACCTGCTGGAGCTGTATTGCGGCAACGGCAATTTCACCGTGGCGCTGGCGCCACAGTTCGGGCGTGTGCTGGCAACCGAGATGAGCAAATCCTCGGTGCGTGCGGCCAGTCACAATCTCGCCGCCAATGGCGTGGACAACGTGACGATGGTGCGCATGGCAAGCGAGGAGATCAGCGATGCACTGGCGCGTGTGCGGCCCTTCAATCGGTTGCGCGACGTGGATCTGGACAGCTACCGCTTCTCCACGCTGTTCGTCGACCCGCCGCGTGCCGGGCTGGACGATGGCACGGTGGCATTGGCGCGCAACTTCCGGCACATCCTCTACATCAGCTGCAATCCGCAGACCCTGCGTGACAACGTGGCTGCGCTGGCCGACACCCACGCGATCAGCACCGCCGCCGTGTTCGACCAGTTTCCCTATACCCACCACCTGGAGTGCGGGCTGCTGTTGAGCAGAAGATCCTGAACGATCCTCGCCAATGCGCCCCGGATTCCGGCCTGCATCCGGGCTATGGACCCACGGTGTGGTAAGCGGTGCGCATTGCGCACCTACATAACCATGCATCCTGCCATCCCGTAGGGTGCGCACCGCGCACCACCGATATTGGTTTGCAAGCTCCGGCTGACGAACCGCGAAGACGCGACGCGCGGGCCCGGGCTCACCGCGTACGGCGCCAATCCCCGTAGGGCGTCAATGAGCGCAGCGAATTGCGCCGTAGGTCACCTCTTGCCCCCTCCTTACGGCGCAATTCGCTGCGCTCATTGACGCCCTACTTTCGCAAGCTGGGGCAGACGCGATGCGCGGGCCCGGGCTCAGGTGCTTTCGCGTTGTACCAGCTGGTGCCTCAGCGGCGGCAGTTCGATGTGTGGCGGCTCTTCGCCGTACAGCGCAGCAACCTCGCGCACCAGTGCCAGTACCGCATGTTCGCCGTGACGGTGCTTGTCCTGGATCACGGTCGTCAGCGGCGGATGAAAGCAAGCGCTTTCGAGAATATTGTCGAAGCCCACCATCGCCAGATCCTGCGGCACCGGGATACCACGACGGTGCGCCGCAAGCAGAGCGCCCAGCGCCATGCGGTCGTTGCCGACGAAGACGGCATCCAGGTCCGGTACGCGATTCAGCAGACGTTGCATGGCGGCCTCCCCCGAGAGGGGAGACCAGTCGCCCGCCTCGACCCAGGCATCCAGTGCGGGCAGGCCGGCTGCTTCGAGTGCCGTGCGCCAGCCCCGGATACGCTCGCGTGCTACCCACCAGCCTTGCGGCCCGCTAACGTGGCCGATGCGTGTGCGCCCGGCCGAGATCAAAGCCTGCGTGGCGACAAAGGCGCCCTCGGCGTTGTCGAAACTCACGGTACTGATGCCCGGACGCGGTTCGGTGGACATGAACAGCACCGGCACACCGATGCGGCGCAGCCGCTCGGCATTGATCCAGTCGCTGCGGCCGTCGGCATCCGGGATGGCCCACAGCACGCCGTCGATTTCCATGTCGGTGAGGCCGAGCAGCAGTTTCTCGACGGTTTCGGCGCTGGGGTTGGCCAGCGTGCGCAACATCAGCGAGTAGCCCAGGGCCTGTGCCTGTTGCGCTGCGCCCTGGTAGAGCTCGGTGGCGAGGAAGCCCGTATTGGAGCCAACTACGGCCAGCGTGTGGCTGCGCCCGTGGCAGAGCGTGCGGGCTGACACGCTGGGGCGATAGCCGAGCTGCTCGATGACGGTCAGCACATGCTGGCGGGTTTCCTCGGCCACATCCTGGCGACCGTTTACCACGCGTGACACCGTTTGTTTCGAAACCTGGGCGGCCGCAGCCACATCCACGAGCCTGACCCGGCTTTTCTTGAGCACCTTGTTCCCTCTGTTCGTGTTGCTTCAGGCTGGATTGTGCCTTGAGTTGGTTAGGTTTTGGCAAGTGTCGTGCCAGTTGCTGGACAGACTCACTATAAAACTTTCCGTTCCCGGGAACGGTTTTCTTTAAATAGGGTGTAGTATGAAAAAACGGATTCAGCGGGAATGATTGTTGAGAATTGTTCCCGGGAACGAAAGTCTGTAAAAGACTAAAGAAAGTGAAAAATGAGCACCCAAACGATATTCAGCGACCATTTCGACGCGTTCCGCATCGGCCCCTTCCCTTATGACCCGAAACACTCGGCCATCGGCGAGTATCACTACTGGCCCACCGAGGGCTTCAAGGGTGCCTGGCACGACCCCGTCGTCTGGTATGGCTGGCTCGGTCCGAGCTGGATCGTCACCGAGAACGAGGGCGCCAAATACATGGAGCAGACGCGTCTGCAAGTGGCGATCACCGACCACTGGCCGACGCTCACCGCTGGCGAGACCAGCTGGCGCGACTATACCGCCGGCGTGACGATCCGTCCGCTCGCCACCGATTCACACATCGGTCTTGCCTTCCGCTACGTTCATGCACGCAGCTATTACTTCCTGGGATTCGAAGGAGGCCAGCTCCGCTTGCTGCGCCGCGACCAGGAAGTGGTGCATGAATTGGCTTCAGTGCCCTGCGCCATCGACAGCGACACCCATTACCGGTTGGAGGTTCGTTGCGAGGGATCGCGGCTTGTGGGTGTCCTCGACGGCGTGGAGTATCTCGCCGTCGAGGACAACGCCCTCGATGCCGGCAAGGTCGCGCTGATCGCCCGGGTGCCTGCGCAGTTCACGGCCGTGGAGGTCGGCATGGGGCCGGCTGCGCATCAGGCCTGGCTGACTGCCGAAGCGCAGGCTGCATGCGAGCTCGCCGAGCTACGTGCGCACTATCCGCAACCCCGTCTGTGGAAGACCATCGACCTGCAGGATTTTGGCACCGGGCGCCAGATCCGTTTTGGCCACCTGACTGGCGACGGCACGATGCACATCGTGCTCGCCCAGCATCAGAAGCGCGGCTACAAGGATGCCTATGCGCACATCAGCTGCCTCACCGCCATCGATCTCGATGGCCGGGTGCTGTGGCAGATCGGCACGCCCAGTACCGAGCCGGATCACGCCATCGTCTCCTGCGACCTGCCGCTCCAGCTCCACGACATCGATGGCGACGGCGCCGACGAGGTGATCGTTTCGCGCGACTTCAAGCTGATGATCCTCGACGGGGCGACGGGCAAGGTGCGCCGCTCCATTCCCACGCCGCGCTCGGATGTGCCGGATGAATCGCTGCACAGCCTGCCGCACAAGCACTATGCCTTCGATCGCGTGAATATCGATGCCATCCGCATCTGCAATTTCCGCGGGCTGGACAAGCCGCGCGACATTCTCGTCAAGGATCGCTACAGCCGCCTGTGGGCCTATGACGATCAACTGAATCTGTTGTGGCATTTCCACGAAGGCATCACCGGCCATTTCCCCTATACCGCCGACATCAATGGCGACGGGCGTGAGGAAATGTTCGTCGGCTACCACCTCGTGAATGCCGATGGCCAGTTGCAGTGGACGTTGCCTGTGCCGACCGACCACACCGACGAAATTCTGATCGGTCGCTGGAATCCTGCCTGCCCGGCAGAGCAGATCGCCATCGCTTCAGGGGACGAAGGCTTCATGATCGCCAGTCTGGAAGGCGAGATCCTGGTGAAGGAAATGATCGGCCACGCCCAGCGCATCAGCACCGGCAACTATCGGCCGGATCTGCCCGGGCTGGAGCTGAGCGTGACGACCTATTGGGGCTACCAGGGAATCATCTATCTCTACGACTGCGAGGGGAATTTGCTGCACGCGTTCGAGCCCACCAGCAACGGCAATCTGATCACCCCGGTCAACTGGACCGGCGACGGGCACGACCTGCGCCTGCTGCATGGCAACCGCGATCACGGCGGGCTCATAGATGCTTGGGGACGCCGCGTGGTGGTGTTCCCGGATGACGGTCACCCGGATCTGTGCGCCGAGGTGGTCGGCCTCACCGGTGACGCACGCGACGAGATCGTGCTGTGGGATCAACGCCGGATGTTCATCTACACGCAGGATCGGCCCGCCAAGGGGCCTGTCTGCACCCCGAGGAAATATCCCCATTACAACGCCTCGAACTATCGCGGCGAATACCACTATCCGCAGCCTGTCGCGGGCGAGGCGGAGGCCGGGTCGTGAGGCCTGACCCGGTTGTTGTGCGGCCCGCGGACGTATTGCATGGGGCGAAAGCAGCCTGAGAGCTGTGCCCGAGCTGTCTCCGGCAGATCAGAGAGGCCGGAGACCTGTTCAAGCATCGACAACAAAGGAGACGTTCATGAGCATCATCCGAACACAGGGCGTGGCCCTCGGGCTGCTGGGCTGTCTTGCACTGTCCGCACCCGCACTGGCCTACCAGGAGGCGCCGCTGCTCGGGCAGCGTGTGAAGGCCGGCGAGTTGCCCGTACTGGCCAGCCGCCTGCCGGCACAACCCGAGGTCGTCAAGCCGCTGGACCGCGTCGGTAGCTTCGGTGGCACCTTGCGCACCGCGATCCGCGCCAGTGGTGACCACAACGCCATCCTGCGCCTGGTGGGCAACCAGGGGCTGCTGCGCTGGAGCACGGACTTCAACGATGTGGTGCCGAATGTGGCCGAGAGCCTGGCGATCAATGCCGACGCCAGCGAATACACCTTCAAGCTGCGCCGTGGCATGAAGTGGTCCGACGGCTCGCCCTTCACGGCGGATGATGTGCTGTTCTCCATGAAAGATCTGATCGGCAACGAGGAGTTCATCTCCAAGCCGCCCTCGGCCTACGTCACCAACGGCAAGTTCGCCGAAATCACCAAGATCGATCCCTATACCGTGCGCTTCAAGTTCGCCGCGCCCTACCTGGCGTTTCGCGAAGCGCTGGCGTTGCCGGTGAATCAGCATCCCACGCTGTATCAGAAAAAGTACTGCTCGCAATTTCACCCGAAGTACAACCCGAGCGTGAGCCAGCAGTTCCGTGGGGCCAACGTGCAGGACTGGGCGGCGCTGATGCGCATCAAGTGCGGTGACATCGAACTGCCCACGCGCTGGGGCAACGTCGAGCGGCCCACGCTGGATCCGTGGATCATCAAGGAAGCCTACGGCGGTGGCGTGACCCGCGTGATCATGGAGCGCAACCCGTATTTCTGGCAGGTCGATACGGCCGGCAACCAGCTGCCCTACATCGATACCCTGCACATCGCCATCATCTCCGAGGTGGAGGCCATCCTGCTGGCGGCCATCAGCGGCCGGCTGGATTTCCAGCACCGCCACATCTACGCCATCCAGAATCGTCCCGTGCTGGCGGAAAACCAGCAGAAGGGCGGCTACAAGCTGATGTCCTTCACGCCGTTGGGCGCCAACTCGGTCGGCATGTTCTTCAACTACAGCACGAAGAATCCGACCCTGCGCAAATACCTGCGGCAGAAGGATTTCCGTGTCGCCTTGTCCCTGGCCACCGACCGCAAGGAGGTCAACGAGATCGTTTTTCTCGGTCAGGGCGCGCCCTGGCAGATCGGACCCGCCAAGGAGTCGAAGTGGTACAACGAAAAGCTGGGTACGCAATACACCCAGTACGACCTCAAGACCGCCAACGAACTGCTCGACAAGCTCGGGCTCGCCAAGCGTGACAGCGCTGGCTTCCGCCTCTATCCCGAAGGTGGTCGGGTATCGGTCAACGTGATCGCTTCCATCCAGCTGGCACAACAGGTCGAAGCGCTGGAGCTGGTGGGCAGGCAATGGGCCAAGGCTGGCGTGGAGCTGGTGATCCAGGCATCCGAACGCTCGCTGTTCTACGACCGTGCGCTCAACAATGAATACGACATGAGCGTCGATCTCGTTGCTGGCGGCCTGGACATCACACAGAACCCGCGCGCCATCCTCGCCGTGCATCCGCAGGAGTCTCGCCAGAGCCTGCCCTGGGTGCAGTGGTACAGCTCGGGGGGCAAGACCGGCGAAGAGCCTACCGAGAGCATGAAGAAGCGGCTGGCGCTGTATGACCAGTGGAAAGCCGCCAGCACCCAGAGCGAGGCGGACCGGCTATTCAAGGAGATTCTGGCGCTCGCGGCCGACGAATTCGAGGTGATGGGGCTGGTGAAGCCGCCACGCGATCCGGCGATCCGCAACACCAAGCTGCTCAACGTGCTGGAGAACATGCCGGCGGGATGGAGTTATCCGACTCCGGCGCCTGCATTGCCGCAGACCTGGTTCTTCACCCGATAGATTTTCAAGTGCTGTCCCTCCCCTGAAAAAAAGGGTGGCCCTTCGAGGGCCACCCGACAAGCCCGAACCGACACACCCGCATTTCCGTATCCGATGCCGCCATGCGGTACCGGACGGCCTGTTTCACGCATTGACCATAAAGAAGGAGACTGTCCATGAGCTGTACCCGATCAACCGGCATGGCCCTGGGCCTGCTTGCCAGCCTCGCGATTTCCGCGCCGGCCCTGGCTTTTCAGGAAGCACCGATGTTCGCCGCCGGTGTCAAGGCGGGCAAACTACCCGCTGTCGCCAAGCGGCTGCCCGAGAAGCCTGAGGTGGTGAAGCCGCACACCCGCGTCGGCAGCTATGGCGGCGAGCTGCGCACCGCCATGCGCAGTTCCAACGACCACAATTCCATCCTGCGCCTGGTGGGCAACCAGGGACTGGTGCGCTGGTCGCCCGACTTCAACAACCTGCAGCCGAACATTGCCGAGCGCTGGGAACAGAACGCCGACGCCTCGGAGTACATCTTCCATCTGCGCAAGGGGATGAAGTGGTCCGATGGCACGCCCTTCACGGCCGATGACGTCCTGTTCTCCATGAATGACCTGACGCTGGGGGGGCAGTACTACTCCACGCCGCCTGCGGCCTACATGCAGGGCGGCAAGCCGGTGGTGGTCAGCAAGATCGACGAGAACACCGTCAAGTTCAGTTTCAACGGCCCCTACCTGGGCTTCATCGAAGCGCTGGCGTTGCCGATCAACCAGCATCCCACGCTGTTCCAGAAGAAGTACTGTGGCCAGTTCCACCCGGCCTACAACAAGACCAACCTGCAGCAACTGATCACGGCGGACAGCGCGACCGACTGGCGCCAGCTCATGCGCAACAAGTGCGGCGATATCGAACTGCCCTCCCGCTGGGGCAACACGGAGCGGCCGACGATGGATCCGTGGGTGATCAAGGTGCCTTACACCGCTGCGGCCACCGATGTGGTGCTGGAACGCAACCCGTACTTCTGGCAGGTCGATACCGCTGGCAACCAGCTGCCCTACCTGGATCGCGTGCGCTTCCGCGTGATTTCCGAGGTGGAAACCATCCTGCTTGCAGCGATCAACGGCCAGCTGGATTTTCAGCACCGCCACATTTACGCCATCCAGAACATCCCGGTGCTGACGCAGAACGCAGCCAAGGGCAACTACAAGGTACTCGGGCTGCCCACGCTGCAGGCCAATTCCGTCGGCCTGTACCTCAACTTCAGCACCAAGAACGACAAGCTGCGCAAGCTGATCCGCAACAAGGATTTCCGCATCGCCCTCTCCACGGCCATCGACCGCAAGAACATCAACGAAGTGGTGTTCCTCGGTCAAGGCACGCCCTGGCAGATCGGGCCGGTGAAGCAGTCCAAGTGGTTCAACCCGCAACTTGGCACGCAGCACCTGGCTTTCGACGTCAAGAAGGCCAATGCGATGCTCGACAGTCTGGGGCTGGAAAAGCGTGACGACGCCGGCTTCCGCCTCTACCCGGAAGGCGGGCGCCTTTCCCTCGGTGCCAACATCGCCATCCAGCTTGAGCAGCAGATGGGGGCGCTGGAGCTGATCCGCGAACAATATGCCAAGCTCGGCATCGAACTCGTGATCCGTGGCATGGAGCGTTCGCTGGCCGCGGCCCGCACCGCCAGCAATGACTATGACCTGGTCGTTGACGTGGTACCGGGGGGGCTGGACATCACTGCCAACCCGCGTGCAGTGCTGGCCATCCATCCCACCGAGTCGCGCATGAGCCTGGGCTGGGTGCGCTGGTACATGACCAAGGGCAAGGACGGCGAGGAACCTTCCGAGTCGATGAAGAAGCGTCTGGCGCTGTACGACAAGTGGCAAGTGGCAGGCAGCGAGAAGGAGGCCGAGGCCTATTTCCGCGAGATCCTGCAACTGGCGGCTGACGAGTTCGAAGTGATCGGCGTGGTGCTGCCACCGGCATCGCCGGCGATCCGCAAGAACAATCTCGCCAACGTCTTCGATACCATGCCCGCTGGCTGGACCTATCCGACCCCGGCACCGGCACTGCCGCAGACCTGGTTCTTCACGAAGTAGGCATTGCCTGCAGCCGCCCTCCCGACCCGTGTCGGGAGGGCGGTATCACCAACCTTGCAGGGTGCCTGGCGAGCGCCCGATGCATTACATCGCCAAAACGGCCCGCGGTGGGCCGTCCGTTTCCTGGAGTTCATCGATGCAACAACAACCCTCTTCCTCTCCTTCCGACCCCTGGGATCAGGTGCCTGCCATCCTGGCCCGCATCCAGCCGCCCACCATTCCCGCGCGGGATTTCCGGCTCGATGTCTTCGGCGCCGTCGGTGATGGCGTGAAGGACTGTACAGAGGCTTTCCGTGCCGCCATCGCTGCTGCGTCAGAGGCAGACGGCGGGCGTATCGTCGTACCTGCGGGGGACTGGCTGACCGGCCCGATCCATCTGCGCAGCAACATCGAACTGCATGTAGCCGAAGGCGCCACGGTGCGCTTCCGTACCGATGCCGAAGCCTATCTGCCGATGGTGCTCACGCGCTGGGAAGGGGTGGAGCTCTACAACTATTCGCCGCTGATCTACGCCTTCGAGTGCGAAAACGTCGCCATCACCGGCAGCGGCACGCTCGATGGCCAGGGCAGCAACGACACCTGGTGGAAATGGCGTGACAAGGTGAAGTTCGGCTGGCAGCCCGGCACGCCGCAGCAGAAACCCGCGCGGCTGATGCTCTTCATCCTCGGCGAGCATGACGTACCGGTGGAGGCCCGCCGCTTCGGCGAGGGCTACTGGCTGCGGCCCAACATGATCCAGCCCTATCGCTGCCGCAACATCCTCATCGAGGGCGTCACCATCCGCAATTCGCCGATGTGGCACATCCACTGCGTGCTGTCGCAGAACATCACCATCCGCAAGGTTACGGTGATCGGCCACGGTCCGGAAACGGATGGTGCCAATCCCGAATCCTGTCGTGACGTGCTGATCGAGGACTGCTACTTCGATACCGGCGACGACTGCATCGCCATCAAGTCTGGCCGCAACGGCGACGGCCGCCGCATCAATGTGCCGTCCGAGAACATCATCGTGCGCAATTGCGTGATGCGTGATGGTCACGGCGCCATCGTCATCGGCTCCGAACTCACCGGCGGCGTGCGCAACGTGTTTGCCGAGAATCTGGAGATGGACAGCCGCAATCTCGATCGCGCGCTGCGCATCAAGACCAACTCCCATCGCGGGGGGCTGGTCGAGAACATCCACATGCGCAATTCCGTGGTGAAGAGCCTCGGTGGTGAAGTGGTGCAGGTCAACCTCGACTACGAGGAAGGCGATACCGGCAAGTTCACGCCCATCGTGCGCCATATCCACGTGGACAACCTCGTCAGCCAGGGTGGCAAGATCGGTCTGCAGCTCAAGGCCTATGAGCGCAGCCCGGTGCAGGATGTACGCATCACCAACTGCCGTTTCGACGGTGTGGAGCAGCCCTTCGAACTGCGTCACACCCAGGACCTGCATCTGGCCAACGTCACCATCAACGGCATCACCTACAACGGCGAACCCGAGGCTTGAGCCTTTTCGCTTGAGCCACCGCCCGACATCTGCGACAGCGGGTGTCGGGCATGGGGCTACTGTCGATCCGGCTATTCCTGGCTGGGCTGGATGTTGACGGGCAGTATTGCCGGGCCCCCGGGATGAGGTCCGGCCGTTCTGGTCCGCAGCAGGCTGGGCGGAAAGCCGAAGTGTTTGCGGAAGGCGGTCGAGAAATTGGCCTGGCTGTGATAGCCCGCGATCTCTGCTGCCTGGCCGACGCTCAGCCCGTGTTGCCGCATGGCTTCTGCCGCCCGATTGAGCCGCCGCTCGCGCAGGTAGTCGAAAATCGTCGTGGCGAAGGCCTCACGGAATTCGCGCTGCAGCGTCGTCGGATTGCAGCCCATGGTCTGGGCGATTTTGTTCATATCCAGCGTGTCGGCCAGGCCACTGTCGAGAAAGGTGCGCAAACGCCAGACACGTTGCCGGGATTCCCGGCTGTCAAATGGCACATCCTCAACGGTTGCGCTCAGCGCTTCCTGGACCAGCATCAGGGCATGGTGTTCCTGGTGCAGGCCGAGCAGCAGCGGATCAAGGATGTCGGTCGCGAACAGCTGTCGGCCACTGTCGGCTGCAGCCTCTGACGGCAGCCATTCTCGCCAGGTCAGGTGGCTGGTAAAGCGTGCAGGATCGAGCGTTGCCGAAGCGAACCACGCCGAGGTCAAGGTGATCACGATCATCTGCTCGCGCATGCCGGGCTGGTATTCGAGGACGAAGTCTGCTGGCGGCTCCACATGGATCAAGGCGCCGCACGGTCGAGCTGTTTCACCGCAACCGGCATCAAGCCTCAACGACTGCCCCCCGATGCTGACCTGGCCAGCACCTTCGAGCTTGAGAATGAGCTTGAGGCCGGCGTTTGGGACCGGGAAGGTGAGGGTTGTGGCGTCGTGATGGGTGACCGCCGAGCAGTGCAGGAAGAACCCCTCCCGAATCCGGGCCAATGTCAGCTGGCCGGCCTCTATCGTTGATGCACCTCGTCGCTCTGCCGCCAGAACCTGAGGACTGGTGGCCGGGCAGAACAGCGGGGCGGGAACGTCCGCTTCGCTGGGTTGCAGGCGACCGGGAGAGAATTTATTTGTAACAGCAAACATTTTGCTTGCTTCGGGAAAAATGGTCCTGAGGTGATTTTGCAATACTAATTCCCTTTCATTAAAAACGACAATCATTCTCATCTTCGGGTTGTCGTGGTTTCGAGGGGAAGCATCAGATGAAGCACAAACAGATCCGCCGGCGTCATGCGCGGGCTTTGGCCCTGGCCATGGCCGGGGTATTCCAGGGGAGCCATGCGCTGGCCGATGATCAGGTTCTGGCGCCGGTCACCGTGACAGACAGCGTGCCCAGTGAGGCGAGCAGCACGATCCCGGCGGAAGTCATCGAAGCGCGAAGGGCGCGCAACCTGAATGAACTGCTGCAAGGCGAAAACGGCGTCACTGTCGGCAGTGGAACGGCGATCGCGCAGAAGATCTATCTTCGTGGCATCGAGGATTCGATGCTGAACACCACGCTTGATGGTGCTGCGCAGAGCGGGCGGGCCTTCCATCACCAGTCACGGTTGTTGCTGGATCCGGAACTGATCAAGCAGGTCGAAATCGATCGCGGCAGTTCCCCGGCCAGCGCCGGGCCGGGCGCACTGGCCGGCTCCTTGCGGCTGACGACCAAAAATGGTCGCGATCTGTTGCGCAGCGGGCAGACCTTTGGCGGCATCGTGCGCGGTGGTGTCGCCAGCAACGAGGGGAGCCATTACGGTGCATCGCTCTACGGGCTGGCTGGCGAGACGGTCGACTTCCTGTTGTCCGGCAACCGGGCCGACAACAAGGATTATGAAGACGGGGGCGGTCAGCGCCAGCACTACAGTGCGGCGACCGAAACCAGCGGCCTGGCAAAGTTCAACTGGCGTCCGGCACAAGGGCATGAGCTCAGTCTCGGTTATCAAAGTGTCGAGAACGAGGGCACGCGCTACCTGCGCCCGAATTTCTGGGAGGGGCAGGGCAATTCACTGATGCCGCAGACGACGCAGCGTGACACGCTGACCGCCGCCTACCGTTTCGCGGGTGACGATGTGCGGCCCGCGCTCGACATCAATGTTTTCGCTGATGAGATGCAGGTCGAGCGGACCGCCGAAGCGGCGATGCCGCAGTTCAACAAACCGCTGGGCTATCGTTTCGGCGAGAAACTGAGTTCGGACGGCATCAATGCGCTGGCCATCTCGAAGATCGCCGGCAGCACGCTGCGTTACGGGCTGAATCATCACACCTACCGGATGTCCGCGATCAATCCGCGCCCGCCGGTGATTTCCGGCAGCAGTGGGCAAGAGCGCAGCAAGGTGACCGGCGTCTTCGCCGAGAGTGAAACGCCATTGCTCGGCCATTTCCTGCTTGGGCTGGGCGCACGTTACGACTGGTACGGCTATACCGACAATCACGGTCAGGAATTTTCCAGCGATGGCCTGAGCCCGAATGCCAGCCTGACCTGGCTCGCCACCGACGCGCTCAGCTTCCGCCTGGCCTCCTCCCGCACCCTGCGTGGGGCGGGTCTGAAGGAGGGCTTCTATGTCGACAACATGCGCTGGCGCAATGCCGCGGATCTCCAGGAAGAAACCGCGAAGAACCACGAGATCGGCTTCACCTACGCGGAGGGCCCGTGGCACTTGAAGGGCGCGCTGTTCCGGATGCAGATCGAGAATTTCATTACGACCACGACCGGTTCGTCATGGTTGATCGACAATGTCGGGACGATGAAGTCGAACGGCTATGAACTCGGTGGGGGTTGGCAGCAGGGCGACTTCCGGACCGGCCTGTCGGTCGCGCATGCCCGGCCGAAGCTGAATGGCTACGACCTCGGCGACGAAGCATACGGCCTTGGCGTGTCGACCGGCCGCAGCTGGCACTTCAATTTCGGCCACACCTGGCAGGCCTGGAATCTGGATCTCGAATGGATGACGCGTGTTGTCGAGCGACACAAGACGACCGAATACCTGATCTCCGAAAGCAGGGCGGTGACCAAGAACAAGGCGGGCTATGCCGTGCATGACCTGTATGCCAACTGGCATCCTCTCGGCAAGGATCGCGTCCGGGTGACTTTCAGCGTACGTAACCTGTTCGACAAGTCCTACTACGATCAGGCCAGCTTTGCCTATTACGTCGACGCTGCCGGAATCCAGTCGAACCGTGGCTTTGCGGAGCCTGGCCGGGATCTCCGTCTGGACCTGAGCTGGAAGTTCTAGCCTCGCAGCCCCCGGCACGGTCGGGGGCTGCTCCACGTCAGGCGGCTATGCCGTCCAGAGGGCGCGTCTTCACGGATTCATCGATACCCGGACGGATCTCGACTCGCGCCTCATCCTGCGCATCGAGCAGCAGCTTCCCGGCATTGCGCGTCCGGTGCTCCGCGCCCGCCTCAAGCACGAAATCCTCCGGGCGTCCCGTTTCCGTGAGCCATACCTTGCCGCTGAGAAGCCTGAGCTGACTGTCGGCCGGTAGTTCCAGCACGCACAGTTTTCTGCTGACGACAATGGTGAGCTGTTTTGTCATGATATGTCTCTCGCGAAATTCGTCGGGGCAGCGGATGGTTTTGATTCTGTGTGCTCCGGGTGCCTGCGACAAACGACATTTATTTCACGACTTGTGAATGGGGCTCACCTATGGAAACGCCGGTCAGACTTCCTCCGCTGAGCATGCTGAAGGTGTTCGAGGCTGCCGCCCGCCAGGGGGGCTTCAGTCTGGCGGCCAAGGAACTGCAAGTGACGCACAGCGCGGTCAGCCACCAGATCCGCGCACTGGAGGATCTGCTCGGCTTCGCGCTGTTCCATCGCAGCGGGCGGGGCGTGCAGCTCACTCCCGCCGGTCTGGAGCTGGCGACCAAGCTCAACGACGTGCTGTGCGATCTGGGGCGCACGCTGACCCGGCTTTCCCAGCGCACCAATCCACGCCGCCTTACGGTGACCACCATGCCTTCGTTCGCCGCGCGCTGGCTGGCACCCCGTGTCGGAGAGTTCATCGAGCAGGAGCCCGGCATCGAACTCAACATCCTGACCACGTCCGAAGTCCTCGATTTCGCGCGCGATGGCGTCGATGTGGCGATCCGTTTTGGCTTCGGCGAATATCCCGGACAGCGGGCCGATCTGCTGATGCGCGACGAGATGCTGGTGGTGGCAGCACCGGGTTTGCTGCAAGGGCATCCACCGATCGTGCCCGAGGCCCTGCGTGACTGGTCCTTGCTGCGTTCAGACGGGGAATTCTGGCGGGCATGGTTCGAGCGTGCCGGGCTGGACTGGCCGGAGCCGCGTGGCGGCCTCTTCTTCAACGACTCTGCGCTGGTATTGCAGGCCGCGATCGATGGCCGCGGCATCGCCTTGACGCGGCGCAGCCTGTGCCAGCAGGAGCTGGACAATGGCCGCCTGATTCAGGTCTTCACCGAAACCCTGCCCAATGCGCGAGCCTATTGGTACGTCACACCCGGCGGGGTACAGGAATCAGCGCTCGCCGCCCGATTCCGCGCCTGGGTCTTTGCCCAGGCCGCAGCCTGCCCGCCTGTGGCGGACGGCATTCCGGTGGATGACAGGGCGCTGGAGCGCTGCATCCATTGAAAACCCGCCGGAATATCCCCACAGGCGCGCATCTAGGTGTTCGAAACCGGGGGGGCTTTGTTTAGAAGGTATTGACTCGGTAGCTGCAGCCGGCCAGCACCTTGCCCGGATGCGTGATCACTGTCGACACCTCCAGGCTGATCACGGTATTGATCGTCTCCTTCACGCCTGAGACCTGCTCCAGGGTGTGATGGACGACGCGCATGGCCATGTACTTGAAGGCGTCGTCGCGGATCGGTTCCTCGATCTTCAATCGCTCTGCGATGGTCTGCGGTTTCACATCATCCAGGGCTGCAAGCAGGGCGCCGGAGGCCATGGCGATGCGCCGGGTTTCCAGACCGAACACCTGGATCGGGGTCGCAAGCTCGTATTCGTAGAGGAAGGGGTTGTCCGATTCGAGTTTCCGCAGGCCGAGGGTTTGCGGATCCTTGCTGACCACCGAGGCGTAGTCGAGATAGGTCGGCACGTCGTAGGCACATTCGATCATGCGGACCGGGTCCACGCGGGCGGGGTCGCGTTCGCGCACCTGCTCCTGAGCCCAGGACGCCGAGGATTGGAAAAGACAAAACAATGGCAGGAGCGTTGCTGCCAGGTGGCGCTTAAGGACTGGTTCCATGTTTGTAACCGGGGGATGAAGGAAAAAAAGGATGGGCGCTCGAAGGCTTGTGGGCCTTCGCTTGCCTTCAGAGCGGGTGGGTGCAAGGCATGGCTGCCTTGCGTGGGCTCACCCGAGGGTGTTGTCCAGCCAGGCCCACGCCGCCGCCTGTTGTTCGGCGGTGAAGGTGTGGCCGCTGGGCCAGGCCCTGTGGGTGAAGTGCTCGGTGGCGCCCCAGGCCTGCCACACGCGCGCCATGCGCGCGGCGGCAGCTTCGACCGAAGCGAGTGGAAAGAGTGTGTCGGCGTCGCCCGAGTACAGCAGAAAAGGCTTGGGCGCGGCCAGGCTGGCCAGATCCGGGTGGTCCAGTTCGCGCAGCAGGCCGGGGTGGATCATGTGCCAGGCCGAGTTGCCGCGGATGCTGTTGTTGCCCGGGCTCATCAGGTCGGTCGCGCGCGCCATCCAGCAGACGGCCACGCAGGCCTGGATCGCATCGCTGAGCGCCGTGGCTTGCCAGGCGCGGAAGGCGCCGAGTGAGAAGCCGACGGCGGCGAGCCGGCGCGCATCGATCTGCGGCAGGCTGGCAAGGAAAGCGGCGGCGCGCGTGTCCTCCAGCGCCATCAGGCCGGCCAGCGAGCTGCCGAGATTGAAGAAATTGGCGGCCAGCGCCTGCTGCCGTTCGTAGTCGAGGCCACCACGCTCGCCCCAGCCGAGCGCATCGGTGGCGAACACGGCATAGCCGCGCCGTGCCAGCGCATCGCCAGGCATGTGGCCTTCGAACACCTTGGCGGCCCATTGCTGCGAGGACGCGAGCCGGGCTTCATCCTGCAGCGGGCTGATCCACTTCTCCTTGCCGATGTCGAAGCGCGAGCCGTGGTCGTGGTACATCACCACGGCGGGGAAGGGGCCGTCGCCCTTGGGCAGCAGCAGCAGGCCGGTGACGCGTGCATCGCGCGTGAGGTTGAAGGCGATGCGCCGGGCGAGGTGGTCGCCACGGTCTTCCTCGGCCAGCACTTCAGGCGCGAACGGAGTGTCGTCCGCCAGCTGCAGCGTGAGTTGCCAGACGTGCGCACGCGCCTGTTCTCGCCAGGCAGCAAGATCGGGAGTGCCGGGGCGCCAGGCGAGCGGATAGTCCAGCCGGGCCTTGAGGGATTCGAAATGCGCCGGCAGGCCGTCGGCGCGGACGGCGTCAGCCGGCATGCGGCGCCTCCCGGGGTTCGTCGCCGTACACGATGGCGGCGACGAATTCCCTGGCGTCGAAGGGTTGCAGGTCGTCCATGCCTTCGCCGACGCCGATGAAGCGCAGCGGGCGTGGATGCTGACGCGCGATGGCGGCGATCACGCCGCCCTTGGCGGTGCCGTCGAGCTTGGTGATGATCAGGCCGGTGACGCCGATGGCGGCATCGAAGGCCTTGAGCTGCGCGAGCGCGTTCTGGCCGACGTTGCCGTCGAGCACCAGCAGCACCTCATGCGGGCCGCTGGGTTCGGCCTTCTGGATCACGCGGCGCACCTTGGCGATCTCTTCCATCAGGTGCAGTTGCGTGGGAAGTCGCCCGGCGGTGTCGACCATCACCACGTCGATGTTGCGTGCCTTGGCAGCATTGATCGCATCGAAGGCGACAGCGGCGGGGTCGCCGCCATCCTGGGCGATCACCCTCACGTCGTTGCGTCTTCCCCATTCCTGCAACTGCTCGCGCGCTGCGGCGCGGAAGGTGTCGCCGGCTGCCAGCAGCACGCTCTTGCCCTGGCGCTGGAAGTGATGGGCGAGCTTGCCGATGGAGGTGGTCTTGCCGGCGCCGTTCACGCCCGCGAGCATCAGGATGCAGGGTTTGTGGCCGTCGACGCCGAGTGGCTGCTGCAGCGGAGTGAGCAGCTTTTCCAGCGCTTCGGCCAGGGCCTGTTGCAACTGGGCGCCGGTTTCCAGTTTGTCGTGCTTCCAGCGCCTGCGCAGCTCGGCGATCAAGGTGTTGGTGGCCTCCACGCCGCAATCGGCCATCAGCAGCGTGGTTTCCAGTTCTTCGAGCAGATCCTCGTCGATCTTGCGGCGCGAGAAGATGTCTCCCAGCGCGCCGATCTGTTCGCGGGTACGTGACAGGCCTTTCTTCAGACGCGAGAGCCAGGATGTCTGCACCGGGGCGTCGGTTGCGGCAGGGCTGGTCTGCGGTGCCGCGGGTGCGGCAGGCGTTTCGGTGGTGGTGGGCGTGTCGGCGGGGGAATTCTTCTTGAAGAAACTAAACATCGGTGGGTCCGGTCAGAGCGCTGTCTGCGTTGGGCTATGATGCGGCGCGGCCGTCTGCCAGCCGCCAGAAAAAACACAGGAAAGTCTATCAGATGAGCCTCTTCCCTCTTGCTTTGCGGGCCCTGCTGGGTGCCTGCCTGCTCGCCGCATTGCCGGCGCTGGCCAATCCGTTCGAGACCACGCTGGATAACGGTCTCAAGGTGATCGTCAAGGAAGACCACCGCGCGCCTACGGTGACGCACATGGTCTGGTACCGCGTCGGCAGTCTGGACGAGTTCAATGGCACCACGGGTGTCGCGCATGCGCTGGAGCACATGATGTTCAAGGGCACCGCGCAACACGGCCCGGGTGAATTCAACAAGCTGGTGGCCGCTGCCGGCGGGCGCGACAACGCCTTCACCAATCAGGACTACACCGCCTATTTCCAGCTCATCCCGCGCGAACGGCTGGCGCAGATGATGGCGCTGGAAGCCGACCGCATGGCCAATCTGGTGATCCAGGACGATCTCTTCGCCAAGGAGATCGAGGTCATCAAGGAGGAGCGCCGCTGGCGCACCGACGACAAGCCCCGCGCCAGGCTCTACGAGACGCTGATGGCCGCCGTCTACAACGCGCATCCCTACGGCCGCCCGGTGATCGGCTGGATGCCGGATCTGGACAACATGAGCGCGCAGGATCTGCGTGACTGGTACGCACGCTGGTACGGCCCCAACAACGCCGTGCTGGTGGTGGTGGGCGACGTCGATCACGAAACCGTGTTCAGACAGGCGCAGGAAACCTACGGCAAGCTGCCGGCACGTGTGCTGCCGGTGCGCAAGGCGCAGACCGAGCCGGCACAGGCCGGTGTGCGGCGTGTCACCGTGAAGGCGCCCGCCGAGCTGCCCTATCTGATGCTCGCCTGGCGTGCGCCGGCGCTGACTTCCTTCGACAGCCAGAATCCCCAGGTGCGTCAGGCCATGGCATTGCAGCTGCTCTCCGCCGTGCTCGACGGTTATGACGGCGCACGCCTGAACCGGGGCCTGGTGCGCGAACGCAAGCTGGCGGTGTCGGCCGGCGCAGGGTATGACCCCGTTTCGCGCGGACAGCAGAGCCTGTTCCTGCTCGAAGGTGTGCCAGCCAAGGGGGTGAGCGTGGCCAGGCTGGAGGCCGCCTTGCGCGGCGAGATCGCCCGTGTGGCCAAGAATGGCGTAACGAGCGCCGAGCTCTCGCGCATCAAGGCGCAGATGCTGGCCGGCAAGGTGTTCTCGCAGGATTCCAACATGGGGCAGGCGATGCAGATCGCCTCGCTGGAGATGGGCGGTTTTTCGTGGCGCGATGAGGACACCTGGTTCGAAGCCCTGCGCGGCATCCGTGCGGACGAGGTGCAGGCCGCGGCGAAGCTGCTGCTCGGCGACGACACCCTGACCGTGGCCGAGCTGGTGCCCCAACCCGTCGATCCCAAGGCGCAACAACAAGCGCCGGACTTCAAGTACTGAGCCGGAATTGAACTGGAAGAAAGCCATGAAACTGTTCCTGACCTGCCTGTTCTCCCTTTGCACGGCTGCTGCCCAGGCTGCCGTGCCGATCCAGCACTGGACCACACCCAACGGCGCGCGCGTGCTCTTCGTCGAAAGCCGCAACCTGCCGATGCTCGATGTGCAGCTTGATTTCGCCGCTGGCTCGGCCTTCGACCCGGCTGGCAAGCCCGGCGTGGCCTCCTTCACCCACAGCCTGCTGGATGCGGGGCTAGGGCGCGGCAAGCAGGCGCTGGACGAAAATGCCATCACCGATCGCTTTGCCGACGTGGGCGCGCGCTTTGGCGGCGGGCTGGACGACGACCGCGCCAGCCTCGGCCTGCGCGTGCTGAGCCACGCGCAGGAGCGCGATGCCGCGCTGGCCCTGATGGCCCGCATCGTCGCGGAGCCTGTGTTCCCGGAAGCGGTGCTCGAGCGTGAGCGCAGCCGCGCCATCGCCGGCCTGCGTGAATCGCTGACGCAGCCTGCCGCGATCCTCGAGCGGCGTTTTGCACAGCTCACCTATGGCCGTCATCCTTACGGCGTCACGCTGGCGGAAAAGGATCTGGCCGGCATCAAGCGTCAGGATCTGGTAGATTTCCACCGCCGCTACTACGTGGCGGACAACGCGCAGGTCAGCATCGTGGGTGACGTTTCACGCGAGGAAGCCGAGCGCATCGCCAGCGCGCTGGTGGCCCGTCTGCCGGCCGGCAACGGCGCGCCCGCGCTGCCGGAAGTGCTCCCCTCTGCCAGCGCCACCGAGCGCATCGCGCATCCGTCCGCGCAGGCGCACGTGGCCATCGGCATGCCGGCGCTCAAACGTGGCGATCCGGACCAGATGGCACTCTCCGTCGGCAACTACACGCTCGGAGGCGGTGGTTTCAACGCCCGCCTGATGAAGGAGATCCGCGATCAGCGCGGGTTGGCCTATGGTGCTTACAGCTATTTCGCCCCGATGAAGGCCGAGGGCCTGTTCCGCATCGGGTTGCAGACCAAGGCCGAGCAGGCCGAGGAGGCCGTGCGCGTGGCGCAGGAAACGCTGGCGAAATTCCTTCAGGAAGGCCCCAGCGAGGCCGAGCTGGCCGCCGCCAAGGCCAATCTGATCAACAGTTTCGCACTCAGCCTGGACAGCAACTCCAAGCTGCTCGGCCAGGTGGCGGACATCGGCTTCTACCGCCGGCCGCTGGATTCGCTGGATACCTACGCCGCCCGCGTGCAGGCCGTGACGCTGGAGGACATCCGCGCCGCCTTCGCGCGTCACGTGAAACCGGAAAACCTGGTGACGGTGATCGTGGGGGGCAAGAGTCGATAGCAGGGAGTGTGGAGTCGGGCGTTGGTCTCGCCGCCGGGCCGTGGGTCGGGCTTTAGCCTGACACCGCCTCTCGCCCACCTGCCCAGCGAGTAGGGTGCGCCATGCGCACCGATTCGGCCGATGCACACGGCAATCTGGTGCACGTGGCACACCTTACAGATCGTCTTGCAGCCGGAAGTCCGTGAGTTGCCGGTCAGCCAGTGCGGCGAAGTCGGTCAGCACGGGCAGGTCCGTCTCCTCGTAGGCCTGCAGGCGTAGCCAGTCGCTGCGCTTGCCGCCCTCATCCACCCAGCCCAGCAGCAGTTCCGTAGCGCCGCTCTGGCAGACCAGGCGGAGCGATGCCAGCGTTTCGCGGCTCGTCAGGCAACAGGCGTCGCCCTGCCAGCCGAGCGCTTTCGCAAGATGGGCCAGCGCCTGATTGGGCTGGCTTTGCAGGAACCCCAGGGGCAGCGGCTGGCCGTCCGCCCGGTATTCGGCCAGTGCCGTTTGCAGTGCCTGCGTGGGGCCGGCGATGCTGGACAGGCGCAGACGGGCCTGCGCGGGCAGGCTGGATTCGCCGGCATCCTCCAGGCAGTGCAGCGCACCGAAAAGCGCCAGCTCGGCCCATTCACCGAGGCGGCGCGGCCTGCCGCCCAGGCGTTGCGCCAGCTGCGCGCGCCAGTCCGCCGGCAAGGGGCCGAAGTGGCGGCCGAGGATGCGCCAGGGGCGCAGGGTGGGTCCGGCTTCAGCCGGACGCAATGCGGCAGCTTGGTGTGTCGGGCTGAAGTCCGACCTACTGTTTGGGCGACGCGCACAATCTTCCAGCACCAGCGTGGCATGGCCGCCGCGGAGATGCTCGGTGGCCTGCAGCAGGGCGGCGCTGGCCGAGGTGCAGGCCGTGGAAAACCAGAACAGCGGGCCGCGCCAGTCCAGCCACGCTGCGATGGCTTCGGGCAGACGCAGGCAGTCGTGCGCTGGCGGGATGCCTTCGGGCAGGGTTTCGAGCGCGCCGATGTCGAGCGAGCAGGAGGCGATGAACAACGGCGCCTCGTGGTCCAGCGGCCCGCACTGCGTCACGGCCTGGCGCACGAGGCGCTGCGCGCGGGCCTGCCAGTCGGCGTCTGCGTCGGCAATGGCGAAACAAGGCCAGGCGGGGCCGGTCTCCGGGCGGGCGGGTTCGACGCCGCCGCTGCGCAGGCATTCCAGCGCGGCGGGCAGGTCGGCGCCGAGCGCGCAGACCAGGCCACGCCCTTGGATGAAGACCGGGGCCTTGCCGCTCATGCGGCGCGTGTCTGGAGGTAAGCCTCCAGTGTTGCCAGCGAGGCCATGGCGCGGCGCGTTTCCTTGCTGTCGGCGATGCGCACGCCGAGCTGCTTGTGGATCGCCACCGAGATCTGCAGCGCGTCCAGCGAATCCAGGCCGAGGCGGGATTCCGGCCCGAAGAGGATTTCGTCCAGGGCGAGGCCGCCGGCGGGCTCGTCCTTGTCGCAGGTGGTGAGGATCAGGGTCTTGAGCTTTTCGGAGAAGGCTTGCGTCATGGCGGGAGCGGAGCAGAGGGAGTCAGCGCAGGGTACGGCGCCGGAACAGCAGGATCGCCACCAGCCACATCAGCGCCGCGAAGGCGGCAAGGCGGGCGACGAAGGGCATCGCGGCAGCGAGGCCGCCTTCGCGTAGCAGCACTTGCAGCAGTCCTTCGAGCGCCCAGTTCATGGGCGAGCAGCGTGCGGCGGCCTGCATCACGGCCGGCATCACGAAACTGGGCATCATGATGCCGCCAATGGCGGCCATCAGCAGGTTGCAGGCCGCCCCCAGGGCCGAAGCCTGCGCATGGGTGCGCACCAGGCAGGCCACCGCGAGCGCGAAACCGATGGCGGCAAGGCTGGTGGCGGTGAGCATCAGCAGCAGCGCCGGCCAATGGATGCCGGCCAGTTGCAGGCGTTGGCCGCCCAGCAACGGCACCAGCCAGACGCCGACGGCGAGCATCAGCATGGCCTGCACGGCATTCACGCCAAGATAGGGCGCGGCCTTGGCGAGGATCTGCGTGCGGCGCGGCACACCCAACGTCTGCAGGCGTGCCAGTGTGCCGTCGCGCGCCTCCTGCACGAACAGGCTGGCGATCGCGGTGACGACGAAGAACATGCCGAACACCAGCCAGGCCGGCACGCTCTGCTGGACGGCGGTGGGGCGCACGGCGCTGGCGATGCGCTCGGCGACGACGAGGCGGCCGATGGCGTTGGCCCCCTGGCTGACCAGCCCGGTGAAGCGTTCCTGCACGGCGTTGGCACGCAATTCGCCGACGCTGGCGGCGAGCTCCGCCTCCAGCGTACGGAACAGCGCGGTTTCCAGACCGGGCTCGGTGAGCAGGCGGACCTGCACACCAGGTGGCGATCCGGGAGCAGCGATGACGGTGTTGAAACCGGGCTCGAAAGCCAGCACGTAGCGCAGTTGCCCGCGCCGCAGGGCCCCACGCCAGTCTTCCGGCAAGGCCTGGGGCGCGCCACTGCGGGCCTGCCATTGCGCGAGCAGTTGCTGGCCCGGCCCGTCGGCGGGTGCACCGGCGACGGCGTACATCAGTGTCTGCGTGGACGGGTTGAACTGGTTCTGCAGCGCCAGCGACATGATGACGATGAAGGCCACCGGCATCAGGAACAGCGCCACCAGCCCGTGCGGGTCGCGCAGCAGGGCGAGGAGCTCCTTGCGGATCAACGCGGCGAGCATGGTCGGCTTTCCGTTTGTCGGTTGCGACTGTTGGGCGCCCGCTCATGCTTCGACAGGCTCAGCACGAACGGGGTTGGATCAATTGGCGCATACGTTCCGGAATCCGTTCGTACCGAGGTATCGAAGTGTGAATGGATTCCGAGCGTGACCGCGCTTCGCTGCTGGCGTTGTCGTGCGATTGTCGGGGGCGGTATTTCATTCGCGTAACGATGGGGGGCGGCCATGTTCTGCAGCATCTATTCGTCCCTCAGCGTGCGGTGGGTGAGCTGCATGAACAGCCGCTCCAGATCGTGGCTGCCGTAGCGCGCCGCCTGAAGCGGCAGGCCGGCGGTTTCCAGTGCCTGCAATACTGCGGCAGGCGTGGCGGCAGGCGCGAGTGCGAGCTGGATTTCGCCATCGGCCAGCAGACGTGCCTCACCAAAGCCGGCGAGCAATGCCAGGGTGGCCTCGGCGGGGGCGGCCAGGCGCAGGCTCATCTGTGCGCCGCCCTCGGCCAGCAACTCGGACAACGGGGCCGCACGCAGCACCTGACCATGGTTGAGAATCGCCACGTCGTCGGCAATGGCCTCGATCTCCTCGATGTAGTGCGAGGTGTAGAGCACCGTGGTGCCGGCCTGCGCAAGGCTTTTCACGGCATCGAGCAGGAAGGCGCGCGATTGCGGGTCGACGCCCACCGTGGGCTCGTCGAGCAGGACCAGCTCTGGCTCGGGCAGCAGCGCGATGGCGAGATCATCGCCTTCCTTGCCGTAGACCAGCAGGTTGTGGGCGTTGAAGTGGAAACGCATGGTTTCCGGGAAGTACGGCAGCCAGAATACCGAGGTCTGCGCACCGACGACCTTGCCCTGGGCGAGCAGTTCGTCCAGCCGGCGTTGGCCGGCCTCGGGCGTACGGAAGGTCTCGAAGCGCAGCCGCGTGCCGAAGGCCTGGCCGGTGCCGCGCAGGATGCTGCGCGGCAGGCTGCGGTAGGCGATCAGCGGCAGGCCGTTGATGCGCACGAAGGGCAGGTAGGCGAAGGAGAGGCCGGCCGCGATGCCGAAAGCCAGCGGTTCGGAAACCGCCGCGCCGTGGTGGCGCAGCAGGTTGGCGATAGTGCCGCTTTCGCAGTGGGCGGCGTGCTGGTGCTGGTAGTTCATGGCGGCGTGTGCAGTTGGTCCACGGTCAATCCAAGCGCATCGGCATAGCGCGCATACACCGCCTTGCGGTGGCCGCCGAGGGTGTAGTTACTTTCCTGCGGGACTTCGTCGACGCGCATCAGACGGCCTCCAGCATCGCGAAGCCGGACGAGAAGCGGCCGCTTTCGGGCACGAACATCAGCAGGCGCTGGCCGCGCCGGATGCGGCCGGAACGGAACAGCTCGTCGAGCATGATGTAGGCCGATGCGGAGCCGGTGTTGCCCTTGGTGGCGAGGTTGGTGAACCAGCGGCTGCGCGGGATCGGCAGGCCGATGTCGCGCAGGGCCTGCTCCACCGGATCAGCAAAGTACATCGAGGAAATGTGCGGCAGGAACCAGTCGATGGCGTCTGCCTGCAGCGCGCGCTTGGCGATCAGCGCGGCCAGTGGCTCGGCCAGGGTGGCGCGTACGATGTGCTCGTTGAGCAGTTTGACGTCCTGCTTCACGGCGAAGATCGAGCGCTGACCCCATTCGGCATGGGTGGCGTTGCGCCAGCTGGCCAGCGTGCCGTCGGTGTTCTGCTCCGCGCCCATGTACATGCAGGCCGGCAGTTCGTGCGCAGCGGAAGAAAGCTCGATCCATTCGATGCGCAGGCTGAGCGGGCCGCGTGGGGCGTTTTCCAGCAGCATCGCGCCGGCGCCGTCGGAAAGCATCCAGCGCAGGAAATCCTTTTCGAAGGCCAGTTGCGGCGTGTTTTCCAGCGCGGCGAGCTGGGCCTTGGTCTCGGGCTGGTAGAACTCGCCACGCAGACCGGAGGAGGCCAGTTCCGAGCCGGTGGCCACGGCGCGCGTTGCGCCTCGCCGCTCTTTACCGCCAGCCAGGCGTGCTTGAGCGCGGCGGTGCCGGCCAGGCAGATGCCGGCGAAGGACAGCGCCTCCAGGCGCGGCCAGCCCAGTTCGCCATGCACCATCACGGCGTGGCCGGGCATCAGCTGATCGGGCATCGAGGTGCCGGCGGCCAGGCAGTCGATCGCGCCGAAATCCTCGCCGAGCGCGCGGATCGCGGCGGCGGTGAGCTGCGCGTTGCTCATCGCGTTGCGGCCGGTGGCGCGGTCGATGGCGTAATGGCGGTGCTGGATGCCGTTGCTGCGCAGCACCAGGCGGAGGGCCTTGGAGGGTTTGCCGCCGACCAGACCGAGTACGTCCTCCATCTCGTCGTTGGAAACGGGGTCGAAGGGCAGGAAGGCGGCGGTACGGGTGATGAAGACTTCAGTGCTCATATTGCGACAGACGCTCGGTGCCCGAGCCCGAGGGGAGTTCAAGGAGCCGCTTGAGTGTGGCGAAGCGCTGCGCCAGGAAAGGGCGCAGCAAGGCTTGCGCCATCAGGCTGAACGGGACGACGGCGAGGATGATGGCGATCAGGAAGATCACGTAGAGCACCAGCAGCGGGCGCCGGGATGCTGCGCCGGAGCCTCCTGCGGCACGCAACAGGCGACCCCAGAGCTGAAAACTGCGCGTGCCTGCGCGTTCGCTGGCGAGCAGGCGTGGATTGGCTTGTACGGCGGCCAGACCGGTCAGCAATGCCTGGTCGCCGCGTTCGCGGTCTTCGAGCAGGGCATCGCGCAGTGCGCGGCCGAAACGGGCGCAGCGCGCGATTTCGGTGCTGGAAACGCCGGCGGGTGGCAGGCCGAACCAAGCCTTCTTTCCCGTGAGCAGCCACAGCGGTGTGGTGAGCAGGGTCACCAGCGTGGGCGCGCGGTCGGTGAGTACGACATTGTCGAGCAGGCGGGCGCCGGTGGTGGCGAGCAGCGCCTTGAATTTCTCGTGCGCCAGCAGCCACATGTTGCGGCAGCCTATCACGCTGACCACGGGCCGGCCGGCGAGCAGGCGTGCCGCCACCGGATGCCTGAGGAAGGCGGTGACGGGCTGGCTGGGCGCAAGGGACCAGACCTGCCAGGGCAGGATCACCAGGTCGAAATCTTCTTTACCGGACAGACCCAGCGGGGCCAGCGGTGGCGGCACGAGATGTGCGGACTCCGGGAACGCATCGAAGAAGCGATGCAACGACCATGGATAGGGAAAGGCCGGTTCGGGGTGCAGGCGTTCGACGTGGATGGCAAAACGTTCGTCTTCGCGCAACGGCGCCAGGATGCACTCAACGATGGCGTCGAGCTGCCCGCTCTGGGAATAGGCCAGCACCAGGATGCGCTTGCGGAGCGCAACGCCTGTTGGCGCGGGTGCGGAGCTGTTCGACATGGGATGCGCGGGACTGGGGACCAAAAGCGCGCGATATTAGCATTGCGCCCTGTGGATCGCCCTCCCCGGGCGCCCCGCGCGCGTATGGCAAAGCCATTTGTTCCGCTCAGGATGCGGCGAAAAGCGCGGACAGCATGGCTTGGTAACTTGAGGCATCGGCAGTGTTTTCCATGGGGGCCCAGGGCGCGCGCTCTGCCGTCGTGAGCGGCACATAGGGCCCGGCCTTGACCTCGAGGAAGAGCGTGCCGGGGGCCAGCGCCACCACGCTGTGCCACAGGCCCGGCTGCAGATGTACGCCGGCGCAACCGCCTGCGGAGAGCTCATGCACCTGGGTGATCCGGCCGGCATCGTCGAACAGGATGACGCCCAGTCGCCCCCGTAACATCAGCAGCGTTTCGGCTTTGTCCGCTGCGAGATGGCAATGCGGTTGTACGTAGCTGCCGGGCTCGATGGCGTTGAAAAGGCGCTGCACGGCCTCGTCGGTACTGGCGTGCAGGTTGCGGTTGCGACGCAGCCGGGAAGACTGGCGTGCTTCGGCGCTGAGCGCGTCGAGCAAGGTGTGGTCGAACCAGACCGCGTCAGTTGCCGAAGCGGTAGGTGGCACCGAAGCTGACGTAGGGGTTCAGATGCAGGCCGCTGCCGCGCGCCTCGGGATTCAGACCCAGCGAGCCCGGAGTCTGACAGGCCTGGCCGATGCCCGCACATTTGCTGCCTGCCGAAAGCGCGGTGCCCACGCCGGCGGAGAAGCTCCAGTTGCTGGAGGGGAGGAAGCTGCCCTGCCAGCCCAGCGCAAAATGAGAGCTGCTGATGCTGCCGTTGTCTGCCAGGTTACGCTTGCCCGTCCAGCTCAGGCCGGTACTGCCGTAGAAGCCCTGCATGGGCAAGGCCCACTCGGCGCTCAACGATTGCAGGGGGACTTCTGCGGGGAGCGCTGCCGGCGTGCTGGCGGTAGCCGGCTCTTGTGTGAAGCGCAGGCGGAAGCCCGGTTCCTCACGCTTGAGCGAGAGCCCTTCGCCATGCCCCTTGAACAGCAACAGGCCGGAGGGTTGTGCTTGCGCCATGAGCGTGGCGGCACTCAGACTGAGTGCAGCCAGTAGACGCAACAAGAGGGGCAGTGGGCGTGAAACGGACATCGAAGCAGCAATCGTGACAGGCGTGGTGATAGGTGAGGAAGGACAGAACCGAGTCTTCATGATAGGTGGGCATGGAGGCGTCGGAAAGTTCCGACAACGCTTTGCCGCGGCCGTTCAATCCAGCGTGTTGCCTTCTTGCCACGGATGCTTGCCATGCGCTTGTTACAGCATCGTGGCGGCCTTGATGGCAAGGTAGCGGTTGATGCTTTCCACGGCGAGCTTTTCCGGCTGTACGTCCAGGCACAGCACACCTTCCGCGCGCAGGCGGCGGAGGCTGGCTTCCCGGCGCTGGGCGTAACCGCTGGCTGCGGCAAGGTGTGAGGCTTCCAGCGGTGTGCCGATAGCGGCGTGGCGCGCCTGGTCCAGCGCTGCTTCGCGCAGGCTGGCGACCAATACCAGGTGACGCGCGCGCAGCAGGCGCGTGGCGGCGAGCAGGTTCTGGTCATCCTCGTCGCGCAGGTTGGTGAGCAATACCACCAGGGCGCGTTTGCGCTCGTGCATCAGCAACTGCTGGGCTGCGCGCTCGAAATCGCTGACCTGCAGCGTGGGCTGCAGGTCGTAGGTTTCACGCAGGATATGGTTGAGCGTGCTGCCGGCGTGCTGGGCAGGCAGGTAGCGTTGTGGGCCACCCAGCGTCATCAGGCCGACGCGGTCGCCATGGTTGAGGCCCACGTAGGCGAGCAGCAGCAGGGCATCCAGGGCGTGATCGAAGTGGGAGAGTGAGCCTCCGGTGTGATCCGTGTGGGGTACACCGCTCCCCGAGGGGGCCATGCCCAGCTCCGGGCGATCGGGAGTCTGATCGGGATCGTTGTCGCGTGCACCCATGCGGCGGCCGCAATCGAGCAGCAGCAGGATGCGCTGGTCGCGCTCGTCCTGGTATTCGCGCGAAATCCATGCCCTGGCCGCGTCGGCGGCGCTGGCGTTGACCGATGCGTGCGTCACGGGTGTGCTCTGCCTGCAGTGCATGACGTGTCAGAGGTGCAAAGTTCGGATAGACGCGAACGCTGGCGGACGCTTCGCCCACCGTCATCTGGCGCAGCCAGGCATGCCAGGGCGAGCGCACGCGCAGCGCGATGCCGGCGAAATGATGTTCGCCACGCAACAGCGGGCGCACGCGGTAGCGCAGGTTCCAGTGCGCGGCAGCTTCTCTTCGGGCCAGCGCAGGCATGCCTTCCTGCGCGAAATGGGCCGGCAGGTGATCGAAGAGGTCGACATGATAGGGAATCCAGCCTTGCCAGTGCAGCATCAGTTCGACTGGCGACCATACCCCCAATGGCAGCGTCTGGCGTATCCGCCGTTCAGCCTGTGGCGGTGTCAGCCTGCGAACCACCAGGAGGTCGGCGCCGGCCCAGCCGGCCAGCAGAAGGCCCAGCCCGGCCACCAGCAGCTGCAACGGTGGCCAGAAGGCCGCGGCGATGGCCGTGGCGAGCCAGACGCCAAGCGCCTGGAGCAGGGCTCTGGCGGGCAGGATCATGCGCGTGGCGCCGGGGTGCGGACGAGCAGGGCTTCGAGCACGCTGTCGGTGGTGAGCCCCTCGATCTCTGCTTCGGGCATCAGGCTGACGCGGTGGCGCAGCGCGGGCAGGGCGATCTGCTTGATGTCGTCCGGTGTGACGAACTCCCGCCCGGCCAGCAGGGCTGCGGCACGGCCCGCGCGCAGCAGTGCGATGCCGCCGCGCGGGCCGGCACCGATGGCGATGGCCGGGTTCTCGCGCGTGGCACGGGTGATGCGTACGGCGTAATCGAGTACGGCGTCGTCCACCTGCAGCCCGGCGGCCAGCCCCTGCATGGCCTGAAGCTGTTCCGGCGTGGCGACCTGGCGCACGGCATCGACTTCCAGGCGATCACCGGTACGGCCGCTGGCGGAGGTGGCCACCAGCGTCCGTTCTTCCTCCAGCGTCGGGTAGTCGATCAGCAGCTTGAGCAGGAAGCGGTCCAGTTGCGCTTCGGGTAGCGCGTAAGTGCCTTCCTGTTCGATCGGGTTCTGCGTGGCAAGCACCAGAAAGGGCGGCGGCAGCGCGTGCGATTGCCCTTCGATGGTGACCTGGCCTTCCTGCATCACTTCCAGCAGCGCGGCCTGCGTCTTGGCCGGCGCGCGATTGACCTCGTCGGCCAGCACCAGGTTGGCGAATACCGGGCCGCGGCGTATCACGAACTGGCTGCTGCGGGCATCGAACAGGGTGTGGCCGGTGATGTCGGCGGGCATCAGGTCCGGCGTGAACTGGATGCGCGCGAACTGGCCGCCGAAGGTTTTGGCCAGCGCCTTGACTAGCAGGGTTTTGCCCAGGCCGGGCACGCCTTCCAGCAGCACGTGGCCGCCGGCAAGAAAGGCGCACAGGGCGTGGTCGACCACGGCACGCTGGCCGACGAATACGCGTTCGATCTCGGCGCGCAGCAGCTGTGCCAGGGCGGTGGCGTCGGCGGGAGTCTGGGGCAGGTTCATGGGCGTGTTCCGGCAGAAGGGATGGGACGTGAAGCGGGACGGAAATGGCGGATCGCATCGCGCAGGCGTACGAGCTGCATGCAGATGCGCTGGAATTCATGGGCATTCGCCGGCGTCGCCTGCAGGGCGTGGCTGACCTGGGCAGGCGACAGGCCGCTGGCGAGTGCGCCGAGGGCGGCGGCGTCTTCCAGCTCGGGATGGCGCTGGCGCATCAGCTGCAACAACTGGCGTACTTCCTCGCGTAGCGGTGCAAGCAGTGCCGTGTGGCTACCCTGACGCAGCAGGAACTGGCCGCTGGCGGCAATGTGCTCCCGCAGGCTGGGGCGACTGGCTTCGCGCGGCGGCAAACGCGGCCCGAAACGTGGCATCGCACGCCACAGCAAGGCAGCCACCAGCACGAACGCGATCAGGATTGCCGCTGGCGCGTGCTGCCATAGCCAGGCCGGCAGCGAGGGATAGTCGGGGTCGATGAGGAAATACACCGGGCGGGCGTCACCGGGCAGCGTGGCCAGGTGCAGGAACAGGCGGGCGTGGTCGTATTCGCCGATACCCTCGTTGTCCATTAGGTCGAGATTGCCGGTGGTGACCAGCCCCTTGCCGTAGTGGAAGCGGGCATAGACCGCCAATGGTAGCGCTTCCGTTTCATCAGCTTGCGCGACATGGAAGACAGGCAAGGGGCGATAACGCGTGCGCGACATCGTGGGTTCGTCGTCTTCCTCGTCTTCTGCGCCGTCTCCATTTTCCTTTTTGACAGGAGCGAAGCGACCGTGCGTCAGCGCGGTCCAGACCTCCTGTGCAGGTTGCCGGAAGACCAGGCCGCGCTGCTTCAGCTGCAGTGCGTCGCCTTCGATCTGGAGACTGGCCGGTGGCGTGACGCGGCAGGCCTGAGCGGGAGCAGGATCACTGCTGTCCTCGCCTTCGTCTTCATCCTCTTCATCTGCCTGTTTTTCCGGCATGGGCCGGCTGCTGTACCAGCCAGCCACTTCGATGCCGAGGGCATCATGAAGTGGATAGGCGTCGACGTCATTGTCCAGTGGCAGCAGCAGATGCCCGCCGCGTGCCACCCAGTCCAGCAGTTCGGTGCGGTGTGCGTCGTCGCGCAGTGCGCCCGGGCGCAGCAACACCAGCGTGCTGTGCCCTGGAAGGGCCGCCAAGCGTTGCCCGGAGGGCAGGATGGATGCTTCATATTTCCCCGCCTGCAGCAGTAGCAATCCTGCATGCAGCGGATTGTCGCGGGCAGCCTTGCCGGCTTCCGTGGTGCGGCTGGTTTCCACCCATTCGTAGTTGCGCATCAGCCAGAAGGCGGCCGCGGCCAGGAACAGGGTGCCCAGCAAACCAAGCAACAGCCATTGCGCGCGCGTGCTACGTGCCATGCGGCACCTCCACGCTGAATTGCTCGCGCCATTGCTCACACAACTGGGAGATCTCGCCGATGTCGACCGACTGGTGCGCATAGGCCAGGCGCTGCCAGCAGCCCAGCAGGCGGGCGAGATAAGGCGCATGCGCGCGCGCCTGGCGGTGTACCCGCACCAGACAGTCTCCCTCGGTGTCACCGGCCGCGAAGCGCACACCTTCATCGTGTGCCAGGCGCGACAGGCTGCTGCGAAACAGCAGGCCCAGAGCGGCGCGCAGATCTCCGCGCCCGGCCAGCAGCAACGCGGCTGCGGCAGGATCGTCGGGCAGGGATTCCGGACGGATGTCGAAGCCGGCGAGTTCGGCAGGTGGTGCGGCCTGTCTGGCGTACCTGGCGGGCAGGCGCGTACGCGCGACGAGCCAGGCCAGCAACACGACTACGACGGCGATCAGCAGCCAGCCGATGATCCGGCCCAGGCTGGCGAAGAATCCGATCAGGTCCGCGAGGGCCTTGCCGAGCCCTTCAAGATCCAGCCAGCGCATCAGACCCTCCAGCCACGTTCTGCCGGGCTGGTCGTCCGTGCTTGCGGGGCGGCTGCGCTTTTGCAGCTTGTGTTCGGTGATGGTTTCGCCGAAGACCGGATCTTCGAGGATCTGCTGGATGCGTACGTCCGCTTGCTGCAAGACGGCTTCTCGTTGACTGTCGGCTGCCTGGGCCGGCGAGGACTGCCAGAGGAAGCCTGCGAGCAATATGGCCAGCACTACCGGCAATGTCCGTGCGAGACGGCGGAACTGCAACTCCACATCCCAGGCTTCGAGATCGGTGCGGCGTTTCAGGTACAGCGCGAAGCCGCCTGCGACATACAGTGGCTCCAGCAGGCAACTGCCGGTCTGGAAGGCCAGGTAGTAAAGCCAGATGAACCAGTATTGACGGCCTTCGTCCCACCACAAAGCTTCCCAGTCCAGTTGTTCCAGCAGTTCGGAGGGCAGCAGGATCAGGCTGAGGCTGAACACGCTGAGCACGAACAGCGTTTCGAGCAGCGGCCACAGCCCGGTCTGCAGCAGGGCGGTGCCACTGACCTGCCGCAGGATCAGGCTGCGCCGGCGGCGCGCTGCCTTGCCACCCAGGCCTTCGAGCAGGCTTACCGCAAGTACCGTCGAACGATAGGGTGAGAGGCGTGCCAGCGTGAGTTCGCGCAGCAAGCCGCCGCGCCACCACAGGCCGGGCAAGGCACGCCAGAGTGCGCGCGGCCCGAGCTGGTCGCCGAAGACCGCGTGGCCGAGCAGATGCAGGGCGACGCGGTCGAACGCTGGCTTGAGCCACCACAGCAGCAGGGCCGGCCACCAGGGTTCGATCCCCGTCAGTGCGGCAATGCCGTAACAGAGCAGGGCCAGCGGGAGTGCCACCGAGAGATAGCCACGGTAGAGCGTGCGGGCATTGGCGACGCCGAAACGGATACCCAGGTCGATGGCTTCCCAACTGCTGCGGGGGCGCAGCGCCAGGGCGAGGCGCTCAAGTTCCATGGCGACGCCCCGCGAAGACGAAGTACAGCATGGGCAACAGGCTCAATGCGCCGCCCACGCCCAGTTTTACGGGGAAAGGCAGGCGCAGCGGTGACCAGAAGGCTTCGATCAGCGCAGCAATGACCAGCATCACGGCCAGCCCACAGACCATGCCGATCAGGCTGCGGCCCGTTTCGCGCAGGGCGTCGCTCCGGCTGCGGCGTCCGGGTGCGAGCAGTGCTGCACCCAGGCGCAGGCCTGCCGCACCGGCCAGAACGATGCCTCCTAGCTCGAAGCCGCTGTGGCCTACCACGAAGGAATAGAAGTTTTCGCCCAGCCCGGCCTGCACCAGGCGCATTTCGACCACACCGAAGAGCAGGCCGTTGAACACCAGACTGAACACCGTGAGCACGCCGCCGAGCAATCCACCGGCAAAGCAGCGGAAGGCGATGCTGACGTTGTTGAAGATGTAGAAACCGAACATGGAGAAATCGGTGCCGGCATCCCGCGCTGTACGGCCCAGCGCGGTGGTGCCATCGCGGTACATCTCGACGAAGCCGCGCACCTGTTCTGGCGAAACCACGAGGTAGGCGAACTCGGGATTCAGATGTACCGCCAGCATCATCAGTAGCATTGGGCCGAACAACAACAATGCCGCTGCCAGTACCCAGACACGGTGCGCACGCACATCGGCCGCAAAGCCGCCGCCGGCATAGCGCCGCAAGCGTCGCCAGAAATCGCCGTCGCCACTGTAAAGATGATCATGGCCTTGCTGGACCAGATCGTGCAGCCGCTCGACCAGGGCCAGACTGTAATCACGCTCGCGCGTGAGTGCGAGTTGCTGGCACAGATTGCGATAGCGTGCGGGCAGTTCTTCGGGCGGGAAGGGGGGCTGCGCGCCGCGCCGTTTCTTCAACCAGTCGGCGAAGGCCTGCCATCCGGTTTCGTGCAAGGCTTCGAACTGGGCCTGTTTCACGCTTGCCGCCCGATCAGGTGATTGGCCAGCCTCAGCAAGCGCGCCGCGCCTTGAGGTGGTTGCGCACCGTGAGCCAGCGTGGGCAGCAGTGCGGCGAGTTCCTCCTGACGCTCGGGTGTCAGGCGTGGTGCGCGTTCGGCGAAAGCCAGGATGGCCCGTTGCGCCTCGCGACCGAGCGGGGCGGTGGGCGGGATTGGTGTGGCCGTGGGGATGAGGGTGGCCGGTGTGGTGTGGCGATAGACCACCAGCGTACCGGCGACGATATCGCCCAGGCGGCGGAATTCGCGGTGCAGCAGCATGCTGACGGCGCCGAGCGCGTAACCGAAGGGGAGGAAGTCCGCCGTGCGCAGCAGGTTGCGCGTCAGCGAGGCGCCCCAGCCGACTGGCGTGCCGTTGTCGTTCAGCACCAACAGCCCAAGCGCGCACTTGCCCGGCGTGCTGCCGCGCCAAAGCACTTCGAAAAGCACCGGGTAGAACCATTCGATGAGGAAGAACAGCAGCAGCCACAGACCGCTGCCGAACTCCCCCAGCAGGCTGAACAGGTTGCCGGCAAGGGCCAGCAGCATGAAGCGCAGCATCAGATCGATCAGCCAGGCCAGCGCACGTGGCAAAAGCCCGGCCGGGTGCAGGCGGATTTCGATCAGTTCGGGTGTCGTGACCGGGCGCAGGGTATCGAGCATCGGAGACCGGCGTCGATATCAGTCGGCGTGATAGATGTCGCGATAGCTCACGTACATCGAGGCGAAGCTCAGCGGGAGGACTACCAGCAGCCCGAGCCCCAGTGGAACCAGGCCGAGAGTCAGCAGGACAAGCATCAGCAGGCTGTAGATCAGGAAGGGTAGCCAGTTGCGCAAACAGCCGATGAAGCTCGCCTTCAGCGCTTCGATGGGGTGCATGTTGCCTAGCACGATCAGGGGGGGCGCGAACCACAGGGTTGCCATCACGGGTGTCTTCTCCACCGCCGAGGAGCATGGACAGCATCGAGCCGCCGGGAATCAGGATCATCGGCAGCATGCTCACGAAGTAGGCCAGTACGCCGATCAGACCGACGATCAGCAGCGGTATGGCATGGCTGGAGAAGGCTGCGAACAGATCTCCGATGCTGAGCTCGCCGGTACGGCGTTGGCGATCAGCGGCGAACAGCAGGCCAGCCATCAGGAAGACGTTCAATACGCTGCCAAACAGGTTCAACAGTGGAATCAGCGACACCACCACCATCATCAGCCCACCCCAGATCAGGGTGAGGCCGATCCAGGTACCCGGCTCCTGCTTGAAGAGATCCCAGCCGCCGCTTATCCAGACCGCACTCTGGCCCGCTTCCACGGTACGTCCGCGTGGCAGGGCAATGTCGCCATCCTGCGCACCCTCGGAAAAATCCAGCGACGCTTCGGGCGGGGCGTAAGGGTTGGTGGTCATGATTTATTCCATGCGGATCGATAGGAGTGCGCGAGCATGCCGGATGTCATGGGGTGCGACAAGCGTCAGCCATAGACGATATCCACGGATTCCGGCGCCAGCCATTCGCGCAATCCTTCGAGCAGGCTTTCGTCCAGGCGTACGCGCCAGCCCTCGCCGAAAGGCAGCTCGCCTTCGGCGCGGCCGTTGCGATAGCTGACGCGAATCGGGCAGCCGCCATCCTCCCGCGTGGCACGGTAGGCTTCCAGCAGGTGCAGGAGGCGCTCACTGGCTGCGCGTGCGCCGGCCTTGCGGGCGACTTCTTCGGCGATGCGGATGCGCAGCAGCCGGGCATGGCGGCTGCGCGCCTCACCCAGCGTCATCAGACGCTCGGCGATGATGCGCAGGGCATCTTCTCCGGCGAAGTCATCCGGGCTGGCCTTGCCTTCGACGATCAGTACTTCGTCCTGGTTGATCTTGCCCTTGCTGGCTTCCAGCACTTCGGCATAGATCGTGATGTCGCGTGCGCGCGAACCATCGTCGATCGTGACGAAAGCGACCTTGCCGCGCTGCCCCATCTTCACCCGGATGCCGGTGACCACGCCGGCCATCATCTGGGGGTCCTTGCGTGGTTCGAGGCGGGACAGTGGCGTGCGCACGAAGCGACGCACCTCGGCAGCGGAACTGTTGAAAGGGTGGCCGGAGAGGAAGAAGCCGATGGCGGTCTTCTCTTCGGTGAGACGTTGCTTTTCGTTCCACGGACGAGCGTCGATGTATTCGGGCGCGATGGCCGAGCGGCCACCGTCATCCAGATCGAAAAGGCCGCCCTGGCCGGCATTGGCTGCTGCCTGTTCGGCGGCCTCCATGGCGATACCGACGGTGGCGAGCAGCTTGGCGCGATGCGGACTGCCATCCGGCGCCTTGGGGGCGATGGTGTCCAGGGCGCCGGCGCGCACCAGGGCTTCGACGACACGGCGGTTGGCCGCGCGGCGATCGATGCGGGCGCAGAAATCGAACAGGTCGCGGAACGGCCCGTCCGCCTCCCGCGCGGCAAGGATGCCGCGCACGGCAGGCTCGCCGCAGCCTTTCACGGCGCCAAGGCCGTAGCGGATGGTTTTGGCGTCGGTCGGTTCGAAGCGGTAGTTGGAGTGATTCACGTCCGGCGGCAGGATCTTGATGCCGTTGGCGGCAGTGTCTTCGTAGAAGATCTTGACGGTATCCGTGTTGTCCAGGTCGGACGACAGGGTGGCGGCCATGAAAGCTGCGCAGTGGTGCGCCTTGAGCCAGGCGGTGTGGTAGGTGACAACGGCATAGGCTGCGGTGTGCGACTTGTTGAAGCCGTATTCCGCGAACTTGGTCATCAGGTCGAACAGATGCTCGGCAAGCTGAGGGTCGTAGCCTTTCTTGGCCGCACCTTCCGCGATCGTGGCGCGGTGCTTGGCCATTTCCTCGGGCTTCTTCTTGCCCATCGCGCGGCGCAGCATGTCCGCGCCACCGAGCGTGTAGCCGCCGATGATCTGCGAGATCTGCATCACCTGTTCCTGATACACGATCACGCCATAGGTAGGTTCCAGGCAGGGCTTGAGATCCGGGTGGAAGTAATCGATCGCTTGCTGCCCCTTCTTGCGCAGGATGAAGTCATCCACCATGCCCGAGCCCAGCGGGCCCGGACGATAGAGCGCGAGCACGGCGATGATGTCTTCGAAGCGGTCCGGGCCGAGCTTCTTCAGAAGCTTCTTCATGCCGTCCGATTCCACCTGGAAGATTGCCGTGGTGTTGGCGTCTTTCAGGATCTGGTAGGCGGCCGGGTCTTCGAAGCCCAGTCCCATGAGGTCGGGCCGCTCGCCGGTGAGGCGCTGCACGTAATCGAGCGCGAGATCGATGATGGTGAGGTTGCGCAAGCCCAGGAAGTCGAACTTCACCAGGCCGATCTGCTCGACGTCGTCCTTGTCGAACTGGGATACGGTGACTGCGTCGTCGCCATCGGCGAGATAGATCGGGCAGAAGTCCGTGATTTTGCCCGGCGCGATCAGCACGCCGCCGGCGTGCATGCCGACGCCGCGGGTCATGCCTTCGAGGGGTAAGGCGAGTTCCCACAGTTCGGTGACGGATTCGCCATCGGAAGAGTCCGTCATCATTTCGTTGATGGCGGGTTCGGCCTCGCGCGCTTCCTCCAGACCGAGCGGCTTGTTCTGTACCACCGGAATGGCCTTGGAAAGGCGGTCGCAAAGGCCGTAGGGAAGATCCAGTACGCGGCCGACGTCGCGTACTACGGCTTTTGAAGCCATGGTGCCGAAGGTGGCGATCTGGCTGACGGCGTCGTGCCCGTAGCGGTCGCGCACATAGTCGATGACCATGTAACGCTTTTCCTGACAAAAATCGATGTCGAAGTCGGGCATCGATACGCGTTCAGGGTTCAGGAAACGTTCGAACAGGAGGGCGTAGGCCGTGGGGTCGAGGTCAGTGATCTTCAGCGAGTAAGCCACCAGCGAACCCGCACCGGAGCCCCGGCCCGGGCCGATGGGCACGCCATTGTTTTTTCCCCACTGGATGAAGTCGGCCACGATCAGGAAGTAGCCGGGGAAGCCCATCTGGATGATGGTATCCGTCTCGAATTTGAGGCGTTCCAGATAGCGGGGGCGCTCGCGATCCCGATCGGCGGGATTAGGGTAGAGCTGAACAAGACGTTTTTCCAGCCCTTGGTGCGCTTCCCTGATAAGGAAATCATCCAGAGTCATGCCGTCGGGCGTTGGGAACTGCGGCAGGAAGTTCTTGCCCAGGGTTACCGTGAGCGAGCAGCGGCGTGCGATTTCGACGGCGTTTTCCAGCGCTTCAGGAATGTCGGCGAACAGCTCGACCATCTCGGCCTGGCTCTTGAAATACTGCTCTTCGGTGAAATGCTTAGGGCGGCGCGGATCTGCCAGTACATAGCCCTGCGCGATGCAGACACGCGCTTCGTGAGCGCGGAAGTCCTCCCGCTTCAGGAATTGCACCGGATGTGTGGCGACTACGGGCAGGCCAAGTTCGCCTGCCAGGTGCAATGCCTGCTGCAGGATGTTTTCGCCGCCAGGGTGGCCTGCGCGCTGGATCTCGATATAGAAACTGCCGGGGAAGCGCGCAGCCCAATCCTGGGCCAGGGCTTCGGCGGCCTTCTGGTTGCCGGCGGCGAGCGCTGCGGCGATGTCGCCTTGCTGGGCACCGGACAGGCAGATCAGATCGGAAGCGCTGGTGGTGTCCAGCCATTCGCGGCGCAGTTCGGCGCGGCCGCGTAGCTTGTTTTCGATGTAGGCCCGCGTGATGAGCTCACACAACTGGCGGTAACCAGTAGGCGTGCGCACGAGCAGCAGGATGCGATGAGGTTTGTCACGCTCGGCATCGTTGGTGAGCCAGGCATCTACACCGATTACCGGTTTGATGCCTTTGCCACGACAGCCTTTGTAGTGCTTGACCATGCCGAACAGGTTGGCAAGGTCGGAGATGCCAAGAGCAACCTGGCCATCTGCAGCGGCAGCCGCGATGACGTCGTCGACGCGGGTGATGCCGTCCTCGATCGAGAACTCGGTATGCAGGCGCAGGTGTACGAAACGGGGGGAAGCGGTGGAATCCATGAGCAGGATTCTACCCCGTGGTCTTTCCTGGCTTAGCGCAACTCGTTTTGCAATGCCTGTTCGACACGTTGCAGCTCTGTACAAAGCTGCTCTGTCAGCCGGCCGAGGTTGGAGTGGTCGTCTGCCTTGGCTGCGGCTTCCAGTGCCAGTGCAGCGTCTACAGCGGCACGTACGCCGAAATTGCTGACGGCACTCTTGGCGCAGTGGGCCACTGCATGCAGACGCTGTGCATCACCGGCGGCGAGTTCATTCAGCAGGCTGGCACGGAGGGATTGGCTGTCCGTGATGAATACAGCGGCGATGTCGCGCAACAGGCCTTCGTCCCTCCCGATTTGCTCGAGTACCCAGTGGCGGTCATAGACGGTGTTCGGATCGAATTGGATCATGGTCGTTTGAAGTCACAAGAGTTTGCATATAAGAGGCGGGCAGGCGACACCGAGCAAACTGTCGCTTGACCCACGGGAGGAATAACGGATGGTTTCGGTATTTTTCGAGAGGAGTCCGCGTGTCAATCGTCGCATCTCGTTACTGCGGCGATTTGCCGCGAAGAGTCAGTAGCCGGACAGGGTGCTTCGCAGTAATCCCCTGGTGTATCAGGGGAATGTCGTGCCGATGAGGCTATCAAGCAATAGGGAGGCTTTGCTGACAAGCGTTCCTCCCTTCAGAGCACATGTGGATGCGCTCATCAGGACAGGATGGATATCGAGCTGCTGCGCGTTGTATTGCTGTAATGCAACATGCGCCACAGTGTGGTGTTTTTACAATCTCTAGGGTAAACCCTGAGAAAGTTCTGGCAGAATTGATGTGGCACAAGTCTGGGTCGGATGGAGGGGGTGAATCGCCCCGGGTTTCCTAGACAGCCCCGAGCTTCATGAAATACTGTTTTTCA
>NZ_MDUX01000070.1 GCF_014736495.1 Candidatus Dactylopiibacterium carminicum
GAAAAACAGTATTTCATGAAGCTCGGGGCTGTCTAGGAAACCCGGGGCGATTCAGTTTATGCCGCACGGCTGCGCACGGCGATTCAGGAGGTTGAAAGCGCACTCGTCACGCTGGAGAGCACTGCCCAGCGCGGCGAGGGGGCCAGGCGTGCCGTCGAGGGTTTCGAGCGCGCCTGGCAGGCGACCGATGCGGCTTATCGCGCCGGTGCTTCCAGCCTGTTCGATCTGGAGGATGCCCGCCGCAGCCAGGTCGCTGCGCAGAGCGCGTTGATCGAGCTGCAGCGCGAGCGCCTGCTCGCCTGGATCTCGCTCTACCGGGCCATGGGGGGCGGATGGACACAGGCCTCCCCGAACCCCGCTGCCGAGCACCCGGCCCCGATTTTCAACCGTTTCGTCGGCGCCCAGACGGCACCGGCAGAGATCAGGAACTGATGATGAAAAGATTGAAAGGGTTCGCACTGCCGGTGGCGGGTATCGCGTCTGCCGGCCTGATTCTCATGCTCGCGTTGTCGATGGCGAAATCTCAGGACAGGTCCGCGCAGGAAGATGCTGGACACGCTGCCTTGACGGTGACCGCCGCCGGATTGCAGCCCGCCACGATGCCGCTGCGGATTGCTGCCGGTGGCAACATCATGGCCTGGCAGGAGGCCAGCATCGGCACTGAGGCCAGCGGCATGCGGCTGGTCGAGGTCCGCGTGAATGTGGGGGATGCCGTGCGTCGTGGCCAGTTGCTGGCGAGCTTCGCTGCCGAAACGGTGGCAGCGGAATTGGCGCAAGCCCGTGCCGCGCTTGCCGAGGCCGATGTGGCGCTTGCCGACGCAGCGGCAAACGCCTGGCGCGCCCGCGTGCTGCAGGAAAGCGGTGCCCTGTCGGCGCAGCAGATCCAGCAATACATGCTGGCCGAGCGTGCCGTGCAGGCACGGCTGGAGGCCGCCAGGGCTCTGGAAACCGTGCAGCAGGTGAAGCTTGCCCAGACCCGGATCCACGCGCCGGACGATGGCCTCATTTCCGCACGGTCGGCCAGCGTCGGTGCCGTAATGCCGGCGGGGCAGGAGCTTTTCCGCCTGATCCGGGGCGGGCGGCTCGAATGGCGTGCCGAAGTGTCGGCAGCCGATCTGGCCAGGCTCAGGCCCGGGCAGACGGTGCGTCTCGCGTCCGCGGAGGGCAGCCCCATCGAGGGGCGCTTGCGGAAGCTGGCCCCGGTGATCGATCTCCAGACGCGTAACGGTCTGGCCTACGTGGATCTGGCCCCTGACAGTCGCGTGCGTGCCGGGATGTTCGTGCGTGGCGAATTCGAACTGGGCACGGATGAGGTGATGACGCTGCCGCAAAGCGCCGTGCTGCTGCACGAAGGGTTCAGCTATGTGATGCGTATCGGGCAGGATTCCCGTGTGACCCAGACCAAGGTGATCGCGGGGCGCCACTTCGGGGAGCGCATCGAGATCGTCCGTGGCTTGGGCGTGGAGGATCGTGTGGTGGCCTCGGGCGCTGCCTTTCTGGGCGATGGCGACCGCGTTCGCGTGGTGGAAGCCGGGAGCAGCGCGGTTTCCGTGCTTTCCGGGCGAGAGGCGCAGCCATGAATACGAACGTCTCTACGTGGTCCATCCGCAATCCGGTGCCGGTCGTGCTGCTTTTCATCCTGCTGACGCTGGGCGGGCTGCTGGGTTTCGCGGCCATGAAAGTGCAGAACTTTCCTGACATGGATCTGCCTGTCGTCACCGTGACGGCCTCCTTGCCCGGCGCTTCAGCCTCCCAGATGGAAGCGGAGGTGGCACGCAGGATCGAGGATTCGCTGGCGACCCTTCAAGGCATCAAGCATATCCAGAGCCGCCTGAGCGACGGGCAGGCCAGCCTCACCGTCGAATTCCATCTCGAAAAGCCGGTGCAGGAGGCGGTGGATGAGGTGCGCGATGCGGTGTCGCGGGTGCGCAGCGATCTGCCGGCCGATCTGCGCGATCCGGTGATCCAGAAGGTGGCGCTTTCGGGCTCGCCGATCCTGACCTATACCGTCGCCTCGACGCGGATGGACGACGAAGCCCTGTCCTGGTTTGTCGATCAGCCGCTGACCCGGGCGCTGCTCGCCGTGCCCGGCGTGGGGGCTGTCACGCGTGTCGGCGGCGTCAGCCGGGAAGTGCGGGTGGATCTGATGCCCGAGCGGCTGCTCGCGCTGAATACGACGGCGGCGGATATCTCGCGCCAGCTCCGGCAGGTACAGCAGGAGGCCTCGGGCGGGCGTATCGAGCTGGGCGGCGCCGAGCAGTCGGTGCGCGTGCTGGCCACGGTCCGGACGGCCCGGGAGATCGGCACCCTCGAACTTGCGCTCAGCGACGGACGCCGCATCCGGCTCGATCAGCTGGCAACGGTGAGCGATACCGTGGCCGAGCCCCGCGCGATGGCTTTGCTCGACGGTGCGCCGGTGGTGGGGTTCGAGATCGTCCGCGCCAGAGGGGCGAGCGAGCTTGAAGTTGCCGAGGGGGTGCGTGGCGCGCTGGCCGCGCTGCTGTCCGCCAACCCGGGGGTCACGGCTACGGAGGCATTCAACAGGGTCGATCCCGTGGCCGAAAATTACAGTGGATCGATGCGCCTGCTCTACGAGGGCGCGGCATTGGCCGTGCTGGTGGTCTTCCTGTTCCTGCGCGATGGGCGCGCGACTCTGGTGGCCGCGGTCGCGCTGCCGCTCTCCGTGATTCCGAGCTTCATGCTGATGCACTGGATGGGGTTCACGCTCAACACCGTCACGCTGTTGTCGCTCTCGCTGGTGGTAGGTGTGCTGGTCGACGATGCCATCGTCGAGATCGAGAACATCGAGCGCCACCTGTTGATGGGCAAAACGCCACGCCAGGCCGCCATGGATGCCGCGACGGAGATCGGCCTGGCCGTGATCGCGACCACCTTCACCCTGATCGCCGTCTTCCTGCCCACGGCATTCATGAGCGGCATCGTGGGCAAATTCTTTGTCCAGTTTGGCTGGACGGCGGCCACCGCCGTGTTCTTCTCGCTCGTGGTTGCCCGCATGCTCACCCCGATGATGGCCTCCCGCTTCCTGCTCCGGCCAGCGCAAAAGCTTGCACATGAGCCGGCGTGGCTCCTGCACTATCTCCGGCTGGCGCATGGGTGCCTGCGCCACCGCAGGCTGACCGTAGCCGCCGCCACCGCCATCCTTGTCTGTGGCCTGGGCTTGGGCCTGTCGTTACCGACCGCGTTCATGCCCTCCGACGACGATGCGCAGACCCAGGTGACCCTCACGCTCCCACCGGGCAGCGGGCTGCGCGAAACGGCGCGGCTGGCCAAACGCGCCCGCAAGATGCTCGAACCCAACGCGCATGTCATCCGCGTCTATACCGCCATTGGCGGTGGCAGCACCGGCGGCGGGGCGGTCGAGACCACGCCCTCGGCCGCATCCGACGTGCGAACGGCGGTGCTCACGCTGAGCCTGACGCCGCGCGCGCAGCGGGGCGGGGTGCACAGGCAGGAGATCGAGCGGCAATTGCGCGAGACGCTAGTGATGTTGCCCGGGGCCCGGGTGGCGGTCGGCATGGAGGGCTCCAGCGAGAAGTACGCATTGGTGTTGTCCGGCGAGGATGGCCAGGCGCTGGAGCGGCATGCCCGTCAGGTGGTGCGCGAATTGCGGCGTCTGCCGGGGATCGGCGCCGTCACCTCCAGCGCCAGCCTCATGCGCCCGGAACTGGTCGTCAGACCCGATTTCGCCCGCGCGGCGGATCTTGGCGTCTCCGCCGCCGCCATGGCCGAGACGCTGCGCACCGCCACGCTCGGCGACTACGAGCAGAACCTCGCGAAACTGCATCTGGATCAAAGGCAGGTGCCGGTGATGGTGCGCCTGGCCGCCGACGCACGCAGGGATCTGGAAATGCTCAAACGCCTGCCGGTTTCCGGCGCACATGGGCCGGTGGCGCTGGAGAACCTTGCAAGCCTGGAGATCGGCAGCGGCCCGTCGGAAATCACGCGCCATGACCGCATGCGGAACATCAATATCGAGGTCGAGCTCAATGGCCGTGCCCTGGGGGAAGTCGAGCAGGCGGTGCTGGCACTGCCTTCCTTGCAGAAACTGCCGCCCGGCCTCCGGCTCGGAGGGCTCGGCGAAGCCGAAGATCTGGCCGCGCTGATGACGGGATTCGGTGTGGCCATGCTGATCGGCGTGCTGTGCATCTACATGGTGCTGGTGCTGCTGCTCAAGGATTTCATCCAGCCCGGCACGATCCTGACGGCACTCGTGCTGTCGGTGCCTGGCGCCATGCTGGCGCTGTTCCTGACCGGGGGCGCACTGTCCATGCCGTCCCTGATCGGCTTGATCATGCTGATGGGTGTCGCGACGAAGAATGCCATCCTGCTGATCGACTACATCCTCATCGCCCGCCGTGAGCATGGCCTGGGCCGCGAGGCCGCCATCCTCGACGCCTGCCGGAAACGCGCGCGACCCATCATCATGACCACGCTCGCCATGGGCGGCGGCATGCTGCCGGTCGCGCTGGGGCTGGGAGGCGACCCGGGTTTCCGGGTGCCGATGGCAGTCGTGGTGATCGGCGGGCTGCTCACCTCGACCTTCCTCAGCCTGCTGGTCATCCCGGTGGTCTACAGCGCCGTGGATGACGGCGTGCAGTGGGCCGCCCGCCGCTTCGGCCGGGCACGCCGGATGGAGGCGGCCTGAATCAGCGGTGTGCCGATCAGCGAACTTCCGTCTGGGCGCGGGCTTCCTTGCGCCCGTGCAGATACCAGTAGGCGGGCAGCGTCAGCAATGCCAGCACGGCCATGGCGCCGTAGAGCGCGCGGAAGCCCGTGTGCGGCACCAGCAGGCCGAGAAAGTACGGGCCGAAACCCAGTCCGGCGTCGAGGAAGATGAACCAGGTCGAGGTGGCCAGACCCATGCGTGTGGGGCCGGCCATCTTGATCGCTACTGCCTGGCTCACTGACTGGATGTTGCCGAAGCCCAGCCCGATCAGGGCCGTTGCGGCCAGCAGCATCAGGCTGTTCTGGGCCAGGGCCACGAGCAGCATGCCTGCGGCGAGCAACAGCAGGCAGGGCGGCAGGATCGGATTGGCGCCGCGGCGGTCCAGCAGGCGGCCCACGAATGGCCGCGATATGAGAATGACCACCGAATAGGCCACGAAGAAGAAGCTTGCCGCGCCGCTCAGGCCGGCCGACCGGGAGAACGCGCCAAGATAGGCGAGTATGGCGGCATAACAGAGGGAGGCCAGAAAAGTGATCAAGGCGATGGGCACCGCTTTGCGTTCGAGCAGCTCACTCAGGGTGAAGCGCAGGGGAGGCCGGGGGGTGGCTGCCACCTGCGTGCCAGTCTGCTTCGGCCGGCCGTGGATGGGCAGGGCGCACAGGCATGCCAGCAGCGAAGCGGCACTGCATGCGATGAAGATCACACCGAAGCCGGCGTGGTTCATCAGGAACAAGCCGAGAAAGGGGCCGATGGCCGAGGCGAATGTGGTGCTCAGGCTGAAGTAGCCGACGCCTTCTCCCTTGCGTGCCGGGGGAATGCTGTACGCCATGATCGAGCCCACGGCCGTGCCCGCCACGCCGAGCGCAATCCCGTGCAGCAGGCGTATGCCGATGAGCGTGGCCATGTCCTGAATGAAGTGGTAGGACATAGTCATCAGCGTGAAAGCGATCGCGCTGATGACCAGCATGGGTTTGCCACCCACCCGGTCCACCAGCTGGCCGGTTGCCAGCCGACCGATCAGGGAACCGACGATGAAAGAGCCCACGGCCAGCCCGCCAGCGCTGATCGAGGCGTGCAGCACGTCAACCGCATAGGGGCCGATGATGACGACCAGCAGGTAGAAAACCAGGATTCCGAGAAAATTGAAGATCGCCGAGAGCAGGAAGTCCCGGTTCCAGAGTGCGGCAGGCGTAGTCATGAAATTCGGTGACGGCGGATCGAATCCACCGGATGGGAGGTGATGCGGGGGAGTAGCGATTTTAGGCCGCATGGCCCGCCAATTCCACTGCGCCTTGTGAGAGCCTGTCGGCCCGATGAGTCACCGAGCCGTATGCCCGGATGCGTCGTGCGCACCGGCGGTTAGAACAGACTGAACTGCTTTTGCTCGCTGCCTGGCTTGCGCGGGGGCGTGGCCTGCAAGTGCAGCAGCGTTGGCGCGATGTCGTCCAGGAAAGGCGAGGGCGGTGGCGTGCGGCGCTGGCCGCGCCAGCTGCGTTCACGGGCGCGGGTGAGGAAAAGGCGATCCTTGGCGCGGGTGAGCGCCACGTAGAAGAGGCGGCGCTCCTCGGCCAGGTTCTCGGGGTCGGTCCCGGTCTCCGTGGCGCCCCAGGTGAGCGGGATCAGGCCGTGCTCGACGCCGACCACGAACACCACCGGGAACTCCAGCCCCTTGGCCGCATGCAAGGTCAGCAGCGAGACGCGATCGGCGCGGGCGTCCCGGAAATCCGCTTCGGTGGAGAGCGCGACCTGCTCGCGCAGCTGTACTTCGCCGCTTGCCTCGCTTGCAAGGGCCATCAGCCAATGGAGCGCTTCGCTCAGGGCTGCCTGGCCGACATCATCCTGCAGCGGGCGCAGTGCTTCGGCTGCCGCTGCGATGTGCGCGGGCAGCGCCGCCGCCGATAGACCGACCGCCTGCTGCTGCAATTGCGCCAGCAACGCTTCCACGCCGGAATGGCCGGCCAGCGGCGCGGGCGAACTCTTCGCACAGGGGATGCCGGCGCGATCCAGCGCTTCGCGTATCGCGGCGGCTTGTGCATCGGTGCGATAGAGCACGGCGAAGTCCGCGAAGCCCAGCGATCGTCCGTCTGGTGCCGCCGCGCCCTTGCGATTCGCGGCGAGCATGTCGTGGCCGCCGAGCAGGCTTTCGATCGTGGCGGCGACGAAATCGGCTTCGGCGCGTTCATCCGCTGCGACGTACAGGGTGAGCGGCGCTTGCATCGGGCGGGTGATGTCTTCCGGGTTGCCGTGGCCGATGACCTGGCTGGCCGCGCTGACGATACTGCCGGTGGAGCGGTAGTTGCGCCCCAGGCGCAGGCTGCGGGTGCCGGCACAATCCTGCGCAAGGCGATCGAAGCAGGTGGCATCCGCGCCGCGGAAACCGTAGATCGCCTGATCCGGGTCACCGATGGCGCAGAGGCTGGCAGCCTCCGGTGCGAGCAACTGCAGCAGCCGGTACTGGCTGGTGTCCACATCCTGGAATTCATCGACGCAGATATGGCGGAACCGTTGCCGCCAGCGGCGGGCGATGGCGTCGTCGCCTGCCAGGATCTGCACCGGCAGGGCGACGAGATCGTCGAAATCGATCCAGTGAGCGGCCCGGGATAGCGCTTGATGTGCTGCGAAGGCGCTGGCGGTTTCCTCGTCAGCGGGCGTGCCGCCGGTGCGCTTGAGCAGCGAGATGCGTTTGAGCAGGCGCTGCGCCTGGCGTTTGTCGATCCCCAGTCTTTCCGCCAGCAGGGCGCCGCGCTCGCGCTCGTCGGCAATGCGGAAATCCGCGGGCAGGCCGGCAGCATTGCCTTCGGCGTGCAGCAGGGCGAGGCCCAGCGAATGGAAGGTATGGATGGCGCATCCGTCGGCTTCGCCGGGCAGCAGCGCGCTCAGGCGCGTGTGCAGCTCTTCTGCCGCACGGCGGGTGAAGGTGATCGCAAGGCAGGCCTGGGCGGGTTCGCCAAGTTCGCGGACCAGATGGGCGATGCGATGCGTGAGCATGCGCGTCTTGCCCGAGCCGGGGCCGGCGGTGACGATCAGCGTGCCGCTCACGGCTGCAGCGGCTTCGGCCTGCTCGGCATCGAGCGCGGCCAGGATGCCGGTGCGGCCGGAGGGCGCCGGCCTGTCTGGCTGAGACTCTGGCGGCGGGGGAACTTCAGCCCTGGCTTGTGCGGCTTTGCCAGCGCGTTTGCGTGTCGGCAGCGGCAGGTCGAAGAGCATGTCGCCCCGGGTGAGGCGATCCAGCTCGCCTTCCTCGAACAGGCGGATCACACCGTATTCGCCGTCATAGCCGGCTTCGCGGATCACGCGGCCGGCGCGTAGCCTTTCCACGGCTTCACCCAACAGGGGGTGCGCCTGGCGGATGTCTTCCAGCGGTGCCTCGCCGAGCACGCTGAAATCTGCCCCGAGCCGTGCCGAGACGCGGTCGTAGGCCTGCGTCACGCTTTGCGAGGCAACGCCGCTGCCCAGAATTTCGGCCAGCATCTCGGGCAGGGGCACCAGGCTGCTCACGCTGCCGGCAGTGGCCGGCGGCAGAGGGCTGGCGCGGTCTGCCAGCGTTTCGATGCGGTGCGCCACGCCTACCGTTACCGGCTTGCCGCATACCGGGCAGAGGCCGCCATGGGCCTGTGTTTCGCGGGGATCGAGGCGCACGCCGCAGGCGCGGTGCCCGTCCATGTGGTACTTGCCTTCCTCGGGGAAGAATTCGACCGTGCCGACATAGCCATCGCCCGTTTCCAGCGCACGGCGCATGGCGTGATAGTCCGCCGCGCAGGAAAAGCGCGTGGCCTCGCGGCCCAGCTTGGCGGGCGAATGCGCGTCGGAGTTGGAGATCAGGCGAAAGCCATCCAGCGAGGAGACGCGCCAGTTCATCTCCGGATCGGAGGATAGGCCGGTTTCCACCGCGAAGATGTGGCCGGCCAGATCGCCATAGCATTCCTGGATCGAGTCGAAACCGGACTGCGAGCCCAGGGCCGCGAACCAGGGCGTCCAGATATGGGCAGGAACGAGATAGGCTTGCGGGCCGGATTGCAGCACCACTTCGAGCAGGTCGCGCGAATCCAGGCCAAGAATGGGGCGGCCATCCGAGGCGATGTTGCCGATGCGCGCGAGGCTGGCGGCCAGCCGGTCCGCCGTGGTGAAATCCGGCGCATAGACCACGTGATGGACCTTGCGCGTGCGCTCGCCTTTCTTGTAGATGGTCGATATTTCGGTGGAGAGCATGAAGCGCACCGGCGTGCGGCAACTGGGCGGCAGGCTTTTCAGCACCTCGGCCTCGATTTCCGGACGCAGGGCGAAGAGGCCGTTGCCATCCGGCAGCAGTTTTTCCTTCAGCTCCGCCAGCCATGCCGGATGCACGCAATCGCCGGTCGCCACCACCGCGATGCCTTTGCGTGCCGCCCACCAGGCGAGATGCTCCAGATCCAGATCGCGGCTGGTGGCGCGGGAATACTTGGAGTGGATGTGCAGGTCGGCGTGAAAGGGCATGACGGGCGAGGCGTGAGGCGGGCGAGAGCCTGAAGATTACCGCTTGCCGGCGGCAGGCGTGAAGGCCGCGCGGCAGCGGCTGACGTGCCGGTGCGAGTCCGGTATCCTCGGCGCTCGTGGCCTGTGAGGATGAGGAGTATCGACATGGCCGTCGTACGTGTGTTTGCGAAATTCCTGCCCGCCGCTCTGGTGGGCTTTGCGCGGAAACTGCGTTTTCCGAATCTTTTCCTGCTCGTTCTGGGGCTTTTCGTGGTCGATCTGATCCTGCCGGATTTCATTCCTTTCATCGACGAAATCCTGTTGGGTTTGGGCTCGCTGCTGCTGGCGGCCTGGAAACAACGCGGGAGCAAGTCATGAGCACGCAGGACGAAGTCTTCATGCATGTGGCGCTGGAACTGGCGCGCGAGGCCGGCAGCCTGGGCGAGGTGCCGGTCGGCGCGGTGGTGGTGCGCGAGGGCGAGATCGTCGGGCGCGGCTTCAACCAGCCCATCGGCCGCCACGATCCCACGGCGCATGCCGAGGTGATGGCCTTGCGCGATGCGGCGAAAAATCTTTCCAACTATCGGCTGCCGGGGTGCGCGCTGTACGTGACGCTGGAGCCCTGCGCGATGTGCAGCGGCGCGATCTTCCACGCCCGGATCGCCCGCGTGGTGTTCGGTGCGCGCGATCTGAAGACCGGTGTGGCCGGCAGCGTGTTCGATCTCTATGCCGAGCAGCGCCTCAATCATCACGCCACGATAGAAGGGGGCGTGCTGGCCGAGGAATGCGGCGGCCTGCTGTCGGCATTCTTCTCCGCCCGGCGCGGGCGGGTGATGACGGCATAGGGGCAAGACCGCCCAACGATGGCGGCCTGTCTGCACTCAGACTGCGTCTTGTCTGGACGCCTGATTCCGTTTTTGCATCCGTACCGGCCGCTCGGCCTGGATGCGGGCGCGCAACTGGCCACAGCCGCCTTCCACGTCCTGCCCGGCCGAATCGCGCAGCTTGGTGAGCACGCCCCGGCGGTGCAGTTGGCGCGCGATGGCTTCGGCGGCCTCCCAGGCCGGGCGGCAGAAGCGATCATTCTCGGTGGCGTTGTAGGGAATCATGTTCATGATCGCGTACTTGCCCTTGAGCAGGCGCACGATGCCGTCGAGTTCTTCCGCCGTGTCATTGATGCCTTCAAGCAGCGTCCATTGATACTGGATCGGATAGCCCGTGGCCCGCGCGTAGGCTTCGCCGAGCCCGACCAGCGCTTTTGGTGCCATGCGCGGAGCGCGGGGCAGCAGTTCCGCGCGCAGATCGGCACGCGTGGTGTGCAATGACAGCGCCAGTGCAGGTTTGACCTGCCCCTGCGGCAGCCGCTCGAAAACACGTGGATCGCCCACGGTGGAAAAGACCAGATTCTTGTGGCCGATATCGCCCAGCGTGCCGAGCAGATCGATGGCTTCGAGCACGTTTTCCAGATTGTGCGCGGGCTCGCCCATGCCCATGAAGACGACTTTCTTCACGTGGCGATGCATTCGCCCGAGCACCACCTGCGCCACGATCTCGGCGCTGCCGAGCTGACGCAGCAGGCCATCGCGCCCGGTCATGCAGAACACGCAGCCCACCGCGCAGCCGACCTGGCTGGAAATGCACAGGCCGTCGCGCGGCAGCAGCACGCTTTCCACGCTGTCGCCGCCTTGCAGCCCGACCAGCAGACGCGCCGAACCATCGGCGCCCGGGTGCTCGCTTTGCAGCTGCGCCAGCGCATGAAGCTCGGCCTGCAGCGCTGGCAGGGCTTCGCGTACGGTTCTGGGCAGCACATCCTCGGCACGCCTGCAGCCGGCATCCAGCGGCAGGCCTTGCAGCCAGGCACGCAAGATGCGGCGTTCGTGCTCGGGCTTGGCGCCCAGCGCCTGCAGGCGCTGGCGGAGACTGGCGATCTGCATGCTCAATCCGGCCGGCTCTGGCTGCGCAGCACCTGGCGTGCGGCTTCGAGCCCGGAACGTACGGCGGATTCGATCGTGGCGGGGTAAGGCGAATTGATGTAGTCGCCCGCCAGGAACAGATTCTTCACCGGTGTGAGCGTGCGCGGCCGGATCACGCCGGGCCGACAGGCGAAGGTGGCGCGTTTCTCGGTGATGACCTGCGACCAGCTTGGTGCGCGCAGCTTGCGCTGCGGGAACAGGGCTTCCACGGCGCGATGGGTGTCCAGCACCAGATCCTCGCGCGAGAGCGCATGTTGTGGCCCGCTGGCCGAGATCACGCCTGCCAGCAACCCCTGCTCGCCGGTGATGGCCTGCTTGTCGAACAGCCACTGCACCTGGCAGCCGCTGGGCTGGATCATCGGCTCGGGCAGGCGTACCGGCTCGTCGTAGCGCAGATAGACCGTCGTGATCGGTTCGTAGGGCAGCTCGTCGATTTGCGCGCGCAGCCGTGTGAGTTCGTCGAAACCGGCGAGCAGCGCGCTGGCGTGATACGGCGCGGTGGCCACGATCACGTGCGTGAACACTGCCGAGCCGCCGGGGTCTCCCTCGAGATGGAAACCGCCCGCCACCTTGCAAACCTGCTTGATCGGCGTAGCGATGAGGATTTCCTGGCTATGCCGCGCCAGATACTGGCCGGCGGCCACGGGCAGCAGCTCGGTGAGATCCACGCGCGGCAGCAGCATCTCGGAGGCCGAGGCAGCGGCTCCCACGGAGTCGCGCAGCACGTTGGCGAATACCTGGGCCGAGGCCTCCTTGAGCGGTGTGTTGAGCGCGGCGAGGCACAGCGGCTCCCACATCAGCTCGACCAGCAGCGGCGTCTGGCGCGTGCGGGCCAGCAGTTCGCTGACCGGGTAATCCTCGCCGAGCACGTAGTGGCGTCGCTTCAGATAGCGCATCAGGCGCAGCAGCGCAAAGCGGTCCGCCCAGGATAGCTCGCGGCTTTTCAGCAGCCCCACCGCCAGATGGAAAGGCGCCGGCAGGCTGGCCGCGCGCAGATCGAGTCGGCCCGGTACATGCAGCACGAAGGGCAGGGAGAGCAGGCGCTTGGGGCTGACGCCGAGAAGGCGCAGCAGGCGCAGGGTTTCGGTATAGGCGCCGAGCAGGATGTGCTGGCCGTTATCCAGCCGCAGGCCGTCCTTCTCCACCACGCGCCCGCGCCCGCCCATCACGCGCGAGGATTCGAACACGGCCACTTCCGCACCCGCGCGGGTCAGCTCGACGGCAGCGGCGAGGCCGGCATAACCGGCACCGATGATGGCAATGCGGGGGGTCATGGTGAGGTAATTGAGGCCGTTTCAAAATCGTGCAAATTGCGCGGAGCATATCCAAAGATTCGGAATGCCGAGCGTCCTTTCACATAGTCCAGGCCAATCGTTTGAAGTACGGATTCAATCAGTGCCGAGTGATCTTCTGTGATGTGAGGAACCAATGTCGCCCTGTGTTTGATCCTCAAAAAGCTGATTTCCAGCCATTCGATCGAGGACAATGGATAAGGTAGGTGGAAATGCCACTCGGAGTCCCAATTCGAAACGTGGGCGCTGTCGATACGTTTAAAGCGATGCTCAGGACGATAGTCGGTCTGGGCCCGTACCCATAGGATCAGCTCATCCCACTTCGTGTCATTTGCCAGTCCTCCCAATCTTCGTTCGGAAGCAACCTTCTTCAGCCGGTTTCGCTCATCTTGAAAACGGGCGTTTCTGGCATTCCTGGCCAAGATAGTGTCGAAGTCGACGGTCATGATTATCGGCTCTTGTTGTGAGTGATCAGCTCTTCACCCACGCCTTCAGTGCCAGCCACAGCTTGCGCAGCGGCGTCAGCGAGATGCGGTGGGTCAGCACGCGGCAGCCATCGGTCTGCACTTCACGCAGGGTTTCGCGGTAGATCGCAGCCATGATCAGGCCGGCGCGCTGGCCCTTGCGGTCTTCCGGTGGAAGCAAGGCGAGCGCCTGGTCGTAATACTGCTGGGCGCGTTCGATCTGGAAGACCATGAGACGCTGGAAGTTTTCGCTGTCGCGGGCTTCCAGGATGTCCTTCGCCGGCACCTGGAATTGCTCCAGCTCGGCCACCGGCAGATAGATGCGCCCACGGCGCGCATCTTCGCCGACGTCGCGGATGATGTTGGTGAGCTGGAAAGCGATGCCCAGATCATGGGCATATTTCAGCGTCTGCCGGTTGGTATAGCCGAAGATTTCGGCGGCAAGCAGGCCGACCACGCTGGCCACGCGGTAGCAATACAGCTGCAGCGCCTTGAAGTCGGCATACCGGGCCTGTTCGAAGTCCATCTGCATGCCGTCGATGATCTCCAGCAACTGCTCCTGCGGCAGACGGAAGTCGCGCACCACAGGCTGCAATGCCTGGCCGACCGGGTGCTCCGGCTGACCGGTGTAGACCTTGCCGACCTCCATGCGCCACCAGTCGAGCTGGCGTGCGGCAACTTCCGGATCGCTAGTTTCGTCGACCACATCGTCCACTTCGCGGCAGAAGGCGTACAGCGCGGTGATGGCGCGGCGGCGTTCGGGCGTGAGAAAGCGGAAACTGTAGTAGAAGCTGGAGCCACTGGCAGCGGCCTTCTGTTCGCAATAGTCGTCAGGCGTCATTTCATCTCATCCACAGCGCCCGCCAGGCGAGCAGCAGCCAGTCCGGCCTGCCGAGCACCGGGCGCTGGCGGAATACATCGTAACCGGCTGCTTCTATCCTCTCCAGGATACGCAGGCCCCCCTGCACGACCAGCCGTAGCTCCCAGCCGACGCGGCCAGGGAGCGCCGTAGCCAGTGGCGCACCTTCCAGCATCATGGCGCGCGCACGTTGCACTTCGAAGCGCATCAGCGCGCGGAAGCGCTCGTCCGCCTGTGCGGCGGCGCTCTGCGTTTCCGTGACGCCGAAGCGCGCGAGGCTGTCCTGCGGCAGGTAGACGCGGGCCTTGGCCCAGTCCACACCGACGTCCTGCCAGAAATTGATCAATTGCAGTGCCGAGCAGATGAGGTCCGAGCGGCGCAGGTTGTCGGCACCGGTCTGACGGTACAGATGCAGCAGCAGGCGACCCACGGGATTCGCCGAGCGGCGGCAGTAATCGAGCAGTTCCGGGAAGTCTGCGTAGCGCTTCTTCACCACATCCTGGGCAAAGGCATCCAGCAGATCCCGCAGCAAGGGCACCGGTAACTGCCATGCGTGCACGGCACGTGCCAGCCGCGCGAACATCGGATCCGCCGGTGTGTCACCGGCTTCGATCAGGTCGAGCTGCTGCTGATAGGCTGAAAGACCGGCCAGCCGGCCGGATTCATCGGCATCGCCTTCGTCGGCAATGTCGTCAGCGCTGCGCGCAAAGGCATAGATGGCTTCGACCGGCTCGCGCAGAGGGCGCGGCAGGAGCAGGGAAGCGACGGGGAAATTCTCGTAGTGATCGACGCTCATGGCGAAAGAGGCCTTGCGGCCTGGTGCGGCGTTGATGTGTGCTGCTGGTGCCCAGGAAGGGACATTCCTTAGCGGGTCCGCATTCTGCCACATAGCCCCGAATATTGTCGTTTCCCCTGTGTTTTCGCTGGTTTGCGCGTATCTTGGGGCGCAAAAAAAAGCGCATTTTTCCTCTTTTTGCCTGTTCTTATCTCGCGTACTGCCCCAAAATTGCCCCATGACATAGGGGTCGAAATGGCAACGTTTGAGAAGCGGTCCGGAGCGTGGCGCGTTACGGTTCGAAAGAAGGGGGTGCGGCGTTCCGCAACGTTTGCAACGAAGGCGCAGGCTGCGGCCTGGGCTTTGAGTGTAGAGGCTGAAGCGGATAATGTGGCGGCGGGTGGGGTGCCTCGCAGGACCGTGCGGGAAGCGCTCAAGCGTTTTCTGGAAGAGGAGAGTCCGAAACGTCGCGGACATGCTTGGGAGTCTGTCCGAATCAGATCCTGGATGGGACACGTTGATCGACGGACGGGAAAGGTGTCGCGCCAGGAGCTTCCCTGGCTTGAAAAGCAGCTATCGGACATCGGCGCTGATGTGCTGGCCGAATGGCGCAACGCGCGCTTGCAGGTTGTATCTCCGGGGTCCGTTAGACGAGAAATGAATCTGCTGGGCAGCGTGCTTTCCGTTGCGGCCAGAGAGTGGCGATGGATGTCGGAAAACCCGCTGCCCCAGGTGCGTCGGCCATCAATGCCGGCGCACAGAACGCGCCGGATTGGTGATGATGAAATTCAGAGGATTACGCTTGCGCTCGGGTGGGATGGGGAGCGAATCAATACGCTATCGTGCGAGGTGGCCGCTGCGTTTTTGCTCGCGATTGAAACGGCCATGCGCATCGGCGAGCTGCTAGAGCCTGTTCACAGTATCCGGAATGTGTTTACATTCTGGAATTTGGGTGT
>NZ_MDUX01000071.1 GCF_014736495.1 Candidatus Dactylopiibacterium carminicum
TCACACCCAAATTCCAGAATGTAAACACATTCCGGATACTGTGAACAGGCTCTAGGTCCGCGCCAGCTACATTTCCCCGAACAAGCGTTCGATATCCACGAACGCCGCCTCCCATTGGGACGGCTCGAAATCCATCAGGCCGAAGAACCTGAGCATGAATGCGCCCTCGGTGGCAAAGAAAGCCAGCAAGGCGCGGCGGTCGGCTTCCTGACGGATGTCCAGCCCCGCGATCCGCTGGCGATACCAGTCGCGCGTGCCAGTCAGATGCTCGGGCGACTGGATCAGGGCTGCCATCAGCCCGGCAGCCTTGGCATTGGAGATCGCATCGGAACGATGGGTCGCCTCGACATGGGCGCGCACACGGGTGACGGGCTGCGGGTCGTCGCCCACAATGGGCTGGAAGTAGCTCTGATAGCTCTGCTCCCAGCGCCCGAACATGGCATCGATGAGCGCATCCTTGCTACCGAAACACGACTGCACGCCCCCCTTGCTGATGCCGGCAGCCCGGGCCACAGCATCGATGGTGAGGCCGGCTGCACCGGCCTGGCGGACGATGCTTTCGGCAACATCGAGTACCGCATCGCGGTCTATGGTCTTGTTGCGGCCCATGGCCTCCCTTTCAAATAAATACGTTCGTATTTATAATTACGCCTCATCGCTTTGGCAAGTCCGTTGCCCGCGCACCGTCATGCGCCGCCGCAACGCCAGCCCCATCACTGCTTCACCCGGCATCCCCCGGCACGGAGATCATCATGCATCAGGATTCAGCCCTCCCCACACCTGCAACCGGCAATCGCTGGCTGGTGCTGGTGATCGTATCGGTGGCGCTGTTCCTCATCGTCATCGACATGACCGTGCTGTACACCGCCTTGCCGCGCCTGACCCACGATCTTGCCGCCAGCGCGGCGGAAAAACTCTGGATCGTGAATACCTATCCGCTGGTCGTGGCAGGCCTGCTGCCCGGCGCCGGCACGCTGGGCGACCGCCTGGGACACAAGCGTCTGTTCCTGGCAGGTCTGATGGTATTTGGCGTGGCCTCCGCCTGTGCAGCCTACTCACCCGGCGCGGCCTTGCTGATCGCCTCACGCGCACTGCTGGCCGTGGGCGCGGCGATGATGATGCCGGCCACCCTTTCCATCATCCGCCACACCTTCCAGGATGACGACGAGCGCGCCTTCGCCATCGGCGTATGGGCCGCAGTGGCTTCGGGCGGCGCCGCACTGGGGCCGGTGGTCGGCGGGCTGCTGCTGCTGGAGCATTTCTGGTGGGGCTCGGTATTCCTGATCAACGTGCCCATCGTGCTGCTGGCGCTGCCGCTGGCCTGGCGGCTGATCCCCGCACGCGAGGGGGATTCGACCCGCCGCTGGGATCTGCTGGGCTCCCTGCAGATCATGGTGGGCCTCGTCTCGCTAGCCTATGCGATCAAGGCCCTGGGCCATCGCTCGCCCTCCCTGGCGGCAGTGACCATCGCCACGCTGCTCGGATGCGGCTTCGTGCTGCTGTTCGTGCGCCGGCAGCGTCGCTCCGCGGCGCCATTGATCGACTTCGCGCTGTTCCGCAACCGGCGTTTTTCGTCCGGCGTCGCGGCCGCGATCACGGCATCTGTAGCGCTGATCGGCATCGAACTGGTGTTCACGCAACGCTTGCAACTGGTGCTGGGGCTGTCACCACTGCAGGCGGCCTACCTGATCCTGCCGATCCCGCTGGCAGCGTTCATTGCCGGGCCGCTGGCCGGGCTGGCGCTGAAATGGCTGGACCCCGGCCGGATGATGGCCACGGCGCTGGCGGTATCCGCCCTCGGTACGCTGGGCCTGATGCTGACCTATGCCGGCTCGCTGGGGCCACTGCTGGCGAGCCTGACGGTACTGGGGCTGGGTTTGGGCACCGTGATCACCGGCGCCTCCAGCGCGATCATGCTCAATGCGCCGGCCGAGCGGGCAGGCATGGCTGCCGCGGTGGAAGAGGTGTCCTACGAGCTGGGCGGCGCGATCGGCGTGGCGTTGCTCGGCAGCGTGCTGTCGATGGTGTATTCAGCGTCGCTCTCGCTGCCCATCGGACTGGCCGTGGCCGAAACGGCACGCGACAGTCTGGATGAAGCTCTGATCGCCGCTGAGGCGCTGACACCGGGAGCCGCCGCTCAGCTCGTCACGCTCGCACGCGGCGCCTTCGACGAAGCCTTCGTCATGGTGCTGACGGTCGTACTCGTGCTGCTGGGGCTGGTATCGGCGGCCATCGCGGCCGCCGTGAGCCGGGCGAAGCTTGCGGCTCGCGCCGGCGCGCACTGAGTTACCCCTGCGCCACCGGCAGAAAGCCGCCTCATCCGGGCGATTCGCGTCAATTCGCCCCGTCGCCCAGATACTGGATCAGATCCTCGATCGCGAGCAGCGGCAGCCCATGCCGTCCGGCATAGTCATGCACGGCTTCGCCGCGCGCCATCGTGCCGTCCGCATTCATCAGCTCGCACAGCACGGCGGCAGGTTCCAGGCCGGCGAGGCTGGCCAGGCAGACGGCCCCTTCGGTATGCCCCCGCCGCGCTTTCAGGCCACCGGGGTGGGCACGCAAGGGGAAGATATGCCCGGGCCGCGCGAGGTCCTCGGGCTTCGCATCGGGATGGATCGCGGCGCGGATGGTGGTCAGCCGGTCTCCGGCGCTGACACCGATGGTCACGCCCTGGCGGGCTTCGATCGTGACGGTGAAGGCCGTGCCGTGGCGACTATCGTTGTGCGCCACCATCTGGGGCAGCGCCAGGCGTGCAAGCCGCGCCTCCGTCAGGCACAGACAGACGATGCCACTGCAGTCGCGGATCAGCTGGGCCATGGACTGTTCGGTGATGCGCTCTGCGGCCAGGATGAGGTCCGCTTCGTTCTCGCGGTCGTAATCATCCATCAGGACGACGGGCAATCCCGCACGCATCGCGGCCAGCGCAGCCTCAACACGGCTGACCAGCACCGCGCGGGAGGCGGCCTGGCTGATGGCGGGAGATTCAGGTGCTCGGATATAAGCCTGGGTGGTCATGCAAACGCTCCTCTGTGAAGAAAGATTGAGAAGACGTTTTCGGGGCGCGCGTCATGGCCACGCCGTCGTGCACGGCAGTGCCGGCCCGGGAGGCATGGAAATCTCCGCGCATCTTCTTTCATCCGGACTATGACCGTCGGCCCTGGCTTTCAACCAGGTCTGCTGACCCCGCCGCACAAGACAGCGGGCGCTCGCGGGCTCACGGAATCAACGGCATATGCCGCGCCCCGCCTACCGCCGGTGGGGAATTCCGCCCCGCCCTGAAGACGTGTCGGCCAAGGGGCCGACCAGCGGATGATAGGCCTGTTCAGGTCGTGGAACCAGCAATGCGCCGGCACGGTTCTGCGGATCGACCGCTCCCCTGCCCTCTCCGACCGCAGCCCCGGCGCTGGCGACCACTGGCGCGAATCCTCGCCGGAGATGGGCGGGCCTTCTTAAGATGCGGGTGCAGACCAGTTCCGGAACGACGACATGCTGACCCTGACAGACGACGCCCTCGCCTTCATTGCCGAGCGCCGGCAGCCCATCTTCATCGATGCGCCGCAGACCATCGAATCCTGCTGTCTGGAAATCACGCCCTGCCCCGGCGTGCGCTTCGGCAGGCCACGCAGGCCAGATCAGCACACCTTGCGAGAGATCCAGGGCGTGGAAGTCTTCGTGCCGCACCGCTTCCCCGCCACCCAGCCGCTGGCAATCCGTACCCGACGTTTTCTGGGCAGAAAGTTTCTGTTCCTGGACGGCTGGCGGCTGGCCTGACCCCTCGCCCGAAACCTTCACCCTCCTGGTGACGGAGGCTCTGCCCAGGGCTGCTGCCGCAACGCATCCACCAGGAAATCCACCAGACGCCGGACCTTGAGCGGCAACTGCCTGCGCGTGGGATAAAGGGCGTAGATCCCCAGCCGGACTGTCTGGAAGCCGGGCAGCAATGCCACCAGCCGCCCGCTGTGCAGATCCTCGTGAACCAGGAAATCGGGTTGCAGGATGACGCCCTGATGTGCCAGCGCCGCAGCACGACAGGTGTCGCCATTGTTGGCATGAATGCGTGAACGCGTGCGCACGCTCACCTCGCCCTGCGGGCCGGTGAAACTCCAGACATCCCCGGACGACCAGTAGCTGTAGGAAATCACGTCATGCTGCGCCAGCTCGTGCGGCTGCCGAGGCGTGCCATGTCGTGCCAGATAGTCGGGCGACGCGCACAGCACCATGCGCGTATAGGCGAGCACGCGGCTGACCAGGTTGGAGTCCGGCAGACGGGCGATGCGCACCACCAGGTCATAGCCTTCCTCGACCAGATCGACCACGCGGTCCGACAGCACGATGTCCAGCACCACCTGTGGATTCTCCGCCGCGAAACGCCCCCACAGCGGCGCCAGATGCAACGCGCCGAAGGTCTGCGGCGCCCCGACGCGCAGCCACCCGTGCACCCGCCCCGAAGCTGCGCCGACCTCGGCCTCGGCTTCCTGCACCGCCTGCAGGACTTCCTTGCAGCGCTGGTAGTAGCGCAGCCCCTCGTCAGTCAATGAAAGCCGGCGCGTCGTGCGCTGCAGCAGGCGTGTTCCCAGATGTTCCTCCAGTTCGGCGACGTGGCGCGAGACAGCGGGCTTGGATATCTCCAGCGCATCCATGGCGCCCACAAAGCTGCCCGCCTCGACCACCGCCGTGAAGGTCTTCATGGCCTGAAACAGATCCATAGTCTCTCAAAAAGGAACAATCAATCTAGAGAAAGCGAATTTATTCCTTTTGGCGACACGAATAAAGTCCATTCCACGTCAGCGCCACTGCTGACAACGCGAAAGCGGCAACGGCAGCACGCCTCAATCCAATGACCTCGGAAAGGACAACACCATGAACATCACCCTCATCGGCGCCGGCAACATGGGCTCGGGCTTCGTCAAGCAACTCAGCGCGGCAGGTCACCAGGTACGCATTGTGGCGCGCGACCAGGCCAAGGCGCAGGCGCTGGCCTCGGCACACCCTGGCGTCAAGGCCGTCTCCGCCGCCGACGCACTCGGCGACTCGCAGGTGGTCATCGTCGCGACGGCGTACCCCGACGCCGTGCCGGCGCTGCAAGCCCTCGGCTCGCTCCAAGGGCGGGGGTCGTGATCGACATCACCAACCCGCTGACCGCCGATTACATGGGCCTCACGCTGGGCTACAGCAGCTCGGCCGCCGAAGAAATCGCCAAGACCGTGCCCGGCGCACACGTGGTCAAGGCCTTCAACACCGTACTGGCCCAGGTTCTGGCGGAAGGCCCGGCCTTCGGCAATGGCCAGACCGTGCCAGTGTTCTACGCCGGTGACGACGCGGCAGCCAAGCAGACCGTGCGCACGCTGATCGACAGCCTCGGCTTCACGCCCGTCGATGCCGGCGGCCTGCAAAACGCACGCTATCTGGAGCCAGTGGCCGGACTGAACATCTATTTCGCCTACGGCGCCGGGCACGGCACACAGATCGCACCGACCTGGATCCACCGCACCTGACCCCCAACGCCATTCATTCAGGTAGCGACCCTTTCGAATCGGCGTCATCCCGGCGAAAGCCGGAATCCAGATGTGCCTGAAACACTGGATTCCGGCTTGCCTCTCGATGACTTCTGCATCTCAAGTGAACGGCATCGCCCCTTTCCCCCAACGCCTCGAAACATCACGGAGTACATCATGACCAAGCAACTCACCCGCATCGCCGCAGCGCTCGCCCTCGCCGGCATCACCAGCCTGGCTTCCGCCCAGGAGCGCCCGGCCGACATCGTCAGCCCGATCACCGACAAGGTGCTGGCCAACAAGGTCAGCCCCGCCGACGCCCGCAAGGCCGGACGCGTAACCTACGAAAAACCCACGCCCGCGAACAGCATCATGCTGTTCATCGACCACCAGGTCGGTCTGATGGCCAGCACGCGCGATTTCCAGCAGGGCTCCGGCTACAAGAGCAACGTGGTGTCACTGGCGCAGATGGCCAAGGCGCTGGACATCCCGGTGCTGATCACCTCGTCCAACGCGCAATGGCAGAACGGCGACACGCTGCCCGAGCTCAAGGAGATCTTCAAGGATCAGCCGATCTATCGCCGTACCGGCATCATCAACGCCTATGAAGACCCGACCTTCCGCAAGGCGCTGGAAGATCTGGTCGCCAAAACCGGCCGCAGGCACATCATCATCTCGGGTGTCACCCTGGGCACCTGCGTAGCATTCCCGACGCTGTCCATGCTCAATGACGGCTACGTTGTGCACCCGGTGGTGGATGCCTCCGGCGCCTGGAGCAAGTACGAAGCCGACGCCGCCATGCAACGCATGACCTCCGCTGGTGCGCAGCTCAACACCGTCTTCGCGCTGGGCGCCGAACTACAGGCCGACTGGAAGAACTCGACGGCCGACGCGATGCTGCCGCCCTTCATCAACGGCCTGCCCGAATACGGCTGGGTGCTGCAGAACTTCTGGAACAACGCCGACGCTACCAAGCGCCCGGTCAAGGACCCGTTCCGCCTGGTCAAGTGATCCAATGGCATGAAAGAAAAAGCGTAGCGATCACTCGCGGCGCTTTTCTCATTTCAGTGCTATCGGCCCCGAAAATCCTGTCCAAAACTCGGAGCATTTGATACATGTGCAATCCGACATGTATAAAAAATCTTTTTTTCTATACACATCAGAAAGAAGAGTATAAAAACCAAGGCGTTTTGAACATTTCCCTCTTGGAGGCCGCTCGATGTCCGGCATCTTTCCACTTGAACAATTGGATCCGGCACGTTTCGACACGCCTGCCATCCTGAAGCGGCTGGCCAGCGCCAGCCGGGCATTGGCCGAATTGAAAGGCATCGCAGCCTCCATCCCGAACCAGGGCATCCTGATCAATACTCTTGGTCTTCAGGAGGCGAAGGACAGTTCGGAAATCGAAAACATCGTGACGACACACGATGAGCTGTTCAAGGACGACGTGCTTCCCGAAGCATCCGCCAGCCCGGCCACCAAGGAAGTGCTGCGCTATCGGCAGGCTTTGCATCTGGGCTTTCAACTGGTCCGGGAAAACGGGCTGATCACAGCTAATCAGATCATCCAGATACAGGGTGAGCTGGAACGCAACAACGCAGGATTCCGTAAGCTACCGGGCCCCGCACTCAAGGATGGCAAGGGGGCGACGGTGTACATGCCGCCCCAGAAGCCCGCCGAAATCGTTGCCTTGATGTCCGGCCTGGAGCGGTTCATCAACGATGCGGAACTGTTCGCGGTGGACCCATTGATCAAGATGGCACTGATCCATCACCAGTTCGAAAGCATCCATCCTTTCTACGACGGCAACGGCCGCACGGGGCGAATCCTGAACGTGCTGTATCTGGTGAAAGAGGGCTTGCTGGACGTGCCGGTGCTCTACCTCTCCCGGCATATCGTACGAACCAAGGGCGACTAGTACGAACCAAGGGCGACTACTACCGCCTGTTGCAGACAGTGCGGGATCAGGGCATTTGGGAAGACTGGGTGCTTTACATGCTGGAGGCCGTGGAACGAACCTCAGGCCAGACCATCGAGACCATCCACGCCATCAAACATGCCTTGTTCGACTACAAGCACCGGATCCGGGCGGGTTACAAGTTTTACAGTCAGGATCTGATCAACAACCTGTTCACCCATCCCTACACAAAGATTGAATTCGTACAGCGGGATCTGAAAGTTTCCCGGCTGACCGCCACCCGTTACCTCGATGCGCTGGCGGCAGGCGGATTCGTGGAGAAACAGAAGATCGGCCGCAACAACTATTACATCAACACCGCACTCAACCAGATACTGCTCGGCAACGCCGAATGATCAAAGCACAGCGAGGCGGTTCATGACGCTCGCTCTGCTCATGTGCGGCTTCACGAAACAGGCATGGCAAGACACGAAAACCAGACGACCGTGTCTTGCCATTCAAAAGCTGTTGATCACTCCACCGCCCGCACCCCGTCCGGCTTGACCTTGGGCGTGAGCGTGCCCCCCTTGCGCGCGCGCTTGCCGCGGCAGGCTTCGAGGGCGGCGCCCTTGACAGTGAATTCGGTCTCCTTGGCGCCCCGGCCGATGCCGCTGACGACGACGGCATCCGTCGGCGGGCAGCAGACGGCGGCGAGTTCTTCCTTCTTGTCCAGCCCCATCACGATCATGCCGCGCCCGCGCGGCATGACTTTCATCTCGGCGCGCGGGAAATACAGCAGACGCCCATTGCCGGAAGCAGCGGCGAGCCAGTCGCCCTGGATCTTCGCCGGCGCAAGCACGCGCTCCTTGTCTTCCAGCGTCATGAAGGCCTTGCCTGCACGCTGGCGGCCGACCAGTTCTTCCAGCTTGGTGATGAAGCCGTAGCTGCCGGAGTTGGCGAAGAACCAGTCGGTGGCGGGATCGTCGGCGATGGCCTGGGCGATGCGCGCGCCAGGGGCGAGTTCGATCAGCGTGGTGATGGGCACACCGTCGCCACGGCCGCCGGGCAGATCGCTGATGCGCACGGAGTAGGCGCGGCCAGTAGTATCGATCAGCACCAGCGGCCAGGGCGTGCGCGCCTCGGCCACCAGGAAGGCGGCGTCGCCGCTCTTGTAGCTGAGTGTCTGCGGGTCGATACCGTGGCCCTGGCGGGTGCGCACCCAGCCGTGCTTGGACAGGATCACGGTGACGGGTTCGTCCAGCACCGGCGTTTCGACGGCGGCCACGGGCATGGCGGCTTCGACCAGCGTACGCCTGTCGTCGCCGTATTTCTTCGCGTCCTCGGTGATTTCCTTGAGGATCAGTCTGGTCATCACGGCACGGGATTCGAGCAGTTCGAGCAGACCGGCACGCTCTTCGCGCAGCCCGGCAAGCTCCTTCTCGATGGCGATGTATTCGAGCCTGGCAAGCTGGCGCAGGCGGATTTCGAGGATGTCCTCGGCCTGCATCTCGCTGAGGTCGAAGCGCGCGATCAGCTCGGCCTTGGGCTCGTCGGCCTCGCGGATCACCTTGATCACTTCATCGATGTGCAGCCAGGCGATCTGGCGGCCTTCGAGGATGTGGATGCGGCGCTCGACCTGGCCGAGGCGATGCCGCGTGCGGCGCTCGACGGTGGTGAAGCGGAAGCTGACCCATTCCTGCAACAGCGCCTTGAGCCCCTTCTGCGCCGGCCGGCCATCCAGGCCGACGACGGTAAGGTTCATCGGCACCGAGGCTTCGAGGCTGGTGTGCGCCAGCAGCACGCGCATGAATTCCTCGGGATCCTGGGTGCGCGTCTTCGGCTCCAGCACCAGACGCACCGGGGCAAGATCGGAGCTTTCGTCGCGCGCGGCATCCAGCACGCCGAGTACCAGCGCCTTGTTGTTCTTTTCTTCCTGGGTGATTTCCTTCTTGCCGGTCTTGGGCTGCGGATTGGTCACCGCCTCGATCTCGGAGAGCACCTTGCTGGAGGAGACGCCCTGCGGCAGCTCATCGACGATCACGCGCCAGGCGCCACGCGCCAGTTGCTCCACGCGCCAGCGCGCGCGCATGCGGATGGAGCCACGGCCGGATTCGTAGGCATCGCGGATGACCGAATCCGGCGAAATGATCTGGCCGCCGCCGGGAAAATCCGGCGCCGGCAGCAGGCCACGGATTTCGTCCAGCGTGGCCTCCGGCTTCCTGATCAGGAGCTGGGCTGCGGCCGCGACCTCGCGCAGATTGTGCGGCGGGCATTCGGTGGCCATGCCCACGGCGATGCCGGAGGAGCCATTGAGCAGCAGCATCGGCAGGCGCGCCGGCAGCAGCCGGGGCTCTTCGGTGCTGCCATCGTAGTTGGCGATGAAGTCCACCGTGCCCATGTCGATCTCGGCGAGCAGCAGCTCGGCCAAGGGCGTCAGGCGCATTTCGGTGTAGCGCATCGCGGCGGCGCCATCGCCGTCGCGCGAGCCGAAGTTGCCCTGCCCGTCGATCAGCGGGTAGCGCAGCGAGAAATCCTGCGCCAGACGCACCGAGGCGTCATAGATCGAGGAGTCACCGTGCGGGTGCAGCTTGCCCATCACGTCGCCGACCACGCGCGCGGACTTCACCGGCTTGGCGCCGGGCGCCAGGCGCATCGCGTGCATGGTGTAGAGGATGCGCCGCTGCACCGGCTTCAGCCCGTCTTCCACCTGCGGCAGCGCGCGACCGCGCACCACGCTCATGGCGTAGGCGAGGTAGGCGCGCTCGGCAAAGGCGGCGATGGGCAGATGGTCTTCGGGCAGTTCCGGCAGCGTGGGCGGTGCCGGTGGGGCGGGCGGCGGCGTCTCGGCCTTGGGCGGCTCCGGCGTGGCGACGGCAGACGCGTCGTCACCGAAAAGATCGGGGGAGGAATCGTTGGGCGTGCTCATGCGGGGTCTTCCGGGAAGACTGTTCTACGGCAAAGGCGGGATTATCGCAGCTTGGGCCGCGGCCGCGTACCGCCCGTCCGCTGCCGCTGCCGCTGCTCGCGCACCGATGGACCTCGCTTGCGGCATGCATAGACTTGTGCAGGTTTCCCCATCCACCGCCCTGTACAGGAGCCAAGATGAAGGATTTCCTCAGGACGCTCTTCGGCGTCCGCACAAAACGCCGCGCCCATCCAGTCACGCCTCCGCCCAGGGCAGGCGAAAGCATCGTCCGCCAAGGCTTCAAGATCCCGGTCTCGCATCCGATGCGCGCCGAGCTATGGGACTGGCTTCTGCTCTCCGGCTGGCGCGTGGTGCCCGTACGCCATGACCGCCGCAGCAGCATCAGCCTGCCGGATGACGCTCTGCGCCAGCTGGAGCTGGCAGACGCCGCCGACCGCGAAACATTGCTGCGCGAAATGCTGCAGCGGGCCCGACGCCGGCCGCCTCCGGACACCGCGCGACATTAGACGCGTAGGGTGCACAATGCGCGCCATGGCTTGCTGGCGAATGCCTACGCCTCTTCCGGCTCGTGCCAGGGTGAGCCGTCTGCCGCCAGTGCCACCCCCTTGCGCCGCACGATCATGTCGTAGGCCTCGGGGCGGCGGTGGCGGTCGAAGTTGAAGGTGGTCTGCTTGTAGATGGCGCAAAAATCGAGATCGCAGCGCGCCACCACGACTTCGTCGTCCTTGGTGATGCAGCAGGCGCGCACCTCGCCCGAGGGCGCGATGATGCAGCTGCCGCCGATGCTGTCCACGCCTTCTTCCAGCCCGGCCTTGGCCACGCCGACCACCCAGGTGCCGTTCTGGTAGGCGCCGGCCTGCATCGAGAGCTGGTTGTGGAACAGCGAGAGGTCGTCGTGCTGCGGCGCGGGCGCGTTGTGCACCGGTGTGTTGTAGCCGATCATCACCAGCTCCACGCCCTGCAGGCCCATCACGCGGTAGGTCTCGGCCCAGCGGCGGTCGTTGCACAGGGCCATGCCGACGATGCCACCAAAGGCCTGGTACACATCAAAGCGGCTGCCGGGCGTGAAGTAGCGCTTTTCCAGATGCTGGAAACGCCGCCAGGGCTCGTGCTCCGCATGGCCCGGCAGATGCACCTTGCGGTACCTGCCGACGATCTTTGCGTGCTGATCGACCAGGATAGCGGTGTTGTAGCGCATCCAGCGGCCCTGCTCCTGCGCCAGCTCAGCGTAGCCCAGATAGAAGCCCACCCCCAGCGCATGGGCCAGCTCGAACAGCGGCCGGGTTTCGGGGCCGGGCATCTCGCGCTCGAAGAAACTGTCGATATCCGCGTCATCCGCGAGGAACCAACGCGGGAAGAAGGTGGTGAGCGCCAGTTCGGGATAGACGATGAGCTGCGCACCCAGGGCGTGGGCTTCGCGCATCATGTCGCACAGCCTGGCCACCACCTGACGGCGGCTGTCGCTGCGCTGAACCGGGCCCAGCTGACCCATGGCGATGTTGAGATATCGGGACATTTGAATGCTCTTTCTGTAAGGATCAGGGCCTATCGGCCAATTGCATCACCACCTGCAGCAGCACCTGGGCGCCCTGCGCCAGAGCCTGCGGCGCGGTGTATTCGCGCACGTTGTGGCTGAGGCCGCCCGCGCTGGGCACGAAGATCATGCCGGCCGGGCAGACGCGGGCCAGTATCTGTGCGTCATGACCGGCGCCGCTGGGCATGCGCAGCGTGGACAAGCCCAGCACCCCAGCCTGCGCGGCCACCTCCTCGACCACCCGCGGGTCGAACGCCACCGGCGCGAAGCGCGCGAGTGGCCGCGTGCGGCAGCGCACGCCCTCAGCCTCGGCGGCCTGCGCGGCGAAGGCCAGCAATTCGGCCTCGGCCTGCTGCAACACGGCCTCATCCGTATTGCGCAGATCCACGGTGAACAGCACTTCGTTGGGCACGACGTTGACCAGCCCCGGGCGCATTTCCATCAGGCCCACGGTCGCCAGTTGCCGTCCGCCCAGGCGCAGCGCCAGCTCGCGTGCGAACACCGCGATGCGGCTGGCCACCAGCCCTGCATCGTGACGCATGGCCATCGGCGTGGTGCCCGCGTGATTGGAGGTGCCTTCAAGCGTGAACTCGGTCCAGGAAATGCCCTGCACACCCTCGACGATGCCGATCTGCCGCCCCTGCTGCTCCAGCACCAGACCCTGCTCGATGTGCAGCTCCACATAACTGTCGACCTGTGGTGCGCCCACCGGCGCCGCGCCGGCATAGCCGATACGCGCGAGCTCCGCACCCACCGTGGGGCCATCGATGCCGTGCGTCGTCAGGGCATCCGCCAACGGCAGGCCGCCCACGTAGACAAGGCTGCCCATCATGTTCGGCTGGAAGCGCGCGCCTTCCTCATTGGTGAAGAAGGCCACGGCCAGCGGCCGCCGCGTGCGCAGGCCGGCGTCACGCAGCGTGGCGATCACCTCCAGGCCGGCGAGCACGCCATAGTTGCCGTCATACAGACCACCGGTGCGCACGGTATCGATGTGCGAGCCCATCATCACCGGCGGCCGATCCTCCTGCCCTGGATAGACCGCGATGCCATTGCCGATGGCATCGATGCGTACTTCCATGCCCAGCTCGCGCATGCGCTGCACGGTCCAGTCGCGCCCGAGGCGATCGGCATCGGTGAGCGCCAGCCGATTCACCCCGCCCCCCGGCAGCGCGCCGAGCTGACCGAGTGATTGCAGGCTGGCGAGCAGACGCTCGGCATCGATGCGTGGAAACACGGTGTCAGTCACGCTCGTCTGCCTCGCGGATCTTTGCCGCGCTGGTACCCACCAGCTGTTCGTACAGCGCGGGGTCGGTATCCGCCTCGCTGCCGAAGAACAACAGGCGGCTTTCATGATCGATGCCCAGCGCGGTTCGCTGCGCGGGATCCTGCGCCACCGCGATGGCGGCGGCCAGGCCGGCCACGGCGGATTCGCCCGCCACGATGACCGGGTCACCCGGCAGCGGATGCGCCAGCAGGCGCATCACGGCCACGGCGCTGTCATCGGCGATGTTGCAGAAAGCCGTGGCACCGCGTTCCAGAATTTCCCAGGCCAGCAGAGACACCTCGCCACAGGCCAGGCCCGCCATCAGGGTATCCAGATCGCCCGTCACCGCCGTCACACGGCCGGCGCGCGCGCTGCGCATCAGGCAGTCGGCCCGTTCAGGCTCGACCACCACGAACACCGGCCGCGCCTCGCCGGGCCGGGCGTGCTCCCAGAAATAGGCGCACACCGCCGCCGCAAAACCGCCTACGCCGGCCTGCACGAAGATATGGGTGGGCCACGGACGGCCTTGCCGCTCAAGCTGGCCGACGGCCTCCTCCACCATCACCTGGTAGCCCTGCATCACGTCGCGCGGCACATCCATGTAGCCGGGGTAGGACGTATCCGAGATCACGAACCAGCCCTGTGCACGCGCATCGCGGTCTGCCTGCTGCACGGCATCGTCATAGTTGCCCCGGGTGCGCACCACCTCCGCACCATAGGCGGCGATGGCGGCACGCCGCCCTTCGCTCACGGTGGCGTGGATGTAGATCACGCAGCGGCAGCCGAACATGCGCGCGCCCCAGGCCACGGAGCGGCCATGGTTGCCATCGGTGGCGCAGGTCACCGTGATGTCGGCGCACTGCGCGCGCAGCGCGGGCAATTCCTCCAAGCCGATCGCCCGGCCGAGCCGCTGCGACAGCGCTCGGCAGAGCTGCCGGCCCACGGCATAGGCACCGCCCAGCGCCTTGAAACTACCGAGGCCGAAACGCCCGCCTTCGTCCTTGTAATCAAGCGCCGCGACACCCAGTTCGCGGGCCAGCGCCGGCAGACCGCACAGGGGAGTCGGCGCATGGCCGGGCCAGCGCGCGATGGCCACGCGGGCGGTGGCCAATGCCTCCTGATTGAGGATGTGTGCCCGTTCGGCGCCGTAGGCTTCGGCGGAAGCAAAGGCGGGATTGACGAAGAGCGCCGCCTGCAACTGGGGAAGGGAGGGAGAAGGCATGGTCATGAGTTCCGGCTGTCGGGAGATATCAGGATTGGTCAGGGCTGGTCAATGTCATTCAGCGCGGCATGCAGTTGCTCGATGGCCGCCAGCCGCGCACGCGCCTTGCCGTGCAGCAGGCCGGCGACACAGGTCGCCAGATGGTTCACCAGGCTGACCGCGGCGACGTAGGAATCGAATACCTGTTCGTCCTGACGCGGGCAGGCCAGCACGGTGCCGGCGCCCACCGCCAGGCTGCTGATGGCACTGTCGGTGAGCAGCAGCACCCGGGCACCGGCCTGGGACGCGGCGCGCACCACAGACTGCAGGCGGCGGGTACGGCGGCGGAAGTCTATCACCAGCAGCACATCCTGCGCACCGATTTCGGCCAGGCGCTCGGCCTCCTGGCCCGTGGCGTCATTGAGCAGCTGCACACCGCCGCGCAATTGAGAGAGCAAGGCATGGGCATAGAAAGCGGCGAGGAAACTGTTGCGATAGCCCATCACCCAGACGCGCCGGGCACGCGCCAGATGCTGGCTGGCCTCCTGCGCAGCGGCTTCGGAAAGCTGGGCTGCCAGCGCAGTGAGCCGCTGCGCGTCGCGCAGCAAATGTGGCGCCAGCGCGGCGTCGGCATGGTCGATCTGCGACAACGGCGATTGCGACGGCACGCGCTGCTGACGCAGATGCTCGCGGAAGGCAGAGAAATCCTCGAACCCCAGACGACGGAAGAAGTGAATCGCCCCGGGTTTCCTAGACAGCCCCGAGCTTCATGAAATACTGTTTTTCA
>NZ_MDUX01000072.1 GCF_014736495.1 Candidatus Dactylopiibacterium carminicum
GGTTGCCAGCTTAAGGCTTCGAAGTGTCTAGTGAACCGGGGGCGATTCAGCCGCGTGGCTCCCATGGCCACGGTGATGCGCCTGCCCTTCATCCTGAGCAATGCGCGCCAGATGTTCACGATGCTGGATGGCGACATCGGCAAGCAGATGGAAACGCAGATGGCGGCGTCGGGGATCGTGGTTCTGGGCTGGTATGACGGCGCCACGCGCACCATGTACTCGCGCAAGAAGCTCGATTCGGTGGCCGCGCTCAAGGATGTGAAGATCCGCATCCCGGCACGCCAGGATCTTTCGGATCTGATCAGCTCGCTGGGCGGCGTGCCGCAACAGATCGACTACAAGGAGGTCAATGCCGCCTTCGACAGCGGGCGCATCGATGCTGCCGAAAACGATCTGCTCTCCTACGAAACCGAGGGCCACTACAAGCGCGCGCCGTACTACTACCTGAACAACAATCACATCGTGCAATTCGAGGCACTGGTGGTGCCGAAGAAATGGCTGGACAGCCTGCCCGCGGCGCAACGCGATGCCCTGATCGCTGCCGGGCGCGAATCCGCACTGGCCAACCGCAATACCTGGGTGGAGCGCATGGACAAGGCACGCACACGTCTGGAAAAAGAAGGCGTGAGGTTCGTGGAATACAGTAACAGCGGCGTGCTGCTCGCCCGCGCAGCCGCGCTGTACAAACCTTACATGCAGGATCCGAAGACCCGTGATCTGCTTGTGAGCCTGATGACCAACCGCATGTAATTCCATTTCCAGATCAAGCCTGCCTTTGTCGACTCCGGCTTGCTGCGCGACGACACTGTCTGCGCCTCATCTTCACGGCAACCTTGATCAAGAAATGAGATGAATACTGCGCGCCATGCGTGAACCGGGGCCGGCTCCCTTCGGGCCGGCCTCTGCTTTCCGGTGCGCCACATGCAGGTGTGCGAGGCACCGTGGATATGGGCTAAGGTAGCGGCTTCCCGCGTCTCCACGGTCAGATCCTCATGCACCATCAGCCGCCCTTCATCGCCCCCCAGCGTTTCACTGATGCCGACGCCGCCCTGGCCCAGGTCCAGCATATCTACGACACCAGCCTGCAGTACCTGCGTGACATGCTTCGGCGTTATGTAGCGGGTGAAGACTTGGGCGGCCATGTGCGTGCTTGCTATCCCTTCGTGCGCCTGCATTCGAACAGCGTGCTGCGCAAGAAGCCCATCGACAAGCATCTTTCCTACGGTTTCGTGGCCAGCCCCGGCCATTACGAGACCACACTGACGCGCCCCGAGCTTTTCGCCGATTACTACCACGAGCAGTTCCGCCTGCTGCTGCAGAACCATGATCTTGCGCTGGAGGTTGGCACCAGCTCACAGCCCATTCCCATCCATTTTTCGCTGGGCGACTACGACCATCTGGAAGGCAGCATGAGTGCCGAGCGCCGCCTGCTGATGCGCGACGTCTTCGACCTGCCGGACCTCTCGATGATGGATGACGGCATCGCCAACGGCACCTACCAGCCCTGCCCCGGCGAGCCGTTTCCTCTGGCGCTTTTCACCGCGCCACGCGTGGATTATTCGCTGCAGCGCCTGCGTCACTACAGCGGCACCTCGCCCGAGCACTTCCAGAATTTCGTGCTGTTCACCAACTATCAGTTCTACATTGACGAGTTCGTCCGCATGGGGCTGGAAGCCATGAACGACGCGGGCAGCCCCTATATCGCCTTCGTGCAGCCGGGCAACGTGGTCACACGCCGTGCGGGCGAAGCGGAAGGCGAGCTCGACGCGCTCGGGCAGACGCCGCCGCGCCTGCCACAGATGCCGGCCTACCACCTGGTGCGGGCAGACGGCAGCGGCATCAGCATGGTCAATATCGGCGTCGGCCCCGCCAACGCCAAGACAGCCACCGACCATATCGCCGTGCTGCGCCCCCATGCCTGGCTGATGCTCGGTCACTGCGCCGGCCTGCGCAACACCCAGGCTCTGGGCGACTACGTGCTGGCCCACGCCTATGTGCGCGAAGATCATGTGCTCGACGAGGATCTGCCGGTATGGGTGCCCATTCCCGCGCTCGCCGAAATCCAGCTTGCGCTGGAAGCCGCCGTGGAAGACGTGACCGGCCTTTCCGGCTCGGCACTGAAAGGCATCCTGCGCACCGGTACCGTGGCCACCACCGACAACCGCAACTGGGAGCTGCTCCCGGATGACAAACCGCAACGGCGCTTCTCGCAAAGCCGCGCCGTAGCACTGGACATGGAGTCCTCCACCATTGCCGCCAACGGTTTCCGCTTCCGCGTACCCTACGGCACCCTGCTCTGCGTGAGCGATAAGCCACTGCATGGCGAGATCAAGCTGCCGGGCATGGCCAACCACTTCTACCGCGAACGCGTGGATCAGCACCTGCGCATCGGCATCCGCGCACTGGAGATCCTGCGTGCACGCCGCCCGGAGGCCCTGCACAGCCGCAAGCTGCGCAGCTTCAACGAAGTGGCGTTCCAGTAGAACGCGTCGGATATCGCGCAAGCCCCCCCTCTCCCCACCCCCTCCCCCGAACGGAGGGGAGGCTTTCCGACTCCCCTCTCCCTTGAGGGGAGAGGGGCTGGGGAGAGGGTGAGCGGCACAAGCATCAAGCCTTCCGCGCCACCTCCTGCAACTTGGTTCCGGCCAATACAAGCATCCAGCACCCCCCCCGTTTCCCGGGGCGCCATCGGCCAGGCCGCAACATGCAGCCCTCGACTTGATCTGAAGCCAGTCCCCCGGGCGCCAGCCTTGATAGGCTGACGAACACCTATTCCAACAACAGAGAGGACTTCCCGATGGATACCCAACGCGTGCTCGCCGAGCTCGACGCCCTTTTCCAGCGTGGCGAATACGACAAGGTCGAACCCTTCATGGTCGATCACATCGTGCGGGCCGAAGCCGAGGGTGACAAGGGCACCACGCTGAGCCTGCTCAACGAGCTGATGGGCTATTACCGCAGCGTCAGCCGCTTCCGCGATTCACTGAACGTGGCCAACAAGGCGCTCAACCTGCTCGAAGAGCTCGGCCTGAAAAACAGCCTGCACTACGCCACCACGCTGCTCAACATCGCCACCGCCTGGCGCGCGGACGGGCAGACGCAACGCGCCATCGGCCTGTTCGAGGAGGTCGGCCGTCTCTTCCTGGCATTGCAGGTGCAGGATGCCTTCCTCGTCGCCACGCTCTACAACAACCTTGCACTTGCCTGGCAGGAAGCCGGTGATCACGCCAAGGCGATCCAGTTCCTCGAAGCTGCGCTGCCCATCTCGCGCAGCCGCCCCGACGCCGAACATGACGTGGCGGTGAGCCTCACCAACCTCGCGCAGTCGCGCATCCGTCTGGGGCAACTCGCCGAAGCACGCGCCGCACTCGAAGAGGCACTGCAACTTTTCGACGCCCTGCCCCGCCCCAGCGGCCACGCCAGTGCCGCCGTGGCCGCCCTGGCGGAGGTCTGTTTCCGCGAAGGCCGCGCGCAGGAAGCCGCGACCCTGTACGAACGCGCGCTGGCTGACGTGGAAGCCCGCTATGGCCGCAACCAGCACTACGCCGACATGCTTGAAAGCCTCGCCACTGTGCTGGAGACGATCGATCCGGCGCGCAGCGCACAGCTGCTGGCCGAGGCCCGGGCCACGGCGGACGCCTTGCGCCCGAGCCTGAACGGCCTGGATCTCGCCCGCAGCTATTACGAAAGCTTCCGGGGCGACCTGCTCTCCGACTGGGCGCCGATCTGCCATCGCATCGCCTTCGGGCTGGTCGGCCACGGCTCGGAATGCTTCGGTTTCGACGATGAACTCTCGCGCGACCACGATTTCGGCCCCGGCTTCTGCGTCTGGCTCACGGATGCCGATCATGAGGCCATCGGCAGACAGTTGCAGGCCGACTACGAACAGTTGCCGTCCGAATTCGCCGGTTTCCCGGCGCGGCAGAACAGCCCGCGCAGCGGCCAGCGCGTGGGGGTATTCAGTATTTCCGGCTTCTACAGCCAGTTCCTCGGCGCGCCGGAATTACCCAAGAGCGATGCGGACTGGTTGCAGATCCCCGAAGAGCTGCTGGCGGCCGCCTGCAATGGTGAGGTTTTCAGCGATCCGGCCGGTGAATTCACGCGCATCCGCAACGCGCTGCTGGCCTATTACCCGGAAGGCGTGATGCGCCGCAAACTGGCCCAGGCCGTGGCGAGCATGGCGCAGAGCGGGCAATACAACCTGCCGCGTGCGCTCAAACGCCATGAGCCGGCCGCCGCGCTCATGGCCCAGGCCGAATTCGTGCGCCAGGCCTGCATCGCCATTTATGTACTCAACCGCCGCTACGCGCCGGTGGCCAAGTGGCTGCATCGCAGCGTCGGCGTCCTGCCGCAGCTTGCCCACCTGCACGAGCCGCTGGGCCAGCTGGCCCAGGCTCCTGCGGGTGACGCCGGCGCGCTGGTCGAATCGATCTGCGCCGAACTGCTGCAGGCACTGATCGCCCAGGGCTTCACCCAACCCGGCGACAGCTTCCTCGAAGCGCACGTGGATGCGATCCTCACCCCGAACATACAGACCTAGGGTGCGCATGGTGCGCCCTGCGGACAACGCCGCCGGGCCACTGGAGCAGTTCCCGGAAACTTACCGAAAGAAACCTCATGAGCATCATCGACGACATCGTGCAACTGGAATGGCAGGCCTTCGACAAGGTCGACAACGAAGGTGGGCGCGCCAGTTGCCAAAATGATTTCGGCACCTTCAACATCATGCGCAAAAGCCAGTTCCTCGCCTGGGATACGGCTACGCTCATGAGCTACCGCAATGATCTGCAGACTGCCGCGCGCCTGGGCCGCAACCTTGTGCAGGAGAAATACGCACGCATGATGGCCTCCACCGCGCCCGAGGAATACGCCGGCTTCGCCCATCTGTTGCCGCCGCTGAACACCTGGCAGCAGCGCACCATCGAGCGCATCGTGGAAACCCAGCTCGGCTGGCGCGAAGCCTTCGCACGGGAGTATCCGCGCCTCTCCGATCAAGCCCGTGCCATCCGCACCGAGGAAGACACTGCCGGCACCACTTCCTTCGAGACTTATCTGCGCGGCGAACTCGGCACTTATTCCGAGGAAACGCTGGCCGCCTATGCGCGCATGGTCGATGAATACGAGGCCGAAGAACGCAACCTGACCTGCGAGACCATGGCCCACACAGCAAAACTCTATGGTTACGACGGGCTGCAGGCCGCCGAAGACAAGCTCGCCGAACACGCCTGAACCAACCCCGGCACCACCGTGCGCGACCGGATTCCACTGCGCCGCAACCGGGCTACAATCTCGCACTTCTTTCCGCTCCCCCCGGAGATCCATCAATGTCTGCAGACGACGATCTGAAAACCCTCGCTCCCGCGCTCAAGGCCGAAATGCTGGCCGAGGCCCTGCCCTACATCAAGCGCTTCTTCGACAAGACCATCGTGATCAAGTACGGCGGCAACGCCATGACGGATCCGAAACTGCAGGACTGTTTCGCGCGCGACGTGGTATTGCTCAAGCTGGTCGGCATGAATCCGGTGGTGGTGCACGGCGGCGGTCCGCAGATCGATGACCTGCTCAAGCGCGTGGGCAAGCAGGGCAAGTTCATCCAGGGCATGCGCGTGACTGACGACGAGACCATGAACATCGTTGAGATGGTGCTCGGCGGCCAGGTCAACAAGGACATCGTCAACCTCATCAACAAGCACGGCGGCAAGGCCGTGGGCCTCACCGGCGCCGATGGCGCCTTCATCCGCGCCCGCAAGCTGATGATGCCGGACAAGGAACACCCCGGTGAGGTGCTGGACATCGGCCAGGTAGGCGAGATCACGCAGATCGATCCCTCGATCATAACCTTCCTCGACTCCGGCGATTTCATCCCGGTGATCGCGCCCATCGGCGTGGGCGCGGCTGGCGAAACCTACAACATCAATGCCGACCTCGTGGCCGGCAAGCTCGCCGAAGTGCTCAAGGCCGAAAAGCTGGTGCTGCTCACCAACACCCCGGGTGTGCTGGACAAGGAAGGCAAGCTGCTCACCGGCCTCACGCCGCGCCAGATCGACGATCTGGTGGCCGACGGCACGCTGTCCGGCGGCATGCTGCCGAAGATCAGCTCCGCGCTGGACGCTGCGCGCAGCGGCGTAAACTCGGTGCACATCATTGATGGCCGCGTGGAGCACTGCCTGCTGCTGGAGATCCTGACCCACCACGGCGTGGGCACGATGATCAAGAGCAAGTAAGCACGCACCCTGTTTCCACAAAAAGCCCGCCTGCATGGCGGGCTTTTTGTCGCAGGGCCGTCCAAAGACAAAAAGCCTCCCCTGGGGGAGCGGGCAAGTGTGAAGCGCTTGACCGAGGAGGCTTTCTGTTTTCCGAAAAACCGGATACGTCCAGACACAAGAATAAATTTTTGATTCCACTCGGGTTTTTTGCTGAATTTGATAAATATCAAACCGCCAGCGCCGTTATCAAGGGAAGGCCTGCTTGATACTTAAGACATAGCGAGCCCGGCCAGCAGAGCCATCTGCCAGTCCAACCTCCTGAGAGAAATGACCATGCTCGCATTCCTGTCAAACATGAGCCTGCGCAAACGCCTGTGGGCTGTGATCGTGCTGACGCTCATTGGCTTCCTGGCCTCGACCATACTGGCCATCCTGGATCTGCGGGACCTGGCCATCCGCGACCACGAAACACGCGTACGCCATCTGGTGGAGTCCACCGTCTCGCTGGTGCGTACCCAGGTAGAAGCCGAACGCACCGGCGCGCTGTCGCGCGAAGAAGCGCAGAAGCGCGCGGCGGATGCGCTGCGTGGCCTGCGCTACAACGAAAACGACTACTTCTTCGTGCTGGGCAAGGGTGCGACCATGCTGGTCCATGGCATGGACCGCAGCAACGAAGGACGCAACTTCGGTGACATCCGCGACGAAACCGGCAGGCATCCCTTTGTGGAAATGGAGCAGACCGGCAGCCGCGCAGGCGGCGGCTTCGTGCGCTACGACTGGCCGCGCCAGCCGGGTGGCCCGGCCGTGGCGAAGATTTCCTTCGTTTCGCCAGTCCCCGAATGGGGCTGGATCGTCGGCTCCGGCGTGTATGTGGACGATGTAGACACCATGGTGCGCAACGAAGCCCTGCGCAAGCTCGCACAGGAACTCGTGATCGTGCTGCTGGTCGCCGGCCTGGTGTTGCTGGTCTCGCGCAGCATCCTGGGGCAACTGGGCGGCGAGCCTGCCGAACTCGTACGCGTGATGGAGCGCGCGGCACAAGGCGAGCTGAACGTACAGTTCGAGGTCAAGGGCGGCGAACGCAGCGTGCTGGCAGGTTTCTCGAGGATGCTGCGCGATCTTTCGCGCATGGTGAGCGAAGTGCAGACGACTTCGCGCACCCTGCGCACCCAGGCTCAGGAGGTCGCGAATGCGTCCGCCGAGATCACCATCGCAGCGAATCAGCAATCGGATTCCACCAGCGCCATGGCGGCCGGCATGGAAGAGATGACCGTGGCGATCAATCACATCGCCACCAGTGCGCAGGTCAGCGAGCAGCAATCCGGTCAGGCGGCGGTACTGAGCAAGGAAGGCCAGGCCCGCGCCGAAGAAGTCGGCCAGATCACGCAGGTGATCAAGGACATCGCCTCCCAGACCAATCTGCTCGCGCTCAACGCGGCCATCGAGGCTGCACGCGCCGGCGAGCAAGGGCGCGGCTTCGCCGTGGTGGCCGATGAAGTCCGCAAACTGGCGGAGCGCACTTCGCAGGCCACCGTCAGGATCGAGCAGATGATCGCCTCGATGCAGGACGAGACCCGCGAGACCGTGCATGCCATGGAAACCGCGGTGCCGCAGACACGCTCCGGTGTGGCGCTTGCGCAATCCGCCGCAGACGCGCTGCGCGAGCTGCGCCAGGGCGCTGAAGCCAGTCTGCAGCAGATCCACGAAGTGGCTGACGCCACGCGCGAACAGGGCGACGCAGCCAATGCCATCGCCGCGCAGGTGGAGAAGATCGCCCAGATGGTGGATGAAACCACCAGCACGATCGCCTCGGCGTCCGACACTGCCGCGAGACTGGAAGCCATGGCGCGTTCGCTGGACGATCTGGTCAAGCGCTTCTCGGTGTAGTCATCCATCGCCCCCTCCCGCGCCGCCAGGCTGCGGGAAGGGGGAGCTTGCCGGCCAGTCAATCGGCGAAGAAATATTGCTGCGGCAACGAAGGATTCGGCGTCGGCCAGATCCAGGCGCCCGGCATGCTGGCCGGCACGCCATGCAGACGCAGACTGCGCACCCCCTGCTGCGCGGGGGATGTCACCGTACCCAACACCTCCAGCCCATCGGCCGCCAGCGCCAGGATACGGCGGAACAGCACATCGGCTTCGTCCTGCGAGGTGGCGGCCTTCCATTGATCCCACAGCTGCTGGCGCTGGATCATGCCTGGCGAGGGCTTCATGCCACGCTTGCCACCGCTGTTGTACCAGAGCACCCAGGGCAGGCCCTGGCGCGAATCCGCCGGATGCTGCGCCAGATAGGCACGCGGATTCTGCGTCGGATCGATTCCCCCGGAAACGACATCCACACCGATCTCGTAATCGTTGCTCCAGGCCCGCTGCGCCACCACGCTGCGATCAGCAGCCTCTATCACCAGATCGACACCGATCTGTTTCCACGCGACCTGGATCAGTGCCAGCGTGCTCACCATCTGCGCAGACTGCCGGTTGACGATGGCGCGCAGGCTCAGGCGCCGGCCATCCGGCAGCAACCGGTATCCCTGTGCGTCCCGTGCCAGACCAAGGGCATCGAGTATCTGCGCGGCACGCGCAGGTTCATGACCGATGTATTGGGTGGCAAGTCGGGCGTCGTAGAAACGATGCCCGACGGGCGGCCCCACCTGCCAGGGCTGTACCTCGCCCTGGAAGACCTCCCGTGCGATGGCCGCACGGTCCATCGCCAGTGACAGTGCGGCCTTGAAGCGCACATCACCATACAGCTTGCGGACGGCCTCATCCGGCGTGGTGTGGTTCAGATAGAGGCCAACAGCCGAAGCATTCACATCCGGCATTTCCAGCAGGACGTGCGTTCCCCGGGCAAGCAGTTGCTGGCGTGCATCCCGCGCTGACAGCCCGGCGACATGGCGGATCTGCAAATCGAGCTGCCCTTCGGCGAGCGTCCGCACGATCTCGTCAGCATTGCGGAACAGCCGGAACTCGATGGCGTCGAGGTAAGACAACTGGCGCCCGGCCGTATCCACCGGCCAGAAGAAGGGATTGCGCTGCACCAGTACCCGCGGACGGCCATCGCCATAGGGCTCCACCACCACCCACGGATCCAGCGTGGGCTTGCCGAGCTGCATCCAGCGTTCGCCATAGGCCGGACACTTGCTCTCAAAGGTCTCGCGAGCCTTGTTGCCCGCCACAGCCGGGTTATGACGAGGATGGAACTGCGCGCAGTAGTGCCGGGGATAGATCACCAAATGATGGCCATAGGGCCCAGCCAGCTCCTCCGGGAACTGACGGTTGCCCGCCGCAAAACGGATGCGTACCTGCCAGTCGTCTATCTTCTCGGCCTGCATCACCCGGCCGCCCGCCTGGTAGCGATCTGGTGGCGCACCGAAGAGCGTCGGATCGGCGATCACGTCATTGACCGCGAAAACGATGTCGTCGGCGGTGAAGGGCTGACCATCGGACCAGCGCATGCCACGCCGGAGATGGAATACGTATTCGGTGGCACTTTCATTCACCGTCCAGCGCTCTGCGATGTTCGGCAGGACCTGATCGAATCCGGGATCCCAGCGCGTCAGCCCCTGGGCGATGAAGCGCAACACGCCATTGTCGTCGCCATTGGCGAGCAAGGCAGTATGCAAGATGCCACCGTAACGCCCGCCGGTTTCATTCGGGGAGATCACCTCGGGCTTCTCCGGCAGGCGCTGACGGAGCGGCGCAAGCTTGCCGGCCACCACTTCCGCATTCAATGCCGGGGCCTCATGAAGGGTCTGGCAGGCCCCCAGGCTGAAACTCGAGGCCAGCACACTAAGGCATTTCAGGTAGATCCGCATGGACTTCTCCTCTGAAAACATGCCAGGAAGATGCCATCGGGCAAACAGTGCAACTTGATCAGGATCGGCGCTTGGCCGGCGTGACTGGCAGGTAAACAGCCACACGACGCTCCTGTGGCGGGGTATAGCCGTGCACGTTGACCTCGCGCTGCAGCAGCGGCGCATCCTCGCGCAGCACACAGCCGAGCTGCGTGCGGATACGCTCGCACACCGCCAGGAGGGCGCCCGGCGCAGGCCTGCCCAGCACATGCCAGACTGCATGGAGCCCGCCGGCATGGCGAACGTGTCCGACCTTGGCGACCTGCTGCGGTAGCCCTGCTGCCGGCACGAAATGACGGACGGCGATGTGCTGCAACCCGGACACGGGCCAGGGATGATCGCGATCCAGCGTCTCCCAGAGCCGCCAGCGTTTCGCGCCAGCCACCGCGAGATTGCCCACGAGCACACCAACCTCGTGCCCCCGCTCGCGCAAGGGACCGGTATAGCTCAATTCGAACACCGGGCGGTCGGGCAGATGCGCCAGATGCAGATCGGGCAATTGCCGGACCGGCTCGGCCAGAGCGGCCCTGCCCGGTGGTGCGCCGAACCTGCGCAGAAAGGCATGGTTGAAAGCCGCTGCAGAACCATAACCAGCGGCTAGCGCCACATCCCGCACGCTCACGTCACACCCCCGAAGCTGCTGCAGGGCACGATCCAGACGCAGGCGCCGCAGAGTGCCCAGCGGCGTTTCGCCCACCTTGCCCCGGTACAGACGCTCCAGTTGCGACGCGGACAGGCACGCCACTTCCGCCAACCGCGCCAGCGTGACGTCCTCGTCCAGATGAGTGCCCAGATAATCCACCACCCGCCCGATCCGCCAGCTCTGCAGGCAGAACAACTCGGCAGTCATGCGCATGGAACCCCCCAACGGGATGGAAAAACGCGCAAGTATCCCACCTGACGCAATGCGGTTATTGATCAGAATGCGCGGATTGTGCGCATCACGGCACCTGCCTGTGCCAATAGCGCCGCCGAAGCAACCGGCTTTCCTCCACAACGATGCCTGCTTGCTGGAATCCGAAACGTACGGCGCCGGCGTGATCCGAGCGCAACAGCCGGGCGCCGGCCCGCTCATAGCGGGCCAGCACCGCCGGTGCGAGATGACCATAGCGATTGCGATAACCCGCGGTGAACACGGCGTACTCAAGCCCGGTCGCTGCCACGAAGGCTTCACTGGACGAAGTATTGCTGCCGTGATGCGGTGCTAGCACCACATGGCTGGCGAGTGCCGAAGCATCCCGTTGCAGCATCGCGGCCTCGGCACGGCGGGTGATGTCGCCGGTCAGCAGCAGGCTGCCGGCGGAAGCTCCGACATGCAGCACACAGGAACCTTCGTTACCCCCCATGGCCTGTGCGGGCAAGGGATGCAGGAAGGCGAAGTCGACACCATCCCAATGCCAGCGCTGGCCAGCCACACACTCGCTGAAACCGGGCAATCCACGTGCAGGATGCCCGGCAGGCAGGCTGCCACGCCATTGGGCCACGGCAATGCCCTGCGCAAGGCTGGTCACGCCACCCGCATGATCGCTGTCTTCATGCGAGAGCACCACCTGCGCCAGCTGGCGCACGCCTTCCGCCCGAAGATAAGGCAGAAGCACTCGCTCGGCAGCATCGGCGCTCTCGCTGAAACGCGGACCGGTATCGAAGATCAGATCCTGTGTGGCGGTCTGCACATGTACGGCCAGGCCCTGCCCCACGTCGAGCACGGTGGCTCGATACTCGCCGGGTGCGGGGCGCAAGGGCAACCAGCCAAGCAGTGCCGGAAAAACCAGCAGGCCGACAAAACGCGCAGGCGTTCCGCGCGGCAACAAGGCCCACAACGCCCCTGCGCAGCCCAGCGCCACCAGCCATGCAGGCGGTGCGGCCTGCTGCCACAAGGCCAATGGCAAACCCTCGCACCAGATCAGGAAGCGCAGCAGCCAATGCATCAACCAATCCGCCAGTTGCGCCAGGGCGGAAACCGGCAGCAACGCATGGAGCAATGCCAAGGGTGTGATCGCGAAACTCACGAGGGGAATGGCCACCGCATTAGCCAATGGCGAAATCAGTGAAAAACGCTGAAACAACCCCAGCAACAAAGGCAAAGTCAGCAACGTAATCGCCCACTGCGTGCGCAACCATTGCCAGGACCAATGCCCACGCCCCCAGCTGCGCCCGATCAGAAACAATGCCGCCACCGCGCCGAAGGACAGCCAGAATCCCGCCGCCTGCACTGCCCAGGGGTCGATCAACAGCACCAGCAGCAACCCCCAGGCCAGACAACGCCCTGCATGCGCCCCGCGCCCGCTCCACAGGGCGACGGCTACCGTCAGCAACATGTAGAGCGTGCGTTGTGCAGGAATGCCGAAGCCCGCCAGCGCCACGTAGCCTGCGGCGGAAAACACCGCCACCAGAATGGCGAGCTTCTGGGCTGGCAGGCGCAGGGCCAGCCCAGAAACGCGCCGCCAGCACCAGCCGGCCAGCACGGCACACAGGCCGGCGATCATGGTGATGTGCAAGCCGGACACGGAAACCAGATGGACGATCCCGGTATGCGCAAAGAGATCCCACTGCGTGGCGCTGATCGAACCCTGGTCTCCCACAGCCAGTGCAACCAGCACGCCGCGCGTGGCGCTGTCCGGCAGACTGTCGGCAAACCGCTCGCGCACGGTTTCGCGCAGATGCTCGATGAACGCGGCGACACCAGGAGTCCGCGCCGCCAGCATCCGCGCAGAGGCAGCGTCCCGCACGTAGCCGCTGGCGCGGATGCCACGCTCGAAGGCCCAGCCCTCATAGTCGAAACCGTGCGGATTGAGGTTGCCGCTCACCGGGCGCAAGCGCACCGTGAGCTACCATTGGCTGCCTGCCCGCAGCCGCCGCACGGGGTCGCGCCCGGCATACCAGCTCAGGTTCAGCAAACTCGGGACGCCGGCAGGTGGATTTTCTACACGGAAGCGAAAGCGCAGGCCCCGTTCGAAAGCTTGTGGCAGATCCTCGATCTGCCCGGTCAGAACCAGATCCTGCGCGATCAGCGCCGGCGCCAGATGATCAGCCAGACGCAGGCCAGCACGCCAGTCGGCATAAGCAAAACCGGCCAGGAGGGCAGCCCCCAGCAAGGTCGTCAGTCTTGCGCGCGGCCGGGCAGCGAGCCGGCACCCGGCCAGCCCCAGCAGCAACGCACCAGCCATGAATGGCTGCCAGGCCAGCAATTCGGCCTGCTGCTGGCATAGCAGTACGCCCAGCGCGAAAGCTACGATGGCATATTCCATGGCAGGATTATGCGGAAGCGCCCGCGTGCGGCCCCCACCCGAACGGGGCCTGCCTGAGATATCCCCGACCGAAAAATCCATGCGCAGATTCCTCAAGCATCGCTTGCCTTCGCCCGAAAGCCTGCGCCAGCACCGCTGGCTGAGAATGCTCGGCAACACCCTGCTTCACCCGAGCCTCTGGCATCTGAACCGCCATTCAGCGGCCAGTGCGGTTGCGATCGGATTGTTCTGCGGGCTGATTCCGGGGCCGCTGCAGATGTTCGGCGCGGCCATCGCCTGTCTGATCAAGCGCGCCAATCTTCCCCTGGCGTTGCTGGTGACGCTCTATACCAATCCACTGACCATCGTTCCGCTGTATTTGCTGGCCTTCGGTCTGGGAGCCTTCGTCACGGGCAGCGATGCGCGTTTTGTGGCGCCCCCGCCCTTCTCCTGGGATTCACTGGGCGAAGCCGCCAGCAACTACTGGGATTGGCTGCTGACTCTGGGCAAACCCCTGGCTGTCGGTCTGCCGCTGCTGGCAGGCCTGCTGGCACTCACCGGGTATGTCGCGGTCAAGGCTGCCTGGCGCATGTATCTGGTCCGTGAATGGCACCGTCGCGCCACCCGCCGGAAGCGTGATTGATCCAGATCAGGCAGCCCTCACTGATTTGAGAATCATTTTCATTCGAGTAATATGCTGCGCAGCAGCGCATCGTGAATCGCCCCCGGTTCACTAGACACTTCGAAGCCTTAAGCTGGCAACCAAGTGGAGGTGTCTATGAGTAGCAAGCGATACACGGAAGAGTTCAAGATTGAAGCGGTCAAGCAAGTGACCGATCGTGGACATAGCGTTGCGGACGTTGCCGGGCGACTGGATGTGAGCATTTACAGTCTGTACGCATGGATCAAGCGCTACAGCCTGACGCCGCAGGAGCGTCAAACGCAGGATAGCCAAGAGGACGAGTTACGTCGGCTACGAGCCGAGCTCAAGCGGGTAACCGAGGAGCGCGACATCCTAAAAAAGGCCACAGCGTACTTTGCCAAGCAGTCCGGGTAAGGTACGCCTTCATCGAAGCGCATCAGAACGTCTGGCCAATCCGACGCATGTGCAAGGTCATGCGGGTCCATCCGAGTGGGTACTACGCCTGGCA
>NZ_MDUX01000073.1 GCF_014736495.1 Candidatus Dactylopiibacterium carminicum
GAAAAACAGTATTTCATGAAGCTCGGGGCTGTCTAGGAAACCCGGGGCGATTCAGTTTTTCGCGCCTATGGATGGGACAAGCCTGCCAGCATTGATCTTGTAAAGCGCTCGAAGCTGGCAAAAAAAGGCAACGAACCTGTCGAGTACGGCGTATTCTATTTTCGCAATTGAGGCATAAATGGCGCTGGAATTTCTGAAAGACACGCTTACACAGTAAAAACGCAAGCGCGGCAGCATCAATTTTGTGCCACAGACGATGACTTCGACATCATTGGCACAGCGATCCGGTAGCACTTAAGCGCGAAGCGAAAAGCGAAAAGCGAAAATAATTCCAAAAACAATGTCATTAAAATAATCGAAAGCTTTCAGTCCATGGTATTCAACGGAGGGTTGAGTGCCAATGGCGTAAATCCGTTTCAGATCATCACGCAGTGGATCAACCCCGAAACAGGGAAGCTGCATGTGTTCAAGAGCGAAAATCTGTGGTTTGACCCTAGTGATCACATCAAGACAGCCAAGATTGATGCGCTGATCGAGCGCGGCAATCCCAAGCGACATCTTGTTGATACCTCGTTTTGCCTGCGCTGGCTGAACGGCTTACCGGGGCTTGGGGATAGCTTTTCTGTAGTGCTACAGCCGCCCAAATCCCGGCACTTGCTCCTGGCTGTCTTCCACCAGCACTTCATCCACCCTGCCCCAGGCCGGGCCTTCGCTGGCGCGCTGAAGAAGAATGGCGACGCTTGCTTGCGGGCCACAGATCAGCGCTTCGACACTACCGTCGGGCAGATTGCGTACCCAGCCGCCCAGGCCCAGCGCTTGCGCGTGCTGCGTCAGGAAATGGCGAAAGCCCACGCCCTGGACGCGACCACGGATGCGCAGATGGCGGCTGCAGATGTCGTCAGTCGATCTCACCCAATACCTCCCGGGCACGATCGAGCGCCTTGTGCTGATCCGCGCAGGCGTTGTGCGGGCCGATCACGGCCAGCAGGCCGGAGCGCGCAAGATAGGCATGCACGTGCCGTGTCAGCGAGCACAGGATCAGCTCACCGCCCCGCTTCACGGCAGCGCGGTGCATACCATGCAGCCAGTCTGCCCCTGTCGCGTCGATGTTGGTGACTTCGCTCATGTCGAAGACCAGAACGCTCGCATCATGCCCGGCAGCATCAATCCGCTCGTCCAGGCGCGCCACCGAGCCGAAGAACAAGGTTCCCCGCAGGGCGAAGACGGCGACGCCACGATCCCTGCTTTCGATCGGTTCCAGTTCGGTGAGCGACTGCATGCGATGGATGAAGAACAGGCAGGCCAGCAACAGGCCGATTTCCACGGCCACTGTCAGATCAAAGAGGACCGTGAGCAGGAAGGTGGTGCACAGGATGACGCCATAGGACCATGGGAAGGCTTTCAGGCGTCCGAATTCATGCCATTCCCCCATGCGGATCGCGGTGACGACCACGATGGCTGCAAGTACCGGAATCGGCACCCAGGCCGCCAACGGGGCCGCCACCATGACGATGAGGAACAGTGTTATCGAATGGACGATGCCGGCCACGGGCGTACGCCCCCCCGCGCGGACGTTGGTGGAGGTACGTGCAATGGCTCCGGTGGCGGCAATGCCACCAAAGAAGGGCGAAGCGATATTGGCGATCCCTTGTGCCATCAACTCCTGATTGGGGTCGTGCTTGTCGTCGATCTGCGGGTCGACCACCCGTGCGGATAGCAGGGATTCGATGGCGCCCAGCAGCGCAATGGTTACCGCCGGCATCAGCAGCCGGCCCACGGCCTGAAGGTCCGGCAACGGGAAGGCAAATGTGGGCAAACCTTGAGGAATGCCGTTGAAACGGCTGCCGATGGTTTCCACGGGCAGGCCCAGCAGCACGGCAATCAGGGTTCCGACGATCAACCCGCCGAGCTGCGCCGGTACGTGCGCCAGCACTCGCCAACGCCGGGCCAGGCGGCTCCAGACGATGATCAGCAGCAACGTGCCCAGCGCCAGGGCCGTGGCGGGCAAGCTGAGACTGGGGGCCATGTGCCACAGGGCGGCCATGCGCGGGAAGAATTCGGCAGGCAGCGCCCCCCCTTCCAGTCCGAAGAAATCCTTGATCTGCGAGAGCATCAGCACCACGCCGATGCCATTGGTGAAACCGATCACGACCGAGATCGGAATGAAGCGGATCAGGTTGCCCAGGCGCGTGATGCCCATCACCAGCAACAGCACCCCTGCTAGGAATGTCGCCGCGAGCATGTTGCTCACACCGTAGGTCACCACGATGCCGTACAGGATGGGAATGAAAGCGCCGGTGGGGCCGCCGATCTGTACGCGTGAGCCACCGAACACCGCAACGAGCAGACCGGCGACGATGCCGGTCCAGATGCCGGCGGCCGGAGAGACGCCGCTGGCGATGGCAAAGGCCATCGAAAGCGGCAGGGCGAGCACGCCGACAGTCAGCCCTGCAGATAGATCGGCGAAGAAACGGGCGCGGTCATAGCCCTTGAGACAATCGACCAGTTTTGGGCGGAACTGCAACACAGCATTTTCTCCATGATGAATTGCAAACGGCACACATGAAGAGAAACAGCGTCAGCGGGGATGCAGCCGATGGGTGACAGCCCAGCGTTTGGAGCGGGTCAGCGGCATGGCCCTGCGCCTCGCGAAACAGCCCGCCCGCCACAGGCATTCCTGCCGGAGCTTTCACTCCGACCGGCCTTACCCTGTGACAAGCGGACGACGGACATCAACGCACCCGCATGCCCGGCTGCGCACCGGAATCCGGCGACAGGATGAACAATCCCGGCACCTCGCCTGCTTCGTCGGACGCAGCCAGCACCATGCCTTCGCTCATGCCGAATTTCATCTTGCGCGGCGCGAGATTGGCCACCATCACCGTCAGCCGGCCGACCAGCGTGGCCGGATCGTAAGCTGACTTGATGCCTGCGAACACCTGGCGCGGCTTCGGCTGACCATCGACCACCTCGCCGATGTCCAGCTGCAGCTTGAGGAGTTTGGCCGCACCTTCCACATGCTCGGCCGAGACGATCTTCGCGATGCGCAGATCGACCTTGCCGAAGTCATCGATGCTGATGTGCGCCGCTTCGGCCGCCGGCTCCACGGCAGGCTCGGCCTTTTTCTCCACCTTCTTCTCGGCCTTGGCAGGCGCTGCGGCGGCGATGGCCTCCGGCAGATCGAAGAGCTTGTCCATGATCTTCACGTCGGCACGGGTCATCAGATGAGTGTAGGGATTGATCACGGTCAGCGGCGATTCGTCATCCCACGAAGCGAAACTGCAGTTCAGGAAGGCGCCGACCCTGGCCGCGGTATCCGGCATGATCGGCGCGAGCATCGTGGTCAGGGTACGGAAGGCCAGCAGCGCCACGCTGCACACCTGATGCAGCTCGGCCTCTGCGCCCTCCTTCTTCGCCAGTTCCCACGGCGCATGGGCATTCACATATTCGTTGGTGCGGTCGGCCAGCGCCATGATCTCGCGGATGGCCTTGGAGAACTCGCGACCATCCAGATATTGCGCCACGGCCTCCTTCGCCGCACGCAGCTCGGCCAGCAGGGCTTCGCCCTCGGCCGGCAGGCCGGTCGCCAGTTTGCCGTCGAAACGCTTGGTGATGAAGCCGGCGCAACGGCTGGCGATGTTCACGTACTTGCCCACGAGATCGGAATTGATGCGCGCAATGAAGTCATCCGGATTGAAATCCAGATCCTCGACGTTGGCATTGAGCTTGGCGGCGATGTAATAGCGCAGCCATTCAGGGTTCATGCCGATTTCGAGATAGCGCAGCGGGCTGATGCCGGTGCCGCGCGACTTGCTCATCTTCTCGCCGGAAACGGTGATGAAGCCATGCACGTAGACGTTGTCCGGCACCTTGTAGGGCTTGCCCGTGAAATGCATCATTGCCGGCCAGAACAGGCAATGGAAATTGACGATGTCCTTGCCGATGAAATGCACTTGCCGCGTGGCCGGATCGGCGAGGAAGCTTTCGAAGTCGATGCCCTGCTTGCCGAAGTAATTGGCCAGACTGGCCAGATACCCCACCGGTGCATCCAGCCATACATAGAAGAATTTGCCCGGAGCATCGGGAATCGGAATGCCGAAGTACGGTGCATCGCGCGAGATGTCCCAGTCGGAAAGACCGCTTTCGCTGGACAGCCACTCATTGGCCTTGTTGGCGATCTGCGGCTGCAGCCGGCCATCCTGCGTCCAGCCCTTGAGAAATTCCACGCAACGCGGATCGGAGAGCTTGAAGAAGAAATGTTCGGAATCACGCAGCTCCGGCGTGGCGCCGGTGAGCGCGGAAACCGGGTTCTTCAGATCGGTAGGCGCATACACGGCACCGCAGACCTCGCAGTTGTCGCCGTTCTGGTCCGGACTGGAACACTTCGGGCATTGGCCCTTGATGTAGCGATCGGGCAGGAACATGGCCTTGACCGGGTCGAAGAACTGCTGGATCACACGACGCTCGATCAGGCCGGCATCGCGCAGCTTGCGATAGATGTCCTGCGACAGGCGCGTGTTCTCTTCCGAATCCGTCGAATGCCAGTTGTCGAAACTGATGTGGAATCCGTTGAGGTATTGCGGCCGCTCGGCAGCGATGCGCGCCACCAGTTGCTGCGGCGTGATGCCTTCACTTTCCGCCTTGAGCATGATCGGCGTACCGTGGGCATCGTCGGCACAGACGAAATGCACCTCGTGCCCACGCATTCGCTGCAGACGGACCCAGATGTCGGCTTGGATGTACTCCATGATGTGGCCGATATGGAAGGAGCCGTTGGCATACGGTAATGCGGTGGTGACGAATAGCTTGCGCTTCGGTGCAGTCATTGGGAAACACCCTTGGGCGTGTGAAAGAAACGAAGCTGGAATTGTAGCCGAAGGCTGTCCGCCGGCCTTCATCCGGCGCAATGCCGAAACAGGAATCCACAGCCACTGCACAGCACCGACGAGCCAGCCGGTGATACCCTTTGCAACGCTCTCGCCCCTACTTTTGACGACACAAGAAGATCATGAGCACCACCGACAACACCCTGATCGCCGCCCTGGGCGAGCTGATCGACCTGGATACCGACAAGCCTTACGCCACCGCCAAGGCCATCAAGAGCGCCCGCATAGAAAACGGTCGCGCCTTCGTGGAGGTCGAACTTGGCTATCCGGCAGCCAGCCGCTTCGCCGCCATCGAGACTCAGCTGGAAGCCGCTGCAAAAGCCCTGCCCGGCATAGACACCGTCGAGGTGAAGGTGGGCAGCCGCATCGTGGCGCACCGCGTGCAAGGCAACGTGCAGTTGCTGCCCGGAGTGAAGAACATCATCGCCGTCTCCTCCGGCAAGGGGGGGGTAGGCAAGAGCACCACCGCAGCCAACCTGGCGCTGGCGCTGGCTCGCGAAGGCGCCACCGTCGGCCTGCTGGACGCTGACATCTACGGCCCCAGCCAGCCGCAGATGATGGGCATCGCCGGCCTGCAACCCGAGAGCGAGGACGGCAAGACCATGCTGCCGCTCCCAGCCCATGGTCTGCAGGTGAATTCAATCGGATTCCTCGTCGATCCCGAACAACCGATGGTCTGGCGCGGCCCGATGGTCACCCAGGCACTGCGTCAGTTGCTGTTCGACACCCGCTGGAAGGATCTGGACTATCTGGTCATCGACATGCCGCCGGGCACCGGTGACATCCAGCTCACGCTGGCGCAGAGCGTGCCGGTCACCGGCGCAGTGATCGTCACCACACCGCAGGACATCGCGCTGCTCGACGCCCGCAAGGGCCTGAAGATGTTCGAGAAGGTGGGCATCCCCATCCTCGGCATCGTCGAGAACATGAGCATCCACATCTGCTCGAACTGCGGCCACGCCGAGCACATCTTCGGCGCGGGTGGCGGCGAGGCGATGTGCGCCGACTACGGTGCATCCTTCCTCGGCAGCCTGCCGCTGGATATCAAGATCCGCAGCCAGACCGATTCCGGCGCCCCCACCGTGGTCGCCGAGCCCGATGGCCCGATCGCTGCCACCTACGCCGGCATCGCCCGCAAGGTGGCCGTGGCCATCGCGGAAAAACAGCGTGACCGCCGCCTGACCTTTCCCACCATCGTGGTCAACAAGGAATGAGCACTGCGCCGCTGCGCTGGCTTGTCGCCCTGATTGCCTGCGCCGGACTCCTGCCCGCGCAGGCCGATCAGGGGCAGGCGGCTTTCGCCGAGCATTGTGCGGATTGCCATACCTTGCGCCCGGTCAGTGGCAAGCGGGGCCCACCGCTGGCCGGCTATCCGCGCTACAGCAGCGCCCTGCGCGACGGCAACATCATCTGGACACCGGAACGTCTGGCGCGTTATCTGGCCTATCCGCGCAAGGATCTGCCGGGCACCCGTATGCGGATCCTGGGCAAGCTGAAGGCCGACGAGATCACGACGATCATCGACTATCTGGCACGCAATCCGGAATAATCCCGAAATTCGCAACAAGCAATATCAGCCAGACCGCTTCATCCCGGTTCTTGCTGCGAGTACAGTTTTCCACATCGGCAGACACCGTTCTGCATGCCTCGGAGAACAGCATGACCACGCCACAAGCCACTTTGTCCGAACGTGACGAAACCACCGGCCTCGTCTTCATCCGCAGAGCCGCGCGTACGCCTGCCCCTGCCGGACTGGTCGTACTGCTGCATGGTGTGGGTGGCAACGAAACCAACCTGCTGCCGGTAGCACAGAGTCTGTCCGCTGCATTCGAAGTGCTGCTGGTGCGTGGCCCGCTCACGCTGGGCCCGGCTCAGCATGCCTGGTTCCGGGTCAATTTCGGCGCCAATGGCCCGCGCATCGACGAAGCCCAGGCGGAAGCCGCCCGCAGTACGCTGATCCGTTTCCTCGCCTCCCAACAGGCGCGGCTGGGTGTATCCCCGGAGCACACGGTGCTGGCCGGATTTTCGCAAGGCGGCATCATGAGCGCGGGCGTCGGCCTCACCGCACCGCACAGCCTGACCGGCTTCGGCCTGCTCTCGGGCCGCATCCTGCCCGAGATCGCGCCCCTCATCGCTCCTCGCGAGGTACTCACGCGCTTGCGCGGTTTCATCAGCCATGGCAATGAAGATGGCGTGCTCCCCGTATCCTGGGCAGACCGCGCCAAAGCCTTGCTGGGCGAACATGGCGTAGCGTTCGAAACGCATCGCTATGCGGCAAACCACGAGATCACGCCCGCCATGCTGGCCGACTTCGTTGCCTGGAGCACGCGTACGCTGACAGAGGTCGCCATCCCACTCTCGCTGAGCGATGCCTCCCTCAGACTCGGGCATGATGGCGAAAGCCTGCACCTGCCGCTGGGAACGACTGCCGTGATCACGGATTTCCTGCGGCACGTACCGCCGCACCCCGTCGAGCTGGAAAATGCCATTCAGCAGATAGAGGATGATCTGCAGCCAGCCGTGCGCCGCTTCGCCGGCCACACACTGGTGACGCACGATGCCTGGTTCGCGGAACTCGCCAGCCTCACCAGCAGCAACGCCTCGATTTCACGCGAAGCGCTGGAGATTCTGTTCGGCAAGCTTGCGGCACGCGCCGAGGGGCGCCCCACCTCGCAGGACAGGCTGCCCGAAGACGCCCATTTCGCGGCTCGCCTGCTGGTACTGCGCGAGCTGATGCACCACCTGGATTTCAGCGTGTTGCGCCGGGCCTGAGCGCCCTTCGTCGACTGCATGCCGCAAGGCGCCGACAAAAGATGCCAGGCGGCGCGCAAAAGCCGAGAATTTCCGGGAATTTGGTCTTAGAATGCGCGCTTTCGCAATTTCTAGGCAAAGCGCGCAACCGTGAGCATCAAGTCAGACAAGTGGATCCGCCGCATGGCCGAGCAGCACGGCATGATCGAGCCCTTCGAGCCGGAACTCGTCCGTGAGACCAACGGCCAGAAGATCGTCTCCTACGGCACATCCAGCTACGGCTACGACATCCGCTGTGCCGACGAATTCCGGGTATTCACCAACATCAACTCGACCATCGTCGACCCGAAGAATTTCGACCCCCAGTCTTTCGTCGAAGTCTCCGGCAAGGGCTATTGCGTGATCCCGCCGAATTCCTTCGCGCTGGCCCGCACGGTCGAATACTTCCGTATCCCGCGCTCGGTGCTCACCGTCTGTCTGGGCAAGAGCACCTATGCCCGCTGCGGCATCATCGTCAACGTCACTCCCTTCGAACCGGAATGGGAAGGTTATGTGACACTGGAGTTCTCCAACACCACCCCGCTGCCCGCCAAGATCTATGCTGGAGAAGGCTGTGCCCAGGTGTTGTTCTTCGAGAGCGACGAGATCTGCGAAACCTCCTACCGCGATCGCGGCGGCAAGTATCAAGGCCAGGTCGGCGTGACCTTGCCGAAGATCTGAGGGTGAAGGGAGAAGGGTGAAGGGGGAGGGTCACAGCCTCCTCCTCTTCCCATCTCCCTTTGCCCTTTACCCTTCTCTCCCAGGAACTGTCATGCGCTTCCATTTCCCCATCATCATCATTGACGAGGATTTCCGATCGGAGAACACCTCGGGTTTCGGCATCCGCGCGCTGGCCAAGGCCGTCGAGGCGGAAGGCATGGAAGTCGTGGGCGTGACCAGTTATGGCGACCTGACATCCTTCGCGCAGCAGCAAAGCCGTGCCTCGGCCTTCATCCTGTCCATCGACGATGAGGAATTCACCTCGGACGAAGCTGACGAAACCATTTCCGAGCTGCGTACCTTCGTCGAGGAAATCCGCTTCCGCAATGCGGACATCCCGATCTTCCTGCACGGAGAGACACGTACCTCGCGCCACATCCCCAACGATGTGCTGCGCGAGCTGCACGGCTTCATCCACATGTTCGAGGACACGCCGGAATTCATCGCGCGTTACGTGGTGCGCGAGGCCAAGGCCTATCTCGATTCGCTGGCCCCTCCCTTCTTCCGCGCGCTCACGCATTACGCGGCCGACGGCTCGTATTCCTGGCACTGTCCGGGGCACTCCGGCGGCGTGGCCTTCCTGAAAAGTCCGGTGGGCCACATGTTCCACCAGTTCTTCGGCGAGAACATGCTGCGCGCCGACGTCTGCAACGCCGTGGACGAACTCGGTCAGCTGCTGGACCACACCGGCCCGGTAGCGGCCTCGGAGCGCAACGCGGCGCGCATCTTCCACGCCGACCACCTGTTCTTCGTCACCAACGGCACCTCGACGTCCAACAAGATCGTGTGGAATTCCACCGTGGCGCCGGGCGACATCGTGGTCGTCGACCGCAACTGTCACAAATCCATCCTCCACTCGATCATCATGACCGGTGCGATCCCGGTCTTCCTGATGCCCACGCGCAACCACTACGGCATCATCGGCCCGATCCCGAAGAGCGAATTCGCCTGGGAAAACAGTCAGAAGAAGATCGAGAAAAACCCGTTCGCGACGAACAAGACCGCCAAGCCGCGTGTGCTCACGATCACCCAGAGCACCTATGACGGCGTGATCTACAACGTCGAAGAGATCAAGGAGATGCTCGACGGCAAGATCGACAGCCTGCACTTCGACGAAGCTTGGCTGCCGCACGCTGCCTTCCACGATTTCTATGGCGACTACCATGCCATCGGCGAAGGGCGCTCACGCTGCAAGGAATCGATGGTCTTCTCCACCCAATCCACGCACAAGCTGCTCGCCGGCCTCTCCCAGGCCTCGCAGATCCTGGTGCAGGATTCGGAATCGCGCCATCTGGACAAGGATCTCTTCAACGAGTCCTACCTCATGCACACCTCCACCAGCCCGCAGTACGCCATCATCGCCAGTTGCGACGTGGCTGCCGCGATGATGGAGCCCCCTGGGGGTACCGCACTGGTCGAAGAATCGATCGCCGAGGCCATGGAGTTCCGCCGCGCCATGCGCAAGGTGGGCGAGGAATGGGGCAACGATTGGTGGTTCAAGGTCTGGGGCCCGGACTACCTCGCCGAGGAGGGCATGGGCGAGCGCGAAGACTGGATGCTCAAGGCCGACGATCACTGGCATGGCTTCGGCAAGCTCGCCGAAGGCTTCAACATGCTCGATCCGATCAAGGCCACGGTGATCACCCCGGGGCTGGATGTGGACGGCAACTTCGCCGATACCGGCATCCCGGCAGCCATCCTGACGAAGTATCTGGCCGAGCACGGCATCATCGTCGAAAAGTGTGGTCTGTATTCCTTCTTCATCATGTTCACCATCGGCATCACCAAAGGCCGCTGGAACACGCTGGTGACCGAACTGCAGCAGTTCAAGGACGCCTACGACGGCAACCATGCGCTGTGGCGCATCATGCCGGAGTTCATCGCCAAGAATCCGCGCTACGAAAAGCTCGGCCTGCGCGACCTCTGCCACCAGATCCACGACGTCTACAAGGCACGCGACGTTGCCCGCCTCACCACCGAGATGTACCTCTCGGACATGGTGCCGGCCATGCGCCCCACCGATGCCTGGTCGATGATGGCCCACCGCAAGATCGAGCGTGTCTCCATCGATGCGCTCGAAGGCCGCGTCACTGCCATGCTCGTCACCCCCTACCCGCCCGGCATTCCGCTGCTGATCCCGGGCGAGGTGTTCAACAAGACCATCGTCGACTACCTGAAATTCGTGCGCGAATTCAACGAGCACTTCCCTGGCTTTGAAAGTGACTGCCACGGTCTGGTCAAGGAACTGCGCGACGGCCAGGTGCATTACTGCGTCGACTGCGTCAAACAAGATTGAAAGCCTGAAGGAAAGCCTCACCCATGGATCTGTCCGCCTCCCTGCTCGACATCCGCTTCGCCAACCCGCTGCTCAACGCCTCGGGTGTCTGGTGCCGTTACAACGAAGAGCTCGACGGTCTGCGCGACAGCGCTGCCGGCAGCTTCATCACCAAGAGCTGTACGCTGGCCACGCGCGCCGGCAACCCAGAGCCGCGCTACTACGCCACGCCGCTGGGCAGCATCAATTCCATGGGGCTGCCCAACGAGGGCTACACCTACTATCTCGACTACGCGCGCGCCTACGACTACGCGAAGAAGCCGCTGTTCATGTCGGTTGCCGGCCTCTCGCTGGAAGACAACCTCGCCATGCTTGCGGCCATCCGCGACGCCGGGCTGCCCGCAGTCGTCGAGCTGAACCTCTCCTGTCCGAACGTGCCCGGCAAGCCGCAGATCGCCTATGACTTTGCCGCCATGGACCGCATGCTGGAAGCCACCAGCCGCGAATACGGCCGCCCCTTCGGTGTGAAGATGCCGCCCTATTTCGACATCGCCCACTTCGACGAAGCCGCCGCCATCCTCAACAAATACCCGCTGGTCGCCTTCATCACCTGCATCAACTCCATCGGCAACGCGCTGGTGATCGATATCGAGCAGGAAAGCGTGGTCATCAAGCCCAAGGACGGCTTCGGTGGCATCGGCGGCGACTACGTGCTGCCCACCGCGCTGGCCAATGTAAACGCCTTCTTCCGCCGCTGCCCGCAGAAGCAGGTCATCGGCTGCGGTGGCGTGAAGACCGGCGAGCACGTGTTCATGCACCTGCTTGCCGGCGCATCGCTGGTGCAGGTCGGCACCGCCCTGCAGGAAGAAGGCCCCGGCATCTTCGCCCGTCTCAACGGAGAACTTGCCGCGCTGCTCGAGCGCAAAGGCTACACAAGCATCGAAGCCGTGCTCGGCAAACTCAAGACGCTGTAAAACGGCGCGGCGCGGTTATAATCCGCGCCTCTCGCAGTGCAGGCACTGCACGCGGGCCCAGGTGGCGAAATTGGTAGACGCACCAGATTTAGGTTCTGGCGTAGCAATACGTGGGGGTTCGAGTCCCTTCCTGGGCACCAAAACAGCCTTATTTAATAAGGCATTCACAGCATTACGGGGCAATTTTGGGGGCGGCTTTCGCTGCATCAAAATGCGCATCATCTATAAATTCAGGCATCGAGACCCCGTAAGCCAGCGGATTGTCACGTCACGGCATCGGCTGAGTCGAGAAGACATCGAGCTGCACTACCCCGGCGCGGTAGTGCTTGAAGAAACTGCCCTCATGATCGACGCGAACAACCCCGCCGAGCAGTGGGGCGCACTCTGCCAGGGCCTTCAGTCCGGCAGCGATCAGAAGTCGAGTTGATCCGGCGACAGCCCGAGCGCGGCGGCGACCTTGACGCGCGTGGCCTTGCGGGGCGCGGCGGCATCTTCCATCTGCTGATAACCGGATTGCGTGACCCCCATTCGCTCAGCCACCTGGGCTTGCGTGAGCCCCAGATGCTCGCGCCAGGCGCGCATCGGGGTTGCCCCGTCGACTGTACGGGACACGACATCATGGGGGATCAGGTCCGCGTGCGGCTCGGTAACCGATCCGATGTATTCCGCATAGGGGATCACGACAAAGGCGGGGCGGCCGTCCGCCCCGTTGATGATCTGGTGCGTATTAGTACGTGCGTTCATCTCTTTTCCTCACTTCCTGCACTTCCACAACCCTGACTCCGCTATCCCAATCAAAAATCACACGGAAGCCTCCAACGCGCAGGCGATAGCCAAACTGGTGATTAGTGAGCGCCTTGACGTTCTGGGAGTCCGGCATTCCAGCCAGACCAGAAACCGCGTCCAGAATCGCAACTTGATGCTGGCGATCCAGCTTGCGGAGCTGTTTGGCGGCCTTCGTTGTCCAGTTGATTGAGTTCATGTCTTGTATTATAAGACTATAACAGGGAATTAAAAGTCTTTTTCTTATTATTTTGGCTTTTATTAGTTTTCGGCCTAGCTTCTAGCGAGGCGCCAAGGGTGGCAAGGCAAGCCCTTGTATTCCCGCCTCGATTGCGGCACAGGCCAGCTCAGTTCGCCGGTCTATTTCAACCGGTCGGCCCGTGTTACGTGATTTCCCCGCAGACAGGTCTTGATATGTGGCGCGACTCACGCCCAGAGCTTCCGCCGCCTGGGCTTGGGTATAGCCTAAGCGCTTTGAGTCATTGCAAGAGGTTTTTAGGCAAGGCACCTACCGTTCGTCGACTATCTAAAAACGCCAGATCGCATGTACGCGCGCAGCCGGCTTGCCGTCTGCCTGCCTGTGCAGCTCAGCGCCGATGCGGACTCGGGCGATATCGCGCTGGATGATGACGCCGGCGGTGCGCAGGGCGCAGGAATCGCCCAGCGCGCAGGATAGGCCGACGCCCCAGGGGCGCGCCGGCTCGGGCATCGCAGCGGCATCGATGGGGATATCCAGTGCGCTGATAATGTCGCCATCAGGACTACTGGCGATGACGCGGCGCCCGCCTTGCTGTCGGACTAGAGACAGATCAACGGTGACGGGCTTGCATTCGCACCCGCCCTGCACTGCCGGTGCGCTGCCGTCCGGCTGTGCAGGCGTCTGCACGGCGCGCGGCGCGACTGTAACGCTGACCTGGCGCTCGACAATAGCGCCGCGTGGGATCTGGTGCGGGGCGCTGGCTGTCGCGACCGGGGCGCGCTCCACAATGACAGATCCATCGGCCTGGCGCTCGGCAGGGGCGGCGGAAATGTTTTCGGCGGCCGGCGTGGCGGTGCGGTGGCCGAGGTAGTAGCCGGCAGCGAGCAGCGCAGACGCAAGCACAATCGTGGTGGCCGCAGTGATGACAATCGCGCGGGCGCTCATTTCGGATACTCCCCTGCGCTGCACAGACTGTACTCAGCTTGCCTGGCACGCCAGACGCCGTAGCAGCCATTTGCTCGAGCTTCACAAGACAGTCGAACCCGCTTGCCGTCGACGACGCGGGTGATGCCGGCAAAATCCAGGATCGTGCTGCACGCGGCCCCGTACTGCCGGGCCTGGAGTTTCGGCACGACACTGGATCTGCACACAGCCCCCGCCCCAACGTTTTTCGCGAGCAGAACGAAGGCATCCCACTCGTGCTGATGCAGCTCGACGCCATCGCCCAGGCAGCGCTGGAGCGCGCGCCCGTATTCGTCGGACGATTGAACGAGCCGGCGCACCGCTTGAACCGGTGTGATTGCCTCTCCGAGTTTCACAGGGGAGCCATCCGCGTGAGTCGTGGCACCGAAACCATGCGTCGGCACATCCCCGGGGATCGGCGGCTTCGCAACAGGCTCCCAGCCCTCGAATGCCACCCACACAAGCGCCGCCATCGCGGACATCCCGAGCGTTGCAATGCTCCGGCGTTGCATCATGCCGCGGCCCTCTTGATTGAATCTTCCCGGGCCTTGCTCTCGGCAATTTGCTGTTCCAAAAGCTTGACCCGAAGACCGCTTTCCTTAGCCTCGCGGCAATCTTTTCGATTGAATCGCCCCGGGTTTCCTAGACAGCCCCGAGCTTCATGAAATACTGTTTTTCA
>NZ_MDUX01000074.1 GCF_014736495.1 Candidatus Dactylopiibacterium carminicum
TGGCCAGTCGTTTCAGCGCCTTCTTGCATCTCGCATGCGCCTATATCTGGCTACTATGAACACGCCCTAGTCTGCAAGCATGGGCGGGCAGTAATTATTTTCCCAAGCCGGCCTCACTCAACGCGGCTTACGCCCCTGCTCCGATTTGAGCCAGACGTCTCCGCTCCACACATCGAACATCAGCTTGCGGTGGCTTTCGCCCCCCAGATGCTTGGCCACCAGCGGGATACCGTAGCGTTCGAGCTGCAGCAGCCCCATCTCGATGTTGCGCTCCCCAACGTTGATCTCGCAGCGCTGCGCCATGTCGGCAAACATGTTGGCGCCGCCGAAAAGCTTGGCCTGAAAAGCCTCTGGCTCAGCACCGATACGCATGATGTGGCCGAGAAAAAGCTTCATCGCCTCATCCCCATACCGTCCATCGTAACCGGCCCCTTCCGGGATCACGCCACGCGAGGGCAGCATGAAATGGCACATGCCGCCCACCCGCAGACGCGGATGCCACAAGGTGATCGACACGCAGGATCCCAGCAGCGTGACGATGCGCGTGTCGGTGGTCCCGAAGTGGAATCCTCCGGGGTTCAGGAAGACTTCCTGGATGCTTTCGGGGGGCTGAAAGCCGGGAAGCGGAATCGAGGGCATGGCAAAAGAGCCTGTACGGAACATGACGCGGATGGAAACCTGCGGCCAGACGAGATGCATCAGGCCGCCGTGGTCTCCCCTTCCCGCGCGTCGAGGCTACCATGCAGCGCACCCAGTGCGGCCAGCTCATCGAGCGAGAGCACGTGATCCACGTTCAGGATGACCACGAACCGCTCATCCAGCTTGCCCATGCCAGCGATGAAATCGGTGCGGATGTTGGCGCCGAAGGCCGGTGGCGGCTCAATATGGGCGCCCGGAATCTCCTGCACCTCGCACACGGCATCGACGATCACGCCGATATCCTGGCGTTCGCCCTCTGCCTCGATCTCGATGATCACGATGCAGGTGCGCCGCGTGATCTCGCAGCCGCCCTGCCCAAAACGCGCGGAAAGATCCACCACAGGCACCACCGCGCCACGCAGGTTGATCACGCCACGGATATGCTGGGGCATCATCGGGATGGTGGTGAGCTTACCGTACTCAATGATCTCCTTGATCGACAGGATGCCGATGGCAAAAAGCTCACCGCCGAGCAGGAAAGTCAGGTACTGGTTGGTCTGCGCAGCCGACAGCGCAGGCTGCACCGCAACAATGTTCGACATGCTGCTCTCCCCTTGGCTCAGAAACGCACGAAATCGCGCTCGGCGGGATCTTCCGTACCGCCGGCACGCACCACGCGCGAGCTGCTGCGCATGCCGCGATCCAACACACGCTGTACCCCCGGCACGGTATCCAGACGGAAGAAGGCCATCAGCTGTTGCAGTTGCTCGGCCTGACCACTCATTTCCTCGGCAGTAGCGGCCAGTTCTTCGGAAGCAGAAGCATTCTGCTGGGTGATCTGCGAGAGCTGGGACAAAGCCGTGTTGATCTGCCCGACACCGCCTGACTGTTCGGTGGACGCTGCAGCGATCTCCTGCACCAGTTCCGAAGTCTTCTGGATCGAAGGCACCATCGCGTCGAGCAGCTTGCCGGCCTTCTCGGCCAGCTCCACGCTGCCACCGGCCAGTTCGCCGATCTCCTGGGCGGCCACCTGACTGCGTTCAGCCAGCTTGCGCACCTCGGCAGCCACCACGGCGAAACCCTTGCCATGCTCCCCGGCCCGGGCAGCCTCGATGGCAGCATTGAGCGCGAGCAGGTTGGTCTGATATGCGCCGCACGAAAGGCAGCGTTCAGCAGCTCATCGTTGCCGGCGTCATGCTCGAGTGTCAGCAGGCTCTCGTCCAGCACAGCAAGCAGCTCAGCACTTTCGGCCATGTAGGCTTCGCGTACCGGATCCATGCTCAGCCCCCCCTTTCCGCTCTTGCCGTTTCCAGCAAGGGATCGCCGAACCAGCCGGCCATGCCAAAAAGGTTCATCGCCTCCTGCACTGCCTGGCTGTGCGCGAGGATGCGCAATTGCTTGCCTGCCACCTGTGCCTCACGCTTGATCAGTGCCAGCACCTGCAACCCCGCGCTATCCAGCTCATCAACGCGTGAAAGGTCCAGGTCCAGCCCTTGCGCATCCGCCAGTGCCTGCAGAAGCTGCCCCTTGAGCAGGCCGGCGTTGTAGATCGTCAGCCCGCCTTCAAGTACCACGGGCACTTGCGGCAAGGCAGTCCGTTGTTCCGCGCTCATGCCATCTCCCTCAGAAAAGCTCGATCCTTCGCACGGTTTCCACCGCGCCCTGCCGGCCCAATGCGCTTTCATGCGAATTGCGTTGCTCGGCCATCACGTAGCCGGCATACATCTCATCCAGATGCCGGGCCAGCGAATGCAGTTCGTCTGGATTGACGTCACCGGAAGCCAGCAAGCGCTCCAATTGGCTGAAATGCTCCCCCAGACGATCCAGCGCGCCGAGCACGTGCTCCACCTGCTGGCGCGTCACATCCTGGAACTGGATGTCCGCCATCACATCCATGAAGCTTCTGGTCAGCGCTTCGCTGGTGCCCCGCAGGCGCTCCACCGTTTCTCCTTCGCGCATCACCAACTGGCTGTAGCGCGCACCGATTTCGGTGAGCTGGGCGGAGAAATCCTCCAGTGCGCCCACTTCCTCTTTCTGCACATCGCGCGCGACCCGTTCGGAAAACTGCTCCTCGACACTGTTCGCCACCTTGAGAATGCCTTCGCGGATCTGAGTCACGGCCTGTTCGGTCTGGATCGAGAGCTTGCGCACCTCGTCGGCCACCACGGCGAAACCCCGCCCCGCTTCACCCGCACGTGCCGCTTCGATGGCCGCGTTGAGTGCCAGCAGATTGGTCTGCCCGGCCACGTGCTTGATGAGATCTACCAGGGATTCGAGCGAGCGGGCTTCCTGCGCGATCACCGTGATCCGCTGCTGCTCGGAGCCCGCCTGCGTCACACGCTCGGTGATGTAGTGCTGCATGCCTTCCACGCGACGCTGGTTCTCCTGCATGCTCTGGCGCGAAGATTCGAGCATGTCCTGCGATTCGGTCTGGAAGCTGGCGATGTAGTCGTTGAGATCCTCGATGCGCGCATCCACAGCCTGCAACCGCTCCATGATGCGTAACGCAGCCGCCTCGGTGCTGTCGGTCACTGTCTGCAACTGCTGGTGGATCACGGCCTGCACGGCCGGAAAGCCCCGCAACTGCTCGAGCACGGGGGCCACGCGCTGCTGCCACTGCGCGGAATAATCGGACTCCACCGTCTGTCGCTCGCTGGCCAGGCCGAACGCCGGATCGCGATACCACAGCCAGGACCACACACATTGCAAGCTAAAGGCGACCAGCACCGCCACACCGACCAGGAACAACGCCGTCTCGCGCCCCGAATGCTCGCCGAACCAGGCGATCAGGGGGGCATAACAAAACCAGGCCAGCACGCAGACCAGAAGCAGGCTTGCCAGCGAGGCCAGCAATACCCGCACGGCATGACACACCCGGCAATCCGCCCGCAGCAGCTCTGGCAAGGTCATTTGATCACCAGGCGTATGGTGCTCAGCAGCTCATCTGCGGTAACGGGTTTGACCAGCCAGCCAGAAGCGCCGGCAGCCTTCGCCTCGGCCCGTTTGACCTGCTGGGATTCGGTGGTAAGAAACAGAATGGGCACGAACTTGTGCGTCGGCAGGGCACGCAGGGCCTTGATGAAATCGATGCCATTCATGCCCGGCATATTCAGATCGGTAATCACCAGATTGGGCATCAATCCGCCCTTGAGCAGCCCCAGCGCTTCCATGCCGGAGGCGGCCTTGGCCACCTCATACCCCGATTTGGTCAGAATGGACGACGTGCTCAGCAATACGGTGGCCGAGTCGTCTACCAGAAGTATCGACTTCACGCTTGTTTTCTCCCTGCAGAATCAAAGAACGGTTTCCAGCCCATGTGCATGGGCAGTACGTGCAGATAACGACCAGAGATCCTCTTTCTTGAAGGGGTAACAAGGAAAAATGCCCGACAGGAAACATAATTTTCCCTTTTGACACATTGGCACCCGAGCGCCAGTGAAGTCGCGGCGCAGGGCGCTTCTCGCTGCTAGACTCGCAAGCGCACCTCCACGGAAATCTTTCCATGCGCCTGCGTATCCTCCGTCTTGGACTGTTGCTGCTCCTGATGTGGCTGAGGGTGTGATGCGGACGGCTATCTGCTCATCCTTACCCGCCTCGACCGCTGTCATGCCCGCGCGCCCGAAGATCACGCAATCCTGCTCGAACTGTTGCAGGACGTCATCGTCACCTGGCAGGCACAAGGCATCCCGTTCTGGGTCCTGCTCACCGACGAACACATCGCCCTGCCCCGGCTCCACGTACCCACCTGAAAGCCCTGCCAGTGCCCTACAAGCAGCCCGAATCCGTCCTCGTCGTCATCTACACCCCGCAACTGGAAGTCCTGCTCATCGAACGCGCGGCCCATCCTGGCTACTGGCAATCCGTCACTGGCAGCCGCGAAGGCACGGAAGCCCTGAGCGACACAGCCTGGCGCGAAGTGCGGGAAGAAACCGGGCTGGATATCCCCCGGGAACAGATCCTGCCCTGGGGTATCACCAATCGCTTCGAAATCCTCGAACAGTGGCGCCACCGCTATGCGCCCGGCGTCACCCACAACCTCGAACACGTCTTCAGCCTCTGCCTGCCCCACCCCGTCGAAGTCCGCCTGGCACCAGACGAGCACCGCGATCAGTGTTGGCAGCCCTGGCAGGAAGCCGCCGCGCAATGCTTCTCCTGGAGCAACCAGGACGCCATCCTTATGCTTCCGCATCGCCCGCAGCAGCCCAGCCCTTGAATCACCCGTGCCCGGCCTCCATATTCAGTACCGAGGGATGGGATGTCCTCACCCCCCGTTACACAAGGAAAGGAGAGCATCATGGCCAACATCGTGCGTTCTGATCCTTTCGAGGATCTTCTGCGCGGCTTCTTCATCCGCCCCGTCGGATTCGGTGGCGGGCCGGAAGTCCCCGGTATAAGGGTGGATCTGCGCGAAAGCGACAAGGAATACACCCTGCATGCCGAACTTCCGGGCATCCGGAAGGAAGACATCCACGTACAGATCGACGGCAGCGTCGTCTCCATCAGCGCCGAACGCAAGACCGAGAAGGGCGTGAAGGACGGCGAACGCCTGCTGCATACTGAACGGAGCCACGGCAAGGTTTCGCGCAGCTTCGATCTTGGCAGCACGCTGGACGAAACCCATGCCACTGCAAGCTTCACCGACGGCGTGCTGGAACTCATCCTGCCCAAGAAAGCTGCTACCAAGGCCAGGCGGCTAAGCATCAGCTGAAACCGGCCTCATCCGGCGCGTCGCGCCCCGCGGCGCGCCGGCATGAATAAGCGCTCCTCCTGCCGCTCTCAAGACATTATCGAGATGCCGGGGTGAAACCGATTCGACAGGAACCGGGCGGAAGGGAGGATCGCCGATCTGATCCACTTCACTTCTCATGCGCTCGGAATTTCCGATCGATACCCCCTCCTTCGGAATCCTGCCAACCTGCGAAAACTCTCTTCGTAGACCTTATCCGGAATAGGTACTTTCCCGTACCCTTTAAATTCGACGCACTCATATTTGTGCACAGCAGCAAAAGTTTCAAAAAGAAACAAAATGTTACCGGTCACTGTCACTCAGACAACAACCTTGCCCAGACGCCTTGGTAGGCGCGGATGAAGAAAAAATCAGTATTCAAGCCTCCTCTGGCTGCCCGGGTTCACTTCCGAACCGAATTACGCTGCATCGCAACACAAAACCCATTGAGAACGACTTGCAAATCACCTTGACGGGATTTCCCAGCTTATCCAGAGTAAGACGGCTGTCGGGGCATGATGAAGGCATTCGGCATTTGCTCCGGCTTCACACGAAGTTCGTTCTGAAGAAACATTTACGGAGACAAACCATGCAATACAGCAAACTTCTTCTCGGACTGGTCCTGACGGTCAGTGCCTACACCAGCTCCGCCACCACGACGATTTCCGGCACGGTCGACTACGGCGGCGCAACAGTGGGCACCTCGTGCGACGGGCAATCGGAGAGCCAGCAGCCGGTATTCGTCCTTAAAGCCGGCGCAACCATCAAGAACGTCGTACTCAAGGCCGGTGGCGCGGCAGACGGCATCCACTGCCTGGGCAACTGCAAGCTCGAAAACGTGAAATGGGCCGATGTCTGCGAAGACGCCGCAACGATGAAAGGCGGCTCCGGCACGACGATGTATGTCAGTGGCGGCTCTGCCTACAGCGCCAGCGACAAGGTCTTCCAGCACAATGGCCTGGGTTCCACCATCCAGATCTATGGCGGCTTCTATGGCGAGAACATCGGCAAGCTCTATCGCTCCTGCGGTTACTGCTCCAACAATGGCAGCGCGCGTTACGTCGTGATCGACAACGTCAAGCTCAATACCGTCAATTCGGCCGTGGTCGGCATCAACACCAATTACGGTGACAAGGCCACGATCACCAATCTGCAGATCAAGAGTTACTCCTCCGGCAAGCCGAAGGTCTGTGTGACCTACACCGGCAACAACACCGGCGCGGAACCCACCAGTCTGGGTGAAAAGTGGAACACCACGAACTGCGTGGTCAAGACCAGCAACGTGACGTCATACTGAGCAGCTCCGCGTAACTCAGGCCCCGCTTTGGCGGGGCCTTTTCATTCGATGGCAAGGCGGCCTGGCCCCGAAGGCTGGCAACATTCACGGAGCGACATCCTGAAACCCGGAAAACGCAAACAGCAAGCCGCCAACTCCAGGCAAGGAGGGATTGTTGCCGGCCAGTGGTATGCCCAGGCACTGAAGTCTCATCAGGCCCATGAGTGGCCGAAGGCCGAAACCCTGTACGGTCTGGCACTCAAGGCATACCCCGAACATGTCGACAGCCTGCACATGCTGGGCGTGCTCCTCGCCCAGACCGGCCGCCCCGCAGAAGCGGCCGAGCACATCGCCAGTGTGCTGCAGCACACGCCCGATGACATCGAAGCGCTGGCCAATCTTGCCAATACGCTGAACCTGCTACGCCGCCATGAAGAAGCACTCGCCAGCCTCGACCGCCTGATCACGCTGGATGCCGGCAACGTGGAAGCCCATGTGAGCCGCGCCGAGTCCCTCCGCGGTCTGGGCCGTCATGAAGCCTCCCTGGCCGCGGCCGACCTCGCCCTGACACTCGCACCCGGTCATCCGCGCGCCTGCGTCACGCGCGGCAATGCGCTACGCCGGCTCGACCGCTTCGTCGAAGCCTTGGAAGAACTGAATGGCGTGCTGGCCGCTCGCCCCGCCTATCCGGAAGCGGAAAACGATCGTGGCAACATACTGTTCGACCTGCGCCGTTTCGACGAAGCCCTCGACTGCTTCGACCGGGCGCTTGGGCTGCGGCCCCACTACACGGAAGCCTGCTTCAACCGCGCCAACACGCTGCGCGCCATGCAGCGCTTCGAAGACGCGGTGGCAGCTTACGACGCGCTGATCGCAGCCGGACATGCCAATGCCGAAACCCTCAACAACCGGGGTGCGGCATTCGAAATGCTCGGACGGTATGAGGACGCCCGAGCCAGCTACCAGGCTGCGCAACAGGCCGATCCCGGGCATGTCATGGCCCACCTCAACGAAGCCCTGTGCGCCTTTCTGCAAGGCGACTTCGCCCACGGCTGGCCGCTTTATCGCTGGCGAGTGCACGCGCCGGAAGCCCGGATGTCCGGGCCGGTGCACGATTCACCCGCCTGGGATGGCCAGGCCTCACTGGCGGGCAAACGCATCCTCCTGCGCAGTGAACAGGGGCTGGGAGACTGCATCCAGTTTTGCCGCTTCGCACCGCAACTGGCCAGCCGGGGCGCGGAGGTCATACTCGAAACATGGCCCTCGCTGACTTCGTTGATGAGCCGCCTGGAAGGCGTGAGCCGTGTCATCCCTCACGGAGAGGCGCTGCCACCGGCCGATTTCCACGCTTGGCTGCTCGATCTGCCGGGCCTGCTCGGCGTAAGCCTCGACAGCATTCCGGCACAAGCATCCTATCTGCAGGCGCCGCCGGGGCTCGCCAAAACCTTCACGGAATACTTGAACGAGACGCTGCCAACGCGGCGTCTGCGCGTCGGCCTGGTCTGGTCTGGTCTGGTCTGGCAATGCCAAGCACAGTAACGACCACAAACGCAGCCTGCCGCTGGAAAAACTCGCTCCGATCCTGGAGATGGACGTCGATTTCGTCAGCCTCCAGCCCGAACTGCGGGAACGGGATCTGGCACCGTTCGCGGCAAGCCGGATCGTCGATCTGCGCAACGCGCTGCCGGATTTCGAGGCAACTGCTGCGGCCATCTGCGCGCTCGATCTGGTCATCAGCGTCGACACCTCGGTCGCGCACATGGCCGCAGCGCTGGGCAGACCCGTATGGCTGCTGCTACCGGCAAAGCCGGACTGGCGCTGGCTGCTGGCGCGTGAGGACAGCCCGTGGTATCCGGGCATGCGCCTGTTCCGGCAGCCTCGCCATGATGACTGGGCAAGCGTCGTCACCCATGTGTGCGAAGCGCTCCGTGAGCGCCTCGCCCGCACGACTCCGGATGCCGCGAACCGTCAGGCTATCTGCCCAAGCGTTCCATGAAGACGATGCGATCGCCGTAGGCAACGAGATTGCCGGTCTCGGAATCCGCGATCAGAGCCTTCAGCCTGGCCTCCGTATTCGAGGTCAGCGCATCCCAGCTCTCCCCGTGATCGCTGGAGCGCAGCACGACACCTTCGCGGCCGGTCAACAGCAAGGCACCACTACCCGGCTCGACCAGAAAGGCACGCAGCAGGCTTTCGCTCCCGGTGCTGCTGCGCAGCCAAATTTTCCCCTCATCCAGCGAACGCAGAACGATGCCGCTGGCCCCTGCCACCAGCACGGCCTTGCTGGAGGGATCCTCGATCATCGACCCCAGCAGCACCACGGTACCGCTATCGACGCTCGCCCAAGTCCGGCCCTCATCCTCCGAACGCAGGATGACACCACGCGAACCGGCCAACAGGAACAAGCGCCGTGCGGAATCGAAGATGCCGCCATAGAAGGTGGCATCCGTGGGCACATCGATACGTTCCCAGCTGCGACCATCATCGGCAGACCGGGCCAGAGCCCCATCCGCACCGAAGATCCAGAGCGTTCCGCTCCTGCGGTCGACCGCGCCCCGGAACCAGGCACCCTCGACGATCCGGGGCAGCAGCACCGCCTTCGTGGCCCCGGCCTCAAGACGCGCCAGCAGACCGCCATCGCCAAACAAAATCACCGTGCCGGTTTCAGGATGACTGATGAACCCCTGATAGACCGCACCGTCTTCAGCCGTCTCGAAATCCCAATGCTGGCCACCATCCTTCGTACGCAGCCAGGATTGCTTCCCGCCCGCCACGATCAGGCTCTGGCTGACCGGCTCCTGCGCCACCTGGAAAAGATAGCCGGGCTCGGTAAGCTGCGTCATCACCGCACTGGTCCAGGTGCGCCCGCCATCCACCGAACGCGACAAGGTGCGGTTGATACCCGCAGCCACCAGCTCGCCACTGGCGGGATCCCGCACGATGCCATGCACATACTCGGCCACCCCCAGATTGCGGGTCTGCCAGCGCTCGCCCCCATCACTCGAAACCGTGATCCAGCCGCCGCCGCCCACGGCAACCAGATTGCCGCTCCTGGCATCCACGGCCACGGCATTGAGCGGGCGGTTTTCACCTGCCGGCACGAATTGCCAGCGCTTGCCCAGATCATCGGAGTGCAAGGTCAGGCCGTTTTCGCCCACGGCCACGATACGGCGTTCGCGCATCACCGCCCCCAGAATCGTGCCCTCCCCCTTCATTGCCCGCACCACGGACCACCTGTGGCCACCATCCTCGCTCCGGGCAATGCGATTGTCGGCACCGAAAGCCACCACCACCCCGCTGACAGGAATCCTGCAACAACTGCTGCACATACCCCAGCCCGGTCTTCACCGCCGACCAATGCGCGCCACCATCCTTCGACCGCAGGATCCGGCCGTCTCCCAGCCCGGCCAGCACATCACCGCTACGCTGCTCGACGACCAGCCCGATCACGGCCTCGCCAGTACCGCTATCCACCGGCGTCCAGCTCAATCCGCTATCGGTCGAAACGAAAATGGCGCCCGCCGCCCCGGCTGCCAGCAGCCAATGTCCACTCACATCGGCAACGATGCGGGTAATGCTCGCCGGCGCCGGCAGGAGAACACTCTGCCAGCGCATGCCACCATCTTCGCTGCGCAACATTAGCCCATCGACCCCGGCCGCAAGCACCAGCCGGCCGCGCGGATCGACATGAAGTGCCTGCAATGCCGCCGTCGAATCGCTGGCAATCACATTCCAGTGCTTACCGCCGTCATCACTGAACTGGAGGGCGGCATCGGCCCCCACCGCAACAATCCGCTCGCTGCCCGGCACGACAGCCATGCGCCGGAGCGACGCAATCCGGCCAGGCGAACCGATATCCCAGCTCACCCCGCCATCCTCGCTACGCCACATGACGCCATCGGTCCCGGTGGCAATCACGCCGCCCTCCACAGCCTGCACGGCATAAAAGGAAGGATTGGTCACCACCGCCCTGTATTCCGGAAGCTCCGGGCGGGCACTGGTCATAGCACCGGCTTCGCCAGCCTCCTGTTGCTGGCAGCCTGCCAATGCGAGAACACACGACACAACCTGCACAACCCGCCAAAAAGGATTACACATCACGGATCCGCCTCCTCATGCTCGCAGGCTCATGGCCACGCGCTTTATCGATTGTTGTTAACAACATGTAGCGGTACATGCTATCGCAAACAATTCCGGCATCAATACTCAAGGGATACAGCTATTAGTGGCGGTTTAAAAATCTATTTGCATTTCTGATGTTTCCGATACGACAGTGAAGTTCGGCATAACCAATGCTGGCTCGATGATCAATTTCTGAGCTGCCTATACGGCAGTGAAGGCAGAAGTGGCCGCGTTCGATCAGAGCCGAGATTTCTGAGCTGCCTATACGGCAGTGAAGTAGGTGCATATCTGCGAAAACGCCCGATGTGCCGGGCTTTTCCGTTATTTATCCTGTAAAAACCCTTTTTCGGACGACTTCCGCAAGCCCTTGTTTTTCAAGGGCCTGCATGGAGCGTCCGGAAAAGGGTCAGAACCAGGGAATGGTGGCGGTGTTGCTCAGGCCGTAGGCGTTGAAGCGGCCGGGGTTTGCTGCCGGCTGGCAGGGCAGGTGCTCGACGAACAGCCGGAAATTCTGTCCGGTGCTCTGGCTACGCAAGGTGAGCCAGGGCAGATCGAGCCGTTTTTCGACGGCATCGGGGATGCGTTCGCGCGCTTCTTTCTCTGACCAGCCATGGCGCTTGATCTGGCGACGGCGGATGCGCTCCGCATTGCTTTGTGCCTGCACACGCCGCACCACGCGAAATTGAGCGCCCATCGGAACAGGCAGAATGCCCGCCTGCTCCACATGGTCCGCCATGCCTTGAAGCCAGTCGGACTGCATCATGGTTTGCAGACGCGCAGCGGTGCCATGCAGACGCAGGATGTCCCCCAGCCCTGAGCCTTTGGCCTTGTGATGCGGGAAGCTGACGCCGATGTCTTCCGCCTGCAGCGCCACCAGGGCTCGATGCAGCTTGGCCGCGAGTGCGTTGAGCAACTGCGGCACCGGGAATTCCGGGTCTGGCCGGACTCGCAGGTCGATGTAGTGGTCCATCTCAGTTGGCCTCGCCGAACACACCGCCCCGGATCAGCACGGCGATGACGAAATGCTGGTCATCGGGATTGGCGGGCGCCTTGCCCTTGAGCACCCAGTTGTCGAGCAGGTTGTAGAAATCGACCTTGTCCTTGGGCTGCCGGTAGGCCTTGCCCTGCGTGGTGACCGAGCCATACGGTTCGACAGCAATGGGGCCGAGTTCGGCTGCGTCTGGATACCAGGTGTCGATGGTGCGTAGGGCATTGCCGATTTTTTGCGAGTGGATGCCGGCGACTTTGTTCACCTGGTAGAGCGTCTTGCTCTTGTCGCCCCGGCCACGGTCGAGGATCAGTTCCTGCGAGGGGAAGACTTCCTGCCCCGCACCCAGGCGCACGAAAGCACTCACTTCCAGCAGCACATGCGCTTCGCCTGCGAGGCCGCTGGCGATCAGGGCGCCGAGTTCTTCAAGGGCGGTGTTGCCGACCTCGAATCCGCGCAGGGACAAGGCCAGCGCATCGAAAATCCAGCTCTGTGCGGCGTGGCCGTCTTGCAGGCGGCGGACCTGCACTTCCACCTGCTCGGCGCCGATGCGGTTGCGCCACAGGAAACGGCCATTGGCCAGATTTGCAGCATAGCGTTTAGCGAGTTCGCCAAAGCCATGCTGCTGCACATAGCCTGCGACGGTCGCCTGCAGGGCTTTCTGGTAGTCGGCATCGTTGCAGGCCGAAGGCTTGCCGGTGCCGGCCAGCACGCGCAGGGTGAAGCGCACGCGCAGGGTGTCGGCCTCGGCCGGTAGGGCGGCAACATCGACGGTCTGCAGGTTGGGATTCTCGATGACGGCATCGAGCTTGGCCGGGTCCTGATCCTTGGTCTTGAGGCGGTTGGAGATCGTGCCGCGCACCGACTTCTCATTGATGCCGACCGGTTGCCAGGCATCGGACTGCTGGCGCTCGGCCCACTTGCCGGCATGGAAAAGCGCATCGGAAGGATCGAGCTTGCGTTCGAAAGCGAGGACGGAAGCGGTCTTGAGGGTGATGGTTTCAGCCATGATGAAATTCCTTTTCGTGATCGAAGTTTTCAGAAGTCGTAGTCAGATTCGTCCGCGTCGGTGGCGGAGCGATAGTCGTTGCAGCAGCGGTAACGGCCGGCGTCGGGCTGGCTAGCTGCGTACCAGAGGAGCTGTTCTGCATGCTCCAGCCGGTGGGGGCTGAGCCATTGGCCGACCGAGTAGAGGCTTTCAACGAAGCGAAAAGGCGTCGTTGTATCGCGCGCATTGGCGACTGAACCGGCGTCGTGCATTTCCCCGAGCGCGCCGTAGCCTACGGGAATAGGCACCACCCAGCCCAGGCCAGAACGATCGTGTTGCCAGGCGCCTTTGCCGTGCTCTCCGTCTTGCGGAGCGGCGTAGCGCCAGTTGATGCGTGCCAGCGATAGCCAGGCATCCAGTCGCGAAGCTCCTCCGCCAATGTGTGGCTGCCGATCTCTGCATGCGGGTGAAGCGTTTCGGGCTTGACGTGCAGGCTGGTGCCACGCGCATCCGGATGTGTTGCCTTCAGTACATGCGTGACGGCTTGAATCTGACCAACCCGGCGAGCCGCATCTGCCAGCCATGTTGCGTAGTCGTACTTCGACGCGATATCCGCGTCATCCTCCTTGCCTTTCAGCTTGGCCTCCCGCCGCCCATCGATGAAGGCGGCGATGGCCGAGCGAAATGCTTTCCCCCGATCAGTCTGTTCTGTCATATATCTCCTCCATCGAATTTTCCCTCCTCGTTGATAAATCAGGTTTTTTTCGCAAATCTAAACCAGCGGTGGTAACGCCAGCCTTGAGCGTTTTCCGGCACTTCCACCGTGGTGAAGTGAATCGCCCCGGGTTTCCTAGACAGCCCCGAGCTTCATGAAATACTGTTTTTCA
>NZ_MDUX01000075.1 GCF_014736495.1 Candidatus Dactylopiibacterium carminicum
TGAAAAACAGTATTTCATGAAGCTCGGGGCTGTCTAGGAAACCCGGGGCGATTCACAGCGGCTTCCAGCACCAATAGCCAAAACCCCGCACCCCTGGCACCAACCTCTCCCGAAAATGCGCAACGAAATCCGAATTTAAATCGAATTCGCTGAATGCAAACACATGCTCATAACACCCAATTTTAGTAGCTTGACGGGCAAGACGCCTCGCCGATGAGCTCATGCGACTATCGGCGAACGTTAGAAAGAATTTCTTCATCTTTTACCCTGAAATTCGCAGCAAGCATAACGGGCATGCATTTTCGCACCCAACCCCGACCGACCGAGCTCATGCTTTCAACAAACGCAGCAAATTGAATGCCCGCAGCTGCATTCGAAAAACATTTGGATCCAACAAACTCTGCACCAAAAAACTGGAGCAAGCGCTGGCAACGACAGCTGCCCAAGCAGCCCCGACCCCTCCGAAACGAGGCACCAAGATCAACAGGGCCACTACATTTACCATCAACCCTGTCAATGCAGACCACAGAGCAATCAAAGGGCGACGATCTGCAACTGTCGCCAGGTTTCTAGCGAGACCTAGAAAATAGAATATATTGGAAAAAACATGAATTTTAAGAATACTGACTGAATCAGCATAAGCCTCACCCAACAGTATTGACAAAAACTGATCTGCGAGCAGAAACACTATGCCCGCTATTAAAACCCCAGCCCACAAAAACAGAGCCAAACATTGTTGAAGCCGCCGAAAATACATAAGCTCATCACTTAACCTCAATGACGAAATCCTAGGCAGTAGGCTTACAAAAGCAGCCACGGCAAGCATCTGCGAAACGGAAGAGAAGGGCAACGCTGTCGAGTAGACCCCCAAAGCATGATCGCCGGACAATTGGCGTAAAAGAACCTGATCAATGCGCGCCAAAGCAACCATTGCCATTGAAGCCAGTAAAAATGGAAATGCTTCGCGCAACATAGAACGAGCTACCAAATCATCCCACAACCAATATGAAGGAGTAGGATAGCGCTGATACGCGAACACTAAGGCCCAGGCAGCCAGGATTGCATCCAACAGTAAAACAAAAGCAAAAGCCCATACGGGTGCTTCATAAACTATCAAAAACACCTTAACAACAGATGCAAAAGAGTAAGCAAGTGCTTTTGCCGTAACAGATAGACCCCCCTTCATCTGACTCTGAAGCCAGATTTCAATAACATCGGTGCTTTGAAATAGCATACCTATACCCAGCATGCCTACCATCAGAAGACAACGAGTGTCCCCAGGCCTCAAAAGATAAACAATTACGCACGCTGCAACACAGGCAAAAACCGACGCAGCCAGACGCAAATATAAAGCAGTACCGATCAAACGCCCGGCACGATCTATCCCCTGTGCGACGTCCCGAACAAGCACTCCTTCCAAGCTTAAAGCCGACAAAGCCTGAAAAATTGACAAGAAAGCCACTACATAAGCCAGCTCCCCATAGTTTTCCGGGCCCAAGTAACGCGCCACCCACGCACCGATGAAGACCCCTAATAGCACCCGCAACAATCGGTCTGCCATCAACCAGCCAGCGTTAACCAACAACGAACGCAAATAGGGCCTAGCAGACAAACTGTATATTAAAACTCTAAGTTTTAAAAAATATCTGGCAATCATGAATTTCTATACCAGCTCGCGTCCGTTTGATTTATACGCCAGACATTTTTAATAAAACTATATTTATACGCTCACACAATCATAAAAAGATGCATATGCGTTCTGCAACCCCTGTTTCAGTGATGTCTTAGCTCTCCATCCACTTGAGTCCAAACGTGACACATCCATTAGCTTGCGTGGCGTACCGTTCGGTTTGCTCGTGTCAAACACGATCTCACCTTCATAACCAACCACCGCCTTCACCAGCTCGGCCAGCTCACAAATCGTGATGTCTTCACCGACGCCCACATTGACCAATGGTGGCTCGAATTTGCCGCTCTTGCTCTCGTCACTTCCCAGCAACTTGTCGTAGTCGACGTCTCGCAGATTCATCAGGTGGACACAGGCTTCCGCCATGTCGTCGCTGTAGAGAAACTCGCGCCTCGGCGTCCCAGTACCCCAAACGGTGACACTCTGAGATTCCGATTGTTTGGCTTCATGGAACTTGCGCAGCAGTGCGGGGATGACGTGGCTGTTCTCGGGGTGGTAGTTGTCACCCGGGCCATAGAGGTTGGTGGGCATGGCCGCGAGATACTTCGTGTCGTATTGCCGGTTGTAGCTCCAGCACATTTCGATGCCAGCGATCTTGGCCAGCGCATAAGGCCGGTTCGTAGGCTCGAGCGCGCCAGTGAGCAGATGCTCTTCTTTCATCGGCTGCGGGGCGAGCTTGGGGTAAATGCAGCTGGAGCCGAGAAAGAGCAGACGCGTGACGCCGTGTTTCCAGGCCGCGTGGATCACGTTGGTCTGAATGGCAAGGTTGTCACGGATGAATTCGGCCGGGTAGGTATTGTTGGCGACGATGCCTCCGACCTTGGCTGCCGCGAGAAAGACGTACTCGGGCTTTTCCGCTGCGAAGAAGGCGTCGGTCGCCTGGGCATCGGTAAGGTCCAGCTCGGCGTGGGTGCGGCAGATCAGGTTCGTGTAGCCTTGCGCCTGCAGCTGACGCACGATGGCTGAGCCGACCAGACCGCGGTGGCCGGCGATATAGATGCGGGCATGTTTTTCCATGTCGTATCTCAACGCTCGGTGCTGACCGCCACATCGAAACCATGCTTTTTCAGCAGCGCATGGCGACGAGCGGACTCGAGGTCTGTTGCGACCATTTCTTCGCACATCTGCTGGACGGTGATTTCCGGCGTCCAGCCAAGTTCTTTCTTGGCTTTGCTCGGATCACCCAACAGCGTTTCGACTTCGGCCGGGCGGAAGTATCGCGGGTCGATCCGCACAATCACGTCGCCAACCTTGAGTGCCGGGGCTTTATCGCCTTCTATCGCTTCAATGATGCCGATCTCATCGACGCCTGTGCCTTCAAAACGCAACTTGACACCCAGGTGCTCGGCTGACCAGCTGATGAACTGGCGCACGCTGTATTGCACGCCGGTGGCAATGACGAAGTCTTCCGGCTGGCTCTGTTGCAGCATCATCCATTGCATGCGCACGTAGTCCTTGGCGTGGCCCCAGTCGCGCAGTGAGTCGATGTTGCCCATGTAGAGGCATTGCTCGAGACCTTTCGAGATGTTGGCAAGGCCACGGGTGATCTTGCGCGTGACGAAGGTTTCGCCCCGACGCGGGGATTCGTGGTTGAACAGGATGCCGTTGCAGGCGTACATGCCATAGGCTTCGCGGTAGTTCACGGTGATCCAGTAGGCATACATCTTGGCCACGGCGTACGGGCTGCGCGGGTGGAAGGGGGTGGTTTCCTTCTGGGGTATTTCCTGCACCAGGCCGTAGAGCTCGGAGGTGGAGGCCTGATAGAAGCGGGTCTTTTTCTCAAGCCCCAGGAAACGGATGGCTTCCAGCAGACGCAGGGTGCCGATGGCATCGACGTCCGCCGTGTATTCCGGTGCTTCGAAGCTCACTGCCACATGCGACTGGGCTCCGAGGTTATAGACCTCGTCCGGCTGTACTTCCTTGAGGATGCGGGTGAGGCAGGAGGTGTCCGACAGATCACCGTAGTGCAGCTTGAAGCGGGCATTCTCAATGTGCGGGTCTTCGTAGATGTGATCCACGCGCTGGGTGTTGAACAGCGAGGCACGGCGCTTGATGCCGTGCACTTCATAACCCTTCTCCAGCAGAAACTCCGCAAGGTAGGATCCGTCCTGACCAGTAATGCCGGTGATCAAAGCAATTTTGCGATTCATATAGCTTCCCGCCGAATCATTTGTGTGAATAGCGTGACTGAAACCACGCAACAAACTTCTCGACCCCCTCACCCAGCGGCGTGCCGGGGGTGAAGTCCGTCCAGGCAGTCAGCGCTGAGACGTCCGCCGAGGTAACCGGCACATCACCCGGCTGCATCGGCAGGAATTCCTTGTGCGCTTCGCGACCGGTGGCGGCCTCGATGGCAGCGATGAAATCCATCAACGGTACCGGGTCCTGATTGCCGATGTTGAAAACGCGGTAGGGTGCCTTCGAGGTGGCTGGATTGGGAGCCTTGCCGTCGTGGCTGGCGTCCGGTTCCGCCGGACGGTCCAGCGTACGCACGACACCTTCAACGATGTCGTCGATGTAGGTAAAGTCACGCAGCATCTTGCCGTGGTTGAAGACCTTGATCGTACGGCCTTCGAGGATCGCGCTGGTGAAGAGCCAGGGTGCCATGTCCGGCCTGCCCCAGGGGCCGTAGACCGTAAAGAAGCGCAGGCCGGTGGTCGGGATACCGTACAGGTGGCTATAGGTATGGGCCATCAGCTCGTTGGCCTTCTTGGTGGCCGCGTACAGGCTCACCGGATGATCAACGGCATCCTGCTCGGAAAAGGGCGTCTTTTCGTTGCCGCCATAAACACTGGAGCTGGAGGCATAGACCAGATGCTGCACGGCATTGTGGCGGCAGCCCTCGAGGATATTGACGAAACCCACGAGGTTGGAATCGACATAGGCGTGTGGATTTTCCAGCGAGTAACGCACACCTGCCTGGGCGGCGAGATGCACCACGCGATCGAATTTTTCTTCGGCGAACAGGCCGGCGACGCCCTCCCGATCGGCAATGTCCAGTTTCACGAAACGGAAGCCCGGAAATGGCGTCAGCTGCGCCAACCGATCCTGCTTGAGCTGCGGATCGTAGTAATCGTTCAGGTTGTCTATGCCGACAACCTCATCACCGCGCTTGAGCAATGCAAGCGCCGTATGCATGCCGATGAAGCCGGCAGCACCGGTAAGCAGTATCTTCATGTCAGGGAGGTCCGTAATTCAAGCAAGCGACGCAGCCTCAGCGCCGCGTCAATTCGATCATTTTCGCGTACTTGGCGAAGCTGTTGAAGCACCCGATGAGGATGTGGATGAGCCCAGGAACGCCATCACGAAAACCGGCACGCAACAGATAAAACTTGATGAAGCGGAAAAAGGGGCTGCCCAGCAGCTTGAAGGCGCTGACCGTCTGGCCTTCGGCGCGCAGCGCCTGAGCCGCCAGGGTCGTATAGCGGTTCTGCTTGGCCAGATAGCTCTCGATGGTGTCTTCCGAATGGTGCAACAGATCGCCAGAAAGGCGCCCCACATTGCCGAGGGTTATGACTTTTTCATGAACCACGTCATCCGACCAGCGGGCCTGGCGCCGATCGAACAGACGCAGGGAAAGATCCGGATAGCCTTCCCCGTGCTTCAGATAGCGCCCCAGAAAACGGTTGCAGCGCGGAAACTGATAGCAGTGAAAGCCAGGCTGCTGCAACGCCTGAAGGATGCTGGCACGCAGATCGGCCGACACGATCTCGTCCGAATCCACACAAAGCACCCAGTCATGCGTGGCCTGCTCGATGGCGAACTGTTTCTGCGGGCCAAAGCCTCGCCATGCTTCGCTGACCACACGCACGCCAAACTCGGCCAGCAGTTCCAGCGTGCCATCGGTGCTCCCGGAGTCCACAGCCACGATCTCATCGCAGAAACTCAGGGATTCCAGCGTGGCGCGCAGCGGCCCCGCGCAATTGAGCGTGATCAGGACAGCCGACAGCGGCAGGCGTTCAGTCATGGAGGGCGGCAGCAGTTACAATCCGGCGCTCATTCTGCCACAGCGGTCTGTCAGCGCCCTTCATGCGTTCCATCCTGCTCGTCAAGACATCCTCACTCGGCGACGTGATCCATAACCTGCCGGTCGTCAGCGATCTGCGCCGTCACTGGCCCGCCCTGGCCATCGACTGGGTGGTGGAGGAATCCTTTGCCGAAATCCCGCGTCTGCATCCGGGCGTGCGCCACGTGCTGCCCGTCGCGGTCCGCCGCTGGCGCAAGGCGCTGACTCGGCGCGACACTTGGCACGAGATCGGTCAATTCCAGCGTCAGCTGCGCGAAACCTGCTACGACCTGGTGATCGATACCCAGGGGCTGGTAAAAAGTGCCCTGATCACGCGTCTGGCCGACGGTTTGCGCTGCGGCTATGACCGCACCGTGGCGCGTGAGCCGCTGGCTGCGCGCTTTTACGACTGCCACTACGCCATCCCCGGCACTGCCCACGCCGTGGAACGCAACCGCTGGCTGGTTGCGGCCGCCTGCGGCTACGCGCCGGATCTGCCACTGCGCTATGGCATCCATGCCAATCCAGATGCCGGTGCCTCGCCCTATTGTGTGCTGCTCACGGCCACCAGCCGCGACGACAAACTCTGGCCGGAGACTCACTGGCAGGCACTGGGGCAGACGCTCGCCGCGCAAGGCTTGCGCAGTCTGCTGCCTGCGGGCAGTCCGCGCGAGCGGGAGCGTGCCACCCGCATTGCTAGCGCCATTCCTGGTGCCGAAACCTTGCCGCCCTCATCGCTCACCGCCCTGGCCGGGATACTGGCCGGTGCGCAATCCGTGGTCGGTGTGGATACCGGATTGACGCACCTGGCCGCAGCGCTGGATCGCCCCGTCGTCGCACTCTATGTCGCGACCGATCCTGGCCTCACCGGCGTGCATGCGGGTCCGCGTGCAGTAAACCTCGGCGGCCGGGGACAATGCCCAGCCCCCGCCGAAGTGCTAAATGCCTTGCAGGCCCTGCCAGGATGAGCCGACTGCTCTACAGCCTGCTCTGGCATCTCGGCCTGCCGCTCATCGGCCTGCGCCTGCTGTGGCGCGCGCGCAGGCAACCTGAATACCTCCAGCATCTGGGCGAGCGTTTCGGTCTTTCCACTCTGCCCCACTCTGCCCGCCCCCGCATCTGGCTGCACACCGTCTCGGTCGGCGAAACGCGAGCGGCCCAGCCCATCATCAAGACCTTGCTGGTGGAATTTCCTGATCACGACATCCTGCTCACGCACATGACGCCCACCGGCCGCGCCACGGGTGAAGAGCTCTTCGGCCAGGAAACGCGCATCACGCTCTGCTACCTGCCCTACGACCTGCCCTGGGCGCAGCGCCGCTTCCTGGCGCGCACAAGACCACAACTGGGCATCGTGATGGAAACCGAGGTCTGGCCAAACCTGATGGCTGCGGCAGAAACCGCCGGAGTGCCCATGCTGCTGGCCAATGCCCGGCTATCGGCGCGCTCCGCGCGCGGCTATACCCGCCTGGGCACGCTTTCGCGCAATGCCTTCGCGCGCTTCGCACAGGTATTGGCCCAGACGGAAGACGACGCGGCCCGTCTTCAGGCATGTGGTGCACGTGAAGTCCGCATCTGCGGCAACGTGAAGTTCGATGTCGAACTTGCGCCCACCCTGATCGCACGGGGCGCCGAGTTCCGCGCCAGCGCAGCTGAGCGTCCGGTGATCCTCGCCGCCAGTACCCGCGAAGGCGAGGAAGAACCACTGCTGACCGCCTTCACCCGGCACGCCCCGGCGGGGGCCTTGCTGGTGCTGGTGCCACGTCACCCCCAGCGTTTCGACGAGGTGGCAGCCCTGGTGGACAAACAGGGGCTGGCGCTGCAGAGACGCAGCGAAGGGCTGCATATCGATACCGAGACGCGCGTCTGGCTGGGTGACTCGATGGGCGAGATGGTCGCCTACTTCCGCATGGCCGACGTGGCCATCATCGGCGGCAGCTGGCAGCCCCTGGGTGGGCAGAATCTCATCGAAGCCTGCGCGGCGGGCGCCCCGGTGCTGGTCGGCCCGCACACATTCAATTTCAACGAGGCTGCCAGCAAAGCGATTGCGGCGGGCGCAGCCCTGCGGTGCGGCGACCTTGACGAGGCACTCATGACAGCCACCGGCCTGCTACGGGATGCCAAGGCCCGAGCGCGCATGAGTCAGGCCGGCGAAGATTTCGCCCGCACCAATCGCGGTGCCACGATGCGGACACTGGAAACCATTCGCCAGTTGCTTCCACGCTGAAAACGGCAAGGGCGCCGAAGCGCCCTTGCCCATTCCTACCTACAACCTTGCCGGATTCATCTCTCCAGCAAGGCGTTGATCTCCTCCAGATCCTTCAGCGAGAGCGTTCCCACGGCCTGCTTGAGCTTCACCTGAGCCATGATCGTGTCGTAGCGCGCCTTCGCCAGTTGCTGCTCGGTCTGTGCCAGCTGGGTCTGCGCGTTGAGCACATCCATGTTGATCTTCACCCCGACCTGATAGCCCAGCCGGTTCGATTCCAGCGCGCTACGCGAGGAAAGCACCGCAGCCTCATAGCCCTTGACCTGAGCAATCCCGCTGGTAACACCCAGGAAAGACTGGCGCGCCGATTGCGCGGCCGCGCGCCGTGCGGTTTCCAGATCCTCACGCGCCTTGTCCGACAGCGCGCGCGACTCGCGCACCTTGGATTGCGTGCCGCCGCCCTGGTACAGCGGCAGGCTGGCCTGCACGCCGACCGACCAGGTCTTGCCTTCCGAGGGGTTGCCGCTGCTGCCGTTGGTGGCGTGCGAGCGCCCGTAGCTCGCCACGGCATCCACGGTGGGCAGATGCGCTGCACGCACACGCGCCACCTCACGCTCGGCAATGCTTGTATTGAGCTGCTGTGCCTGCACATCGAGGTTGCCATCCTGTGCAGCCTGCGCCCAGCTGTCGACTACCGCCGGCTGCGGCTGTGCCAGCATCACGCCCGTACGCAGCCCGGCCAGTTGCGGCGGCTCCTTGCCGGTCAGCACCCGCAGGGCTTCGCGTTTCACGTTGACGTCGTTCTGTGCAGCGATTTCCTGGGCCGCCGCAATGTCGTAGCGGGATTGCGCGTCATTGACGTCAGTGACGGTCACCGTACCGACTTCGAAGCTCTTCTTCGACAACTGCAACTGTTCGCCTGCCGCTGTTTTCAGACGCGTGACAGTGGTGAGCACATCCTGTGCGCCCAGCAGATCGAAATAGGCCTGCGTGGTACGCACGATCAGATCCATCTCGGCGGCAACGAATTGCAGATCGGCCAGTTCGGTACCCAGCTTGCCCTGCTCGTAAGCCACCCAGTTCTGGGCACGGAACAGAGGCTGAGTCAGCTGCAGCGAATAGCTGTTGGTGTTGTAGCCATATTCGCGTACCAGCGGCTGGGTAGCATCCACGCTGCTGTACGTGGTGCCCGCACTGGCCGTCAGGCTTGGCAGCAGGCCGGCACGGGCCTGCACCACTTTTTCCTGACCCGCTTCGCGCTGCAGGCGGGCACTGGCGTAGCGGGCATCCGCTGTCGTGGCTTCCCGGTAGATGCCGAGCAGATCGGCCGCCTGGGCACCCGCGCCCCAGCCCACAGCCAGCAGCATCGCGAACATACGTTTCATCCAGCTCTCCCTCTGCATTCTCAATACACCGGCATGGCCGGATCGATCTGACGTGCCCAGGCATCAATGCCGCCCGCGAGGTTATACACTTTTTCGCAGCCCTGCCGCGCCAGAAACTCGGCCACCTGCGCGCTGCGCATGCCGTGATGGCAGACACACACGATCTCCCGCTCCGGCGCCAGTTCCTGGAAACGCGTTGGCACGGTTCCCATCGGCATGGGCACTGCATCCGGCATCGATACCAGTTCGAACTCCCAGGGCTCGCGCACATCGAGCAGCATGGGCGCCACCCGCGCGGGATCGGCCAGCCAGGCCGCGAACTCTTCTACAGAAAGCGATTGCATTGCACCAATCTCAGAACACGAAAGTGGAGGGTTGCCCGTGCAGGCTCAGCACGGGGACGTGGGTTTCGAACAGCACCTGATCCTGCCATTCACCCGATTCGCTGCGTGTGATCCGGTGTGCCCGCTGGATCGTGCCAGTGCCCAGCACCGCCAGCAGGCGCCCGCCGGGGCGCAGCTGTTCCCGCCAGGCTTCGGGGAGACGGCTGACCGCGCCGCTGGCCAGGATCACATCGTAGGGAGCCTCGGCCGCATAACCCAGGCAGCCATCACCGATCAGCACTTCCACGTTGGTGACGCCTGCCGTGGCCAGATTCTCGCGTGCCTGGGTGGCCAGCACCGGCTCGATCTCCACGGTCCAGACCTGCTGCGCATGGGTAGCCAGCAAGGCGGCCATATAACCCGACCCCGTACCGATTTCGAGCACGCGTGCGCCGCGACAGGCGCCGACGGCCTGCAACAGGGCACCTTCGACGCGCGGTGCCAGCATGGTCTGCCCGGCGCCGATGGGCAACTCGGTATCGGCATGTGCCAGCGTGCGCAGATGCGCCGGCACGAACAGCTCTCGATGCGCCAGGGCCAGGATTTCCAGGGCCTGTGGATCGAGCACACCGGCGGGCCGGATCTGTTGTTCGATCATGTTGAAGCGGGTTTGGGTGAAGTCCATATGATTTCCTGGGCGCGACGCCATCGATTCGGAGCAGGTTGAACATGCTGCCGGAGAAGACACGGGTTCCGCAACGCCTCTGGCCAGGACCGCATCAACCGGCCATTTTGCGCAGCCCGCGCATCTTCGCCCTGTCGCGTGCGTCGCACAAGCACGCCAGACGCAGAACGCCACGGAACAGCGGCATGCGTGGCCTCCAGGGGAGACTCCGCGCTTCCGGCAGGCGCTTCATGGTTTCGGCACCGCTCCGGGCTCCACCGCCGATGCGGGCGCCTGCAGACGCAGTGCTTCGAACCGCCCGGCACGCGTGCTGCGCAGCGCCTCTTCGAGCAGGGTAACGGTGCCCGCATCCAGCCGATCACGTTGCTGCAAGGACGCGGTGTAGATCCGCTCGTAATGTTCTCCCGGGATCACATCGATCCGTGCCTCTACCTTCCACCCTGTACGCCTGGGTGCATCAAAGCCTCCGCTCACCACTACCGACTCACCTTCAGCCAGGCGGGTATCCGCGATCTCGCCGGTCAGTCCCGTTTCGATGTTCCAGCCGATCACGTACTCGGCGAGCCGCTTGCGCGCCACGCCACGTTCGTCAACAAGCGTCAGGCTGACAACGGCCTTGGGCACCATATAGGTTGGAAAGTGGTGCCCGGCCCCGCTGTTGGTCACACGCAAACGCGCCAGAAGACGACCATCGTCTCCCGCCGTTACGCGCAGATCGGTCGTCAGCGCCTTGCGCACCATTTCCGGCGAATGGATGCCCTGCCATTGATGGCGCCGGCCCGGCATGTGGCAAGACTGGCAGGTTTCGCCACGTGTGGCCGAGGCACCGGCCCGCCACTGCTCATAGGTGTCTTCATGCAGTTTGCCGTTGGTGCGCGGGCCATCCTGCGGAAACTGGTGACAACGCGCGCAGAAGCGGCTGTCTTCGAAAGCGGCGGAAGCGGTGGAGTTGCCGTGCAGTTTCACTCCGTTGCCTTCCGGCACCATGCTGCCCGGGCCGAACAGCTCACGCCCACGCAGATGGCAGTTGGCACACACCAGCCCCGCATCTGCGAGATCGGATGGCACATAAGCGGGCGGCGGCTCCGCCGGTGCGGCGGGCCAGCCACGTGCCAACGCCACCAGGGCTTTCTGCTCGGCCAGCGGCGCATGACAGAACAGGCAACGGTTGCCTTCCTCCTGCGTCATGAGGCGTAACTGCCACTGGATGCCCGGCCCCATCGTGTGGCTATGCAGCGCCTGGCTCCAGTCGGCAAGCTGGTCTGCGTGACAGACCCCGCAGTCGGAGGGCTTGAGAGACGAGGCCAGCTCCGTGATGCTGTCGACGGGCGCCAACCCCTGTGGCGCAAGATTCTGTGGCCAGTGCCGGGCCAGGAAACGGGCGATCTCGTCCTGCTCCGGCAAAGGCGCAGCCACCGGCCGGGGCCATGCCAGCCAGACCGCCAGGACGATCACGGCCAGCAGACCCGCCAATGCTGCGGCAGCCACATAGGGCCGCCGCCGTTTCAGACCCGCATCAACCACCGCAGGGGTTGGCCGGAACCGTCACGCCACCACCAGCGCTGGAGCTGCTGCCGGAACCCGAGGACGTGCCACCTCCGGATCCGGAGCCCGTCGAGGTATCGGTGGAGCCTTTGTAGGCTTTGTCGGTACGGATCACCGAGCGGGTATCGTCGCCATAAGGATCGGAAACGTAGGGCGACGTGGTGGCATCGTTACGCGCTGCGATCAGCGAGGACACCCCGGCCCGGAAGAAGGACAGCACGTCGGTACGCCAGCGCGAATCGGCCGGCAGGATGTAGCTGCCGTTCTTGTCCTGGATGTGCGACAGCGAGTTCCATTCGACCATAGAAGCGTCGTACATGCGCGTCGGCTTGCCCAGGATCACGGCACTGGCGATGGCCCCCACCATCGCGCGCATCCCGGTTTCGCAATACACGTACACCACATCGCCGGCCTGATAGGCATTGCCGACGCCGAGCGTGGCGAAGCTGCCGTCGATGAAGGCTTTGCCGTTGGCATCCGGTCTCGCCATCCAGATAGGCCTTCAGCTCGGCCTTGCTCTTGTAGCGTCCGTCTGCGCCGCCATTGACGAGCAGGTTGGTGTATTGCAACTGCACCGCGCCGCGCGGATGCCCCTGGCGGGAACCGCCATTCTGGAAGCTGCTGGTGTAGTCGTAACTGGCTGACGGCGCTCCGGTCTCGAGCAGCAGCCCGGCGCTGAACTGGTCACAGCTGCGCGCATCCCAGAGGAAGACGCCGTCGGTGCGGTCGTTGGCATCCGTCTCGGTGACCACATCCATGATGTCCTTGGTCGTCGCCTGAAAGGCGGTGTTGTCTTCCAGCAGATCCTTCACCGTCGCGACGCGCGTGTTGCGGTCGGCACTCGGCGAAGCCTGGAAGTCGCCGGCACTCCAGCCGCCATCTCCCGCCAGATACTGGTTGCCGCCGTTGAGCAGCGCCAGATGGGTCTTCGCCACGCCCCAGTAGCGCAGGGTGTACCAGCAGCGACCCTGGGCCATCGCATTGGAGGCACTGCCGGTGCCATGGGCGCACACCACCAGATCCTTGTTCGGATCGATGGCGTACTTCTTCAGCAGGGCATCGGTCTTCGCGCCGCTGAGCACCATTGCCTGGGTGACGATCACGCCGTTGTCGCGATCCTCGGTCCAGGAGGCGGAGGGCACCAGGTAAGTGAAGACGTTTGCCCCGTCCGCTTCGATGTACTCGGCATTGCTGGGCCCCTTGCTGACCTGCAGGATCACCAGATTGCCGGTGATGCCGGCCGGGCGCTGTGTGAGCCAGTCATCCTTCCAGCGTTTGAGCGTGCTGGCGGAGATCACGCCACTGACGTTCTGGTCGTAATCATCCGCAGATTCCTGCGCGATGCTCGATGGCGTGCCGACCGTGATGGATGGGCTCGTGGTGGTCTGCCGGCTGACCCAGGTCGTGTCTTCACCGCCGCCACCGCAAGCCGCGAGCACCAGGGAAATCAGACCCGCCAACGGCAGGGCCAGCGTGCGGGACATGGGGCCTATCTCGGAATGATTGTGCATTTCATGGACTCACAGAAAGAAAAAAAGAGGAGGAAAGGCCCGGCCGTGGCGGCGGCCATCCGGACAACAGCCGGGCCTTGTATCTTTAAGCCTCGGACCGGCTCGGGTAGCCCAAGCGGCCTCTGGGA
>NZ_MDUX01000076.1 GCF_014736495.1 Candidatus Dactylopiibacterium carminicum
TGAAAAACAGTATTTCATGAAGCTCGGGGCTGTCTAGGAAACCCGGGGCGATTCACATCATGACGGTGGGTTTTTCATTGCCGAAGCGGCCATCACGCCACTGCGGTGAAGCGGAATGGTCCGGACGGGAGGCTGGACAAGGACACGTGAAATTGAGCGTTGGCACGATCGGCAGTGAAACAGGTTGGAGAGAGAAAGATCATCGACAGGGCTTTGCCCTGAAAGTGCCGGAAGGAAAGCCCGGTTTTTTCCCGCCTTGCCCCAGTCCCTGAATGCCTTGACGTACGCGAATCATGCCGGATCGTTCAGGACTGCCGGGCCTGTGGGAGTCGTCGCAGCAGCTCGGCGAGGCTTTCCGCCACACCACGTCGGGCCGTATCGATCCTCAGACGATTTTCTCGCCAGGCATGGAATTCCCGTTGCATCACCTCGTTCCAGCCGGGAAGCGCCAGGCCGGCGATATCGTTTGCCCGCCCCTCGACGCGCTGCCGATGCTCGTCCGGATCTGAACAGAGGACCTCGATATTGCAGATCCGCGCCCCTTCCGCGTGCGCGACAGCACCCCATTCATCACGCGTCAGCGTTACGGGATTGACGCAGTCCGCCACCACATCGAGCCCCAGGCGAAGGTTTTCGGCCGCGATGCGGTAGGCCAGCCGATAGCCCTCCCCTTCCACCTTGAAGCCGCACAGATCGCGAAGCGCCTGCTCCACGGTATCGATCCGCAGGTAAGCCACCCGAAGATGCGCCGCCAAAGCGCGCGCCAGCGTGGTCTTGCCGACACCGGACAAACCCGAGAACATGAAGAGCGTTGCGCCAGGCTTCTCCATGTTCAGCGCGATAACAGCTCGTGAATCATGGGCAGCGCGTATTCCGTAGCCCTTACTCCCTCGGCAATGCTGGTGTCCCCCCGGTGGAAATCTATGGCGGCGACATCGCTCAGGCGCGGCCTGATCACGATTTCCGCCGGTTCGCCGGCCAGGCGGCTCTGCGTGATGCGCACCTGCATGATGTTGAGGCTGGTGGTCAGCACATCCAGCATCGAGGGCATGCCTTTTTCGTCTGCGAGTACCACGCGCCCGGCTGGACGGAAGCGCGTCATGATCGCCTCTACCAGCCGGTTGCTGGTGGTCTTCGCCTTGCCTCCGGCAGTTTCCGGCGTGAGGGCTCCATCACCGGAAATCCGGTTGCGCCGTCCGACGAGATCCCAGTTCAGATCGACGGCAATCACGAAATCCGCACCCATAGCGCGGCACAGCGAAACCGGCACCGGATTGACCAGCCCGCCATCGACCAGCAGCCGCCCTTCGCGCACCGCCGGCGTGAACAGACCGGGCAACGCGATGGAAGCTCGCACGGCGTCGATCACCGAGCCTTCGCGCAGCCACAGCTCTCGGCCGCTTACCAAATCGGTCGCTACGCAGGCAAAAGGTTTGGAGAGGGTTTCGATGCCCTGATCGTGAAAGGTCTTGCGGAAGAAATCGACGAGTTTTCCGCCTTCGATGAGACCGCCCCCCATCTTCAGATCCATCAGGCCGACCACGGATTGCCAGGTCAATCCTCGCACCCATTGCTCGAAGCGCGCCATTTCGCCAGCGGCGCAGGCCGCGCCCACAAGTGCGCCGATCGAGGTACCACAGACGATGTCTGGCTGGATGCCGGCTTCCGCCAGCGCGCGGATCACGCCAACGTGCGACCAGCCACGCGCGGAACCACTGCCCAGTGCGAGGCCTATGCGGGGGCGATGATGACTCAAGGGGATGTCTCCTCAGATGCCGATGTCTTCATTCCACAAACCGGGCTGCTCTTCCATGAAGCGGCGCATCAGCATCTGGCAATGCGGATCCTGGACCACCTCCACGCGTCCGCCTCGTGCATGCAGCAGTTCTTCCTCCCCCTTGAAGCTCAGGTTTTCACCAATCACCACATGCGGAATGCCATACAGCAGGATCGCGCCGCTGCACATCGCGCAGGGAGAAAGCGTGGTGTAAAGCACTGATTCGCGATAGATGCTGGCGGGCAACCTGCCCGCACGCTCCAGCGCATCCATCTCGCCATGCAGGATGGCGCTGCCCTGCTGCACTCGCCGGTTATGGCCACGCCCCAGAATGCGCCCCCGGTGCACCAGTACGGAACCGATGGGAATACCGCCTTCGGCCAGCCCGGATTCCGCCTCGGCAATGGCGGCCCGCAGAAATTCATCATGCATCTGCATCGCAGACTCCCCGGAAGCATCCTTGTACTGACCGTACTGTAAGCCGGCATCGTCAGAAGCAAAAGCGCCCGCCGGCATGCGGCCGGCGGGCGCCATCCAGACGGACGCCGATGGCCTGGAACTCAGGCAGCTTCGCCCTTGATCAGTGGCAGTGAAGCGCCCCCGTCGATCAGGATCTTGCGCGGCTTGAGCGCCTCAGGCAGCTCGCGTTCGAGCTCGATATCCAGCAGGCCATTCTCGAAACTGGCCGATACCACCTTTACATGGTCGGCCAGCTGGAAGCGCTGCTCGAAATCCCGCGCCGCGATGCCACGATGCAGGAAGGTGCGCTGGGCGCCATCCACCGCCTTGCGGCCGATCACCTTCAGAGTGTTCTTCTCGGTTTCCACATCCAGCTCGTCGCGCGTGAAGCCCGCCACGGCCATGCTGATGCGGTATTTGTCCTCGGACACCAGTTCGATGTTGTAAGGCGGATAGGCCGGTTGCTCGTTGCTCAGGGCTGCCTCGGCCAGCTGGGCAAGACGATCGAAACCGATGGCGGAGCGGTAGAGCGGAGAAAAATCGTAGGTACGCATGTTCATATCCTCGTAAGCGATAGAAGGTTCGATACAGGCCTCACCTTCGAGCACCTGCCCTACCTATCTGCGTACGCCGGAAGCACTTTTCAAGTACTTGATTTTCATGGCATCAGACTCCATTTTCGAAAGTTTCCCGAAAAGTGGCAGCCCGTACGCCTATCTTCCCGAGCCACGCACCAACACGATCACAGCCAGCAGCACGATGCCGGCCCCCAGCATCTGTAGCGGCGTCACGAACTCATCGAGAAACACCGCCGCCAGCACCATCGTCACCACCGGCTCCAGCACCATCGTCACCACCGGCTCCAGCGTGGACAGGGTTGCAGCATCCGGCGCCCCCAGGCGGCGTACGCCGATGAAGAAGCCCACCATGGCAATCACTGTGGAAATCAAGGCAATCGCCAGCACAGCCCCCCAGGCGGCCAGGCTTGCCGGAAAGGCCGGCTGCTGCCAGAGCGCGAGCCCCCCGAACACCACCGCTGCGGCAGACATCACCACGGCAGCGGACGCCAGCGGGTCCTCGCGCGCCAGCACGCGTTCGCCTACGAGGATGTAGACGGAATAGATCAACGCCGCGCCGACACCGAGCAGCACACCCAAGGGTTGCCCGGCCACCTCGCCACCAATGGTCAGCGCAGTGCCCAGCAAAGCCGTCAGGATCAGCAGCACACGTCGGCGTGACAGGCGGGTGCGCGTCAGCACCGCGCCGAGCACGGTGACGATGAAGGGATACAGATACAGCAGCAAGGCCACCAACCCTGCCGAGGCGTACTTCAAGGCCGAGAAGAAACTCAGCGACTGCCCGACGTAGCCGATACCGCCCATGGCGGCCAGGATCGCGATATTGCGAGGCCCCGGCCAGACACGCCGGCCCAGACCGACGATGGCACACAGGGTCAGCGCCGCAATCGCGAACCGCAGGAACAGCACGGCCACAACGTCAGCCCCACCCGCGTAGGCATGGCGCGCAAATATCGCCATGGCGCCGAAAGATGCCGCGGAACCGGCCACCCAAGCAATACCTGCACGCCTGCTGGCGTGCGACACCGGATCATTCATGGAGGAACGGGTCAGCGACCGTCGCTGAGCTTCTTGCTCATGGTAATGTGAGGAATGCCGGCTTCATGAAACACGGCACCAGTCGCAGAGAAGCCCAGCAGGCGGTAGAAAGGCTGAGCATCGACCTGCGCGTTCAGGATCACCCGGTCATGCCCTCGGGCAATGGCCGCCTCCAGAAGATGCTTCATGATCGCGCGCCCAACCCCCTGGTGGCGGGCGTCCGCCAGCACCGCGAGGCGACCGATGTGCCCATCGGGCAACAGACGGCCGGTTCCGATCACCCGCCCGGCCCTATCCCGCGCCAAGGCATGCAGACAATCCGCATCGGCTGCGTCGTATTCGAGTGCGGCAGGAACCCCCTGCTCCTCGACAAACACACGCTGGCGCACGCCTTTCGCTTCCGTACCCAGCGCAGCCCAATCTCCCAGTTCAACACTTGCCTTCATTCAATTCACTCCCTCAACGGATATCCCGGGCGAGTTTCAGACCAAACCCCACCAGCGCCACGCCCGCCAGGCGCGTAGCCAGGCGTCGGGCAAACGGCAGTCCGCGCATGCGCACCGCCAGACCATTGCCGAGCAGCACCAGCATGGTCTGATAGAGCAGGCTCAGCGCCGTCACATGCAGCATCATGGCCATCAGCGTGAGCGTGGAGGCCTCCGGCTTCAGGAACAGCGGGAAAAACGATACGAAGAACAGGACCACCTTCGGATTCGTGATGCTGACGGCGAAGGCCTGCCGGAAATAGACCCAGGGGTGTCTGTGTGGTTCGGCGCGCTCCGTCGACTCGATCCTGGCACGCAATAGTTGAATCCCCATCCAGACCAGATAAGCCGCCCCTGCCCATTGCAAGGCCCGAAAAAGCTGTGGATGGGCAGCCATCACGGCAGCCAGGCCAGCCACGGCGGCCAGCATGAATACGAAATCACCAGCCAGCGTACCCGCCACGGCAGCAAAGCCAGCCGCATGGCCATTGCGAGCGGTGGCATTCAGAATCGCGATCGTGCCAGCCCCGAGAATGAGCTGGAAGACCAGGATGGCGGCCACGAAACTCGTGTAATGCTGGATATCGAACATCGGATCCTCCTCGATTCATGCTGCCGTTTCCAATACGGCAGGCCAAGTCAGGAGATTATGGCGGCGCAGGAAACATGTCCATCGGATAGACAGGGATATCCATCATGGGCAGGCGGATATCTCGCCGAAAACCATCGACAGTGCGGTTACGCCTGCTGAGCGACACTGGAAAGGCTCGCCCGGCCAACCGGATGTCATGCACCGAAGATGCGCGCGTACAGATCTTCTCCCCAGGCCGTGGGCAAGGGTTCGCCAGGCTCCAGAAGGAAACTGCGCTGCCCGTCCGGCAGACGCTGGGCACGCAGGAAAAGCACCCCTTTCCGCCCCTCCGCCTGCAGAGTGCTGGCAAAGGCATACAGATGGGTGACGAAGACGATTCTCACGCCATGCTCGGTCAGCGCACGCACGATCTCGGCTGCAATCTCGGAGCCTTCGCGCTCGTTGGTGGCCGCGAAGGACTCGTTCATCAGCAGCAGACTGCCGGCACGCAGATCAGGCAGCAGCCCTGCCAAGCGCGCAAGCTCTTCGTCGAGCTTGCCGCTTTTCATCTGGCGATCTTCCTCGCGCCGGAAGTGCGTGAACAATCCGGGCAGCAGCCCGAGGCTTGCCTGCCGGGCCGCCACCGGCATACCGGCCTGAGCCATCAGACAGGCCTGCCCGAGGCTGCGCAGGAAAGTGGATTTGCCGCCCTGATTGGCGCCGGTGATGACGATCAGCGCCTGCCCGGCGGCCTCCACCGTGTTGCCGCTCAACGGCTGCGCCAGGCGCAGGGCCAGGCTCACATCGTAGAGCCCGGCCACATCGCAGATACCCGGCTGCGCCACCATTTGCGGCATGCAGCAATGCGCGCCGAAGCCCTTCAGACGGGCTTGCAGATTCAGCACGCCTTGGCAGAACGCCAGTTCCGCACGCAGGCTGGTGAAGAAGGCCACCACGTTGTCGACCAGCGCGCCGACGACTTCGCTGGCCTCATGGATGCCTTGGGCACGCTGTTCGGAAAGCCCGCGATTACCTGCCTCGTCACGCGGGCCGATCGTGAAGCTGTACGCCGCGGTGCGACGTGCGGGAAACAGGCGCCGCAACCAGACCTGCCAACGCGGACGCGCCGGCTCCGGCGGATACAGCCGGTGCGCACCGGGACGGCTGTCGGCGTCCAGCCCGGCGCACAGGTTGATCCCGGCAGGAAAGGCCAATGCAGCCAGATGCTGCTCGGCCTTGTCGAAGAAATCATCTCCCAGGTGCTGCTGCACACGTGCCCGCAGGCCCTGCCAGCCTGGCGAAACGAAAGTATCAAGCTCGCTGACCTGCTCGCGCAACGCGCGCAGATGCGGCAACAGAATGCGCAAGGCCAGGCAGGCCCGCTTGAGACGGGATTCCGGCAGACGTGAGAAAGCGCCACGCAGTGCCCTGCTTTCGGCGGTCAGCGCGGTTTCAGCCAGCGTCCGCAGCGCCGCCAGGCGCTCGGGCTGGCGTGCGCAATCCTGCAACACGGCCTGCCGCCAGACGATCACTTCCCCCTCCTGTAACAGAGGGGCCAGCAACACCCTGCGGGAAACGGCATCGATGAATTCATCGCCATCGGCCATGGCGGCGAACAGCGGCTCCAGCGCAAGATCCTGCGTCAGCGTGGCGGCATTGGCAGGCAGCGGTGCGGCAGCATCGATTCCCCGGGAGGGGAAAAGCAGGCATGGCTTCATGAGGACAGCGACTCCCGGATCTGTTCATAGGTCAGGCCATGGCGCGCCGCGATGGCCATCGCGTAGGCGTGACCGTCGGCAGGTTGGCGGGCGAAGCGGAAACTGCGGCTGCCGGGATCGGCCCCTGTCATAACCCCCACCAGGCTGACCACGCCAGATGCTGGCGTGGCGAGCTCATCGATGAAGGTCACGATCAGCCCCAGTGCTCCACTATCGAGCAGGGCCTGCAGGCTACGATGGCTGATGCCTGCGGCGTCCTGCAAGGTGGTGGAGGCGAACACCTCGTTCATCAGCACCAGACTGTCAGGCCCGGCCACAGCCAGGATTTCGCGCATGCGCACCAGATCATCCTCCAGCTTGCTGCGCAACTCGGCGAAGTTCTCCTCGCGCTCGAAATGGGTCAGCACCTTCGGACACAGCCGCAGACAGGCGGAGGCGGCAGGCACGGCACACCCCAGCACGGCCAGGTGATGCAACTGGCCGAAAGCGCGCGCAAAGGTGGTTTTGCCAGCCTGATTGGGGCCGGTGACGATCACCACGCGCTCATCCGCGCCCAGGCTCAGATCATTGCAGACCACGCCTTGCCCCTGCGCCGCACGCTGACGCGCCAGTGCCAGATCGAAAAGCCCCCGCACCTGGACTTCGCCATCCGTGCTGAAGGTCGGATAGCAGAATGCCATGCCCGCGGCACGCAGCGGTTCGATATAGGCCAGCCAGGCGCGATGGAACTGCACCTCGCGCAGGAATCGCGCCACGCCGGCATCGACGAAATCAGCCTGAACCCGGCGAAACTCGGCCAATTGCGCAAACAATGCCGGATACAGCGTGCGCACACCTTCCAGCACGCCAGCCTCCACCGGATCCAGCTGCCTGGTCGGAAAAACATTCACCACAGACTTTTCACGGGGCGGCAGCCAGGCTGCGAAATCGCGCTTCAGGACTGCTCCATAGTCCTCCGGCGCCTCATCCCGTGCCGGCAGCACGCTCACCTGGTTGCCATCGAGCAGCAGCTCATAACGCAACGCACCCGACTCGGAACACAAGGCCTCGGCATGCGCCTGCAATTCCATGAAACCTGCACCGCCGATCAGGGCCTGAAGATATTCCCGCCAGGCAAGCCAGCCGCCGGCCGTCAAGGGCATGGGAGCCAGCGCTGCGGCAAAGGTCTGCACGGCAGCGCAGTAGCGCCGGGCGACTTCGACGAACCAGCGTGTCTGGCGCGCCTCGGGCTGGGTGCCGGCCGGCATTGAGAGCACGCAGTGCACGCTCTCCATCTCCCCGCAGAACACGTCCACGGCAGCCGCCAGATCCGGCTGCTCCAGCTCGCGCATCACCGTCTGACGCCAGGCGATGACCGCAGGGGTTTGGCACGGGGACTGGAACAGGGCATTCAACCCAGGAGCGGCAAAAGGAGCGCTTGCCTCCGCAAAGATACGATCCAGCTGGAGATCGGAAAAATGTGCGGGCAAAGCACGCTCGACCGGCTCGAAAGGCCCTGCCGGGTCAAGCAATCCGGGAAAAACGGCGACAGGAATCATGCGAAAAGGGGAACGCCCCGAAACACCGGCCAGAAGCGGCACAAGCCCGCAAGACTACCCGAACCGGGCTGCTTGCGCTGGCTTCGCGGTGACGATTCCACGGGCCTTTTCCGAACTTCCCCTGTAGCATCCCGCCCCTTCAATTCAGCAGGGAGCCAGCCCATGAGCACTTCGGAACACTTCATCCCGGGCAAGGATGCCTCCCTTGAAACCACGATCGGCAAGCTTCAGGCTCAACTCGCCAGGCTTGGTTTTCGTGCCGAAGAACACTGCTGGCTCAACCCGGTGGAAGGTGTGTGGTCGGTACATCTGCGCGATGCAGACTGCCCGCTGATCTACACCAACGGCAAGGGTGCCACCGAGCTTGCCGCCCGAGCCAGTGCGCTGGGTGAATTCTTCGAGCGACTCTCGTGCAATTATTTCTGGTCGCACTATTACCTGGGTGAGACCCACGCCAGCGGCGAATTCGCGCATTACCCGCAGGAAAGATGGTTCGAACTTGACGGTGAATGGGACTGGCCCGCAGGCCTGCTGACACCCGAGCTACGGGATTTCTACAACCCCGGTGGGGAAATCGATGCCGAAGCGCTGGTGGACCTGAACACCGGCAATTTCGACCGTGGCATCTGCACGATTCCCTACGTGCGCCAGCGGGATGGCGAGACCATCTACATGCCGGTCAATATCGTCAGCAATCTGTATGTCAGCAACGGCATGGCCGCGGGCAACACCCCTGCCGAGGCACGTGCGCAGGCGCTTTCGGAAATCCTGGAGCGCCACGTCAAGTTCAAGGTGATCCGCGAAGGCCTCTGCCTGCCGCCCGTGCCGGAAGAAATCATCGCCCGTCATCCGCAGATCGCCGCCGGCATCCAGGGCCTGCGCGATGCCGGCTTTGGCGTGCTAGTGCGCGACGCCTCACTCGGCGGGCAGTTCCCGGTCATGAATGTGACCCTGCTCAATCCGCGCGATCAGGGCGTCTTCGTCAGTTTCGGCGCCCATCCGCGCTTCGAGGTGGCGCTGGAGCGTGCGCTCACCGAACTGCTGCAGGGCCGGGCACTGGCAGCGCTGGACGGTTTTCCGCCAGCCGGCCACGACTTGGAGGAAGTCGCCTCGGTGCCCAACATCGAGATCCATTTCGTCGACTCTTCCGGCCTCGTGCACTGGAACCTCCTGGGTAACAACCCCGATCACGAATTCGTGGGCTGGAATTTCGCCGGCAGCACGGCCGACGATTTCGCCCACCTGGTCGACCTGATCCACACTGCGGGGCACGAGATCCTGATCGCGGACTTCACGCATCTGGGCGCCCACGCCTGCCGCATCATCGTGCCGGGCATGTCCGAGATCTACCCGCTCGACGAGCTGGATTTCGACAACAACAGCATCGGCAACGATCTGCGCCCGAGCATTCTCAACTGGCAGGAAATGAGCGAGCCGGAATGCGCGGATCTGCTCGAAGCGCTCAACGATATCGACCTCGACGAACAGAAACCGGTGGCCGCGCTCATCGGTCTGGCACCAGATGCCGGCACCCTTTGGGAAGACCTGCGTGTGGGCGAACTCAAGTGCCTGCTGGCACTGGCCATCGGCAACGAAGAAGCCGTGGATGCCGGACTGCACTGGGTCGGCAATTTCAGCCAGCTCAACCCGGCCCGCCGCCGCGTGTATTCCTGCATCGAGCAGCTGCTGCGCCTGGATGACGACGAGCGCTACATGGAAGCCCTGCTTGGTCTCTATGGCGAAGAAACGCTGCAACTGGCGATGGTGACGCTGAGCGGCGAATTGCGTTTCTTCGGCACGCCGTCGCCCGGCCTGAATCTCGAGGGCTGCGTGATGCATGGCAAGCTGCTGGCGGCGTACGCCAAGGTGCAGGCACTGAAGTAATACGGTTTCGCCTTCAAACGTATCGCAGCATTGGTGTGCCCTGCGGTGCGCCTGAATGCAGAACCGTATCAGTCCGCTGCGGCATGGCGCCACTCACCGCGCCATGCCGCAGGGACTTCCCGGCGCGCTGCTGGCACAATACGCTCCGCAATGAATTCTCCCGAAGCACTCGATCCGGCGCTGCACGTCCTGCGCCACACATTCGGCTTCCAGGCCTTCCGCGGCGAACAGCCTGCCATCGTCAGGCAAGTCGTACAGGGGGGCGACGCCCTCGTGCTGATGCCCACGGGCGGCGGAAAATCACTCTGCTACCAGATTCCGGCGTTGCTGCGCGAGGGTTGCGGCGTGGTGGTATCGCCCCTGATCGCATTGATGCAGGATCAGGTGCAGGCGTTGCGCCAGCTGGGCGTGCGCGCGGCCTACTTGAATTCCACGCTGGGCGCGGCCGAAGCCAGCGCCATCGAACGCGCGCTGCTCGCGGGAGAAATCGATCTGCTCTATGTGGCGCCCGAGCGTCTGCTCAATTCGCGCTGTCTGGGCCTGCTGGAATCCGCGCGGATCGCCTTGTTCGCCATCGATGAAGCGCACTGCGTTTCGCAATGGGGGCATGACTTCCGGCCGGAATACATCCAGCTCTCGATCCTGCACGAACGTTTTCCGCAAGTGCCCCGCGTGGCGCTCACGGCCACTGCAGACACGGCCACGCGCGCCGAGATCATCGAGCGCTTGGCCCTGCAGGAGGCGCGCGTTTTCATCTCCAGCTTCGACCGGCCGAACATCCGCTACACCGTGGTGGAGAAGGACAACCCACGCAGGCAGTTGCTCAAATTCATCCGTACCCATCACGAAGGCGATGCCGGCATCGTTTATTGCCTGTCGCGCCGCAAGGTGGAGGAAACGGCAGCCTGGCTACGCAGCGAAGGTATCCGCGCCCTGCACTATCACGCCGGGCTGGATCCGGCCACGCGTGAAGCGCATCAGACCCAGTTCGTACGCGGTGAAGGCATCGTGATGTGCGCCACAATCGCCTTCGGCATGGGCATCGACAAGCCCGACGTACGCTTCGTCGCCCACCTGGATCTGCCCAAATCACTCGAAGCCTATTACCAGGAGACTGGCCGCGCGGGCCGCGACGGTCTGCCGTCGAATGCCTGGATGGCGTATGGCCTGCAGGATCTGGTGCTGCAGCGCGAGCTCATCACGCAGTCGCAGGCGCCGGAAGAAATCAAGCGCGTGGAGCGTCAGAAGCTCGAAGCCCTGCTCGGCTATTGCGAAGCCCCGGCCTGTCGGCGTGTGCTGCTGCTGCACTACTTCGGCGAGGAATCCACGCCCTGCGGCAACTGCGACATGTGCCTTGCCCCGCCGGACACCTTTGATGCCACACTGGCCGCACAGCAGGCGTTGTCCACCATCTACCGCAGTGGCCAGCGCTATGGCGCCGGCCACCTGATCGACATCCTGATCGGACGCGCCTCGGCCAAGGTAAAGGAACGCGGCCATGACCGGCTCTCCACCTTCGCCATCGGCAAGCATCTCCCCGAAACGCAATGGAGCACGCTGCTGCGCCAGTTGGCTGCGCAAGGCATGGTGGAAATCAACGAACACGGCGGCCTGCAATTGCATGACGCCTGCCGCCCGCTGTTACGGGGTGAAGCCAACTTCGTGGCGCGCCGGGTGCGCGAATCCACCAGCACACGTGCAGCCACCAGCGTCCGCCGCGAGATCGACTTCGCCTCGGACGAAGCGCGCACGCTATGGGCCGCACTGCGCCAATGCCGCCGTGACCTTGCCGAGGAGCAGAACGTGCCTGCCTACATGATCTTCGGCGACGCCACCCTGAAACAGATGCTGGATGCCCGCCCGATGAGCCTGGAAGCCATGTTCGAACTCTCCGGCGTAGGCGAGCGCAAACTCGATGCCTACGGCAGCCAATTCCTCGAAGTGATCCAGAAGCATCAGCGCCGTCAGGCACAGAACGCATGAAGAACAAGACCCACGACATCCGGCCCGAGCAATCCGTCGAACTGCTCAAGGAACTCCACATCCTCACCCGCGACGGCAAGCTCAACCAGGACAGCCGGCGCAAGCTCAAGCAGGTGTATCACCTGTTCCAGTTCATCGAACCGCTGCTGCAGGACGCCCAGGGCCGGCGCCAGGATTTCAGCCTGGTTGACCACGGCGCGGGCAAGTCCTACCTCGGCTTCATCCTGCATGACCTCTTCTTCAAGCTGAATGCCCCCGAAGCACGCATCTTCGGCATCGAGACGCGTGACGAACTGGTCTCCCGTTCGCGCGCGCTGGCTGAGCGCCTGGGATTCAAGGGCATGGAATTCCTGAACCTCTCGGTGGCGGAATCCATAGCCTCGCAGGCCCTGCCCGACGAAGTCGAGATCGTCACCGTGCAACACCGCCACCGACGACGCCATCCGCTTCGCGCTTGCCCACCATGCCCGCCACGTGGTGCTGGTGCCCTGCTGCCAGGCCGAGGTTGCCGCCGCGTTGCGCGAAAACAAGGCCGCTGCACTCGCTCGCTCGGCACTCGCCGAACTCTGGCGCCATCCCATTCACACCCGGGAATTCGGCAGCCACATCACCAACGTGCTGCGCTGCCTGCAGCTCGAAGCTCACGGCTACCAACTCACCGTGACCGAACTTGTCGGCTGGGAACATTCGATGAAAAACGAGCTGATCATCGCCAGCCGCTCCCCCAACGCACGCTGCAAGGCTGCGGCCGCAAGGCTGGAAGAGCTCCTCGCCAGTCTTGGGCTGGAGTCGCTGCAGGAACGCTTCTTCACACCGGCAGAGTGAAAGGCCCTTTCATCAGGCATTCGGAACCGGCGGCTTGTGGCCGGTCTGGACGAAAGGCACTTGGTCGCGTCTGCTACCTCGGGCCGACGCCTATGTAGTGGTCGGGGTCAAAATCCTGAAGATCGATCTTCCCGAAATGCCTGGGTGGCCGCTCAACAAGCGTCTTTGATGTTTCGGCATCCGGGGCATGGAATCGGGTGTTTTCAACTCGAACAAGCTGCCACGCAGCATCCCGGCGGGAGTATGCAAAGCTGAAATCCGTCTGCCAGCGCATTGCACTCCCGCCGTAGTGATGAGCCTGGAATCCACCTTCCAGTCGCTGGCCAAGCGCAAGTCCGCATGGACAGGCATCGCAAACTGAATCGCCCCCGGTTCACTAGACACTTCGAAGCCTTAAGCTGGCAACCAAGTGG
>NZ_MDUX01000077.1 GCF_014736495.1 Candidatus Dactylopiibacterium carminicum
GGGCTACCCGAGCCGGTCCGAGGCTTAAAGATACAAGGACTGAGTAAATAGTGGGGCATGAAGCTGACGGCAGTTGGCGCCCGTTCATGCTTCGAACCCTTAGCACGAACGGGGGTGTGGCAGTGATCGTGCTCGAACCAGAATCCGTTCGCACTGAGGTATCGAAGGGCGGACGGATTTGCCGGCGGAAAAGTACACTCAGCACTCAGCCCTCGTTACTCAGTCCTGCATGAACATGACCGAACTCCGCCGCCTCCTGATCGCCATCGGCTACTTCACGCGCTTGCCCATCCCGGCCCGGGTGGGCTGGTCTGCGGCCGAACTGAACCGATCCGCGCGCTACTTTCCACTGGTCGGCCTGCTGGTCGGCTGCGCCTGTACCGCGGCGCTCTGGGCCGCAGCGCAGATGTTCCCGCCCCTGGTGGCGGTGCTGCTGTCGATGATCTTCGGCCTGCTGCTGACCGGCGCGTTCCATGAGGACGGGCTGGCCGATTCAGCCGACGGTTTCGGCGGCGGTTGGAAGAAGGCGCGGGTGCTGTCGATCATGAAGGATTCGCGCATCGGCAGCTATGGCGCCATCGCCCTGATCTGCGCACAGCTACTGAAGGCCGGGACACTGGTCTCGCTGGATGCCCTGGCTCTGCTGGCACTGCCGCTGGTGCACGCACTCTCACGTGTGCCGCCGCTCTTGATCATGGCCTTCATGGACTACGTGCGCGAGGACAACAGCGCCCGCGCCAAGCCCGTGGCCGAGGGGCTGGGCAGGGCTGAATGGCTCACGGGGGCCCTGCTCGGGCTGTGGCCCCGCTGGTGGTGGCCTGGTCACTGGATTGGCTGAGCCTGTCGCGTGGCATTGCCCTGCTCGTGGCCGTCGCGCTGGCCGGCGGGCTGTGTGCCCGCTATTTCCGCCAACGCATCGGCGGCTACACCGGAGACGCACTCGGCGCGGCACAGCAGGTGTGCGAACTCGCAGGTTATCTGGCGCTGTGCGCTGGCTGGGCAGCCACTTGAGTGCACCCACGCTTTATCTCGTACGCCATCCACCGGTGGCCGTGCCGTCCGGCTTCTGTTACGGACGCAGCGACGTGCCGCTGGCCGCGCCGGTGGCGCCCATCGCAGCCGACTTGCTGACGCGCTTGCCACCGGAATTCCGCGTGCTCAGCAGCCCCTTGTCGCGTTGCCTGCAACTCGCCCAGGCCCTGGGCGATGCTCAAGTCGATGCCGATCTGATGGAGATCGATTTCGGCCGCTGGGAAATGCGCCATTGGGACACCATCGGCCGCGAGGCGCTCGATGCCTGGGCCGCTGCACCGCTGGACTATCGTGAGCATGGCGGCGAGAGCGTACGGCAGATGGCCGCGCGCACGCAGGCCGCATTGCAGCGCGCACGCGCAGAGGCGACGCTGCCGCTGGTGATCGTCAGCCATGCCGGCCCGCTGCGTGCGATGACCGGCCTGCTGCGCGACCTGCCCGCCACGGAATGGCTGCAGTGGCCGGTAGCGCATGCCCCGGCACTGCAGGAATTCCCGGCGGACATCCGCTGATCAGGCGATGCGCACGCTTTCCCGCTCCGCTTCCGGGCTGCGTTTGGCGAACTGCATCTGCACGGCTAGAGCTTCATCCCACGTGGCGCCATGGCGGTCGAACCAGGTCCGCAGATCCTCCACCAGTGCTCGCGCAGCCCCGACGCGCCCTTCGGCCACGGCATCGCGTGCCGCGCGCAGGCGAAAGAGAAAATCCTCATGATCCTGCACATGCGCTTCGCAACCGGGCATTCCGGTCTCTTCCATCCAGCGCTGCTCCAGGGCGAAATGCTCGATGCAATGCGCCACCAACTGGTCGGCACAGGCAAGCTCCTGGGCGTCCTTGCAGACGGCCAGCCGCGCCAACAGATCCAGGAATTCGCGATGGACGCCGTCCATCAACTCGCCCTGATGCGAATGCATCATCAGGCCCGTGTCACTCATGTCTCTCTCCTCTATGGGTTTTCTGGCGCACCGCTGACGGGGCATGGCGGCACGACGCCACCATAGCAGCTTCGACACATTTCCTCATCCTGTCGTTTCCCCCCTTACAATGCCGCCATGCAAAACCCAGCCCTTCCGCATCCGCCGGACGCCATCGACCCGACGCAATTGCGCCGCGCGCTGGTCATCAAGCTGCGCCACCATGGCGACGTGCTGCTCGCCAGCCCGGTGCTCTCGGCGCTCAAGGCCGCCGCCCCGCAGTGCGAAATCGACGCGCTGGTATTCGCTGACACGGCACCGATGCTGGAGGAGCATCCCGCACTGGCACAGCTGCGTCGCATCGGACGGGACTGGAAGAAACTCGGCGCACTGACCCAGTTACGCCTCGAATGGCAGTTGCTGAAAGCCTTGAAGGCACGCCACTACGATCTCGTCGTCCATCTCACCGACCATCCGCGCGGCGCCTGGCTCACCCGGCTGCTCCGACCACGCTGGTCGGTAGCGCCGGCCCGTGCAGGCAAGGCCAAATGGTGGAAGCAATCCTTCACCCATATCTACCGCACGGTCGGTGGAGGACGCCGTCATACCGTGGACACGCATCTGGATGCACTGCGCCGGCTGGGTCTGCAGCCCGATACGGAGGCCCGGCGTCTGCGGATGGTGCCGGGGGCCGCTGCCGAAGCCAAAGTCGACGCGCTGCTGGCCGAGGCCGGACTGGCTCGCGGCAGGTTTATCCAGCTGCATCCGGCCTCACGCTGGTTCTTCAAGTGCTGGCCGGCCGGTCTCAATGCGCGTCTCCTGCAGGCGCTAGCCGCGCGTGGCGAAAGCGTCGTGATCACGGCCGCGCCTGATGCGCGCGAGCAGGCCATGGTCGCGGCCATTCTCGAGGAAGCCGGCGTACCGGTGCTGAATCTCGCCGGACGCTTCTCGCTGCGCGAGCTGGCCGCGCTCACCGCGCGCGCGCGGCTCTTCGTGGGCGTGGACTCGGCGCCGATGCACATCGCCGCAGCGGTGGGCACCCCCTGCGTGGCCCTGTTCGGTCCCTCGGGCGACCGGGAATGGGGGCCGTGGATGGTGCGCCACGAAATTCTCACCAGCACGCATTCCTGCCGCCCCTGCGGGCAGGACGGATGCGGCGGCGGCAAGCTCTCGGAATGCCTGACCGCCATCGGCGTCGAGCAGGTGCTCGCAGCCATCGACCGGACCCTGTCATGACCATGCCATCCTCCGCCGCTCCCCTGCATCTGGCCATCGTACGCCAGGCCTACAACCCCTTCGGCGGCGCGGAACGGTTCATCGAGCGCGCCCTGAATTCCCTGGGGCCGGACGCGGTACGGGTCACCCTGCTCACACGCAAATGGAACAGCGAGCCACGCCCGGGCATGGCCGTCCGCCTGCTGCGAACCCCGGGCCTCGGCCGCCTGCTGCGCGACATCAGCTTCACGCGCAGCGTCCGCACGCTGATCCGCAGCCAGGTATTCGATCTGGTGCAGAGCCATGAGCGCATCCCCGGCTGCGACATCTTCCGTGCCGGCGATGGCCTGCACGTCAGCTGGCTGGAGCAACGCGCACGCACGCTGGGCACGCTGGGCCGTCTGCTGCAGCGCCTCTCGCCCTGGCACCGCTACATCCTGCGCATGGAAGCGCGCATGTTTGCCCATCCGCATCTGCGGGCGGTGATCTGCAACTCCGAAATGGTGCGGCAGGATGTCGCACGCCGCTACCCACGCCTGGCCAGCCGCCTGCATCTGATCCACAACGGCATCGATCTCGCACACTTCCATCCCGGTCTGCGCGCCCAGTATCGGGACAGCATCCGCGAACAGCTTGGCGTGCCGGAGTCCGCGCGCGTGGTGGTGTTCGTCGGCTCCGGTTTCGAGCGCAAGGGCGTCGGGCAACTGCTTGCCGCCATGGCCGAACCCGGCCTGACACAAGCCGAACTCTGGGTGATCGGCAAGGACAAGCATGCGCGCCGCTTCCAACGCCGCGCGCAACAGCTGGGCGTGGCCAGCCGGGTGCGTTTTCTCGGCCCGAAAAAAGATGTCGCGCCCTACCTGGGTGCCGCCGACGCCTTTGCGTTGCCCACCCTCTACGACCCGATGCCCAACGCTGCGCTGGAAGCGCTGGCCAGCGGCCTGCCGGTGCTGAGCTCCATCCAGTCCGGTGCGGCCGAGCTGATCCAGCTCGGGCAGAACGGCGAGCGTGTCGACGCCCTGGATATCCACGGCATCGCCACCGCGCTGGGGCGCCTGCTGGAAGCAGCGCACGACCCGTCGCAACAGCCTGCTCTTGCCAGCGCTGCGCGCCAGAGCGTGGCCGCCATGAGTCAAGAATCCATGGCCGCCGAGCTGACAGCACTTTACCGCCAGCTGCTGGGGCAGCCCGGCCCGCTATAATCCCGCGCTCTTCAGATCCACGGGCCGACCGCCATGGCGCAATACAACACCCTGCTTTCCGTCCGCTCCCTGCACATCGTGCATACCGAGTCCTCGCGCGGTTGGGGTGGCCAGGAGATCCGCATTCTCGAAGAGTCCCGGGGCCTGATCGAGCGTGGCCATCATGTCACCCTGCTCTGCCCGGCCGATTCGACGATCTTCGTCCGCGCCAAGGACTGGGGCGTGAAGGCGGTGGCCGTGCCCATCCGCGAGAAGCGCTGGGCGGACTTCAAGGCCCTGCGCGCCTGGATCCGCGAAAACCGCCATGAAATCGACGTGGTCAACACCCACAGTTCCACCGACAGCTGGTTGATGGCCCTGGTCAACCTGACGCTGCGCAAGAATGCCCTGCCCATCGTGCGCACCCGCCACATTTCAGCACCGGTCAAACGCAGCTGGTACAACCGCTGGCTCTACGCCAAGGCGGCCAAGCGCGTGATCACCACCGGCGAAGAGCTGCGCCGCGAGCTCATCGACAGCCTCGGCCTGCCCGCCGAGCACGTGCAATCGGTCTTCACCGGCATCAATACCAAGCGCTTCCAGCCCGGTGACAAGGTTGCAGCCCGCGAGAAACTCGGACTGGATACGAATGCCGTGTGGATCGGCATCGTCGCCACGCTGCGCTCCTGGAAGGGGCATCGCTACCTGATGAAAGCCATCGCCGAGCTGAACGATCCACGCATCCGCCTGGCTATCGTCGGCGACGGCCCACAGCGGGAAAAACTCAACCGCCTGGCCGTCGAACTCGGTCTGGCACGCAGCATCCGCTTTGCCGGCCAGCAGCGCGATGTGCTGCCCTGGCTGCAGGCACTGGATATCTTCGTGCTGCCGTCCTACGCCAACGAAGGCGTTTCGCAAGCCGTGATGCAGGCCATGGCGGTCGGCCTGCCGGTGATCACCACTCCCATCGGCAGCTCCGCCGACGTCGTCCGCCCCGGCATGACCGGCCTGGTCGTGCCTCCCAAGGACATCCAGGCGCTCGGCGGAGCGATCCGCCAACTGCTGGACAAACCGGGCGAAGCGGATCGCCTGGGCAACGCCGCGCACAATTTCGCGCTGGAGCACTGTGGCATCGAGCGCATGCTCACGCGCATGGAAGCCGTGTTCCAGCGCGCGGCCAGCTGATCGACGCCCCATGAGCAGAACCGCCGCCCGCCTGTGGCTGCTGCCGCGCCTGCTGCGCGCCCTGCTCACCCCGCGTCCGCCAGCCGCCGCACAGCCCACACGCATCCTGGTGCTGCATCACCTGCTGTTGGGCGACACCCTGATGCTCACGCCGCTGCTGGCCAAGCTACGCACCCGGCATCCGGATGCGCGGATCTGCCTTGCCTGCCCGCGCCCCTTCCTGCCCTTGTATGCCGCGCGGCCATTCGGCGTGGAGGCCCTGCGCTTCGATCCGCGCGATGCTGCCACCCTGGCCGCTCTGCAGGCTGCAGGCCCCTGGGATCTGGTCCTGATTCCCGCCGAGAACCGCTACACACCGCTGGCCCGTGCGCTGGGTGCGGCACACATCGTCGGTTTCGCGGGCGACAAGCCGGCCTGGAAAAACCGTCTGCTCGACGAGGCCCATCCTTTTCCGCAAAGCCCGGCGACCTTCGCCGACTTCGCAGCAGGCCTCGTCGATGGCCCTCCTCCGGCCCCCTATACACCGCAAGACTGGCCCTGGGCCGAGCCCGCAGCCTTCCAGCGCCCTGCCGGACGCTACGCAGTGCTGCACCTGGGCGCCAGCAGTCCGCTCAAGTTCTGGCCCGCCGAACGCTGGCGCCAGTTGGCCGCCTGGCTAATCGCCAGCGGGATCGCGCCGGTATGGAGCGCCGGCGCCAAGGAAACCGCGTTGGTACGGGCGGTGGACTCCGAAGGCCGATACACCAGCTTTGCCGGCCAGCTGGATCTACTGCAGCTTGCCCATCTGTTGCGGCATGCCACGCTGATGGTCTGCCCGGATACCGGCGTCACCCATCTCGCGCGCCTCACCGGCACTCCCACGGTAGCCCTGTTCGGCCCCGGCTCTGCCGTGATCTGCGGCGCGGGCCAATACTGGCGATACAGCCCCTTCATCGCACTGAGCGAGCCCATCGACTGCCGCAACCAGCACCACACCTTCCGCCGGGAAGCGGACTGGATCCAGCGCTGCGGCCGGAGTCATGGCGACGGGCCGGGTCAATGTCCGCACCCGCGCTGCATGGAAGCGCTGAGCCTCGCCAGCGTGCAGCAGGCCTGCCAGCAGTTGCTGGCGCAATGAAAAACGGCCGCTCTCGCGGCCGTTCCGTCATCACGCAATGCGAAGAGTTACAGCACGGCGAGCGCTGCCGCGTAATCCGGCTCCTGCTTGATCTCGGGCACCAGCTCGGCATGCAGCACCTTGTTCTGTTCGTCCAGCACCACCACCGCACGGGCGGTCAGGCCAGTCAGCGGACCAGAGACGATATCCACGCCATAGGCCTGCTTGAAGGCCTTGTCACGGAAGGTGGACAGGGTCAGCACGTTCTTCAGGCCTTCCACTTCGCAGAAGCGCGAAGCGGCGAAGGGCAGATCCGCCGAAATCACCAGCACCACGGTATCGGCAAGACTGGAGGCTTCCGCGTTGAATCGCCGCGCGGAGGCCGCGCAGACGCCGGTATCCAGGCTGGGTACGATGTTCAGCACCTTGCGCTTGCCGGCAAAGGCCGCCAGGCCCTTCTCGCCCAGATCTGCGCCCACCAGCGCGAATTCCGGTGCCAGCCCGCCAACGACCGGGAATTTGCCGGCCACTTCGATCGGGCTGCCGCCCAGGGTCACGGTTGTCATTTTTAAGCTCTCCTTCATGTCAGGGTTTAGGCCGCCTCCGGGGGGCTGTTCGCAGCAGAACCATGAACAGGATACGAGGCGGCACAGCCCGGCATGCTACCCCCAATCGCCCGGCGTGCAACCACGCTGCCGGCATGGACGAATGCGCTAAAAGCTGCAAAAACCCGCCAGCCCGGGCAAAAACGCTGGTCCGCCCAGACGGCTCGGAGCAGCATCCTCCTGCCTCTTCATCCCACAGGAGATCTTCATGCGATTCAGATTTCTCTGCGCCGGCGTGGCCCTCTGCTGCCTGTCCGGCATCGGAGCCCAGGCAGCCAGCTCCAGCAGTACCAGCGGCAATCCGCCCACACCGCCGAACGGTCAGCGCCCGCCCGGCCCACCTCCCGAAGCCATCGCGGCCTGCAAGGGCAAGACGGAGGGGGTCGAGGTCAGTTTCAGCGGGCCGAAGGGCGAGACCTTCACCGGCATCTGTCGTACGCAGGACGGTCAGCTCGCCGCCATGCCTAAGGACATGCCCAGTGGCGATCGCAAGGGGCCGCCGCCCTCGCGCTGAGAATCAGCGCGAAGTCTGTCTGGCCCCCGAACCGGGGCTCGCAACAGGACCAGGCGCAGATTTCGGGCTCCACGCGCTGCGCAGTCAGGCTGCTTCCAGACGATACAAAAGCCTGGAGGCAAGCCCCTTTCGGTCAGGCCGTCGTAAATATCGGAGGAGATTGGCCATGAAACCCGCCCGCGGTTCGATACCTCGGTGCGAACGGATTTCATGCCGTATGGGCCCGCAGCGGCGGCCCCGTTCGTGCTGAGGTATCGAAGCATGAACGGGGTTGTTGCCACGGAGTTCCTGCCTGAAGCGTCCGATGGACGCTCAAGCACTCAGGCAGCGGCGCGTGCCTGACGGACGCGGTAGCCGATCCAGATCAGCAGCAGCCAGACCGGAATCAGCCATACGGCCACACTGATGCCCGGTGTGAGCGCCAGAATCACCAGAATCAGCGCCATGAAGCCTAGGCACAGCCAGTTGCCGAAGGGGTGCCACAGCGCCTTGAAACCCGGCGTCACGCCCTGCCGGGCCATGGCCTTGCGGAATTTCAGGTGCGCCAGACTGATCATCGCCCAGTTGATCACCAGCGCCGACACCACCAGCGACATCAGCAGCTCCAGTGCGCTCTTCGGCAACACGTAATTGATGACCACGCAAATGAAGGTGACCAGCGCGGACACGCCGATCGCCAGCAGCGGCACGCCGCGCGAATCGGTACGCGCCAGTGCACGCGGCGCATCGCCCTGTTGCGCCAGGCCGTAGAGCATGCGGCTGTTGCAATAGACGCCGCTGTTGTAGACCGACAGCGCAGCCGTCAGCACCACGAAGTTCAGCACATGCGCGGCGGAATCACTTCCCAGCAAGGAGAAGATGCGCACGAAGGGGCTGGCGCTGTAGGGATCGCCAGCCGCAGCGAGGGACTCCAGCAGAGCATCCCACGGATACAGGGAAAGCAGCACCGCGAGCGCGCCGACGTAGAAGATCAGGATGCGCCACACCACCTGGTTGATCGCCTTCGGGATCACCTTGCGCGGCTCGCTGGCTTCGGCCGCCGTGATGCCCACCAGCTCCAGCCCGCCAAACGAGAACATGATGAAGGCCAGCGCCATCACCAGCCCGCCCACGCCCTTGGGGAAGAAACCACCGTGCGACCACAGATTGCTCACCGCTGCCTGCTCGCCACCGCTGCCCGAGAACAGCATCCACAGCCCCAGCAGGATCATGCCGATGATGGCCACGACCTTGATGATCGCGAACCAGAATTCGGTCTCACCGAAGAACTTCACGTTCGCCAGATTAATCGCGTTGATCGCCAGGAAGAAAGCCACGGCCGTGGCCCAGGTCGGAATCTCGGGCCACCAGAACTGCACGTACTTGCCCACCGCCGTCAGTTCGGCCATGCCGACCAATACATACAGCGCCCAGTAATTCCAGCCCGACAGGAAGCCGGCGAAAGGGCCCCAGTACTTGTGCGCGAAATGGCTGAAGGAACCAGCCACCGGCTCTTCGACGATCATCTCGCCCAACTGGCGCATGATCAGGAAGGCGATCAGCCCACCGATCGCATAGCCCAGGATCATTGACGGTCCGGCCATCTGCAGCACGCCGGCCGACCCCAGGAACAGTCCCGTGCCGATGGCGCCGCCCAGTGCAATCAACTGGATATGCCGATTCTTGAGCCCGCGTTGCAGGCCCTCTTTTTTGTCTTCCGCGCTCATGTCCCTCGGGACCTCCCTTTTTTATAAAAGCGCGGAACTATATCTTTTGCCGTAGCCGGACAGAAGCCTGCAATGCAGCATTGTCTCCCGTTGTTCTGTTGACGATTGTTACGCCCGCGAGAAGGGCGCACATGCGCTACGTCGCATCGGTACCTGCTGCCGGAGCCAGGCTCACGAGCCCGGCGGGAACCCCCTCGGCCTGCCAGCGGTCCAGCTCGGCCATGATTGCCGCGTGGGTCTGCTGGCTCACCTCTGGCAGCTTGCCGCCAAAGATCGCTTGTGCTTCGTCGAAGCCCTTCTGGATCGCCGCGCGGAAGGTTTCGATCTTCGTCGAATCGTCACCGATGCCGATCTTGGCGAAATTCAGGATGCGCTCGGCCACCGCGCGCACGCCCCACTCACCGTCCTCGGCAATGTCCGCCTGGGCCTGATCGATCGTCGCCTGATCCAGCGTCAGCTGCTGCTCACCGCTGGCCACCTTGCTGAACTCCAGCCCCTGCTGTGCCAGGGCCGAGCGCAGAAAGGTCATGAACTCCTCGACCTGCCGGTCGGATTCCGCCAGCAGGCTTGCCAGATCGGGCCGCTCGGACTCGAACGCGGCGCGCGGGTTGGCGTAGGTCAGCGTCTCATCGGCAGAGCCCTTCAGCGTGACCTGCTCCTGCCCGGTCTGTAGGTCCTGACCGCGCACCCGCTCTGCGGGACGCGACACCGTGGTGTTCGGTTGCTCCGGCACGCCGGCACCGATACGGGGAAGTTGGATGCTCATGCTGCGCTCCTTCTGCAAAAGCACATCGGAGCAGTTGTAACGGCAGGAAAAGAAAAAGGCGCAGCGACGACACAAGAATCCACCCGCCGCCAGGCGCTGGCCGGACCGAGCCCGGCAACCGGCTTTCCAGATCAAGAAAGTCAGTCACAGCGCTGCTTTCCGGGCGAAGTGTAAAGAGCACACAAAGGGCTCAAGCCGGCACGCATATAAGCGTAAACCCTTACGCCGTACACACATAAAAAGGCTTCCCGATGAATACCTCCATCTCCCTCCGCCTGAAACTCATCCTTGCGCTTGCAACCGTGGTGACCGTACTGGTCGGCCTCGTGGGCATGCACAACACCCGCAAACTCTCCGATGCGCTGGCCCTGGCACACGGCAACACCGCGTTGAAAATCCGCGAACTGGACGAGGTGATCGCCCAGACCCTGCGCCTTCGTGTCCACGTCCTCAATCACTTCATCAAGCCCAGCGAGGCCGAGCGCAAGAAAGTCGAGGATCAGGCGAAGAAAAGCGCCGAATCCATGTGGAAACACATCGACACCTACGAAAAGCTGATTCAAGACGATAGAGAAAAAGCCCTGCTCGCGCAGGACAAGACGGCGCTCCACGCCTTCGACAAAGCCATGCTGGCGGCCTTCGCCGGCACCAACAGCGGCGACCCGGACATCGCGCGCAAGGCCATCGGGGCCTTCATCAAGGTCTCGGCAGACGCCAAGACCGTCACCGACGAGCACCGGCGTTTCCAGGACCAGCTGATCCAGGAAGCCAACGACGCTGCGGAGCAATACACCCGCCGGTTGAAGTTGCTCTCCTGGCTGATCATCGGCCTGGGCGCCGCTGCCGTGCTCAGCCTTGGCCTCATGCTCGAACGCACCATACGCCGCAGCATCCAGAACGTCTGCCAAGCAGTCAGCCTGGTCGAGCGGGAACGCGATTTCCGCATCCGCATCCCGGCGCGCGGCAAAGACGAACTGAGCAGAATGGCCGAAGATCTGAACCGCCTGCTCGGCACCATGCAGGAAAGCCTGCGTCAGATCAGCGCCAGCGCAACCGAGGTGGCAGGCAAGTCTAACGACATGGCCGAAAGCGCCCAACAGGTTGCCCAGGCCTCTGCCCAGCAGAGCGAATCAGCCACCAGCATGGCTTCCGCCGTGGAGGAGATGACTGTGAGCATCAGCCACATCGGAGATCGCGCGGCCGAGGCCAACCAGCTTTCGGGCACCTCCGGCCAGCTCGCCCGCGAAGGTGGTCAGGTAATCGGGCAAACCGTGCAGGACATCAACGAGATTGCCGGCACCGTGACCCAGACCAGCGAGAGCATCCGCAAGCTCGAAACGGAAAGCGAACGTATATCGTCAGTCATCGCCGTAATCCGCGAAGTGGCGGACCAGACGAACCTGCTGGCGCTCAATGCGGCCATCGAAGCGGCTCGCGCTGGCGAGCAGGGACGCGGCTTCGCCGTGGTGGCCGATGAAGTGCGCAAACTGGCCGAACGCACCGCACATTCCACACAGGAAATCGCCACCATCATCGACGCCGTGCGCAATGGCGCCAAGGATGCCGTGGCCGGCATGCAGCTGGCGGTCGAACGCGTCGAGGACGGGGTTGGCCGGGCCGAGAACGCCAATCAGTCGATCCAGAAGATCAGCCAGACCAGTGCCGAAGCGGTCGGCATGGTCCGCGAGATCACCGACGCCATCCGCGAGCAGAGCTCGGCCAGCATCAGCATTGCCCAGCAGGTAGAGCGCATCGCGCAGATGGCCGAAGTCAGCAATACCGCCGCGCATGGCAGTGCCCGGACAGCCCACGAGCTCCACGCCCTGGCCTCCTCGATGCAACAGATCGTGCAAGGCTATCGCATATAAAAAGCGCCTGATGCTCTCCGGGGGCAGCCAGCTGCGCCAGCCTCCGGTGTTTTCGAGCCTCCCGTCAGGGCAGAGCAAGATCAAAAGGCCACCACATCGCGTGGCAGACGAGGATGTGGCTCACATCACGGATGGGCATCTAAAGCTGACGTACGCGCATGCCGTCAATGGCACGTTCCCCACGGAAAAGAAACGGCCGCTCCCATGTTCGATACCCGTTTGAAGCAGGAGCTGGCCGAATTGCGCGAAGAGCTGTCTTCCATCCAGCAGATCCGCTCCAGCCTGGATGCCGAGATGATCTCCATGACACTCGATCCTCAAGGGTGCATCAGTTCGGTGAACGCGAACTTCGAGCAGGAGATGCACTACCGTCGCGATCAATTGCTGGGCCGCGACCTGATGGATCTCATGCCCGATCATGTGCGTGGCCTGGATTTCCACCTGCGGGTCAAGAATGCACTGGAACGCGGCGAACACTTTGCAGGGGTCATCCGTCTGCTGCGCGGCAACGGGCAGGAAGCCTGGCTGCGCTCCATCCTGCAGCCCATCCGCTGTGGAGACGGCCGTCTGCTTCACTTCTCGCTCTACGCCAGCGATCTGACCCGTACCATCGAAAGCTCGCGCGAACATGAGAATCTCATCCAGGCGCTGCAGCGCTCGATGGCCGTGATCGAGTTCGATCTCGAAGGTCGTGTGCTCACTGCCAACGAACGTTTTCTCGGTGCCATGGGCTATCGCCTGCCCCAGATCCAGGGCCAACATCACCGCATATTCTGCGATCCGGAAGAAAGCAAGTCACCGCAATACCAGATCTTCTGGGAAAAGCTGCGCCGGGGTTGAATTCGTCTCCGATTGAATCGCCCCCGGTTCACTAGACACTTCGAAGCCTTAAGCTGGCAACCAAGTGGAGGTGTCTATGAGTAGCAAGCGATACACGGAAGAGTTCAAGATTGAAGCGGTCAAGCAAGTGACCGATCGCGGACATAGCGTTGCGGACGTTGCCGGGCGACTGGATGTGAGCAT
>NZ_MDUX01000078.1 GCF_014736495.1 Candidatus Dactylopiibacterium carminicum
AAAAACAGTATTTCATGAAGCTCGGGGCTGTCTAGGAAACCCGGGGCGATTCAGAGTTCCATAGCGAACAGGACACCATTCTGGTGAAGGGCTACAACTGGTTCTACAACACGCTGGTGACAGGGAACGTCGACTTCATCTGGGGCTACAGCCAAGCGACTCTGTTCGAGGACAGTGAAATTCGTACCGTGGGTGACACCTACTACGGCAGCACTCCGTCTGGCGGCTACATCCTGCAGGCGCGCACTCCGTCTGGAGCCAAAGGGTTCGTCTTCCTCAACAGCACCCTGACGAATGGCACAGGGCCTGGAGGCAATACGGTGGCGACGGGCTCTGCCGCGTCGACTTACCTGGCGCGTTCCGGTGGTGACTCTACGTACCAGGACAATATCTTGTTCATCAATTGCAAGATGGGTACCCACATTGCGAGCAAGGGCTGGTATGAGTCGCCTGCACCGACCCCGAGCACGGCAACCGCGACCACTGGCTGGCGTGAATATGGCAGCACGGATCTGAGTGGCACCACCCTAGATGTTTCTGGGCGCTCTTCCTATAGCTATCAGCTGTTTGCTACCGAAGCTGCTGCTTTCGATACGCGTGCGGAGGTCTTCTCTGCTTACAACAGTGGAGCTGGTTGGACTCCGCAACCCTGAGTCTCCTCAAAAGGCCGTTCCTTGAGCAGTCTCCTGGAAGCCCGCCATCTCCGGATGGCGGGCTTTTTACTTATCGCGCTGCAGGCGGGCGCGTGCCTGGCGTAGGAATTCACGCAGCAGTGGCGTGCTGTCCAGCAGTGTGCTGGTGGTCGCGGCGTGGAATTCGGGGTGCCACTGCACGCCATAGACGAAGCTGCTACCTTCCCAACGCATCGCCTCGATGATGCCGTCTCCTGCCGAGCGGGCTTCCACGACCAGACCGTTGCCCAGGCGGTTGATGGCCTGATGGTGAATGCTGGTGACCCGGGGGGCGTCGGTGACGGGGTAGAGGCGTTCAAGCAGGGAACCCTGCGCAAACTCCAGCGCGTGCGTGTGCTGATCGTAGGCTTCGACATCCACGTGACGATGGGCTTCTGCCACCTGGGTTTCGATATCCTGGTAGAGACTGCCGGCGAAGGCTACATTGAGCAGCTGGCAGCCGCGGCAGATACCCATCACGGGTTTGCCCTGGAAGATGCACTCCCAGATCAGATCCAGTTCGTACAGATCGCGGATGCGATCTCCGCCCCATTCGGGACGCAGCGGAAACTCACCATAACTGTTGGGGCTGACATCCATGCCGCCCTGCAGGATCAGGCCGTCGATGGCACGCACGTAGTCGCTCACCGAGACTGCCGCGCGCCGTACGCTGGCGGCATCCTCCAGTGTAGGCAGCATGAAAGCGAGTGCGCCTTCGGCGAGGATCCAGTGCGCGATCGACTGTTCCAGATACTGCAGCGTCTTGTTGCGAAAACCCAGCTCGGCTGGCGGTTTGTGCATCAGTCGGGCCGACAGGCCGATGCGCAACGGATGCGCGCGCATCGGCTCTGATTGCTGCAATGGCGGTGCTAGCGGCTGTTTCGCCATAGCTGGGCCTGTTGCCATACCAGGTCACCAAAGGAGCGCTGCCGGGCGAAGGTGTCGCGCATCCAGCGTGCGTCGTTCCCCTCGCTGGCCGCTTGCTGCAAGGTCTGCAGCAAGGTGCTGGTGCCCAGTTCGGCCGCGTGGGGTGCGAGGTTTTCCAGCGTGGCATTGAAATCGTCGCGCAGACTGGTAATGGTCTTGCTGCCCGGATCGATCAGATTGCCGTCGAAGCCGAAGCGGGCGGCCTGGAATCGGTTGTAGGTATAGACGGCGTAGAGCGATTCTTCGATCAGGAAAGGGCGTTCCACCAGCAGATACCGGCACACAGTCTGCGCGTAGGCGGCCAGCGCCGTGGCGCGCTGCACGGTCAGTGGTGTATCGCAGATGCGAATCTCCACAGTGCCGAACTCCGGCTTGGGGCGGATATCCCAATAGAAGTCCTTCATGCTCTCCACCACGCCAAAGCTCTGCATGTTGTGGAAATACTCGTTGAACTCACTCCAGCGCTTCACCAGCGGGGCGCGTCCAGAGAGCGGGAAGGCCGAGATGGCATTCAGCCGCGAGGAATCGAAGGCCGTGTCCACGCCTTGGTAATAAGGCGAGGCTGCCGATAGCGCGATGAAGTGCGGAATGTAGCGGGACAGCCCGTGCAGCAGAAACATCGCTTCGTCGCCATTCGGGCAGCCGACGTGGATGTGCTGGCCGAATACCGTGAACTGTTTGGCGAGGTAGCCGTACAGGTCGTTGAGCTGATGAAAGCGCGGTTTGTCGAAGATCTTGCGTTCTGCCCAGTGCTGGAAAGGATGGGCTCCGCCCCCGCAGATCAACAGGTTAAGACGGTCAGCCTCGGCTACCAGCGTGTCACGTACCGAGAGCAGTTCGGCACCGAGTTCGTTGCTGTCGCGGTGCACGCCGGTGCTGACTTCGATCATGCTCTCCGTCATCTCCGGCTTGAAGTCTCCCCGGTGTGGCCGCCGCTCGATCAGTGCGAGCAGTTCCGTGGCACCTTGCGTCAGGTCGCCATCCAGCCGGCTGACGATTTGCAGTTCCAGCTCCACGCCCAGTGAGAGCGCCTCGGATTGCGTGAATTCGAGATCCAGATTGGATTCACTCATGATTAGTCCTCCCGGGTTTCGTCAGCGCGGCGCAGCGCGAATTGCAGTGCCGGGGGGGCCAGCATTTCCATCACGATCAATGCCGTGAGCACGATTGCGGCCAGCTGTGCCCCCATCTCGGGCCAGATGCTGGCGGTACGCTCTACCCACAGCAAGGCCGCGCCGGACATCGGCAGTAGACCAATGGAAAGCAATGAAGCCTTGCGCAACGAGATACCGCTGGGGCGGGCGAAGGCAAAGATCCCGATGCCCTTGCCCAATGCCCGTGCGGCGAGTAAGCCGATGGCCGGCAGCAGCGCGGTTGTGAAGCTCTCCGCCTGCAGCAGAGTACCGGTGGCCACGAACACGATGATCAGGGCCACGCGGCTGAGCAGGCCGAAGTCCATCGGTTGCAAGCGGCGCTCACGATCCAGGCTGCGTGACAGGATACCGGCAAATAGCAGGGCGACCACGGTGGACAGATCCAGTGCCTTGGCCAGCGCCACGGCCAGGGCAATCACGGCGATGGCGGCGAGCGTCTGGCTGCTGTTGCCCGGGCGGATGCGTGCCAGCGTGCGCAGCACCAGCAATGCAGCCGCTGCCCCCAGCACTACCGACCCTCCCACCAGATAGAGTGGATGCAGCAGGGTGATCTGCCAGGAGGCCGCATGTTCCTGGTATGCCCAGGCATAGGCCAGGCCTAGCACCACGAAGCTGTAGCAACTGCCCAGCGCGCTGAACAGCATCAGGCGGTCCGAGATCTGGCCGCGCGCGCCGCTATCCCGGGATACCCCCAGGATCACGGCCGGGCCTGTGGAGGCCGCCAGTGCGGCTACCAGCACGGTCAACAAGGGGGGTAGCTGGAACAGCAACATCAGAGCACCGACGGCCAGGAAAGCCAGCAGCCACTCTCCCAGGCTACCGGCCAGCAGCCAGGGATTGCGGCGCAGCCAGCCCAGATCAATGCGCTGCCCTAGTTCGAAAAGCAATAGCGCAAACGCCAGCTCAAAAATCAAATGGGCGCCACCACGCAACTCGCCAAGCGGGCCGGACGGCAACAGACTCAGCAGCATGCCGGTGACCACATAGCCAGTGATGCGGGGCAGACGCAGCCAGCGGGCCGCAAGCTCGCCCAGACTGACGGCGATAAACAGTGCAATACCGAAGCAGGCCAGCGGATCGAGGCTCAAAGGCCACGCAGGCAGAAAGTGCAGGGACTCCATGGGAGCTCCTTTCGAGTAGAGATTGCGGATGTGGAACAAGCCCCCACACTTGCCGCTGACGCGGCGGCGTTGCCCCCGAGGGGATGTTTTGCCTTGGATCGGTCCTGCGGCAAAAAACGGGTGATGCCAAGCTTCGCGATCAGGACTGCGGAAGGGGGCGCGGATCGTGCCACAAGTGGCCACGCGCGTCCGCCTGGAGAAGCGGAGGAAGAAATCGGGCGCCTAGTATAGCCCGGGGAGGTACCGCCTGCATGCGGACCCTGGCGGGCAGGGGAGCCGCTACACTTGCGCCTGCCGCGAATTCCGCAAGAAAGAAAAACCATGCAAACGCTCTCCCTGATTCGCCCCGATGATTGGCACCTGCACCTGCGCGATGGCGCTGCGCTGCGGATCACCGTACCGGATGCCGCCCGCCGTTTCGCCCGTGCGCTGGTGATGCCCAACCTGCGTCCGCCGGTGACTACCGTGGCCCAGGCGGCCGATTATCGCGAGCGCATCCTGAAAGACCTTCCGGAAGATCTCAAGTTCGAACCATTGATGACGTTGTACCTCACAGACAACACGGTTCCGGACGAAATCGACCGTGCTGTAGATAGCGGCTTCGTGCATGCGGTGAAACTCTACCCGGCGGGAGCGACGACCAATTCGGATGCGGGCGTCACTGCCATCGAGAAGGTCCATCCTGTGCTCGAACGGATGCAGAGGCGCGGGCTGGTCCTGTGCGTACATGGCGAGGTGACCCATGCTGACATTGACGTTTTTGATCGTGAGCGCGTGTTCATTGATCGTGTATTCGCGCCGCTCACGCAAGCCTTCCCGGATCTTCGTTCGGTCTTCGAACACATCACCACGCGTGAGGCGGCGCAGTATGTGAGTGAAGCGCCGGACAACGTGGCCGCCACCATCACCGCGCATCACCTGTTGCTGAATCGCAATGCGATGCTGGTGGGCGGGATTCGTCCGCACCACTACTGTCTGCCCGTACTCAAGCGTGAGATCCATCGTCAGGCCCTTTTGGCCGCGGCGACTTCCGGCAATCCGCGTTTCTTCCTCGGCACCGATTCCGCGCCGCATGCGAAGAGCACCAAGGAGGCTGCCTGTGGCTGTGCCGGTTGCTACACTGAGCATGCGGCCATCGAGCTGTACGCTGAAGCCTTCGAATCGGCGAATGCACTGGATAGCCTGGAATCTTTCGCCAGCTTCCATGGTGCGGATTGGTATGGCCTGCCGCGCAGTCAGGAGCGGATCACGCTGGTGAAGGAGGCCTGGACGGTTCCTGCGACGCTGGACTATCTGCCGGAAGACCCCATCGTGCCCCTGCGCGCGGGTGAGTCCATCGGCTGGCGCCTGGCCTGAGCCCGAGAGGAAACGAGATGAAGATCCGTATGCTGGTGCTGTCCGTCATGGCGCTGGTCGGTCTGAGCGCTTGCGAGAACGACGCGGCCTCCATGCTCATCGATGGCAAGGAGCATTCGATCAGCCTGATGCGGGAGCAAAGCTGGGTGTGGAGCAGCCAGGTCGAGCAGCGCTTCATTGTCTCCCGCCTGCCGGAGTGCCAGCGCCGCTATACCGTGGATCCTGGTGCGCGCACGATGGCGCCGATCGAGCTCTACGAGATCCGTGCCATGCTTTATGTGGCCAAGCAGGGCGATACCTGGTACGCCGTCGGCACGGAAGCTTGCCAGGTACAGAAGTTCCAGGAGAAACCCGAGCGTATTCCTGGCCGTCTGCTCGGCCGGTTCGAGCAGGGTGAGGCAGGTCTGGTGTTCACGCCAGAGAAGGTCGCTCCCTGAAAACCTGAGAGTCTTTCAGGGCCGGACGGCAGCGGCGATCAAGCCGCGATGAACAGGCTGGTGTCGATGCGCCATTTGATCGGGTCCTCATGGTTGAGGATCCGGTCTGCGCCGCCCGAGCCCATGGGGCGGGCGAGATCCAGATCGTAGGGCTCGACGCGTGCGTTGCTGCGTGTGCTGAAGACTACTTTAAGACGCGGCTGAAGCAGGCTGCTGTCGTTTTGCTCCATTACCACGGCCAGCCGGCCGGACTCCAGGCGCACCAGCGTACCCACCGGGTAGATACCTACGCAACGTGTGAAAGCCTGTACCAGCTTCGGATCGAAGTGGAATGCACTCCATTCATGCAGCTTGCGCAGCGCATCGGTGGCCGGCATGCCGATGTGGTAGCAGCGATTGGCGGTGATCGCGTCATACACATCGACGACTGACGACATGCGCACCAGTTGCGTGATCTGGTCTTCCGCCAGTTTGTCCGGATAACCGCTGCCGTCGATGCGCTCATGATGGTGCAGCGTGATGTCCAGCGGGATGGCCCCCACCTCCGGCGTTTTACGCAGCACCTCATGGCCATCGCTGGGGTGGCGTTTCATGATCTCGAATTCCGCCGCCGTCAGTTTGCCTGGCTTGTTGAGGATCGCATCCGGCACGAAGGCCTTGCCGGTGTCGTGCAGCAGGCCGCCCAGGCCTGCCTGGCGGGTGGTCTCGGCGTCCAGGTCGAGTGTTCGGCAGAAGCAACCATCAGTGCACAGACGCTCACGCTGTGCAGGAAGGTGTAGTCATCCTTGTTCTTGATCGTCAGCAGGCCAACGATGGCGCCGTTGTTACGCAGGATGGATTCGGTGATGCTTTCCACCACATGATCTACACGCTCCATCTCGACGGCGCGGCCCAGGCGGGCATCCGCCATCACATTGCGCACCAGCGCCTGCGCCTGCCCCTTGATGGAATGCGCCCGCTGGATCTCTTCCTGACGCGAAACACGCGTACTTGCAGGATGTTCGGCGGTCGCCAGCTGGATCATCTCGTGCTGCAGTGCATCGCGGACTTCTTCTTCCGTGGGCGCATCGGGCACGTCCAAACCACGGTCGGTATCGATATAGACGAAGTGCGCGCCGCTCTCGATCACCTTGGCGATCTGATTCTCCGAACTGATTGCGAAACGGCTCTTGAAGAACGGGTGCGCCAGCCAGTCACAGTCCAGCTCGTGGACGTACATGCCGACGCGCAGGTCGGTGCTGGGAATCTTCTTGATCATGGGATTTCGTGGATCGATACGGACTCGTTTCGCGTCATCTTGCACTTAACGGCAGGGGAATGCTGAAAACATAGGTGGCACGCGCTCAGGAAAACCCTATGGCCACAATAGCCGACCCCCGTATAATCCGCGCCGGGAAGTTCGCCAGGCAGTCGCTGTGCGCGCTTGCGTGCATGGAGGAAAGTCCGGGCTCCGCAGGGCAGGATGCCGGCTAACGGCCGGGCGCTATAAGTCGAAAGACCCAAGGCGACGGAAAGTGCAACAGAGAGCAGACCGCCGATGGCCCGCAAGGGATCAGGTAAGGGTGAAACGGTGGGGTAAGAGCCCACCGCAGGACTGGTAACAGGACTGGCACGGCAAACCCCATCCGGGGCAAGGCCAAATAGGGGGGCGTCGATGTGGCCCGCAGAGCCCCCGGGTAGGCTGCTAGAGCGTCACGGTAACGTGCCGCCCAGAGGAATGACTGCCCCGCCGGCGTGAGCCGGCGCGACAGAACCCGGCTTATCGGCGGGCTTCCCACTCCGCTTCGCCGGGGATCATCAGGGCATGATCTCCACGTACTCGTGTGGTTTCGTTGTCTCCTTCGCATCCGTCAGTGCCCGTTGCCGGGAGGATGGGGGAATGGGCCCATTCCAGGCCGAAACGCCTTACGGTCCGCCAATCGGTGTATTCGGTATCGGTGCGGCGGTTCGTGGGGCCACCACTTACCAGCATCACCAGCTGCATCAGCCGTTGCTCCCACCAGCGGTAGCGCGGATAGCGCAATGCACCGGCGAACATCGCCAGCCGTCCTGGCTGCCAGACCAGACGCCGCAGCAGGCGCTGCAGATAGGCGCTGCGTTGTGGGTCGGCGTAGCGAGGCTTGCGTGCGGACAGGCAGACACCGATCAGTGCGACATCGGGGTGGGTGCGCAGCTCGTTGATCCGGACACGCAGCCGGGCAACCGCCTGGGGCGGGAAGTGGCCGTAGCGTATCCCTAGCGCCACCAGCACGCGGTCATGGGCCTGTAGCGCGGGCAGCGGCTCGCGGCGCAGATCGCAATACGTCACCTGCCAGGTCTCGAAACCGGCGGCGATGGCTTCGGCAATGCGCCGGGTCTGGCCGTCGTGCGAGGCATAGGCCACCAGCAGGCGCGGCGTGCTCATGGCTGGCACCTGTGCGTGGCGATCGTCCAGGTCTGTAGCAGACTCCATGCTGCATTGCTGTTTGTCGCCTGTTTCAGTTCGGCAGGCACGGGCAGATAATCCCCGGATCGGCATCCAGGCCACAGGACCATGTCGCTGCCATGGCACCCCCATGACATTCCGAATAGGCACCGTGGCACCGCTTCCCCCAGAAATCGCTTCATGCGTCAGGCTCCCGGCATCGTCGATGCCGGCGACCTTAACCCCTGAACCGGAGATTCAACATGACATCAGACAAGCAGGTGATCCGCGTCGGCATCATCGGTGCGGGGGCCAATACCCGCGCCATGCACATCCCGGGTTTGCGCGCCCAGCCCGGAGTGGAAATCGTCAGCGTGGCGAACCGGTCGCCCGAATCGGGTACGCGCGCGGCAGCCGAACTCGGCATCCCACGTGTGGCGTCGCACTGGCGTGCGGTGATCGACGACCCCGGCATCGATGCGGTGATGATCGGTACCTGGCCCTATCTGCATTGTCCGGTCACACTGGCGGCGTTGGCGGCTGGCAAGCATGTACTGTGCGAAGCACGCATGGCCATGGATGCCGACGAAGCACGGAGAATGCTGATTGCATCACGTGCCCGCCCTGATCTGGTGGCACAACTGGTGCCCGCGCCGTTTACGCTGGGCGTGGACCGCACGGTACAGCGTCTGCTGCGCGAAGGCGTGCTGGGGCAGTTGCTGAGTGTCGAGGTTCGGGCTTTCGACGGGCGCTTCCTCGACCCTGCGGCACCGCTTTCCTGGCGCCAGGATGCGGAGCTTTCCGGGCTGAACGTGATGAGCCTGGGCATCTGGTACGAAACGCTGATGCGCTGGGTGGGCGAAGCGCGCAGCGTGTCGGCGCGCGGGCGCACCTTCGTCACGCAGCGTCAGGATGGCGACGGCCGGCTGCGCAGCGTGCGCATACCCGAGCATGTGGTGGTGCTGGCCGACCTGGCCTGTGGCGCACAGGCCACGATCACCGTCTCCAGCATCTGCGGGGCAGTCAAGGAGAGCAGTATCCTGCTGTGCGGCAGCGAGGCCAGTCTGCGCTTCGCAGATGGCGGGCTGAGCCTCGCACGCAAGGGCGAGACGGTGTTCAGCCCGGTGGATGCCTTGCCTGGAGAAGCTGGCGGCTGGCGTGTGGAAGAAGAATTCATCCGCGCCATTCGAGGGCTTGAAAACGTGAGCCATACGCGTTTCGTGGATGGCTTGCGCTATATGTTGTTTACCGAGGCCGTGGCGCGCAGTATCGCCGAGGAGCGAACCTTGCCCATCTTGCCAGCCTAGCGGGTGCGGCTGCACAGCCGATAGCATGGTGATGGGGCGGACGCGCCGCCTTTCCTTGCCTTCGAGCGCATGAAGCGTCGGGCCGCCTTGCCGCTCTACAGCACTACCTGCAGCTCCTCGCCTTGTTCTACGCTTGAAGCCAAGCCGTCTGAAGGAGTCCGTGATGCCGCTCACCGCGCAGGAATTCCGTCCCCGATGGCGTGTGCCGCTGCACATCGTGGCAGCCACCGCCAGCACCTTCCTGCTGCTGCTGGTGGCTGGCAGCCTGGTCTGGAACACTTACCAGGGCACGCGCGAGGTGATCTCCTCGGCCACGGATGAGTCCGTGCGGCTGGCCGCCCGTGCCCTGCAGGACAAGATTCACGGCATCCTGCGTCCGGCCGAGAACCAGCTCGCCCTGCTTGCCTTCCACGGTATCGCACGTGCCGGGACGACACAGGAGCGTCTTTCCGCCGTGCCCATGGCTGCCACGGTGCTGGCCACCAATCCGATCATGGACGCCTGGTATGTCGGCTACCCGAATGGCGATTTCATCCTGTTCCGCAGCGTGCGTACGCCCAAGCTGAAGCAGATCTATCGTCTGCCCGAAGGCACGAACATGATGGTGCAGATGCTTACGCATCGGCCGGATGGCAGCCAGTTGGGCGAGTTCCTGTTCTATGACGCGGCCCATCGCCTGATTTCCCGGCAGGCACGGCCGACCTACAGCTTTGATCCCCGCAATCGCCCCTGGTATCAGCAGGCATTGCAGAGCAAGGACTCGGTGATCACCGAGCCCTATTTCTTCTACACCACGCGGGAAGTCGGCACCACCTTGGCCCGGAGTACCGATGCAGGCAGCGTGGTGGGCGCGGACGCAACGCTGCGCGAATTGGGCGAGGAGATCGCTGACCTGAAACTGACCGCGGGATCCCAGGTGGCCGTGGTGTCTTCGCGAGGTACGGTGGTAGCGCTGGAGGATGCCAGCCGTGTGGTGCACCAGACCGAAAGCGGTGAAATGGCGTTGGCCGGCATCGACAGCCTGACGGACATGCCCGCCCTGATCGCCGCCAATGTATTGCCGGACGAGCTGGGGGCGCGCAAGCAGGAGCTAGTAGGATTCCGCGAATGGGAGCTGATTTCCCTGCCCCTGCTGGAGCAAAGTCGGACGACAAAGGAGGGCATCCGGGTGTTGATGGCGGTGCCTCATGACGAACTGTTCGCCGATGCCCGTCAGGTGCTCAAGCAGCAATTGCTGATCTCGCTCGGCATGGTGCTGTTGTCGGTGCCGCTGGGCTATCTGCTGATCCAGCGTATCGTCCAACCGTTGCGTCTGCTGGTGGCCGAGGCACGTGCACTGGCGAGCTTCGATTTCCGTCAGCGCAGGCTGAGCGCTTCGCGCATCACCGAAATGGATCTGCTCACGCAGGCCATCCTGCATATGCGCTCGACCATCGCGCGCTTCCTCGACGTGAGCCGTGCGCTGAATTCAGAGACCAGCGTGGAACGCCTGCTGGCTTCCGTGCTGGAAGATGTCGCGTTGGCGGCGCGTGCGCGCTCCGGCGCGCTCTATCTGTACGATGCCGAAGCACTCCAGTTGCGCCGCTCGCAACACCGCCGTGGTCTCGAAGCCGGTGCTGAATATGCAGAAAGCCTGCAATGCGGCGTGGATGCTGCGCACCCTGTGGTCCAGGCGGCCTTGTCTTCCAGCAGCGTCGTTGGCCGAATCACGGCGGATGGCCCCGAACTTCTCGCCGTGGCGCTGGCCACGCTGGACAAGGAAGTGGTGGGCGTGCTGGTGCTTGAGCTGGCAGCGCCGCTGCCCGCCGGCGAGCGGTTCCGGCGCGATCCGCTGGTGGCCTTTGTCGAGGCACTTTCATCCACGGCGGCCGTGGCCATCGAGACGCGGCGCCTGATCGAGGCGCAGAAAGCCTTGCTGGAGAGTTTCATCCAGTTGCTCGCGGGCGCCATCGACGCCAAGAGCCCCTACACCGGCGGTCATTGCCAGCGCGTACCGGTACTCACGCGCATGCTGGCCGAGGCTGCCGATGCTCAGACCGAGGGGCCGCTGCGCGACTTCTTCCTCAAACCGGCAGACTGGGAAGCCGTGCATATCGGGGCCTGGCTGCACGACTGCGGCAAGATCACCACCCCCGAATATGTGGTCGACAAGACCACCAAGCTTGAAACCCTCTACAACCGCATCCACGAGATCCGCATGCGTTTCGAGGTACTCAAACGTGATGCGGAGATCACCTGGCTGAGCGAGCGTTTGCCGGAGGCTGCACGTGTGCAGGCACGCGAGGCCCTGGCCGACACCTGGCGGACACTGGATGAAGAATTTGCCTTTGTCGCCCGCTGCAATGTTGGCGGAGAGTTCCTGGCAGCCGAGGATGTCGAACGTCTGCACGTCATCGCACAGCGCACCTGGCAACGTACGCTGGATGACCGCCTGGGTCTGTCTCTGGAAGAAAGCCGCCAGCGCGAAGGGCTGCCGGTGGTTTCGTTGCCGGCGACCGAACGCCTGTTGGCCGATCGGCCCGAGCATGTGACCGAGCGCCCGGACCAGGAGCGTTTCACTGCGGACAATCCCTGGGGCTTCAAGCTGGAAGTGCCGCGCCACAAGTTAAATCGTGGCGAACTGCACAACCTGCGTGTGGCGCGCGGCACGCTCACCGAGGAAGAGCGTTATCTCATCAACGAGCACATCGTGCAGACCATCATGATGCTCAGCCGCCTGCCTTTCCCGCGCCATCTGCGTGCGGTGCCGGAGATCGCTGGCGGCCATCACGAGCGCATGGATGGCAAGGGTTACCCGCGCCGGCTGGAGGGCGGGCAGATGAGCGTGCCAGCGCGCATCATGGCGATTGCCGACGTGTTCGAGGCGCTGACCGCCGCAGACCGACCCTACAAGCCTGCCAAACTATCCGAGGCCTTGGGCATCATGGGCAATATGGCGGGTGGCGGCCATCTGGATGCCGAGCTTTTCCGTCTCTTCCTGCGCTCTGGCGTGTATCGGGATTATGCCGACCGATTCCTGGATCCTGCGCAGTGCGACGAGGTGGATATCGAAGCCTTGCTGGCCAGGCTGCCGGTGCAGGCCTGGGTTCCGCCGCCGTTCAACGCGACAGGGCAGGTGTTCTGAGGCTGCGCGTCGCCACGCAAATGGTTCCCGCAGGGGCTTTTGCCTTGGGGCTGCCCGGCGGTAAAAGAAGGCCCCCACGTTCTCCCGCTACGCGGGTTCACTGCCCCCCGAGGGGGCTTTTTGCTTTGGGGCGGCCCGGCGGCAAAAAAACCGGCTCCCTTTGGGGAGCCGGTAATCCGCTTGCGCGGTCCTTGCGTTCAGAACGGTGCGTCGATATCAACGATGTCGATCAGCTTGTGATTGACGAACTCCTTGATGCCAAGGCCAATCAGTTCGCGGCCATAGCCGGAACGGCGGATGCCGCCAAAAGGCAGATTGAATCGCCCCCGGTTCACTAGACACTTCGAAGCCTTAAGCTGGCAACCAAGTGGAGGTGTCTATGAGTAGCAAGCGATACACGGAAGAGTTCAAGATTGAAGCGGTCAAGCAAGTGACCGATCGCGGACATAGCGTTGCGGACGTTGCCGGGCGACTGGATGTGAGCAT
>NZ_MDUX01000023.1 GCF_014736495.1 Candidatus Dactylopiibacterium carminicum
TGAAAAACAGTATTTCATGAAGCTCGGGGCTGTCTAGGAAACCCGGGGCGATTCACACGCCCTGGTCTTGCGGCCGAACTACCGATCTGCGTTGCAGCAGCGTGCCTCCCTGCTGTGCCTGCTGAAACGCAAGGACGAAGCACGTGTGCTGTTGCAGGAGGCGTTTTCAGACAGTGAATGCGCCGGGTTCGGCATGCAGCTCTTCGAGCTGTGCTACGAGCAGGGAGAGTATGACGCCTGCGCAGCCATCATCGATCGAGTTGAGGCCCTGCAGCCCAGAGCCGATAAATGGGTACGACGTACATGGGCTGCACGTCGTGCCGATATCGCGATAGGTAAGGGTGAGCTGGCGCGTGCGCGCTCTGAAGCGGAACAGGTGCAGGACAGCGTGTTCTATCGCAACCTTGCAGAGCGTATCAGTCAGGGGCTAGAGGCACATCGCGTGATGTTGCCGGTCGGTTTCATACGTCAGCATTGGAATACCTGTGCCCCTGCAACGCTTGCTGCGCTGGCGGGCTATTGGGGTTGCGAGGCCGATCACCTCGAGATCGCCGAAGCCATCTGTTACGACGGAACTCCGGATACGTCGGAATGGCATTGGGCAATCGAGCATGGTTTTCTGGCGACCGAGTTCAGTGTCGATTGGTCTAGTGCCTGTGCGTTGCTCGATGCGGGCGTACCGTTCACATTGACCACCGTGCATACCGGCGGTGGGCATCTGCAGGCAGTGATCGGCTACGACCGTCTGCGCAAATCCCTGCTGATCCGCGATCCTTTCCAGTCGGCATATACCGAGTTCGATGTTGAGGCCTTGTTTGCTCAGCACCGGGCCAGCGGTCCGCGCGGCATGCTGGTGCTGCCTGTCGCGGAAGCCTGGCGTGTGCAAGGGATCGTATTGCCGGATGCTGCGGAGTGGGCGTTGTACCGTGCGTTGCTGAGCGCATTGAGCAAGCATGATCGGAATGCTGCGTTGACTGCGCTCGGCCAATTGCAGACGGAAGCACCCCAGCACAGGCTTTCCTTGCAAGGGGCACGTACTTTGGCGATGTATGACGGTAATGAGCCCGAAATCCTGCGCCATACCGAGCAATTGCTGGAGTGTTTTCCCGATGACGCGAATCTGCAGCTTTCCAAGGCCGCGTCGCTCTGGGCTGTCGGTGGGCGGGCGGCACACCTGGAATGGTTGGGGCAGCTTGCCAGCCGCACCTGGGCAGATCCACAGATACTCGCCTCCTATGCGGATAGGCTTGCCGAAGACGGCCGACGTCTGCCGCGGGCCCTGGGAGTCACGCGGCGTGCATTGCGGTACGCCGGCAACAATTCACGGGTGTGGTCGCAATGGGCTACGCTCATCTGGCAGTCCGGGCAGACACGCGAAGCCTTGCCGGTCTATCGCTTCGCATCCACGCTCAACGAAACCGATGAAGATCGGGCCGTTTCCTATTTCCGGGCCTGTTATTTTCTGGGTGAAACAGAGGCCGGACTGGTTTTTCTGCGTACACGTGCCCGGCGTCTCGGGCAAAAGGCTCCCGCCTCGCTGCTGACCCTGTTCGAACAGCTCGATCTGCTGGAGCGTGCCGATGAAGCGCGGAATGTGCTCACTGAGGCCGTGGGCCTGCATCCTCAAGATAGCGAACTGGCTGCCTATGTGGCAGAAGTATTCCTGCGCAACGGTGATCTGGAAAACGCAGCCGCTTTGCTGGAGAGTTGCGCTTCGCCCTTGAGGCGCACCAACTGGTTGCGGGTCACCAGCCTGCTGTGCGATGCGCGGGGCGATACCGAAGCCGCGTTGGCGCATGCACGTGAGGCGAGCGCGCTGGAGCCGTTGAATCTGCGCCATCATCGCAACATTGCCAGCTTGCTGGCCCGTCAGCAGGGCCGAGCTGCCGCCGTAGCCTGGCTGAAGGAGGCCTGTACCGCGCATCCACGCCATTATGGTTTGCACCGCTTGTATTACGACTGGTTGCCGGATGAGGCGGAATTCATCGAACGGCAACTGCGCCATATGGCTGAGACGCACCCGGGCGATGTATGGGTTCTGCGTGAGCTGGCAACCCAGCTGACCCGCCAGCAGCGTTACGAGGAAGCACGGCGTTACGCTGCCGCCGCGATCACGCGTGCGCCGCAGCAAGCTGAAACCCACGGTGTGATGGGCTTTGTCCTGCTGCGCGAACAGGGCTATGCCGCTGCTTTGCCGCATCTGCAGCAAGCCGTGCGTCTGAACGTGGACTATGACTATGCCCTGCAGCATCTCATCCGAACGGCACCGGATGCCGTACAGGCTCAAAACGCGATAGATCTGGTACGTGCCGAGCTGATACGTCAGGTCACCATCGGAGATGGTTTGCTCGCCTTCCAGGAAAGCGCCCAGTATCACCTCCCGCCTGAAGAGATACTCGTCGTGCTGCGCGAGGCTCATGCCCTGCGGGGCGATCTCTGGCATGCGTGGGTGGCGTTGGGCTCGCACCTGATACGCATGGGGCGTGCGGATGAGGCGCTGCCCGTCCTTGAGGACGCGTTGGCTCGCTTCTCCATGCTGCCACGTCTGTACGTGGAAGCCGCCGAGGCTCTCAAATTGCTGGGGCGTCGTGATGACGCGCGCAACCATGTGGCGCGGGCACTGACCCTGAATCCCGCCTGGAATCGCGCGGTACGTCTGTTTGTCGACCTCGTGCAGGAGGAAGGGCGGGGGTGGGAGGAGGGAGAGCGTGTGTTGCGCCATGCTTTGTCTCGCGCTCCCGAGGATGCCGATCTGCATGGCCTGTTGGCATGGCTGCTGGAGCAACGTGGTGAGTACGCCTCGGGCTTCGAGACTGTGACCGCTTCGCTAAAGCTGGACCCTCGCGCCAATTGGGTATGGTCCTGTGCAAGGCGGTTGTGTGTAGCGCGTGGTCGCCTGGAGGATTTTGAGGCTTTGGTCCATGAGGTCGAACAGCGTCGGCCTGGAGACCCCTGGGCCTGGATGGTGCGCGCCCAGCAAAGTGAGGATGACGCTGCCGCGCTGGCCGCCGCCGAGCAGGCTCTTGCGCTGGACCCACAGCTGACGGCGGCCTGGGCTGCACGTTGCGAACGTTTGCTGCGGTTGAAGCGCGGAGCGGAGATTGCTGGCCTGCTGGCAGCCCAGACCTGGTCGACCGGTGTGCCGGCGGAATTGCGCCTGTGGGCCGCACGGGCCCGGCGTGAAGAAGACAAGACCGCCGCGCTGGTGGAGTTACGTGCGTTATTGGCGGATGAGCCCGATGATTACGCGAGCTGGAGCCAGTTGGCCGACTGGTTCGATACCGATGATAACCATCAAGCTTATGTCGACGCCGCGCGTGAGATGTTGCGCATCATGCCGAATGCCGCGCCGGCGCATGGCTATCTTGGGCATGCCCTCATCAAGGCCCGGCAATACAGCGAGGCCTTGACGATATTGCGGCGGGCGTTGGAGATAGATCCTGCCTATGCATTTGCAGCACTACAGATTTCCGATGCTGCACTGCTGGAAGGCAATCCCCCCGAAGCTGCAGTGGAAGCTGCTGAAATTGTGTGGCCGCTTCGTCAATTGACTATATTGGCCGCGAATGCCACGCGGGCAGCCTGCCGCCTCAAAGATCAGCGGCGAGCAGGTCTTTGGCTGGAAAGAACGCTGGAAGTTGCCGGCTATGACCATCAGCCTACGCGTGATGCGTTAACGGCGGTCCATAGGCAACACTGGTCAGAGATGGTTCCGATCATCGTTGAACGCTGTCTGCGCAATGGGCGCTGCGCCTGGGAGCCGGCGGTGGAGTGGGTTGCCGAGCAACGTGCAAAGCTTTCTCTTCGCGAGTTCCTGGGCAGATATGACGAATTGCTGCGCTCAGACAAAGGGGAACCTCTGTGCATGGCGTTGATCGATCATGCCGGAACCCGTCGGGATCGTCCGTTGTTCAAGGCCTTGCTTAAAAACTACCGTAGCTTGTTGCATGCGAAGGACAGCACCTGGGGCCAGGTTAGCTATGCCATGCAATGTTTCAACGAGTACAAACCGGTGATCGCCTGGATGGCGGATTGGCAGGATCGCCCCGGGGCGCCGAACTGGGCTCTTGGCAGTCTGGCGCTGGCGTATGGAACAGAGGGGAATTTCTCGGCGGTCAATGACGTGGCCCGGCGTGTTTTGAACCGTGACCCTTGCGATCAGGACGCCCGCTTATGGGAGCTGGTTGCGCACGCTGCAGCAGGGAGGCATGCCGAATTGGAACAGGCACTGGCCGGGCTGCACGAATGGGAGCGTGAAAGTTGGATGAAGCCTGTCCTGACGCTGCTGGAGGGATATCACACAGCCGTCAGTGAGCGTCGCTTCTTTCACGCGATAAGGGTTTTTCAGAGCATCCGCGCCGATAAGCGCGGATTGCCGATGCTGCGTCAATTGGCACGTGTACTGGGGCGCCGCCTGGCCTGGCAGACCGCACCCCGTTGGGCTACGCCATTTCTATGGTTGGCGTTGATGGGTGGATAGCCTCAAAGGGGGCCATGCTTTTCTGTGCCTGTGTGTTGTCGGCGAAGGATCAGGCGCAACGCGGCGAGACGGGCGTCATCGACGTAGGTGAACAGCACCGGGATCACCAGCAGGCTGAGGAAGGTGGAGGTGAGCAGGCCGCCGATCACCACGATGGCCATCGGTGCCCGGAAGCTGGGGTCCGAGCCCATGCCTAGGGCGATCGGCAGCATGCCCGCGCCCATTGCCACGGTGGTCATCACGATCGGGCGGGCGCGCTTGTGGCAGGCGTCGAGCAGGGCTTCCAGCCGGTTCATGCCGCGATCGCGGCGTGCCATGATGGCGTATTCGACGAGCAGGATGGAATTCTTGGTGGCGATGCCCATGAGCATGATCATGCCGATCATGGCCGGCATCGAGAGCGCACTGCGCGTGATGAAGAGAGCCAGGATGGCGCCCGGCACCGACAGCACGAGTGCGGCGAGGATGGTCACCGGCTGCACGAAATCCTTGAACAGCAGCACCAGCACGATGTAGATGCAGAACACGCCGGTGCCCATGGCGAGCGCGAAGCCCGAGAACAGCTCGCCCATCGCCTCGGCATCGCCGATGGCGGCCTGGGTGACGCCAGGGGGCAGATCCTGCACGCTGGGCAGGCGCTGCACTTCGGTTTCCACCACGCCCAGCGGCACGCCGTTGAGCTCGATCTCGATATTCACGTTGCGGCGGCGGTCGTAGCGGTCGATCTGCGCCGGGCCGCTGGCGATCTCGATGTCAGCCACGTTGGCGAGCATCACCGGACCGCGGCTGCCAGGCACGTAGAGGCGGCTGAGGAGCTCGAAATCGCGCCGGGCGTCGTCGCGCAGCTTCACCACCACGGGTACCTGACGCTGGGCGAGGTTGAGCTTGGCGAGCGACTGGTCGTAATCGCCGGCGGTGGCCACACGCAGCGTGTCGGCAATGGCGGCGGCGCTTACGCCGAGGTCGGCGGCGCGGGCGAAATCCGGGCGGATCACCAGTTCCGGGCGCACCAGGCTGGCCGAGGAGGTGATGTTGCCGATGCCGGGGATGCCGCGCATCTCGCGCTCCACCAGGCGGGCATGGGCGAGCAGGGTGTCGCCGTCATCGCCACTGAGGGCCAGTACGTACTTCTCGCTGGCGCCACCGAGGCCGACTTTCACGCGTACGCCGGGCAGGGCTTCGAGTTGCCGGCGGAAGGTGGCTTCGATGTCCTGCTTGCTCAGCCCGCGCCGCTCGTGGCGCTTGCTGAGGTTGAGCGTCAGCGAGGCTTTGCGCACCTCGGCCGCGCCTTGCGGCGCGAAAGGGTCCGAGCCTGAGGCGCCGCCGCCGATGGCGGTGTAGATCGAGCGTACTTCGGGATGCGCACGCACGATGGTTTCGGCCTGATCGACCAATGCGCGCGTCTGCGTGAAGGTGCTGCCCGGCGGCAGGGTGAGGTTCACCTGGGTCTGCGGCAGGTCGTCCGGCGGGAAGAAGCCGGTGGGCAGTAGTGGCGTGATGCCGATCAGCACGCCGAAGAAGAACACCGTGGCAATCGCGCTGGCAATCAGGCGGTGCTGCAGGCACCAGCGCGCCAGGCGCATGTAGCCGCGTTCCCAGCGTGCTTCTTCGTGGCCGCGCGTGTTGGGCTTGAGCAGGTAGGCGGCCATCATCGGCGTGAGCATGCGCGCCACGACCAGCGAGAAGAACACGGCGATGGCGGCCGTCCAGCCGAACTGCACGAAGAAACGGCCGACGATGCCGGTCATGAAGGCGGTGGGCAGGAATACCGCGATCAGCGTGAAGGTGGTGGCAATCACGGCCAGCCCGATCTCGTCGGCGGCTTCCATGGCAGCCTGATAGGGCGTCTTGCCCATGCGCAGGTGGCGGATGATGTTTTCGATCTCGACGATGGCGTCATCGACGAGGATGCCCACCACCAGAGACAGTGCCAGCAGCGTGACGCCGTTGATGGAGAAATCGAACAGGTACATCAGCCCGAAGGTGGGGATGATGGATAGCGGCAACGCGGTGGCGGCGACGAAGGTGGCGCGCCAGTTGCGCAGGAAGAACCACACCACCAGCACGGCGAGGAAGGCGCCTTCATACATCAGGTGCATGGAGCTGTCGTAGTTGTCCACCACCGGATAGACGAAGTTGAAGGCTTCGGTGACGGTGATGTCCGGATGCCGGCTGCGCATGTTGTCGAGGGCGGCGCGTACGCCGTTCATGACATCCACTTCGCTGGCGCCCTTGCTGCGCACCACTTCGAAGGCGACCACTGGGTGCCCGTCCAGCAGCGCCTGGCTGCGTTGCTCGGCCACGGTGTCTGCCACCCGGGCGACCTCGTCCAGCCGCACGCGGCGGCCATCGCTCAGCGGCACCTCGATGGCCGCCAGCGTGGCGGCGGAATCCACGGTGGCGATGGTGCGCACCGATTGCTCGGCTCCGCCCAGATCGGCGCGACCGCCGGAGGCTTCCTGCTGCACCTGGCGCAGCTGGCGCGAGATCTCGGCTGCGGTGACGCCCAGCGCCAGCATGCGGTCCGGGTCCAGCTCCACGCGTACTTCGCGCGTGGCACCGCCGACGCGATTGACCGCGCCCACGCCCTTTACCGCCAGCAGTGCGCGCGCCACCTCGTTGTCGACGAACCAGGACAGGGCTTCGTCGTCCATGCGCGGCGACGCCACGGTGTAGGTGAGGATGGGCGTGCCGGCGAGGTTGGCGCGCGAGATCACCGGATCGCGCATGTCACTGGGCAGGTCGGAGCGGATGCGCGAGATGGCGTCACGCACGTCGTCGGTGGCTTCCTGGGTCGGTTTTTCCAGACGGAATTCGGTGGTGATCGAGGCCACGCCGTCCTGCACCGTGGTGTAGATGTGCTTCACGCCCTGGATGGTGGCGAGCGCATTTTCCATCTTGCGTGCGATCTCGGTTTCCATCTGCGCGGGCGCTGCGCCGGGCAGCGTGGCGGTGATGACGACCATGGGCAGGTCGATGTCCGGCATGTTCTGGATGCGGCTGGCCTTGAAGGCCATCAGACCGGTCAGCGTGAGCAGTAGGAACAGCAGGATGGCCGGGATCGGATTGCGGATGGACCAGGCAGAGACATTCATGGTGCGGCCTCTCAGCGGGCGGCGGCGGGGGCCAGGCGGACCTGGTCGCCATCGGCCAGGAAGGCCACGCCGGTGGCCACCACGCGTACGTTGGCAGCAAGGCCTTCGAGGATCGCCACCTCATCGCCCACGCGGCGCCCCAGGGTGACCTTGCGTTGCGTCACGCGCTGCGCGTCGTCGAGCTGGAAGACATAGGCAAAGCCATCCCGCAGCAGCACTGCGCCTTGCGGCAGCGCCAGCACGCGCGTGGTTCCCAGCGCGATCTCGCCGCGTGCGAACATGCCCGGGCGTGCCTCGCCACGCGCGCCGAGGTCGGCGTACACCAGCGCGTTGCGTGTCTGCGCATCCACGGTGGGGCCGATCACGCGCAGTCGCGCCGGAATGGGTGCCTCGCTGCCGGCGACGAAGACCTGCGCCTGCTGGCCCGGGTGCAGCCGCGTCAGTGCCGTGGCAGGCACCTCGGCGCGCCATTCCAGGCGATCCTGGCGGATCAAGCGGAACAGCTCCTCGCCGGCCTGCAGCACGGCGCCCAGCGTGGCACTGCGGGCCGAGATGGTGCCGTCGTCCGGGGCACGGATCTCGGTCTGTGCCTGGCGTAGCGTGGCAGCCTTCAAGGCGGCCTTCATCACTTCCACCCGTGCGGCGGCGGTGGCTTCACCGGTCAGGTAGCGATCCACCTGCTGGGCGCTGAAGGCGCCGCTGTTCTCGATCTTGCGTGCGCGATCCGCATTGGCGCGCGCTTCTGTAAGAGATGCCTCGGCCTCGGTGAGATTCGCCCTGGCCTGCGCCAGCTCGGCTTCCACGGTGTCGCGCTGCATGCGCGCCAGTACCTGGCCTCGCCGGACGCGGTCTCCCACATTCACCGCCACCTCCACCAGCCGCAGGCCGCCGATTTCGGTGCCCACGCTGGCGTCCTGCCAGGCGGCGATGCTGCCGTTGGCAGTCAGCAGTTCGGGCCATTCCACATTGCGCGGGCTGGCGGCGGTCACCGTCAATGCCGCACGGTTCACGGGCGCGGCCGGTTGTGCGAGTGCGAGCAGGGGAGCGAGCAGGAACAGGCAGGTGAGGCGGCGCAGTGCAGGCATGAGGGGACTTCCATGATGCGGAGGGAGCAGGAGCGCGATCTTGCCGCAGATGTAAAGCAATGTCATGGCTTTCCCGCATGGCGGAGCAAAGCCGTACGCTGCTGCAGCGATGGGCGGCCAGGGCGCATACTGCGTGGCATTCCCAGGTCATTTCCCTGATGGAGCGCGCGATGAAGCCTGCCCTGCGCATGTCGTTGTTGTGCTTGCTGTTGCTGATGCCGGCTGCGCATAGCGAGCCCTTGTTTCCCTTCGTGATGCCCTGGGATGACGCCAGTGCCAATCTCACGAATCTTGCCGCCTGGAATCCGAAACCGGCAGGGCGTGAGGGTTTCGTGCGGGTCTGCGATGGCCATCTCTGCGTGGGTGACGCGCGGATCCGCTTCCTCGGGGTAAACATCGTCTTCGGCTCGGTGGCGCCGGATCGTGCCACGGCGGACAAGCTGGCAGCGCGGATGGCGCGCTTTGGCATCAACATCGTGCGTTTCCACCACATGGATTCGCAGCCCGCGCCCAACGGCCTGCTGCAGAAGGACATGCGCACGCTGGATGCGGCAACGCTCGATCGCTTCGATTACTTCGTCGCCGCGCTCAAGCGTGAAGGCATCTACAGCGACATCAACCTGCATGTGGGCCGCCGCTATCCCGGTTTCACCCCCTGGGGAGAAAACCAGCCGAAATACTGGAAGGGCGTCGATAACTTCTTTCCGCCGATGATTGCGCAGCAGCAGGACTATGCCCGCGATCTGCTGCTGCACCGCAATCCTTATACCGGCACACGCTACGCGGAGGAGCCGGCTGTCGCATTCATCGAGATCAACAACGAGAACGGCCTGCTGCGCGAATGGCGAGTGGGCGAGCTCAACGACATCACCGAGCCTTTCCGGGGCGAGTTGCAGCACCAGTGGCAGACCTGGCTGCGTGCGAGGTACCGCGATACCGCCGCATTGCGTACCGCCTGGGGCGTGAGGGAAGAAGCGCCCGGGGCCGGGTTGCTGAGCGAGGCCTTGAATGTGAAAGGGGGCGAGGCTGGCTGGAATCTGCAGCTCGTCGGCGGTGCCCGCGCCAGCTTGACGGCAGCCGATGGCGGCCTGCAACTGGAGTTGCAGGCTCCGGGGCGTGAGAACTGGCACACCCAGCTGCATCAGAACCGTCTTGTCTTCAGGGCGGGTCAGCCCTACACGCTGCGCTTCCAGGCACGTGCTGAGGGCGGACCGCTGAAGCTCAGCCTGCAGGCCATGCAGGCGAGAGCACCCTGGAAGCATCTTTGGCAGCAGCAGGTGGCTGTCGACAGGGCGTGGCAGGACTACAGCTTCACCTTCGCGCCGGTAGAGGATGAGGACGTGGCCCGCCTCACTTTCGGCGGTCTGGGGCTGTCCGCTGGCCGGCTGGCGCTGCGCGAGGTCAGTCTGCGGCCTGGCGGGCTGCTGGGGTTGAGGCGGCACGAGAACCTGGAGGGCGGTACGGTGGAGATTGCCACCGCTGCCAGCCTGATGAGCCGTACGCCGGCCGGCCAGCGTGACTGGGTGCAGTTCCTGTGGGATACGGAAGCCGCGTACTGGCGTGGCTTCCAGCGCTTCCTGCAGGAGGATCTGGGCGCCCGGCCATTGATCGTGGGCACCCAGGCAAGCTACAGCCCGGCACCCATTCAGGCTGCGCTGGATGTGGTGGATGGCCATGCCTACTGGCAGCATCCGCGTTTTCCCGGCAAACCCTGGGACATCGACAACTGGCATATCGCCAATTCACCGATGGCAGGTATCGATGGTGCGGGCACCCTGGCCGATCTCGCCTTGCGCCGTTATCCCGGCAAGCCTTTCATCGTGACCGAATACAACCATTCCGCGCCCAGCCATTACCAGGGCGAGGCGCTGCCGCTGGCGGCGGCCTACGGTGCGCTGCAGGACTGGGACGGGCTCTTCCTCTACAGCTTCGGCGCACATGACCGCAAGTGGGATTCGGCGGCCATCGACCGCTTTTTCGATAGCCACGCCAACCCGGTCAAGATGGCCAGCCTGCTGGGGGCTGCGGCTTTGTTCCGGCGCGGTGACATTGCCGCGGGCAAGTCTGCGGAAACGGCATTGCCGCCGACGTCCCGCTGGATCGATCTGTTGCGCGAAGCCGCGCGTATGCCCAGCGCCGAGCAGATCGGTGCCGTGCGCAACGAAACCCTGCTGCGCCCGGTCAGCCTTGGTACGCCAGCGGGCGTCGCGCTGCCACTGCCGGTGAGAAGTGAGACCGGCGAACTGGAATGGGGGATCGCAGGCGTCGGCGGACGCGCCGTGGTGCTCGACAGCCCGCGCAGCAAGGGGCTGATCGGTGCGCGTCTGGGCCGGAAGCGTTCGCTCGGCGGCGTCGAACTGGAGCTGCTGGCAGCGCGCAACGATTGGGGCGTACTGCTGCTGACCTTGCTCGAGGGCCGGGATTTCAGCAGTGCCGGCCGCGTGTTGGTCAGCGCGCTGGGGCAGGTGGAGAACACCGGACAGCGCTGGCTGGATGCGGAGAAGACCACCGTCGGTCGCTATTTCGGCGGCGCGCCAACCCTGGTGGAAGGCATTGCCGCCCGCGTGACCCTGCCGTTGCCCGCCCGCCGCGTACGCGCCTGGGCGCTGGATGAGCGTGGCGAGCGCCGCCAGGAAATTCCGGTGCAGGGGATGGATCGGGCCACGCTGGCGCTTGGCGAACGATATCGCACGCTCTGGTATGAGATTGAAATGCGCTGAACGCGGCCCGCGATAGCGCGTGGCCGCCTATTCCACCTATTCCGCCTGTTGGCCGGCCGCCGTATCGCCGGCAGGCAGGCACGGGAAGCGGAGCAAGACCGCGAGACCGCCGAGCGTGGACGTATCCAGTCGCAGCCCGATGCCGTGGCGCTCGGCGATGGCACGCACGATCGCCAGGCCCAGACCGCTGCCAGCCGTGTCGTTGCTGCCGCGTTGGAAGCGTTCGAAGAACCGCTCCTGCTGCGCCGCGGGAATGCCGGGCCCGCTGTCCTCGACGGTCAGCAGGATCGATGCGGCCTCGCGTTGCAGGGAAATCGTCACAACCCCGCCGGTCGGTGTGTACTTCACGGCGTTGTCGAGCAGGTTGCGTAACAGTGTGCGCAGCGCTTCGGCATTGCCCGAAACGGTGAAGCTGCTTTCCGGGAGTCCGTCCTGCAGTGCTGCGCCCAGATCGATGTCGCGCGCGGTGGCGGCGGCGAGGGTGTCGGAGATGGCCAGGCGGGCTATCTGAGGCAGCGGCACGGCCGTCATGGCTTGTTGTGAGGCGCCTTCGCGCGCCAGCGTCAGCAACTGCTCGACCAGCCGGGTGGCCCGGGCGATCCCCGCCATCACCCGTCCATGTGCCAGGGCCTGTGATTCCGGAGTCCGGCTCCGGCACAGGAGCTCGACCTGCAGCTTCAAAGCGGCCAGCGGCGAGCGCAATTCATGCGCCACGTCGGCCACGAAATTTTGGCGGGCTTCGAATTCCGTCGTGATGCGGGAGAACAAGGTGTTGATCTCGCGTACGAAGGGCAGGGCTTCCTCCGGCACACCTTCCGTGCTCAGCGGTCGCAGGTCCGCCGCAGCGCGCTCGCCGATCTCGCGGCGGATCCGGCCCATGGGGCGCAGGGCATGCGAGACGCCCCAGCCCACGCATAGCAGCAGCAAGGGGGCCACGGCGATGACCGGCAGGATGGTGTTGAAGGCCAGGCGGCGTGCGGTCTGGGCGCGGACGGCCATGTCGTGGGAGACGGTGACCCGTGCACGCGGCGTATCCACCGTGAGCACGCGCAGGGCACGGTCCTGTTGTTGCTGGTTGGCGTAGGTCTTGCGGGACCGGAAAGGCTCGGTTTCGTTGCCGAAGTCCGTCTTGCGTTCCACGTGCAGGGTGAAGCAGTTCTCCTCATTCGTCGGTAGCTTTCCGAGCGTCGGCACCATCACGACCTGGGTCATGGCCGGAGAGCCTGCGCGCAAGACCGCGTGCGCCATTTCCAGCATGTGGAAATCCGAGACGGTGTCGACCTCGGAAAGCGCCACCTTGTAGACCACCAGGGACTGGATGGCCGTGGCGAGCAGTACGCCGATGCCGACGATGAGAAGCAGGCGGTTGCGGATCGAACGGGCGCGGGCCATGGATATAGACTTCGACGGCGTTGCTGCTGATGTCGTCCTTCCAGCTAAACAGTTTTTCCTCCAGCTGGGCGCGCGAAAGGATCAGGCCGGGGCGGGCGAGCAGCGCTTCCAGGATGGCCCACTCGCGATGCGAGAGCAGCACGGCCTGGCCGTCGACGGCCACTTCCCGGGTCGCGGGATTGATGCTGACGTTCTGGTATTCGTAGACCGGTTCGGCACGCCCGGCGCTGCGCCGCAGCAGTGCCCGGATGCGGGCCAGCAGTTCGTCCAGGTCGTATGGCTTGACGATGTAGTCGTCCGCGCCGTTGTCCAGCCCTTCCACGCGTTGCGAGACCGCATCGCGTGCGGTCGCCACCAGTACGGGCACACGTTGCTTGCGTGCCCGCATGCCGCGCAGCACTTCAAGCCCGTCCTTGCCGGGCAAGCCGAGATCCAGCAGTACCAGGTCGTAGCTTTCCGCAGCCATGGCGGCTTCGGCGGTGGTACCGGTACGGACCCAGTCGACGGCGTAGGCTTCGGCCCGCAGAAGATCCAGGACCGATTCGCCGATCATCAGGTCATCTTCAACGAGCAGCAAGCGCATGGGGCTACCTTGGTCCACAACGAAAAGGTAGAGACAAGCTCGGTTGTCTCCACCTTGATCTTTCAGTCGGCAGATGCTGGGTTAGTCATTGTTCTGTTCGTCATATAGTCCGACGCTGACGACCTTCTGATTCTGGTCCAGATCGACATACGCGCGGACGGCAGGATTGTATTCATCACTCAGTGAATACACCAATGAGCTCTTGCCGTTGAACCAGGTCGGATTCCAGTCAGCTTTGCCGAGCTGGGCAATTACCTGGGCCTTCGTACTGCCCGGCTGGATGTTGTCGACCTGCTTGGTCGTAACTGCGGCCTGTGCGGCAGTGGAGGCGATGACCAGACCCAGAACGCCGGCGACGATGGAAAGCTGCTTCTTCATGATGTACTCCTTTTATTTGTCGGGGGAAGGACTCCGGTGTGCGGAGTCCATGTCCTGCACTGTAACGAAGCAGACTTAGGCGAAACTTAAGACCCTGTGCCTTTGCGAGGGGCAAGAAAAAACGCCAGCCTCCTTGCGGAGACTGGCGTCATCGTCGAATGACCAGGCTGGCTTACAGGCCGAGCAGGGTCACGGCGTGGTGAGCGATCATCCACTCTTCATTGGTGGGGATCACGGCCACGGCCAGCTTGGAGTCGGCGCTATGGATGGTGTGCGCCTTGCCGCAAACCTTGTTCAGTTCCGGATCGATCTTGGCACCGAACCATTCCAGGTAGCCGATCACCTTGTTGCGGACGAACTGCGAGTTTTCGCCGATACCGCCGGTGAACACCAGGGCGTCAAGGCCGCCGGCAGCCATCATCAGCGAGCCGATTTCGCGGGCTGCGCGGTAACAGAAGAGTTCCAGCGCTTCCTTGGCTTCCGGTGCATCGGAGGCTTCCAGGGTACGCATGTCCTGGCTGATGCCGGAAACGCCCAGCAGGCCCGATTCCTTGTACAGGAAGTTGGAGATTTCCTTCGGGCCGTAGCCGTGGGTTTCCATCATGTACAGCAGCACGCCCGGGTCGATCGAGCCGGTACGGGTACCCATCATCAGGCCTTCGATGGCGGTGAAGCCCATCGAGGTGGCCACGCACTTGCCGTCGCGCAGCGCGGCCATGGAGGCACCATTGCCCATGTGAGCGATGATCACGGCACCCTTGGCCTTTTCTGCGCCGATCACTTCGGGCAGCTGGCGGGCGATGTAATCGTAGGAGGAACCGTGGAAGCCGTAGCGCTTCACGCCTTCGGCGGTGATCTTGCGCGGGATGGCGTAAGTCTGGGCTTCCAGCGGCTGGGTGCGGTGGAAGGCGGTGTCGAAACAGGCCACTTGCGGCAGGCTCGGATACTTGGCGGCGAGCACGCGGATCGGGCGCAGGTTGTGCGGCTGGTGCAGCGGGCCCAGCGGGATGAAGGTTTCGAGCACCTTGAACACCTCGGGGGTGACCACCACCGGGGCGCTGTACTGCTCACCACCATGCAGCACGCGGTGGCCGACGGCGGCCAGTTCGACCTTCTGCGCCTCGATCCAGTCGAGCAGCGTGGTCAGCGCGAGTTCCTGCTGGGCTTCCAGCGGCGTGCCTTCGGGCGACTTGATGATGGTGTCGAGCAGGGTCTTGCCATCGATGTCCTTGGCGACGAACTGGGTGTTGGCGCCGATGCCGTCGATCTGACCACGGAAGACGGAGGGAGCGTCCTTGACCAGCGGCAGGTTGAACACTGCGAATTTGAGGCTGGAGGAGCCGGCGTTGATGATGAGGAGGGATTTCATGCTGGGTATTTCTCCGATTTACGGTGTGGCCGCTTGATTGCGGTGGGCTACGAGACGCTTGACGATGGCACAGGACGCGGAACGGGTTTCGGCCCGGTCTGCGCGACTGGTCAGCACGATGGGCACGCGGGCGCCCAGGACGACACCGGTGAGCAGGCCACCGGCGAGGTATTCGAGTTGCTTGGCGAGCATGTTGCCGGATTCCAGGTCGGGCACCACGAGGATGTCCGCCCGGCCGGCCACTTCGGAAGTGATGCCCTTGGTGCGCGCGGCGAATGCCGAGACCGCATTGTCGAAGGCAAGGGGGCCATCAAGCAAGCCCCCCTTGATTTGTCCACGGTCTGCCATCTTGCACAGCGACGCGGCGATCTGCGTCGACGGGATCTTTGGATTCACCGTTTCCACGGCCGAGAGCAGGGCTACGCGCGGTAGCGGGATGTTGATGGCGTGGGCCAGATCGATGGCGTTCTGCACAATATCGACCATGTCGGCCAGCTCCGGCTGGATGTTGATGGCCGCATCGGTGATCAGCAGGGTGCGCGGATAGCGCGGCACGTCAGCGACGAAGCAGTGGCTGATGCGTCGCCCGGTACGGATGCCTGTGGTCTTGTGCACCACCTGGCTCATCAGCTCGTCGGTGTGCAGGCTGCCCTTCATCAGCGCCTCGACCTCGCCGGCGCGCACCAGCGCCACGGCGGTTTCGGCGGATTGCACGCTGTGTTCGGTGTCGACCAGGCGGCAGCCTTCCAGGCTTTCGCCGATCTGTTCGGCCGTGGCGCGGATGCGGGTTTCCGGCCCCACCAGCACCGGGATGATCAGGCCTTCGCGCTTGGCTTGCAGCGCTCCCTTGAGGGATTCGGCATCGCAGGGATGGGCTACCGCCACGCGGATCGGCGGCAAGGCGGCAGCCAGGGCCAGCACATCCTCGTAGCGTTGCTGACGGTCGGTCACGGTGACTTCCGGCAGCGCGGCGCGCGGACGGCGGATCTTCTCGATGGGGGCGGCTACCACGGCTTCGCCCTCGGCGACCAGCACATCATCCTGGTTGGTCACCACGCAGGCGATCACCAGATGTTTCTGCTCCGGCAGTTTTTCGGTGCAGATCAACCGTACGGTGAGGGTGTCGTCGATATGCACCAGCGACTTGAAGCGCAGGCTCTGCGCCACATAGACCGTGCCCGGCCCGGGAAACTGGTTGCCCAGCAACGCCGAGATCATGGCGGCGGAGAGCATGCCATGGGCCGTGACCTTGCCGGTCTGGCTTTCACGTGCGTAGTGGGAGTCCAGATGCGTAGGGTTCACGTCGCCCGATACCAGGGCGAACAGCTGGATGTCTTCGCGATGTACGGTACGCGACAGCGTGGCGGTGTCGCCCACCCTGATCTCGTCGAAGGTGAGGTTTTCCAGCGTGTCGAGCGGGGGATTGGTGATATCCATGAATCCGGTCCTCAAGTATGAATGGTAGCTATCGAAACCTGCCCCTTTGGTGACGATCATCAAAACACCGGAAATCTTGCGGCACTGCGGCAAAACCATGTCTGCCCGCTCGGGCGGGTAGAATCCGCGCTTCGGCAAATCCTCTTTCGGAACAGACCATGCAGATCGTGATTCTGGCCGCCGGCCAAGGCAAACGCATGAATTCGCGCCTGCCCAAGGTGTTGCAGCCATTGGCCGGGCAGAGCCTGCTCGGCCATGTGCTGCAGACCTCGCGCGCACTCGCGCCGCAGGCCCTGTGCGTGGTGTATGGCCATGGCGGCGATCAGGTGCGTGCCGCGCTGGATGCGCCCGATCTCCGGTGGGCTGAGCAGACACAACAGCTTGGTACCGGCCATGCCGTGCAGCAGGCAATGCCCGCTCTGGCGGGGGAAGGCTCTGTGCTGGTGCTGTATGGCGATGTGCCGCTGATCCGTACGCAGACACTGCGCGAGCTGCTGAACGCAGCGGGCGATTCGCGTGTGGCCTTGCTCACCGTGACGCTGGATGAGCCCGCAGGCTATGGCCGCATCTTGCGTGATGCGGCCGGCAAGGTACTGGCCATCGTTGAAGAGAAAGATGCCGATGCCGGGCAGAAAGCGATCCGTGAAGTGAATACCGGCATCCTCTGCGCGCCAGCTCACCTGTTGTGCGACTGGCTGGCGCGGCTGCGCAACGACAATGCCCAGGGCGAGTACTACCTCACCGATGTGATCGGCATGGCAGTGGGCGATGGCGTGGAGGTCGTGGCACGTCAACCGGCGCAGGCCTGGGAGGTGCTGGGCGTGAACAACAAGGCCCAGCTCGCCGAGCTGGAGCGCGTGCATCAGGCCAATCTGGCGCGTGAGCTGCTGGAGGCGGGCGTCACGCTGCGAGATCCGACGCGTATCGACATCCGTGGCGAACTGGTTTGCGGGCGCGATGTGGAGATCGATGTCGGCTGCGTGTTCGAAGGCCGCGTGACGCTGGCAGATGGTGTGAAGGTCGGTGCGCATAGTGTGCTTCGGGATGTGCGTGTGGGCGAGGGCACGGAGATCAAGCCTTTCTGCCATTTCGACGGTGCCGAGATCGGTGCTGGCGGCGTACTCGGTCCGTATGCGCGTCTGCGTCCGGGCACGGTGTTGGCCGAGGATGTGCACGTGGGGAACTTCGTCGAACTCAAGAACGCACAGGTGGCCGCGCATTCCAAGGCCAACCATCTGGCCTACGTGGGGGACGCTACGGTGGGCAGCCGTGTGAACATCGGTGCTGGCGTGATCACCTGTAATTACGACGGTGCCAACAAGCACCGCACGGTGATCGGCGACGATGCTTTCATCGGGTCCGATTGCCAGCTGGTGGCCCCGGTGACGGTTGGTGCGGGCGCCACCCTCGGTGCCGGTACGACGTTGACCCAGGATGCACCGGTCGAGGCCCTGACGCTGTCACGCACGCGTCAGCTCAGCATTACGGGCTGGCAACGGCCGGTGAAGAAACCCAAGGCCTGAGTTCCGGCGGCGATCATTCGCCGTTGCGCGCCAGCCAGTCGCACAGCTGGGCGAAAAGCATGGGGTGGCCGAAGTGATAGCCCTGGGCGTAGTCGCAGCCAAGCCGATCCAGCTCGGCTCCGTGGGCTCCGCTCTCAACCCCTTCGGCGACGATATGCATGTCCAGGGCGTGGCCCAGTGAAATGGTCTTGTCCACCACGGCGCGCGCAGTGTCGTCGTCGAGCATCTGTACCACGAATATTCGGTCGATCTTCAGTTCGGTGGCGGGGATACGCTGGATTTGCGCCATTGAGGAGTAGCCGGTGCCGAAATCGTCGATGGACAGGCCTACGCCCTTCATGCGCAGGCGCGTGAGAATGTCCAGGGCCTTGCCGAGTTCGCTGATGAGCCCGGTCTCGGTGATTTCCATGACCAGACGCGAAAGCGGGAAGTCGTACTCATCGGCCTGCCTGGCGAGTTGTTCGGGCAGTTTCAGATCGGTCAGGGAGCAGGCCGAGAAGTTGATCGACAGGGAATAGGCTTGCTCGCTGGCGAGCTGGGCGTATTCGCGCATGGCGCGGCGGGTGACCAGCGTGGTCAGCGAATCGATCAGGTTGAGCTGTTCGGCGGTGACGATGAACATGTCTGGATAGACGATGCCGCGTGTCGGATGCATCAGGCGGACAAGCGCTTCACAACCAACGCAACGGCCGCTGCCAAGATCGATCTGTGGCTGGTAATGCACCGTGAACTCATCGAACTCGATGGCGTGGCGTAGCTCGGCTTCCGTGACCGGGATTTCCTCGGGCGGTTTGCGGCGCGTGCTGTGCGGATGGCTGCAGACATGACGCAGCAGCTGTTCCACATCGTTGATGCGGAAAGGCTTCTGCAGGTAACCGGCGGCGTCCAGCCCCAGCGAGACGGTCAGTTCCTCCGCTGAGCGCAGTACCTTGCGATCGATGCCGCTGATCAGCACGACTTTGGCCTGGCAGCCATTGGCGGCAAGTTTGCGCAGCAGCTCCACACCATCGGTGCCGGGCATGCGCAGATCCATCATCACCACGTCGATGTCGTTTTTCAGGCTAGCGAGAAATACTTCGGGCGAGGCGGTGGCCGTGCAGTTCAGCCCGATTCCCTCTGCTGCGGCGCAGATCAGCTCGCCGATGTCCGGCTCGTCATCAATGACGAGGACCTTGCCCTGCAACCTATCGGGAAAGGTCTGTGGGTTCATTTGCACGCTCGCCGAAGACTCGCTCGAGGATGGCAACGAATTCGCCCCTGACGTAGGGCTTGCTGAGCAGCGGGCCATCGACGCGCGTGCCGCTGCGCTCGGCCAGTGCCTGCGAGGGGAAGCCCGAGGTAAACACCACGTGCACCGAAGGTCGCAGCGCCTTTACGCGGGCGGCCAGGCGTACGCCATTGAGGTCGCCGGGCATGATGACGTCGGTCAGCAGCAGATCCAGGTGCGGGATCTGCTCCAGCAGCGTCAGCGCACTGACGGCATTCGGCGCCTGGAAGACCTGATAGCCCAGTTCCTGCAGGTAGGTGCTGGCGATTTCGAGCAGGTCCGCCTCGTCATCCACCACCAGGGCGACGGCGCCTTCGGCTGCCGTATGCGTGCTGGCTGTAGCTGCCTGGCTGGCCTGCGCGCCAAGGCGTTCGGCGACCGGCAGCATCAGCGAGACGGTGGTGCCGATATTTTCCTCGCTGTAGATCTTCACCGAGCCGCCACTTTGCTTGGTGAAGCCATACACCATGGATAAGCCCAGCCCCGTGCCCTTGCCACGCTCCTTGATGGTGAAGAAGGGCTCGAACACCCTGTCGAGCAGCTCGCGTGGGATGCCGCGGCCGGTGTCAGCCACACGCAGGATGACGTAGTGGCCGGCCTTGAGCTCGCCGTTCTGGACGGCTGGGTAGCCCGTATCGATGGTGACCGGTGTGGCGGTGAACAGCAACGTGCCGCCATCCGGCATGGCATCGCGGGAATTGATGGCAAGATTGAGCAACGTGGATTCCAGCGCCGAGGCGTCGGCATAGACCGGTGGCAAGGCCGGGTCTAGTTCGGCACGGATGCTGATCTCCGGGCCGAGGATGCGCGAAGCCATTTCGGTGAGGTTGGTGATGGCGTCGGCCAGATGGATGGAAACCGGCTCCAGATGCTGGCGGCGTGAGAACACCAGCAGCCGGCGCGTCAGGTCGGCGCCTCGCAGGGCTGCGCGCTGTGCGGTGTTCACACGTCGCAGTCCTTCAGGTTTGTCGGCCAGCTGGCGTTCGAGCAGATCCAGATTGCCGACGATTACCCCAAGCAGGTTGTTGAAATCGTGGGCGATTCCACCCGTGAGCTGGCCGATGGCCTCCATCTTCTGGCTTTGGGCAAGTTGCAGCTCAAGGCTGCGCCGCTCGCTGACATCGCGCACGATGCTGACCATGTAGGCGTCCTCTTCGGTGATCTGAGCGCTGCGTGCGGTTTCTGCCGGAAAAATGCTGTTGTCCTTGCGTTGCGCGTCGAACTGATGCGTACGCGTGACGGCCAGGCGCGGGTGCGAGAATACGGTTTTGAGCTGTTTCTTGGCCTCTTCGGGGTTCATGGCGACCAGTCTGTCGCCGGCAAGGCCGATGAGCTCGGCGTGGGAATACCCGAAGATGCGCTCTGCGGCCAGATTTGCCGCGATCACCTGCCCTCGTTGGTCTGTGACCAGAACAGCGTCCGGTGCGGCATCCAGGATGGCGCTGAAACGAGCGTCACTGATGCTGCGGGCAGCTTCGCTGCGGAACATCAGCAGTGCTGCGCCTGTCATCAGTGCAAACAGGACAGCCAGTCCTGCGGCGATGCCGGCGAGTTTCGTGCGCGAGCGGCGTACGCTGTACTCCAGTTCCTCTTCCAGCGCTTGGAATGCGGTGCCGATGAGGGCGAACTGGGTATCGATGGCGCGCGTCACGATTGCGAAGTACTGATCAGAGGGATAGATCGGTGTCGAAGTCCTGAGCAGTTCCTGGTCGACCAACTGCGTGATCGAAGCGCTGGCTGAGAATGCGGCGTCAACACCGGTGGCGAGCTTGCTGGCAAGTCTCGGTTCGGCCGCCTGGGCCAGCACCAGCGCCTTGCTGGCATGCTGGAGGGTGGCCTGCAGCACGCCCACTAGGTTTGCCAGGTTGTTGCGTTCCACTGCCGTGGTCTTTCTGTCTGCCAGGATCAGCGAGCCGTGGACCCGCAGCTGGCCGAGCGCTTCGGTGGCGGCCGGCAGGAACTGCAGCACGGCGCTTTGCAGGAAGTGACCGGCGGTCTGCCGGTGCAAGCTGATGCCGGTGGTGTTGGCGATGTCATCGACCAGCGCGAGCGCGCGGTTCACCAGTGCGGAATGCTGCTGCAGACTGTCTTCCCGACTGATGCTCATGCGGCTGACGCTGTCTGCCAGCGCACGTGATTGCTCGGCCAGCGCGCTGGCCTGCACGCTCAGATGTTCGTCCCGCAGTTGCGCTACCGAGATGACGACGTCCGCCGTGGCTTGGATGAGCTCGCTGCGCGTGGTATGCCAGGCTTCGAGCTGGGAGCTCTGTCCGGCCAGCACCAGATTCGACAGAGCGCGGTGTCGTTGCGAGAGCTGGACCAGCCGCAAGGTGTCCCCCGCAGGCTTCAGGCCGGCCACCTCGCGTTCGGCGGAATGGATGGTCTGGAGCTCGGTCTGCACCAGCAGCAGCGCGGGCAGCATCGTGAGCAGCATCGCGCTCAGGCCCAGGAATGCGAATCTGCGGCTTCGCCACACTTTGGCCAGGAAGGGCGTCATTGCACCACCGGTCTCCATGAATTCCGTGCCTGGGCTGGGACACGAGCCTGCTTCATCTGGACGCCAGTTCCCGCGAATCGCCAATTCGCAAGACATACCAGACTGACGGAGTGCTCTGACTCCGGGGGTGGCCAGACCGGTATGGGGAAAACGCCCGCATCTGGACGCTGGATGCTGGACGGGGGATCGGTGAGCCACAAGGGCTCGGGTGCGCGCGCATCGCGTCCGTTGTCCGAAGGCTAGTCGCGAATGCATACGATATCCAGCGTATGCCCGGTAGTGCGTGGAGGCGTGGATCAGTCCCGCGGAATCAGCGGAAGGCATACGGTGAAGCAGGTGCCACCCCGTATGGAAGGCGCCACGCCGACCTTGCCACCATGCAGTTCGACCAGCGTTTGCACGATCGAGAGCCCCAGGCCGCTGCCGCCGGTGGCTCTGTTGCGTGAGCCTTCCAGCCGCGCGAAGCGTTCGAAGATGCGTTCGTCGACCCGGGCGGCGGCATGCTTGCCGGCATCGCTGACAGTCAGCCGCACTTCTTCCTGCGTGGCGGCAAGGGTGATCTGTAGCCAGCCGCCGTCATGGGCATAGCGGATGGCATTTTCAACGAGGTTATTGAGTACCTGACGCATGCGGTCGGCATCGGCCAGGATATGCGGCACCGTACCTTGGGTCACCAGCTCGGCGTGCATGCCCTGTTCTGCAAGCCGGCTGGCATGGTCGTGCAGGCAGTCCTGCGCCAGCGCCGCGAGGTTCAGCGGCACGCGTTGCAGTGAGAGCCGGCCGGCGTCAGCAACAGAAAGCATGTGCAGATCGTTGACCAGCCGGCTGAGGTGCTGCGACTGGTCTAGCAAGCGACGGAATTCGGTTTCGTCCGCCACGATGACGCCGTCGCACAGGGCGTGCAGGCGAGCCTGTTGTACCGCCAGTGGCGTGCGCAGTTCGTGTGAAAGCGCAGCCAGGGTGGATTTGCGCTCGCGCTCCAGCGATTCCAGTGCCTGCACCATCTTGTTGAAGTCCTGCGCGAGTTCGGTCAGCTCGCCCGAACTGCGCGGCACCTGGGCTCGCGCGGTGAAGTCTCCCAGTGCGACGCGGCCGGCGGTCCCGGCGATGGCACTGATCGGCCGGGTGACCATGCGCGAGATCCAAAAGCCGGAGATCAGCCCCACCGGCAGGCAGGCCAGTAGGCCGACGAGGATGGTCAGCGCATCGACGTCCCAGGGGGTGTCTTCCGGGCGGTACTGGGTATAGATCGCTGCGATGCGCGGCGTCCAGACCTGACCCTGTGCGCGCAGGATTTCCAGTTCGCCCCGGGCCTCGGCAGGCAGCGCCTTGTAGAAGCGTGCGAACTGCAGATGGCCATAGGTAAATATGGTGCCGCCAAGCACGGCCACGGTGACCAGCACCGTGCAGGCGATGCCCAGTCCGAAGCGGACCCAGATGCGGTCTAAGCGTCTGGCCACAGGCGGTATCCGACGCCACGTACGGTTTCTATCAGCTCGCCGCAGCCGGCGTCCTGCAGCTTGCGGCGCAGTTTGCTGAGATGCGAATCGATCACGCGGTCCTCGAACAGCCGGTCGCGCGAAAAGCACTGGCGTGGATTGCGTGCCAGGCAGGCGAGCAGGCGGAATTCGGTCAGCGTCAGGGTCAGCGGCTGGGACTCGCCGCGTTCGTCCAGAATGCCGGCGCGCCATGCCGTGGTGTCGATCTCCAGCCGGCCGACCCGCAGCGGTGCCTGCGCCTCCGGCATACCCGGGCGGTAGGTGCGACGCAGCACAGCGCGCACCCGGGCAACCACTTCGGCCGGGTTGTAAGGCTTCACCACGTAGTCATCCGCGCCGAGATGCAGGCTGTGCATCTTGTCCATGTCGTCGGCCAGCGCGGTGGTCATGATCACAGGTGTATCCCCTGCCTGGCGGATTGCACGCAGCAGCTCGATACCATCCTCGCCGGGCAGGCGAATGTCGAGCAGCACGATGTCCGGCGGCGTGGCAGCGAGATGTTTGCGCGCGCCCGCACCGTCGGCGGCCCGCAACGCGCGCAGGCCGTCGCGTTCGAGATAGGCGCAGAGGATGTCGGCGAGCCCGGTTTCGTCCTCGACGACGAGCACGAGCGGCGCTGCGGGAAAGGAGCTCTCGCTGGGCACGGATGGTCAGCCGGTTGAGGATGCAGATGGGCGGATTATACGGCCGGCCCGGCGTATGCCTGATGCAAGGCGACTCTCCATGCAATCTCCACATTGGGTTCCTACCATCTCTGGATTCGCTTGGCGAATCCGGGCGCGCCAGACAGCATTCTGGTCATCCCGCGCATAACAACTTGGAGGATTCATCGCATGTCTTATCGGCTTCCCGTCATCCTGATGGCCGGCGCGCTTTCCGCCTGCAGCGGCTTTGGCGATCTGAAGGCCAGCCGCTCGGCCAGCGCCTGCGAGCAGGATTCCGTCATGGATGGCAGCACTTGGTGCGCCCTTGCCTTCGGCCAATCCACCGATCTGAATTTCCCCTCGACGATCCTGCCGGAGAAGGTTGGGGTCAACAACGTCTGGCTCGAGGGGCGGCAGACGCCGCTGCGGCCGGGCGAGGCTGCCAGCATTGCCTCTGCGGTGACCCTCGAGAGCCGTGGTGGCAAGCTCGCCAACACGCATGACGGGCTGACCTTCTACTACACGCGGATACCGACGGATCGCAATTTCCGTCTGGAGGCGGATATCACCGTCGAGCAGTTCGGGCCGGAAGTGATCGTCAAGGGCGCCAAGGCGGCCACCAATGGCCAGGAAAGTGCCGGCCTGATGGTGCGCGACGTGATCGGTCAACCGCGCCGCGAGCCGTTGGAGCCCGGGTATGAAGAGTTTCCCGCTGCGTCCAACATTGTGGCCAATGCAGTGTTGCAGACGGTGAAGAACAACGAAGAGCGCTTTGCGTTGCGCACCGTGTATCGCGATGGGGTGGAATACCCTTGGGGCAACACCGGTGCCATCGTGCCGAAGGCTGATTTCATCGGTGCCGATGCCGGCCTGAAGGCCCCTGCGACTTTCCGCATGTCGCTGGAACGTACCGACGACGGTTTCGTCGTCGGTTACGCCGATGTCGATGGCAAGAACGCGCGCACCATGAAAGTGGCTGGCGCCAATGCGAACATCGTCCAGGTCATCGATTCTCGCTATCAGTACGTAGGCCTCTACGCCGCGCGCAATGCGCGCATCAGCGCACGCAACATCCGGCTGAGCCTCAGCGAGGCCAAGACCGTGGATGCACCGCGTTTCGTGCCGAAGGCCGAATCGCTGCGCCTCGAAGTTGCCTCGCCGGCCCGCAACGTCGGCGCTGACTATCTGGTCCAGGCGCGTGCCAGCCGGGACGGCAAGCTGGCGATCCGTCAGGACGGCAAGCCGATTGCAACCGATCTGGCGGTGAAGGCCGGTGACATCATCAGCCAGCCCACGCGCCTGACTGCCGACAACACCCGTTTCGAGCTGGTGTTCGCGAGCGCGGATGGCGGATCGAGCACGGCCACGCAGCAGGTGGCGCGCGCAACCGTGGCCGATGCCACGAAGCTGTTTGTCGCGCCCGAGGGGGTGGCCACCGCCAACGGCACCGAGCGCAGCCCGTTGGACATCAATACCGCGCTGGAGCTGCTGGCGCCCGGCGGTACGCTTACCGTACTGCCCGGTAAATATCCGGCCACCACCCTGAGCATCGCCGTCAGCGGCAGTGAGAAGGCACGCAAGACGCTGTTGGTGCGACCTGGCGCGGTGTTCGCCGGCAAGGTCGCGCTGGATGCGAACTATTGGAACATCAAGGGTATCGAGGTTTCGGGCGCGCAGTTTCGCATCTCCGGCAGCCATAACGTGATCGAGAACGCGCTTACCTATGGCAACGAAGATACCGGCCTGCAAATCTCGGCCCTGCCCAAGGAGCGCGCGTTGTGGCCTTCGCACAATCTGGTGCTCAACAGCACTTCGCACAGCAACCGTGACCGCTCGGCGATCAACGCCGATGGCTTCGCCGCCAAGCTGGGCGTGGGAGATGGCAACGTGTTCCGCGGCTGCCTCTCGTATGACAACGCTGATGATGGCTGGGATCTCTTCAACAAGATCGAGGATGGCGCCAACGGCGTGGTCACCATCGAGAACAGCTACGCCTGGAACAACGGCGCCAACGGCTTCAAGCTCGGTGGCGAAGGGCAGCCGGTGGCGCATACGATCCGCAACAGCGTGGCCTTCAACAACAGCCTGGATGGCTTTACCGACAACTTCAATCCGGGCGCGCTGACTGTGAGCAACAACGTTTCCTTCAACAACACGCGCTTCAACTACATTTTCCGCCCCAGCCCCTATGGCGGCCCGGAAACCCAGGGCAGCTTCAGTGGCAACCTGTCGTTGCGCAGCGATTACAAGGACACCTACGACGATGAGGTGGTCGGTGTGATCGGCAAGGGCAATGCCTTCATCGACGGACGCGCGTCCGCCGTCATGGCGCAGGATTTCGTTTCCGTGCAGGTGCCGGCCATGATCGGTCGCAAGGCGGACGGTTCTCCCGATCCCGCCGGGTTCCTGCAGCGCCGTTGAGCAAGAGCCTTTCCGGATGCCGCTGCGCGGTGGCATCCGGTTGGTGTAGTAACTTCCTCTGAGAAATTTCGGGCCGCTTTCGCGGCCCTTTTTTTGAACAGCGCCTCCAGGGGCTGCTGCTCAGGCCTTCGCGAAATGCGTGTCCAGCGCGGCGATCCAGGTGGCCTTGCGCCCGGCCGGCACGAAGCTCGCGCGGAAGGCGTTGGCCAGCAGTGTGTGCCAGGTGGTGGTGTTGAAATCGAAGGCGGCCTGCACGGCGCGGATGTTGTCGCCCATGTAGCCATCGAAGTAGGCCGGGTCGTCGCTGTTGAGGGTGGCACACAGATTCTGGGCCAGCAACTGCGGCAGGGTGTGCTGGCGCATATCCTCGAACACGCGCAGGCGCACATTGGAGAGCGGGCACACCGTCAGCGGGATCTGATCGCGCGCCAGGCGCTGCATCAGCGCGGCATCTTCGGTGGCACGTACACCGTGGTCGATGCGATCCACCTTGAGCAGATCCAGTGCCTCGATGATGTAGGCCGGTGGCCCCTCTTCACCGGCATGGGCCACCACCGGCTTGCCCAGTGCGCGGCACCTGGCGAACACGCGTTCGAACTTGGCCGGCGGGTGGCCCAGCTCCGAAGAGTCCAGGCCGAAGCCATCGATCTCGTCGATGAAGGGCAGGGCTTGCGCCAGCGTGGCGAGCGCATCTTCTTCCGGCAGGTGGCGCAGGAAGCACAGGATCAGCTGCGTGCTCATGCCCCATTCGGCATGCGCCGTCTCCGCACCGGCCTTCAGGCCGCGCAGCACGGTTGCGAACGGGATGCCGCGCGCGGTGTGTGTCTGCGGATCGAAGAAGACCTCGGCATGGACCACGTTGTCTTCGCGTGCGCGGCGCAGGTAGGCCAACATCAGGTCGCGGAAATCAGCCTCGGTACGCAGCACGTCGGCGCAGGCATAGTAGAGGTCGAGAAAACTCTGCAGATCGGAAAAATCGTAGGCCTCGCGCAGGGCTGCGATGCCGTCGTAGGGCAGGCGGATGTTGTTGCGCTGCGCGAGTGCGAAGGCGAGTTCAGGTTCCAGCGTGCCTTCGATGTGCAGGTGCAGTTCGGCCTTGGGGGCGGTGAGGGCGAGTTCGAGCGGGGTCGGCATGATGTTCTGGTTGTCGATTGAAATGAAAACGGGGCGCCGAGCGCCCCGCGAATCGATTCCGGCACCCGTACGGGTGCCGGGGATGAGGGCTTACTTCGGCACGGAGCCTTCGACGCCTTCAACGTAGACGTTCATCTTGCGCAGGTCGACGTCAGCCATCACCTTGCCGGCAGCCAGCATTTCCTTGCCGCTGTTGTCCTTCAGCGGACCGGTGAAGGGATGCAGCTTGCCCGCCTTGATGGCATCGCGGCGTTCCAGCGCCAGCTTCTTCACGTCAGCCGGGGTATCCGGGCCGAAGTTGTCGATGTCCACGGCACCTTCCTTGACGCCGTACCAGAGGTCGACGGTCTTCCAGGTGCCATCGATCACCTTCTGGATCTCGGGGCCGTAGATGGTTTCCCAGTGCAGCATCGAGGCAGCCAGCTGTGCCTTGCCGCCGAACTTGCTCATGTCGGAGTCCCAGCCGAAGGCGTACACGCCTTTTTCCTGCGCGGTTTGCACCACGGCCGGCGAGTCGGTGTTCTGCATCAACACGTCGGCGCCCTGCGAGATCAGCGCCAGTGCAGCTTCGCGCTCCTTGCCCGGATCGAACCAGTTGTTCACCCAGATCACGCGGGTGGTGGCGTTCGGATTCACGCTGCGTGCGCCGAGGGTGAAGGCGTTGATGTTGCGTACGACTTCGGGGATGGCGATGGAGCCGACTACGCCGAGCTTGCCGCTCTTGCTCATCTTGCCGGCGACCACGCCGAGCATGTAGGCGCCTTCATAGGTGCGCACGTCGTAGATGCCGAAGTTCTTGCCCGTCTTGTAGCCGGTGGCGTGCATGAACACCGTCTTCGGGAACTGGCGGGAAACCTTCTCCATGGCGTTCATGTAGCCGAAGGAGGTGGCGAAGATGATCTTGTGGCCCTTGGTGGCCAGATCGCGGATCACGCGCTCGGCGTCGGCCGTTTCGGGCACGTTCTCGACAAAGGTGGTGGAAACCTTGCCGGCGAACTTCGCTTCCATGGCCTTGCGACCCTGGTCGTGGGCGTAGGTCCAGCCATGGTCACCGGTCGGACCGATGTAGATGAAGCCGGCCTTGAGAGGCTCGCCCTGGGCGTGGGCTGCCCCGGCGAGGGTCAGCAGGAGCGCTGGCAGACAGCGCAGGAAGCGGGAAAACAGGGTCATCTGGACTCTCCAACGGAAAAAGGTGCGTAAGGATACAAGCAGGCTTCAAGCCAGTTCCAGCATGCACAGCGGAAATACCGCTGTCGACCCCGCAGGGGTGATTCCGGCTATCGCACGATACACATGGCTCCCGGCATGTGAAGTGCTAACAATGCATGGATACCCTGGAGAGAACACATGACAAGAGACGAGATCCGGTTCTGGTTCCGCGGCGAAGTGATCCGCGTGAAGGATCAGCCCGCCACGCGCACAGTGTTGCAATGGCTGCGCGAGCAGCAGGGCAGCACCGGCACCAAGGAAGGCTGTGGCGAAGGCGATTGCGGCGCCTGCACCGTGGTGGTTGCCACGCTGGACGAAGCACATGCTCAGGGGCTGCGCCTGCGCGCCATCAATGCCTGCATCGCCTTGCTGCCCACGCTGGATGGCAAGGCGCTGTTCACCGTCGAGGATCTGGCAGGCCAGCACGGCCTGCATCCGGTACAGCAGGCGCTGGTCGATCTGCATGGCTCGCAATGCGGCTTCTGCACGCCGGGTTTTGCCATGAGCCTGTGGGCCGATTACGAAGAGCAGGCACGCCTGCTCGCGGGCGGTACCGACATTGGTCTGTGGGTCACCAAGCAGTTGCGCGACCTTGGCGATGTGATCTATCTGGGCGCCGTGCGGGAGCTGCAATGCACCAAAGTGGATCATGAATGGATCACGCTTGGGGCGGGATTGACCCTCACCGATGCCTTTCAGGCCTTGTGCGCCGATGAGCCCCAGTGGCAGGAGCTGGCCGGGCGCTTCGCCTCGCAGCCGGTGCGCAATGCCGGCACGCTGGGCGGCAACGTTGCCAATGGCTCGCCCATCGGGGATTCGATGCCGGCGTTGATCGCACTGGGCAGCCGCATCGTGCTGCAGCAGGGCGAACGCGTGCGCGAGATGCCGCTGGAAGACTTCTACCTTGCGTACCAAAAGACGGCACAGGAAGCCGGTGAGTTCGTATGCGCCATCAAGGTGCCCAGGCTTCGGCCAGGCCGGGTGTTCCGCGCCTGGAAAGTCAGCAAACGGCAGGATCAGGATATTTCCGCCGTCTGCGCCGGCTTCTGCCTGCAGCTTGATGACGCCGGCCGCATCGCCAGTGTCCGCCTCGCCTTCGGCGGCATGGCGGCCACGCCGCGCCGTGCGTTCGCGGCCGAGGCTGCCCTGCAGGGCCAGCCGCTGGAATTGCGCGCCATGGAGGCGGCGATGGCCGCATTGAACGAGGATTACCAGCCCATCGACGACATGCGCGCTTCCGCCGCCTATCGTCTGCAAGTGGCGCGCAACCTGCTGCGCCGGTTGTGGCTGGAAGTGAGCCAGCCGGCCAATCTCAAGCCCCGGCTGCGTATCGAGGAGGTTTCGGCATGAGCGTGGGGCAGTCTCACCGCCACGAAAGCGGTCATCTGCATGTGGCCGGTCGTGCCAGCTATGTGGATGATTTGCCGGTGCCGGCCGGTTGCCTGCACGCCGCCTTCGGGCTGGCCACCGTCGCCCATGGCCGCATCCTTTCGATGGATCTGGCGCCGGTGCTGGCCGCGCCCGGCGTGGCTGCCGTGCTGACCGCACAGGATGTGCCGCACCTGAACGATTGCAGTCCTTCGCCCGCGCATGACGATCCCATTCTGGCCGATGGACTGGTGCATTTCATGGGCCAGCCGGTGTTTCTGGTGCTGGCGCACAGCCATGAAGAGGCGCGCCGTGCCGCGCGCCTGGCGCGCATCGAGTACGAAGCGCTGCCGGCGATCCTCGACATCGACGCGGCGATCGTTGCCGAATCCTGGGTGTTGCCACCGGTGAAGGTGGCCCGTGGCGAAGCCGAACTCGCCCTGGCGTTGGCGCCGCATCGCCTGTCCGGCCAAGCGCGGCTGGGCGGGCAGGAGCATTTCTATCTCGAAGGTCAGATCGCGCTGGCCACGCCACGTGACGATGCCAGCCTCCATGTGCATTGTTCCACCCAGCATCCCACCGAGATGCAGCATGCCGTGGCGCAGATGCTGGGCTGGGCCGCGCATCAGGTCAGCGTGGAATGCCGGCGCATGGGGGGCGCTTTCGGCGGCAAGGAGTCGCAGTCGGCGCAGGTGGCCTGCGCGGCCGCGCTGGCAGCATGGAAGACCGGCCGCGCCGTGAAGCTGCGCCTGGATCGCGACGATGACATGATGATCACCGGCAAGCGTCACGATTTCAGCTACGAATGGAAAGTCGGCTTCGATGACGCCGGCCGCCTGCAGGGGCTGGCCATCACCATGGCCTCGCGCTGCGGCTTTTCCTGCGATCTTTCCGGCCCGGTGAATGACCGTGCCATCTTCCACCTAAACAACTGCTACTACCTCGACACGGTGGCTATCCGCAGTCTGCGCTGCCGCACCAACACCGTCTCCAACACCGCCTTCCGGGGCTTCGGTGGCCCGCAGGGCATCTTCGCCATCGAATACATTCTCGATGACATCGCCCATCATCTGGGGCTCGATCCGCTGACGGTACGCCAGGTCAATTTCTACGGTCTGCCCGGCGAGGAAGTGCGTACCACCACGCACTACGCCATGCCGGTGCAGGACAACGTGGCCCCGGCGCTGGTCACCGAGCTGGCCCGCGATTGCGACTACGCCGCACGCCGCGCCGCGATCGCCAGGTTAAACGCCGAAAGCCCGGTGCTTAAGCGTGGCATCGCGCTGACGCCGGTGAAGTTCGGCATCTCCTTCACCGCCACGCATTTCAATCAGGCGGGTGCGCAGGTCTGCGTGTATGCCGATGGCTCGGTGCTGGTTACGCACGGCGGCACCGAGATGGGCCAGGGCCTGTACACCAAGGTGGCGCAGGTGGTGGCCTTCGAACTGGGTGTGCCGTTGGCGAAGGTGCGTCTGTCGGCTACCGATACCAGCCGCGTGCCCAACACCTCGGCGACGGCAGCCTCCAGTGGTACTGACCTCAATGGCAAGGCGGCGCAGGATGCGGCGCGCAAGATCCGCGAGCGGCTGGCGGCTTTCTTCCTGTTGCGGCACACGCTGCAGCCCTGCGACGTGGATTTCACGGAAGCAGGCGTGGCGGCCGGTGGCATGCGCGAGGATTTCACCACGCTGGTGGCTGCCGCCTATCGCGCGCGCATCCAGCTATGGGATTCCGGCTTCTACGCCACACCGAAGATCCATTACGACCCCACGACCCTGCAGGGGCGTCCGTTCTACTACTTCGCCTATGGCGCCTGCTGCGCCGAGGTGGTGATCGATACGCTCACTGGCGAGCATCGTGTACTGCGCGCGGACATCCTGCACGATGCCGGCCGCTCGTTGAATCCGGCGCTGGACATCGGCCAGATCGAAGGTGCCTTCCTCCAGGGCATGGGTTGGGTGACACGTGAGGAACTGGTGTTCCGCCAGGACGGCCGCCTGATGACGCACGCGCCTTCCATCTACAAGATCCCGGCCGCGTCTGACTGCCCGCCGGAGTTTAACGTGCGTCTCTACGACAACCTCAATGCCGAGGATGCCATCCATCGCAGCAAGGCTGTCGGCGAGCCGCCGTTCAATCATGGGCTGGCTGTCTTCTTCGCGTTGCGCGAAGCCTGCACGGCGGCGCGGGGTGAGCACGCGCCGCTGCAGGCGCCGGCGACGCCGGAAGAAATTCTGCGGGCGATCGGAGGTTTGGGATGAGAGTTGGGTGTGGTTGATTGCGCCCTAAACGTTGGCGTCATGAGAACCTGCCGTCATTCCGCTCCTTCGGCAGGCTCAGGACAGGCGGGGCTTTGCCCGAGCCGGAATTCAGGTGCTTCTGGCATTCTGGAGTCAGTGGCCTGTGAGGAATCACAAACGTTTTCCGGAAAGACTGTCTACTCTGACTCCCAATTCACCGCTCCCGACTAGATGATCTGGCTCTCCCGAATCCCCGAGCTTCTCGCCAACGGTCCACTGGTGCTGGTCAGTGTGGCCGGCGTGCGCGGTTCGGCGCCGCGCGAACCCGGGGCTTCCATGTTGGTGGGACAGGATTTCACGGCGGACACCATCGGTGGCGGCCATCTCGAATGGCAGGCCATTGCCGAAGCGCGCCTCCTGCTGCAAGCCGAGGCCTGCCAGCCGCTGCTACGCCGCTATCCGCTGGCGGCCAGCCTTGGCCAGTGCTGCGGCGGCGTGGTCTGGCTAGCCTTCGAAGTCTTGCATGCCGGGCAGTTGCCGGTCTGGCAGGCGGTCTCTCAGCGTCATCGGGAGGGGCTGCCGCAGGTGCGCCAGCTGGATGGGCGGGCACCTGCGTCGAGCTGGCCCGAAAGCCGGGGCGAAGGTCGGCTGGACCTTCCAGCGACCGAGGACGGGCCGGACTGGTGTCTGTGGCAGCCCTTGCAGCCCCCCCGTTTCTGCCTCAGCGTCTATGGCGCTGGCCATGTCGGCGCCGCGCTGGTGAATCTGCTGGCGCCGCTGGAGATGCGCCTGCGCTGGTGTGATCCGCGTGCCGAGTTGATGGTGCGCGCACCGGCCAGTGTCGAATGCTGTGTGATGGAGACTCCGGAAGAAGTGGTGGCCCAGGCGAGTGCCCACAGTGCGCACGTGGTGCTCACACATGAACATGCGCTGGATCTGCGCCTGGCCGAAGCCATCCTGCGCCGTGATGATTTTCGCTGGTTCGGCCTCATCGGCTCACAGAGCAAGCGTACGCGTTTCCGCCAGCAGCTCGCCGCGCGCGGCATCGCGCCCGGGCAGATCGAACGCATGATCTGCCCGATCGGCGTGACCGGCATCCGCGACAAGGCTCCGCAGGCCATCGCGATCGCAGTGGCTACACAGGTGCTGCAATTGCGCGAGATCAGCATTCCGGCATAGCCGACCGGGTCCGCTGCCCTTCCCATCGGGCTATGCTGATCGCGAAAGGGAAGCCGGGCATCTGCCGATTCCAGGCGCTTTCCGATATTTCAGCAACCTGAGCGGAAAGGAGTCGTGATGCGGATTGGCATCCTAGGGGCTACTGGTCAGGCAGGGCGGGAAATTTCCGGAGCGCTCCTGAAGGCTGGATTTGCCGATGTGGTGCTCATCGGGCGCGACGCGACCAAGTTGGGCAGGCTGCAAAGTCAGTTGGCCGAGCCTGCATCGCAGGCTCCAGAGATCGCCATCGCCGATGCGGGCGACCGGCAGGCGCTGATTGCCGCGTTCGGCAATCTGGATATGGTCGTGATTGCTGTCGGCTCTGCCGATCATCTGCCGTCGATCATCGATGCCGCGCTGGATAGCCGGACGGATTGTCTCGACATCCTTCTATGTTCGGCAGAGAAAAGACGTCTGCTCGAAGCTTGTCGCGGCCGCATTGAAGCGCTTGGGCTGATCTACATCACCGATGGAGGTTATCACCCCGGAGTGCCTGCGGCATTGGTCCGCTATGCGGAAATGCGTTGCCCCGGGCTGCATACGGCTGAAGTGTATGGTGCCTTTGGTGTGAACTGGCGCGAGCGGATCATGTCGCTTGAAGCGAGCTGTGATTTCGTTCGCGAACTGGGTGTCATGGATATGGGCCGGCTTCAGGGCGGGAACTGGGTTTCCGACTGGCGCGGCATGCGCAGCTTCGATTTCGGAGACGGCCGGGGGGCCCGGGCCTGCGTGCCGATGGGAATGGACGAGATGCGCGAGCTGCCGTACATCGTGCCGACCCTCAGGAATGCTGGCTTCTTCATTGCCGGCTTCGGGCGTGTGATGGACTGGATCGTCATGCCGGTCTCACTGCTTATGCTGAAACTGTTTCCCCGTGCCATCACGAGGGTTGCCCGTTTCTTTGTCTGGGGAGTGAGAACCTTTGGCGGTCGCCAGGACTGGGCATGTCTCCAATTGGCTCGGCACAGTCAGCATGAAGGCATCAGGATCCGCCTGACCTGCCCGAGCGCCTATGAGCTCACGGCGTTTCCTGTCATCGCATGTCTCAGGCAGTACGTAGAACAGCCCAGAAAGCCCGGGCTGCACCGCCAGGCGTTGTTCGTGGCTCCCGGGCGATTCATGGCAGATCTGAAGCAGGCCGGCGTCCATCTGGCAGAAGTGAAAACCGGCCCTTGAGATGGGTGTTATCCCGACCTGCCGATGAACCCGGCGTGATCCTGCTCAGACGAATACCGTGAGGCAGCCGGTCTGACCGTAGAGGCGGTCACCCGCGATTTCACCGGCGGCAAAGAAACCGGCCAGGGGAATATCGCCAAAGGTCTCGCGGATCATCTCGACCTCACTGTCATCGCGCTCGAACATGATGCCGCCACGGCTGGCACAGCTGACGTAGAGCGCGCCGCGCGGCGGGCGCGGACAGGCGTTGCGCAGTTCGGTGAGCATGCGCAGGAGATCCGCGCGGGCTGCAGCTTCGTCGCGGCGCAGGAAGACCAGACTCTGGCCGGACTGGGCGCTGTCGTTGATGGCCAGGCGGCCGGTGCGTACGTCCAGCGCGACGATGCGGCGGGCGGTGAACTGGCGGCGGTCGGCATCGTCCTCCGAAAGCCCTACCAGCAGCGTGCTGACGGCGCGGCGCAGGTCGGCGCCGAGCGCGGGGCCGGCAGCTTCGCGAAATACTTCCACGGCCGGGCGGCTGTCGATCTGCTCGATCAGGTTGTCCTGCGCGCGGGTAACCCGCCAGCTACCGGGCAGCGGCTGGCAGCCCTGGCTGATGCCTGTCAGGGTCTGGATGCGGTCATCGAAGGCAACACCGGAGAGGCCGCCGATGAGTGTGCCGTCCGCAATCTGCCAGGCTTGCGTGCGTGCACAGGCGACGCCACCAGCCAGGCGGCCGCCGCGGACTTTGTGTGCCATGTCACGCACCAGCTCGGCCATGTCCGGCGTAAGCGGATCGGCGTGCACCAGCGCGGCGTAGGCGGGGAAATCCCGCGGCAGCGGTTTGCGACCCGAGAAGACGCGGAAGCTGTCGAGGGGGAAAGCGCCGAGCAGCACTGAAATGCCGGGAGCATCGAGCGCCGCACCGCGCGTGCCGAGCACACCTACACCGCTGGCGCCGACCCATTCGAGTACCCCCGTGTGCTGGCGCAGGCGGCTCAGCAACTGGTCGAGCGCATCGCTGAAGTGGTCGGAAACGTAAAGAAAGCCAATGTTGGCGCGAGGCAGGCGGGGCAGTTCGGCAAGTACGCCACGCAGGGCGTCTTCCCAGTTGCCGGCCGTTGCTCAGGCGCTGGCGAAGCCGGGGGATGTCATTTGCGTGATGGTTTTCGGGGAGGTTTCGTGTTGGCAGGTGATTCCTGGGCGGACTCGGAGGGTGCGGCGGCTGCCGCTTCCGCGCCAGGTGTTTCAGAAGAGGGGAAGGGCCAGGACCACAGGGCCGGATTGGCAAAGGGATTGGCTGCAGCCTCACCCTCCTGCGCGCCCGAGCGGCTCATGGCCTGCATCGCGGCCAGCGTGGAGCGTTGGACTTCCAGCCCCTGAATGCTCATCTGCAGCATGCCCAGATTCATCTTCAGCCAGCCTTCGACGGCCTTGAGATCTTTGATGCGGCGCTCCAGTTCGTCGACATCCAGGGTCGGGCTGACCATGCCGGGCAGGCCGAAGCCCATGTTGCCCCACATCTTGCGCACGAATTCGAAGCCGTCGTCGGTGCTGCCTTGATCTGTGCTCATGGTGATGTCCCTCCCTGTATGGCTGGCAGGGGGATCATAACCCTGGGAGCCGCCCGGAGTCCCGTTGCCGGACCATGATCTGCCGATGCCGTATCAGGCGTCGGTGCTCACCTTGATCTGGCTTTGCAGCAGGTGGGTCATGGCGGCGCGCAGTTTGGCGGGCCGCACCGGTTTGTGAAGCAGCGGTACGTGCCGGGCGGTGGCTTCGCGCAGGGTGTCGGGACCGGTATCGCCGGAGAGCAGCAGCGCTGGCAGCTCGGCACCGAAGCGTTGGCGCAGGTTGGCGATGATCTCCAGCCCGGTGTATTCGCCGGGCAAACGGTAGTCGCTGATGATCACCTCAGGCTCCACTTCCAGTTCTTCGAGCGCTTCCAGGAGGCCGGGCAGGCTGTCGCTGGCGACCACGAAGCAACCCCAGGCGCGCAGCAGGCCGACCAGACTTTCCTGCGCCAGCACGTCGTCGTCGATCACTGTGACGACACGGCCGAGGAAATCCTGCTCTGTGAGCGGTTTGAGCGCAGGACCGGTTTCGGCGGGCGCGATGGGCGTCATGATGCCGAACACCGAGCCACGTCCGGGCTGGGAGCGCAGCGTCAGCGGGTGGTAGAGCAGATCCGCCAGCCGGCGCACGATGGCCAGGCCAAGACCCAGGCCGCGACTTCGGTCGCGTGCCGGATTTTCCAGCTGCACGAACTCCAGGAAGATGTTCGATTGCTCCTCGGGCGCGATGCCGACGCCGCTGTCGCGAACCTCGATCAGCACGTTCTCGCCGCGTTTGCGGGCGGTGACCATGATGGCGCCGCGTCGGGTGTAGCGCAGGGCGTTGCTGACGAGATTGATGAGGATGCGCTCGAGCAACAGCGGGTCGCTATGCACCCACAGCAGGGTGGGACGCACGCGCAGGCGCAGGCCGCGTTCGCGCGCGGCATGGTCATAATCGTTGCCGATGCGCTCAAGGATGGGGCCGAGCGCGAAGGGGCGCGGTGTGGAGCTGACCACGCCGGCATCGAGCTTGGAGATGTCCAGCAGGCTGTCGAGCAGGTTTTCCATCGCCTCGGCCGAGGCGGCGATGCGTTCGATGAGCTGGCGGGTGTCCGGGCTGTGTTCCTTGCGCGAGAGGTCGGCAATGAAAAGCCCCAGCGCATGCATGGGCTGGCGTAAGTCATGGCTGGCTGCTGCGAGGAATCGGGATTTTGCGTGATTGGCGCGTTCGGCTTCCTCGGTCCGCTCGCGCAGTTGCACGGTGGCGGCGGAGATGCGTTGTTCTTGGCTGCTGTGCGCCACGGTCAGTCGGGCGGCCATGTCATTGATGCCTTCGGCAAGCTGCCGCAGCAGGCCGCGCCCTTCCACGGGCACGCGCGAGGCTAGTTCGCCGCGTCCGATCGCAGCCATCGCTTCGGCAATGCGCTGGATAGGTCGGCTTACAGAACTGCTCATCACGAAGGCCAGGCCGATGCTGCCGCCCAGCACCAGCAGCAGGGTGATGCTTGCCGTGCCGATCTGGTTGAGCTTGCGGCTATCCAGTGTTTCGCGCGAGATCAGCACCACGACTTCGCCCAGGGGGCGCTCCCGGACACTGACATTGCCGGTCAGCGTGTAAGGATCCTGCTCCAGGCTCTGCGACAGTTTCACCGGCTCGGCGATGCGCAGCAGCTGTCCGCCACCTTCTATCGATTGATCGCCCTGGGGAAGCGGCTGGCCGGCGTGTTGTTGCAGGCCCGCCGACGCCATCAGGCTGCCGTCGCGATCATGGATCGCCACGCCGTACAGATCGCTGGTGCCCAGCGCGGACTCCGTCAGGCGCTGCAATACCTCGCGATTGCCAGAGAACAGGCCATATTCGGCAGAGGCTGCGAGCTGGCGCGCGATAGCGTGGCCCCGCTGGTTGAGAGCCTCTTCCAGATCCCCCAGACGGGAAAAGGTCAGCAAGGCGGTGAGCAAGATGCCCAGCACCAGTGTCGGAACGATGGCGGCGATGAGTACGCGGGCGCGGATGTCGAGGTCGATCTTCACTGCTGTCGCTCCAGTTTCTCCAGACGTGCACGGATGCTGGCTTCATCGTCAAGCTGCAGCCCCAGCGAGCTCGCCACGCGCGCGTTGACGCCAATCGTGTATTGCTGCGGATACTGCGCGGCCGGCGGTGTGCCGCTCAGCATCGCAAGAACCTGACTGGCCGTCTGCACGGCGATCTGTTCGGGGGAGTAAAGCGCGACCACGGCACCCGCGCTGACGTAGGCCGGGGAATAACCGACCGTCGGTGCGTGCCAGCGGAAGCTGGCGAGCAGAATGCCGGGCAGGGTACGGGCGTTGAACACCGTGTCATCCGGCAGGGCCAGCAATACCGTGGGCGCTTCAAAGAAACCGCGCAGTCCGGGGTGGATGTCGCTTTCCTGATGGACTCCGGCAGTCAGTACTTGCAACCCCCGTGTACGTGCCGTACTGGCTATGGCGTTTGCGGTCTGCTCGCTGTCTCGCCCCACGAGTAATCCGATGCGTTCGTAGTGCGGCAGGGCCGCGCGGACCAGCGCAACATAGCGGCTCGGTGGCTGGTCGATATATACGCCGCCCGTGCGGTTGCCAGCGAGTCGTGCATGGCTGGCACGTGTGATCAGGCTCATCAGGCGTGGCACGCGTGTACCGCGCTCGACCAGGGCTTCGGCGGCTGGCGTGCCGGCGGTGATGATCAGGGATTCGCTCTCCTCTATGCGTGGGGGCAGTTCCCGGTATTGGCTCAATGGCAGGATCTGCAGCCGGATAGCGGGTGAGGCGCGCCCGAGGCTTCTGCCCAGAGCCTCGGCGAAAGCCTGGTAGGCTGGCGAAGTGTCGCTGAGGATCAGCAGTGCGCGTGTTTCGGCGAAGGCCAAAAAGGGCGCGGTGTAGAGCAGGCCGAATGCAAGCAGGCATGCAAGCCGTCCCCACCCGCTGGGCCGCAGGGCGTGCGTCAGGCATGCGGGCGACAGGAGCGGGAAGCGCATCTGCGTGGTGGATGAGAGCGGTAGCCAGGAGATGCTACCGAAGCAGGCTGTCGATGTCATGAGAAAGGGGCTGCGATATGGCGCGCAGAACACCCCTGAAGTATTCCAAGGAGATAATGCTGACATGCTTGCAGCACCGTGCCGGACATTTATCTGGCTGGCCTGCCCTATCGGGCAGACGTGAGTACATGATTAATATGTCACGAATTCGCAGGCGTAAGATTCCAAGTCGAACCAATTTCCGAAGAACTCTTTCTTCCCTTTTCAAGGTAGTTCTTTGTCATGAATCCCTGCCGCGTTCTGGTCATTGAAGACCACGCCTTGGTGCGCGAGGCATTGGTGCGGGCGCTGGATCAGCTGGATCAGCCGTGTTTCCATGCCCAGGCAGCCAGTGCGGCGGAAGCGCTGGCCCTGGTGGAGGCCGGGCAAGAGTTCGATCTGGTGCTTACCGATCTGATGCTGCCCGACATGAGTGGCTTCTCGCTGCTTTCCGTACTGGCACACCGTTTTCCGACCATTCCGGTGGTGGTGATTTCGGCGCTGTCCGATGAAGCGTCGGTCAAACGTGCGCTGAAAGCGGGGGCGGCCGGCTTCATCTCCAAGGCCCTGTCTTCCGAGCAGCTGATTGCCGCGCTGCGGGCGGTGTTGCGTGGCGACGTGGTGACACCCGACCTGCATCAGCCGGCGCCGGTGGCTCCCCGTCCGATCCGCAAACGTGGCGTCGAGCCGCTGGCCGAGCAGTATGGCCTCACCACGGCGCAGACACGCGTGATGGAGTTGATGGTCGAAGGGCGTACCAATCGCGAGATTGCCGATCTGCTGGGACTGGCCGAAGGCACGGTGAAGGTGCATTGCTCGGCGATCCTGCGCGCGCTGGGGGTACCCAATCGTGCCCAGGCGCTGGTGGTGCTGGGGCGCCAGGGTCTGCGTGCCTGATCCCTTGCCGGGTCTTCCGGCCTGGCGCCGGACTGCGGATCGGCGGTAAGAAAACAGCGGAAGCTACAGCCTGTCGTTGACGAGTCTCGATGGCTTCGCTGTTGTTCCCATCCTCTGAGCGGGACCGCGGGCGGTGCGTACCGTGCGGTCCGTTTCCTCAATCCTCCAGGATTTCCAGCGCTGCCTTTGCCAGGGCGCGCGCTGCGCTGTTGAGCGCGGAGGGCAGCGTTTCCGGTGGCCTGGTTTGCAGCAGCAGCTTCGAGGCCGACAGGGCGGGCACAGGGGTGAGGATGCGTTCACGGAAGCTGTCGGGCAGTTCATCCAGCAATTTCTGCGCAGCTTCCCGCTGCCAGCGGTTCTGCGGCCACTGCGAGGGCAGGGCGAGGGCGCGCGGGAAGAGTTCGAGGTCGTGTGTCAGCACACGTATATCTTCGGCAGAGTCTCGAAAGGGCAGCAGCACGAGGTCGGCCAGTTCGTAAAGCGCGACATCCGTTTCCGTGCGGTTGGCTCCGCCATCGAGCACGCCGATCCAGCCTGGTAGGTCGCGCAGCTTGCCGACGACCTTTTCGCGTACCTCGGGTGAGCGGGCATCGGCCATCACATAGCGGCGGTTCTCGGGGCGTAGCGGTTCGCGATATTCGTCAGTCATCACGCAGGCGGCCCGGTGTCCCAGCAAGCTCAGGCCGTGGCACAGCAGATGGGTGACCGTGGTTTTGCCCGAGCCACCCTTGGTGCCGATCACGCAGATGATTTCCGCCATGTGTTCTCCCCGTTCAGTTCCGATGGATGTCTTTCTTCCGGTTGCGTCTGTTTCCAGCGGGTGCCCGGTAGCAGAACAGGCACGTGCCGCGCCGGTCTCCCACGCTGACGAGCTCATCAGGTTGACGGCCCGGTACTGGAAAACTGTTGCTGATCAGCAGTGCGCCCGGCTTCATCTCACGTGAAGCCTTTTGCCACAGTGCAGTCATCGGTGCGGGTGACAGGAACGCGTATATCAGGTCGTAATCGCCGAGGTCCAGCTGCCAGAAATCCTGCCGGACAAGCTGCGCATTCGGTTGCCGGTGCGCCAGCCAGCGGGACAGCAGCCAGGGGGCAGGGGCTGTCTCGGCGCCGTCGATCTGCCAGTCCGGGCGCAAACGTGCGAGCCTGCGCACGAAACTGCCGGTGCCACTGCCCAGATCCAGTACGCGCAGATTAGGTGTGTCGGGCAGCCAGGCGGCGAGCCGGTGCACGGTGATGCGGTTAGAGAGGAACAGTGGCACGCGGGTGCGAAAGCTGCTCCAGTAGACCAGCGCCAGCAGCAGAAATCCGGCGGCATACAGCCACGGTGGCAACGCGAGTTGCAGCGCAAGCACGATGGCGGGTACGAATTCCAGATGGATGAACTGCCACCAGCGCGGCATGCTGAACAAGCGCGAGAGGATCGCCGCGAGCACTGCCTGGGCGATGGCCAGTGTCCATAGCGTCGGTGGACGGCCAAGCACTCCGAGCAGGGCGATGCTGTAGGCCATGAGCGCTGCGCCGGTCTGGGCCAGGAACGCCAGGATCAGTGGATGACGCATGGAAGCTTGGGAGGGCTGGAATGCGCCATCTTACCTGCATCGTGCGGGGTACAATCCACCGACCTGTCCGTCCCGGTGTTATTCCTTTCCGCCGTCTCTCATGTCCGAGCTTCAGCGTCTGCCCCTGTTTCCCTTGTCTGCCGTGTTGTTTCCCCGGAGTCGGATGGGATTGCATGTTTTTGAGGCCCGTTATCTCGACATGATCGCGCGCTGCATGCAGGCCGAATCCACGTTTGGAATCTGTCTGATCGCGGACGGTCAGGAGGTGGGGGCACCCGCCTTGGTGCATGGGGTGGGGGTGGAGGCGCGCATTGTCGATTGGGACATGAGCGTACCCAACCTGCTTGGCCTGACCGTGCGTGGCCAGCGCCGTTTCCATGTGCTGGAACAGATGGCCGACAAGCAGGGGCTGGTGACGGGCATCGTGCGTTGGTTCGACGAACCGGCAGTCACCGCGTTGCCTGTGGAATACGAGCCGCTGCTGCCGTTGCTGCAAATGGTGGTGGCTGATGCCGGCGAGAAGATTCCGCCGCCACACGCATTCGATGATGCCGACTGGGTCGGCTTCCGTTACGCGGAAATCCTGCCGATTCCGCCGCTGGCGCGTCAGCGTTTGCTGGAGCTGGAAGACCCGCTGTTGCGCCTGTCGATCGTACAGAGCTTCCTCAAGGAGCGCGGGCTGCTCAAGCCAAGCTGACCGCGCGGATCAGCGCAACCGGAACGGTGCCAGACCATCCAGCAGCACGCGCACTGGCGCGGGCAAGCCACAGTCAGCGAGTGTATCCAGCGCAACCCAGCGCAGCCCTGCGGCGTCGGCCAGTTGCTTCGGCAGTGCCGCCAGCTCCAGCAACCAGGGGCGCAGATTGAGCTGGAAGTGTGTGAAGGTATGGCGCAAGGGAGGCAACTCGTTGCATTGCGCACCTGCCAGCCCGAGATAGCGCAAAGCAGCTGCACTGGCGCTTTCGCCCGGTGCGATCTCCGGTAATGACAGCAAGCCGCCCCAGATGCCGATGGGCGGGCGTTGCGCCAGCAGCACGGCCTGTGGCGTACGCACCAGCAACACCTGCCACTCGCGTTGTGGCAGGCTGCGTCTGGCGCGTGGCGTGGGCAGTTCAGCCTGGCGTCCCTCGCGTCGGGCGAGGCAGGTCTCGGCTACCGGGCAGTGCAGACAGGCCGGGCGCGTACGAGTGCATACCGTAGCGCCGAGATCCATCTGCGCCTGTGGATAGACGTCACAATCGTGTGCTGGCAGCAGGGATTCGGCCAGTGCCCACAGCTGGCGATTGATGGCCGGCTGGTCTGGATGGCCTTCGATGCCGAAATGCCGGCACAACACGCGTTTGACGTTGCCATCGAGAATCGCGGCGCGTTCGCCGAAACAGAATGCCGCGATGGCTGCCGCCGTGGAGCGGCCGATGCCGGGCAGCTCCGCGAGCACAGCGGCGTTACGCGGAAACTCGCCACCATGCAATTGCACCACGGCTTGTGCAGCGCGATGCAGGTTGCGTGCACGGGCGTAGTAACCCAGGCCGCTCCACAGTGCCATGACGGCTTCGGATTGCGCGCCAGCCAGGCTGGTCACGTCGGGGAAACGGTCGAGAAAACGCAGGTAGTAGGGGATCACGGTATCCACCTGCGTCTGCTGCAACATGATCTCGGAGAGCCAGACGCGATAGGGGTCGTGGCTGCCCTGCCAGGGCAGGTCGTGGCGGCCATGGCGGCGTTGCCAGGCAATCAGGCGGTAGGCGAAGTCACTCATATGCCCCCAAGCCTGCCATGGTCGACGGTCTTCGCCAAGTCACCCATAATCCGCCCTCTTCGCGCAATCCGTTCCGTCGCATGAGTACCCCCGCCCTCGCTTTCGATAGCACCACCTTCCGCCGCACCCTGGGCATGTTCGCCACCGGCATCACCGTGATCACAGCACGCGCATCCGATGGCAGCCTGATCGGGTTGACCGTGAATTCCTTCAATTCGGTATCGCTTGACCCGCCGTTGATCGTGTGGAGCCTGGGCAATTCCAGCGGTGCGCGTGCCGCGCTGGAACAATGCGAGTATTACGCGGTGAACGTGCTAGCGGTAGACCAGCAGGCGCTGTCGAATCTCTTCGCGAGCAAGGTGGCGGACCGCTTTGCCGATGTACTCTGGGAGCCAGGCTTGGGTGGCGCACCGCTGCTGGCGGGCTGCTGTGCGGTGTTCGAAGTGCGCAACCGGCAACGCATTGCGGGCGGGGATCACCAGATCTTCATCGGTGAGGTGGAGCGCTGCGAGCGCAGCGAACGCGAGCCCTTGCTGTATTTCAACGGGGCTTATCGCACGCTGGCAGGGGGATGAGGGCCCCCACGCTTGTCGCTACGCTCCGGCGCTGCCCCCCGGGGCGCTTTTGCCTTGGGGCGGCCCGGCAGCAAAAGTCCCCATGCTTGTCACTGGCGTGACGGCGTTATCCTGAGGCGTGAAGCGCCGATCCTTTTGAGCCGACGTCATCCCCGCGAAGACCGGGCTGCCCGAAGACACTGGATTCCGACGTTCGCCGGAATGACGACATTGTTTGTAGTGAGCAATATTGCTTCGAGGGGATCTGTTCGTCTTGGGGCCATCGGCGATGAAGATCACTGGCCTATAGCGTCCGGCGCTGCCAGCGCCGCTTGCAGCCGTTCCGGCGTGATGATCAGCAGGCAGTCACGAAAAGGGGGTTTGCGCGCCAGGGCCAGCACCTGTTTGTCGCGGGTGACCAGCGCTTGCGCTTCCCCTTGCCAGGCCAGTGCGAGGAATTTCTGGTCGTCGCGATCGCGGCAGCGTGGCAGGGTGGCGATTAGCTCCGGCGCTGCATCGGGCAGACACAGGCTGCGTGCCTGGTATTCGTCGAACAGTTGCTGCTGACGCGCTTCCGTGATGCCGAACTGCGGGTAGGCCAGCACGCGCAGCAGCTCGCCCAGACAGTCCTCGCGCGTGAGTAGTTCCGCGGGGGCGTTTTCCACATGCGTGCGCAGAGCTGCCAGGGCAGGGTCGGTGAAATGCCACAGTGCCATGATCACGTTGGTGTCCAGAACCAGGCGATGGGGCTGCTTGGGGTCGAAGGGCAGGGGCGGTATTTGCATGGGCGAATCTTACTTGCCATTGAGGTGGACTGGCAGAGCGCGGATACTGCCGGCTTTGCCGTGCGTGTTGTCGATGTCTGTCGAGTCTTTTCCGGGGGGCGAAGTCTGGTTCGCCTGGTGTGACGGCTGTGCGCTGCCCAATCCGGGGCGTATCGGTCTGGGAGGCGTGCTGCTGGCGCCGGATCAGCGCCGGCACGAGTTCAGCGAGGCTGCTGGCCGCAGTGGTTGTAACAACGAAGCCGAGGCGCGCGCCTTGCTGAGTCTGCTGCGACATGCAAAGGCACTCGGCGCCCGGGCACTGGTGGTGCATAGCGATAGCGATGTGGTGGTGCGTCTGGCGCCGCTGTTCGCCGAGTTGCGCGAGGCGATGCGGGCGTTCGTCAGCCTGGAGCTCAAGTGGCTGCCGCAGCATCGTAACCAGCAGGCGGACGGATTGGCGCGCGCGGCATTGGGTTTGCCGCCACGTGCGCCGGCGAAACCTAGAAACGGGCGGTCACGCCGGTAAACAGCACCAGTTCGTTCTGTTGTGCGTCGTCCGGCGGGTTTTCGCGATACTTGTGCAGCGCTGCGATCTGTAGGCCCAGGCGTGAGGTGATGCGCGTATTCAGCGCTCCCTGCAGGGCCACACGGGCACCACGCGGACCGACTGCGTTTGGTACCGCGACGGCGCGTAGCGAGAAACTGGCGCCTTCGGAGAACTGGTGTCGGGCTTCCAATCCGAGCAAAGCTTCAACCCCCCGCGCATTGCCGCCCTCGCGATTGTGTTCCTGGCTGTAGGCCAGACCTGAGTAGAGGTTCAGATCGGTTTCCTCTCCGTGGAGGAAGCGCCAACCCAGCCCCAGACTGGTGGTGTAGCGTGCGTCCAGCGCCTGCGCAGTGTCACGCTCGAAGCCCTGTTCGGCAAAGCCGAACCACTTCGCATCGATGTTGCGCTCGCCGCGCAGACTGGCATTGGCGTTGTCTTCGTGGTCTTCGCCGCGGCTGGCGCTGCGTACCATCAGCGCATTGGCCAGCAGGCGGCTGTCACGCATGACGCGTAGCGCGTCGAGGCTCAGGCTGCCCTGGGTGTTCGCGGAACTGCCCCGACGCATGGTGACCCCGGCACCGAAATTGCCGCCCCACTTGCCGCTTGCTTCACCGGTTTCGGGGGCCGTGGCCAGTGAGTTGAAGGAGGCGTCGCGGATAGGATCGGGCAGGTCGTCGGCATTGCTGCAGAGCGGGAAGAGCGTGGCGGCAAGTACGAGCACGTGTATGCGGGCGATCTTTGGCGGAGTCATGGCAGATGGTCAGTGCTTGGAAGCTGTGCATGATCTTACTGCGAGGCCGTGATCGGGTTCATGTGTTGTTCGGTTGTCTCCGCCTTCGCTGACGGCCTCTCGCGACAGACTTTGAACAGGCTCTCAGGCGGGCGGCAGCGCGATCTGTTCGGCGTAGTCGTAGAGTGCGCCGAGGATGGCTTCGCCGCGTTCATCGGCTTCTTCGCCCAGACGGTCGATCAACTCAAAGAATGCGTTCAGGTTGCGCGTGCCGCCATCCTCATGCTGGCAAGCCACGCAGTGCGTGTGCCAGCGTAGCTGCTCCTGGTCATTCAGGCTTTCGGGGAAGTTGCGCGCGCGATAGCGGAACAGCAATTCTTCCAGACGCGAATCCTCGAAGCTCACGCGGCTTTGTGCCAAAGCAGCAGGCTCCAGACTGCGCAGATGGTTCAGCGTACGGCGGTCGGCATTGCCGACGAAGCCGCCATAGAGATCCTCGTCCACATCCACGAGCGCAGCGGCCTCTTCGCGCCGATAGACCTGTTGCCACAGCCGGGGGCTGAGATTCAGTGCCTGGGCGCGCGCGGCATTGATCTCCATTTGTGTCATATCCAGCTGCCAGCGTGTGATCACTTCGGGTGTGAGGATGCCGAGCTTGCTTACCACGATGGGGGATTTGTTGATGTGTATGGTCTTCAGAGGCAGGCGGGTGATGCCTTCGGGCAGATCTTCGGTACGGGTGAAGAGGCGCAGGCGGATGGTGTCGGCGTCCAGCCCGGCGAGTTCCTGCGGGTCGGCGGCGAGATCCCAGACGATGATTTCGTTCTTGTTGTGCGGATGTTGTGCAAGCGGCCAGACGATACCCATGCAGCCGCGCTCGACCGGATACATGCCGGAGATATGCAGGCAGGGGCGTGGGTTGAGCGGGTCGATCTCGGCCAATACGGCGTCTTTCTTGCGCAGCCTGAGGCAGAACTCCCACAGTCGGGGTTGGTGTTCGCGGATCAGGCGGGCCAGTGCGATGGTGGCGCGTACGTCCGAGAGCGCATCGTGCGCGGCTTCGTGGGCGAGGCCATTGGCTCTGGTGAGGTGTTCCAGCTTGAAGGAGGGGCGGCCATCCTCATGCCGGGGCCATTCGATGCCTTCCGGGCGTAGCGCCCAGGTGGTGCGCACCACGTCGAGCAGATCCCAACGACCGCAGTCGTTCTGCCATTCACGCGCATAGGGATCGATCAGGTTGCGCCAGAAGAGGTGGCGGGTGACTTCATCGTCGAAGCGGATGCTGTTGTAGCCGACGCCGATGGTGCCGGGCTCGGCCAGCTCATGCTCGATGGCCGCCGCGAAGGCGTGTTCGGGCAGACCTTGTTCAAGGCAGGTCTGCGGCAGGATGCCGGTGAGCAGGCAGGCCTCGGGATCGGGCAGGTAATCCGGTGAGGGCTGGCAGTAGGTCATCAGCGGCGCACCGATTTCGTTGAGATCGGCATCGGTACGGATACCGGCGAACTGCGCCGGGCGATCGCGCCGGGGCACGCGACCGAAGGTCTCGTAATCGTGCCAGTAGAAAGTCTGCTCGGGCATGGCGGGCTCCTGTGGGAGGCGCCATTCTACGGGACGGGGATTGCGCTTCGCAGATGAAAAAGGCCGGGGCTGGCCCGGCCTGAGATGCGGTGCAGATATCAGGAAGAGCCTATTCGACCTTGCCTGCGATCTTCACACCATATATCGCAAGATACCTGCCGCCATTGTCGGCGTTGTTCATCCACGGATATACCCGCAGTTTGAGCGTGCTGCCGGCGGCAACCGAGATCGTGACGTTGTATTCGGATTGAACCGGTGAGGTGTCACGCGACAGATCCGAGGTGGTATTCAGTTTGGTCCAGGTCTGACCATCAAGTGAATATTCGATATCCGCCTTCACGAGTGTTCGGACTTGTCGACCGTGGTATCAACGGTGTCGGTTGCGCCGGTACAGGCCTCTCCATCACCGCTGCCGTCGGAGCAATAGGCATAGGTGCCGTACTCCGCGTAGTCACTGCCGTATTTCTGGTCGTTGTGACCGAATTGGATGATGACGTAATCGCCGGAGGCGATTTGCGGCAGGATGGTTGGCCAGCGCGAAGCTTCCTTGTAAAAGCTGCGCGAGCTGCGGCCGCCCAGGGCCCAGTTCTGGACTTTCACACTGCTGTCGAAAAACTGTTGCGTTGCCTCACCCCAACCCATCTGGGGGCGACGGTCCTCGGTATAGGTCGTCATCGTCGAGTCACCCAGCATGTGCAGGGTGAGGCTTGTTTGCGAGCCGGTGCTGGATGAGCTGCTTGTCGAGCTGCTGGCGGAACTGGATGACGGGCTGCTCGATGAGCTACCGCTATCACCATCGCTGCTACCGCCGCCACAGGCGCTCAGGGAAAGACCCAGCACCAGCGCACTGAGCAGTCTTGACCATTTTTTCATTGTTTGTCTCCTCCAGAGTAAGCGCGTTGTCGGTATTATTCCGACACGTTACCGGTATCATGAGGGAGTACCACCTGCCCTGCCTGACAGGGATTGCGGTTTTGCTTGTGCGCTGCAGCCTTGTGCTGGCGACGATGCCGTCCGCAGCAGGGTTTGGTGTCTTGCTGCGGTGCAGCGTTACAGGTCGGCCAGATAGAGTGCGACCTTCCCGTCCCGATCGCTGGAGAACAGCACTTGGCGTTCGTCTGGCGTGAAGGAAGGGTGAGGATGGGTAGTCTGGGTGCTGCCGCGATATTCGGCCCAGGAGGTGTCGTGCCGGCAAACGGGGCGGTGGCTGCGCGTTTTCAGATCGAAGAGGTGGATGTAAGGATCAGGCTCGAAGGCGTGACCATCCTTGTCGATCACATCGCCGAGCTGGCCTGCGCCATCGCCGACGAGCAGGCTGCCATTGAAATTGCTCATCAGATGGGCGCAGGGCGGCATCGGCATGATTACCTCGTTGCGCCCGCCGGCAGGATCCGCCGCCCAGATGAAGCGCTGCTGCGAACCCTTCACGTAGCTCACCCACATCAGGCGTGAGCCATCCGGCACCCAGAACTCATGCATGCAGGCTTCGCCCGGTGCGTGTTCGCGCACGCGCCGCAGGTTGCGTCCGTCCTCGTCGATCAGCCAGATACGCGCGTCGACCAGATCATGCGGCCCTTCATGGCAGAAACCCATGGTGTGATCGTCGAAAGGCCGGTACATGGCGTGACCGATGTAGCGCTGTTCTTCATGGATCACCGCCGCCTTGCCGCTGGCGATATCGATGGAGAGCAGGCGCTGACGGGGCCGACGCTCATATTGCAGGCGAAAGCGCTCCCAGCCGCTGGCGGTCTCCACCACGTCGGTCGCCCAGGTCTCGATGGCAGCGAGCTTGGTACAGGCGGAGTTCGGCACCCAGGTACCCGAGCCACGCCAGCTCCAGCAGCCAGAGATTGAAATCGCCATCGAACTCGGCACCGAACATCAGGTGGCTGCCGTCTGCGGTGAAGCACTTCTGATAGAAGTAATTGCGCGGGCAGGCCACCTCGGGCGGCGTCAGGCGGGTGACGCGGCTGCCTGTGTCCGGATCCCGGAAGACGCGATACTCGAACTGACGGAGGCTGCCTTTGGCCATGTGATGCTGCCTGCGGAATGGATGGCGGGATTCTAGCGCGGCTGTCCCTTTCCGGCGCCTGCCTCTACAATTGACCCTCCGCAACGCAGAGGATTTCCCCATGACGCGAATGGTCAAGTGCATCAAGCTTGGTGTCGAGGCAGAAGGCCTGGAGCGGCCGCCGGTGCCCGGCGAGCTCGGCCGCAAGATCTGGGAGAACGTCTCCAAGGAAGCCTGGCAGCAATGGATCAGGCATCAGACCATGCTGATCAACGAGAACCGCCTGAATCTCATGGACCCGGCCGCGCGCAAGTATCTCGCCGAGCAGATGGAGCGCCATTTCTTCGGTGGTGGCGCGGATGCCGCCGCCGGCTACGTGCCGCCGCAAGCATAAAGCGAGAACTGGGTGGGGAATTGCCAAGTCCTCCGAATGCGCCACATCCCAGTCCTTGTATCTTTAAGCCTCGGACCGGCTCGGGTAGCCCAAGCGGCCTCTGGGATG
>NZ_MDUX01000024.1 GCF_014736495.1 Candidatus Dactylopiibacterium carminicum
CTCACACCCAAATTCCAGAATGTAAACACATTCCGGATACTGTGAACAGGCTCTAGGGTCTGGTGCCAGTCATCTGCCGGCTCGCAAGTGCCTGCCACCAGCCCCTCGTGGAACGGACCACGCAAACGGCGGTCTGTATCATCATCCGCCCCGTTAGACGGAGACTGCCCATGAAGAACTTTCCCCGCCTGTTAGCACTCGCCGTACTTGCCCTGCTGCTGGGCGCTTGTGCCACTGCCAACTACTATCCTCACGAAGCCCGCGAAAATGTGCATCAGGGCAAGGGAGGCTCACGCTTCCAGTACGAAGGTCTGGATGTCTGGTTCATCGGTGAGCCCGACCGGCGCTACAAGATCCTGGGCTACATCGAGGACAGCGTGAGCTCCACAGTGGATGACCAGCACAGACGCATTTCCAGCGAGGTCGCGAAGAAAGCCCACGAGATCGGTGCCGATGCGCTGATCGAGGTGGTCACCAGCCGCCAGGCCGACAGCAGCGTCAGCATCGGCAGCGTGTTCGGTGGCCGCCACAGTGGTTTCGGCATGGGCTTCGGCTTCCCCGTGACCGAACAACAGAACGCACGCTACACCGCGATCAAGTTCCTCGACTGAGCCTGGCCCGCTGCGCATGTGGTCGAGAGCATCAAGGGCGCGCGGGCAAACCGTCATGGTCGACAGGCTCACCACGAACGGTTTGATGGATCCCCCCGATTGAGGGGTGTGTCTTGGAAGTCATTCCGGCAGGCGCAGGAAATTGGCGCGGTAGTAGCACAGTTCCTCGATGGATTCGCGGATGTCGGCCAGCGCGGTGTGCGCCTCGCTCTTCTTCACACCCTTGAACACTTCGGGATGCCAACGCCGCGCAAGCTCCTTGAGCGTCGAAACGTCGAGATTGCGGTAGTGGAAGTACGCTTCAAGCGTCGGCATGTAGCGCGCCATGAAGCGGCGATCCTGTCCGATGGTATTGCCGCACATGGGCGTCGTACGCTTGGGCACGTATTGCGCCATCCATTCCAGATAGAGCGCCTCGGCGGCGGCTTCGTCGATGCGTGACGCCTTCACGCGCTCGATCAGGCCTGACTTGCCGTGGGTGTTCTTGTTCCAGTCGTCCATTGCATTCAGCACTTCATCCGGCTGATGCACGGCCACTACCGGGCTTTCGGCGATCACTTCGAGATTCACGTTGGTGACGATCATCGCGATTTCGATGATGCGGTCGCGATCCGGTTCCAGGCCGGTCATCTCCATGTCCAGCCAGACCAGGTTGTTCGCATCCTGTGCCATATAATCCTCCCGCGCTTGCAAAGCGCGCATTCTCGCACGTAGCCCCTGCCCACCTCGTACCCACCCATGAGCGCATCCACGGTCACCGCCCTTTTCCTGTTCACCCTGCTGGTCTCCAACGGCATCCGCCTGTGGCTGTCGCTGCGCCAGGCACGCCATGTACGCCTGCATCGCGCGGCGGTGCCGGCCGAGTTCGCGGCCAGCATCGGGCTCCCGGCGCACCAGAAAGCGGCGGACTACACACTGGCCAAGGGGCGTTATGGCCGCCTCGATCTCGCCTGGAGCCTCATCTGGCTGCTGGTGCTGACGCTGGGCGGTGGCCTGCAATGGATGCATGGCTGGCTGGCGCAATGGCTGGATCCCGCCGGCCTGTGGCACGGCATGGCCCTGTTCGGCCTGCTTTCGGTGCTCTCCTTCGCGTGGGAACTGCCCGGCACGCTCTACCAGACCTTCGGCCTCGAAGCCCGGTTCGGCTTCAACCAGACCACACCGGCGGTGTTCATCGCGGATACCGCGAAGAGCGCCCTGCTGACCGTGCTGATCGGCGCCCCCCTGCTATGGTGCGTGCTGTGGCTGATGCGCAGCATGGGCGCCAGCTGGTGGCTGTGGACCTGGGCGCTGCTGATCGCCTTCAACCTTGCGGCGATGGTGATCTATCCGCTGTTCATCGCGCCGCTGTTCAACAAATTCGAGCCGCTGCAGGATGAATCGCTGGTTTCCCGCATCAATGCGCTGCTCGCGCGCTGCGGCTTCCAGAGCAAGGGGCTGTTCGTGATGGATGGCTCGCGCCGCTCCGCGCATGGCAACGCCTACTTCACCGGCTTCGGCGCGGCCAAGCGCATCGTGTTCTACGACACCTTGCTGAAGGCGCTCACGCCGGAGGAGGTGGAAGCCGTGCTGGCGCACGAACTGGGCCACTTCAAGCATCGCCACATCGTGCAGCGCCTGGTGCTGTTCGCGCTGTTGTCACTGGCCTTCTTCGCGATCCTGGGCTGGCTGGCACAACAACCGGCCTTCTTCACAGGGCTGGGCGTACCGGCGCAGAGCGAAGCGCTCACCCTGATCCTGTTCTCGCTGATCCTCGGCCCCTTCACCTTCCCGCTCACGCCCCTGATGAGTTTCTGGTCGCGCAAGCATGAATTCGAGGCGGACGCCTACGCGGTCGCCAATGCACGTGCAGAGGATCTGGTATCCGCGCTGGTGAAGCTCTATCGCGACAACGCCAGCACGCTGACGCCAGACCCGCTGCATTCGCTGTTCTACGATTCGCATCCGCCCGCCGCGATCCGCATCGGCCGGCTGAAGGCGGCTGCGGTATGAGTCAGCCGCTCACCGGCACGGTGGTTGCCGCCTTCGGTCGCCAATACGCCGTGCGCCTGGAGGATGGGCGCGAACTGCTGTGCGTACCGCGCGCCAAGAAGAGTGAAGTGGCCTGTGGCGACGCCGTGGAGATCGCGCTCACCAGCGCGGACCAGGGCGTGATCGAACGCATCCGCGAGCGCAGCAGCCTGTTCTATCGCGCAGACCAGTGGAAGGAAAAGCTGATCGCGGCCAACGTGAGCCAGGTAGTGGTGGTGGTGGCCACCGAACCGGGTTTCTCGGACGAACTGATCACGCGCTGTCTGGTTGCCGCCGACGCGCAGGACATTCCGGCGCTGATCGTGCTGAACAAGTGCGACCTCGTCGCACAGTTGCCCGCCGCGCGCGCGCAGCTGGAAATCTTCGTACGTGCCGGCCATGAGGTCTTGGCACTTTCCGCCCGGGAAGACGTGGCGGTGCTGCGCAACCGCCTGGCCGGCCACACCAGCCTGCTCGTGGGGCAATCCGGCATGGGCAAATCGACACTCACCAACGCTCTGGTGCCGGACGCCGAAGCCCGCACACGCGAAATCTCGGCGGTGCTGGATTCAGGCAAACACACCACCACACACGCACGCCTGTATCCGCTGCCCGCCGACACGACATCGGGGGGTTTCCTGATCGACAGCCCCGGCCTGCAAAGTTTCGGCCTTGCACATCTGTCGCAACGGGAAATCGAAACCGGCTTCCTGGAAATCCGCCCATTGCTGGGCAGTTGCCGCTTCCGAGACTGTCAACATCTGAAAGAGCCGGACTGCGCGCTGCGTGCCGCACGCGATGCCGGTGACTTCAGCGAACGCCGCTACGCCACCCTGCTGCAATTGCTCGACGAGCATCGCGTGGCTGTGCGCCACCGGCTGGAGCATTGACCGGCAGCCCGGTAAAATCCGCCCTTTCCCGCAACCCACGCGCCTGCCGTCCGATGCTCCACTCCGCGCGCCTTGCGCCTTCCTTCCTCACCGCACCGCCATGCAGCAACTGACGCTGGACGTACGCCCGCGGCTGGAGCCGACACTGGACGGCTTCGTCACCGGCGACAACCAGGCCCTGCTGGCAGCGCTGCGACAACAAGCCGGCGCACAGGATGGCAGTTGGCTGTACCTGTGGGGAGCGCCGGCCTCGGGACGCAGCCATCTGCTGCAGGCCACCGTGCGCGAAGCTTGCCGCCCGGCACGCTACCTGTCCGCCGATCGGGCTGGCGAGCTGCAGATCACAGCGGGAGCGCTGGTTGCCGTGGATGATGTGGAGCAACTCGACGAAGCCGGCCAGGCCGCGCTATTCCGTGCGCTGATCCAGGCACGCGAAGCGCAGGGCAGCCTGATCCTGGCCGGCAACGCACCGCCGCAGCATCTGCGCATCCGTGAAGATGTGCGCACCCGCATCGGCCAGGCACTGATCTTCGAGGTCCAGCCGCTGGACGATACCGCCAAGGGCCTGCTGTTGATGCAGCACGCCGCCGCACGTGGCTTCATGCTGGAAGCGGATATCGTCGAATACCTGCTGCGCCACGGCCGCCGCGACGCCCGCTGGCTGATGGCCGTACTCGACGCACTGGATGAAGCCTCGCTGACCCAGGCCCGCCCGGTCACGCTGCCCTTGCTGCGCGAGATCCTGCGTGAGGATTGCGAACCCGAGCTGCCTTTCTAGATATTGCTCAGGAGGAAGGGCGGAGAGGGAACGGTAAAATTCCCCCGCTCAGCATCTCCTTCCCTTTTCCCCTTTTATCCTCTTCCAGAACATGAATCTCGCCCTCTTCGATCTCGACAACACGCTGCTCGACGGCGACTCCGACCACGCCTGGGGCCAGTTCCTGTGCGACCAGGGCATCGTCGACGCCGCCGAATACAAGGCTCGGAACGACGCCTTCTATGAACAGTACAAAGCCGGCACGCTGGACATCGACGCCTTCCTGGAATTCGTGCTCGCCCCGTTGGCCGGCAAACCGCGCGAAGAACTGCAGGCACTGCACGACCGTTTCATGAACGACGTGATCTTCGGCATGGTGAATCCGCTGGGCCAGGAGCTGGTGCGCTGGCACATCGATCAGGGCGACCTGTGCGCGGTGGTGACTGCCACGCATGCCTTCATCACCGCCCCGATCGTGCGCTACTTCTATCATGTGCCACATCTGATCGCGACCATCCCAGCGCTCGAAAACGGCCTATTCACCGGCAAACCACGCGGCATCCCGGCTTTCCGCGCAGGCAAGATCGCACGCGTGGAAGCCTGGCTGGAATCGATGGCCCTGGATTTTTCCAGCTTCGATAAGAGCTGGTTCTACAGCGATTCGTCCAATGACATCCCGCTGCTGGAACGGGTCAGCGAGCCGGTGGCCGTGGATCCTTGCCCGGCCCTGCGCCTGCGCGCCGAAAGCCTCGGCTGGCCGATCATCAGCCTGCGCGGCCGGGATGAGGACGGCGCCGGCGAAGGCATCATCCTGCACGCCTGATCCCAAAATAGCTGAAAGCGGCAAGCGATACGCCCGCATGGCGATGGCGATATACTTGCCGCCTTCATCCGAACCAACCTGACCGGGCACGCGCCCAAGACGCTCACGAGCATGATCCGAAAACTGCTGCGCAAGGTATTCCGCAAGGCGCCCGGCGCCCCCACGGCCCAGGCGGCCAGTATTCTGGTCGAGCAGCACGGCATCCGGCGCGAGATGGTTTCATCGGCAGCGCGCAAAGTCTGCGCAGGGCTTCAGGAGGCGGGCTTCAAGGCCTACGTGGTCGGTGGCGCGGTACGCGACCTGATCGCACACATCGATCCCAAGGATTTCGACGTGGCCACCAATGCCACGCCTGAAGAAGTGCGTCGCATCTTCCGCCGCTCACGCATCATCGGCCGTCGCTTCCGCATCGTGCATGTGATGTTCGGCCCGGAAACCATCGAGGTTTCCACCTTTCGCGCGCTGCACGACGACGATACCGAGACCGACGAGCACGGCCGCGTACTGCAGGACAACGTCTGGGGCTCCATCGAGGAAGACGCCACACGGCGCGATTTCACGGTCAACGCCCTGTATTACGACCCGACCACGGAAACCGTGCTGGACTTCCACCATGGCGTGGCCGATCTCAAGCAGAAAACCATGCGTGTGATCGGCGAGCCGGACGCACGCTACCGTGAAGACCCGGTGCGCATGCTGCGTGCCGTGCGCCTGGCGGCCAAGCTCGAATTGATCCTTGATCCGGCCGCGCGCCGTCCCATCCGCGAGTTGGGCCCGCTGCTGGCCAATGTGCCGGCCGCACGCCTGTTTGACGAAATGCTCAAGCTGCTTGCCAGCGGCTATGCCGTGGTGAGCCTCAAGCGGCTGCGTGACGAAGGTCTGCATCAGGGCCTGCTGCCATTGCTCGACGTGATCCTGGAGCAGCCACAAGGGGCGCGTTTCGTCTGGCTGGCCCTTGAGAACACGGACAGCCGCGTCCGCGCGGGCAAACCTATTTCGCCTGGCTTCCTGTTCGCCACCTTGTTATGGAACGAAGTGCTGAAGGCCTGGAAGGCTCGCCGCGAAGCCGGCGAACATACCCAGCCGGCCTTGTTCGCAGCGATGGATGAAGTGCTCGCCTCACAAGCCGAAAAACTTGCCATCACACGCCGCATCGCGGCCGACATCACCGAAATCTGGGCACTGCAACCGCGCTTCGAGAAGCGTGCAGGCAAGGCCCCCTTCCGTCTCATCGAACAGCCACGCTTCCGCGCCGGCTACGATTTCCTGCGGCTGCGCGCGGAATCCGGCGAGATCGACATGGAACTGCCTGACTGGTGGGATAACTTTGCGCATGCCGACACCGGTGAACGCGAAACGCTGCTGGTCGCCGACAAAAAGACAAAAGGTACGCGCAAACGCCGCCCGCGCCGCCGCAAACCACGCGGCGACCAGGCGCCGGTACCGGCCGAGGAGGCCTGAACGCCGTGGCTACCATTGCCTGGATAGGCCTGGGTGCCAACCTCGGCACCCCCGCACAGACGCTGCGTGAAGCCATCGCGCGGCTCGGTGCCCAACCGGGCTGCCGGCTGATCACTCACTCCAGTCTGTATGCGAGTGCGCCGCTGGGTGAGGATACGGCAGGCCAGCCGGAATACGTCAATGCCGTCGCCGCGCTGGATACCAGCCTCAGCGCCCGCGAACTGCTCGACATGCTGTTGCAGGTGGAGCGTGAATTCGGCCGTCAGCGCAGCCGCCGCAATGCTGCCCGCACCCTGGACCTGGATCTGCTGCTCTACGGCCATGAGTGCATCCATGTGGCCGATCTGGATGTGCCTCACCCGCGCATGCACGAACGCGCCTTCGTGCTGATTCCGCTGTCCGAACTGGCGCGCGAAGCCCACATCCCGGGCCGCGGCTTCGTCGGCGAGCTGCTGGCGGTGCTGCCCGATCAGCACATCCGCCGTCTGCCCAACTGAGTCATGCCCGCCATCCCCGTCTGGTTGCAGACCACCGGCCTGCTCATTGCCTCGAATGTCTTCATGACCTTCGCCTGGTATGGCCACCTCAAACACCTGCAGCACCGCCCGTGGTTCATCGCTGCGCTCATCGCCTGGAGCATTGCGCTGTTCGAATACCTGCTGCAGGTGCCGGCCAACCGCATCGGTGTGCAGGAATTCTCCATCGCCCAGCTCAAGATCATGCAGGAAGCGATCACCCTGGCGGTGTTCGTACCCTTCTCCGTGTATTACATGCAGCAGCCATTGAAGCTCGACTATCTGTGGGCCACGCTGTGCATGATAGGCGCGGTGTACTTCATCTTCAGGAGCTGACGCATGCTCGACAAGGCACGCCATATCGTCGTCGAAGGCCCCATCGGGGCCGGCAAGACCAGCCTCGCGCGGCGCCTGTCGGAACGGCTGAACGCAGATCTGATCCTCGAACAGCCCGAGGCCAACCCCTTCCTGGCACGCTTCTATGCCGACCGCGAACGCTGGGCGCTGGCCACCCAGATCGAATTCCTGTTCCAGCGCACGGCCCTGCTGGGTGAGGCTGTCCGGGCACTGGATGCAGGCCAGCGGGTGGTCAGCGATTTCATCCTCGACAAGGACCCGCTGTTTGCCGGACTGAACCTCGATGAAGACGAAACCCGTCTTTACGAACGTCTCTTTACCGAACTGCGGCCGGCACCGTTACGCCCGGACTTGGTGATCTACCTTCAGGCCCAACCCGATACCCTGATCGAACGCGTACGCAAGCGCGGACTGGATGCCGAACGACGCATCACCGAACATTACCTCGCCACAGTTTCCGAGCGCTATGCGCGCTTCTTCCATGATTTCGACTCGGCGCCCCTGTTCGTGATTAACGCCGAGGTGCTCAATCCGGTCGATGAAGATGACGACTTCGAGCTGATCCTGCAGCGCCTGCAAGCCATGCGCGGGTATCGCGAATACTTCAGCTACGCCTGAGGCGCTCAAAACAGGCGCATGGCGCCATAAGAACTCTGGATGCCCGAATGCCCCGCTTTGGAAGACAATGCGCCCCTCGCGGACAAGTCTTCCACAGAAGTCACGATGAGCTACCTCGAAAACAGCAAACCCGTTACCCTCGCCGAACTGGCGCGCATGCGTGCAGCGGGCGAGAAGATCGCGATGCTGACTGCCTACGACGCCAGCTTCGCCGCATTGTGCGAACGCAATGGGGTGGACGTGCTGCTGGTAGGCGACTCCCTGGGCAACGTGGTTCAGGGACAGAAAAGCACCCTGCCGGTGACTATGGAACACATGGTCTATCACACCGAATGTGTCGCCCGGGGTACGCAACGCGCCTGGGTAATCACCGACCTGCCCTTCGGCAGCTACCAGGAAAACCCGGCACAGGCGCTTCGCAACGCGGTGCGTCTGATGGCTGCCGGCGCCCAGATGGTAAAGCTGGAGGGCGGTGCATACATCGCCGAAACCGTACGTTTTCTGGTCGAGCGCGGCGTGCCAGTCTGTGCGCATATCGGGCTGACACCGCAATCCGTACACCAACTGGGCGGCTATCGGGTGCAAGGCCGGGGTGAAGCGGCGGCAGCGCAACTGAAGGCAGATGCCCTGACGCTGGAAACTGCCGGTGCAACGATGGTTGTCATGGAGATGGTGCCCGCGCAGCTGGGTGCCGACATCACCCGCTCGCTGAAGCAGATGGCCACCATCGGTATCGGTGCAGGCAAGGACTGTGACGGGCAGGTGCTAGTCCTGCATGACATGCTGGGGGTGTATCCCGGCAAGAAGGCCCGTTTCGTGAAGAACTTCATGGAAGGCGCGGCTAACGTCGATGCAGCCGTGGCTGCCTATGCTGCAGCCGTGAAGAATGGCAGTTTCCCTGCCCCTGAACATACCTACTGACAACTGACAGGCCGATTCGTAGGCCGAAGCGCCTGCTGCTTCCGTGCAGAGGAGTACATCAACCGCACTGGCTGCGGATGTATTCCGCCACCTTGCGCAGGCGGGGAGCATCGAAACTCCCATCGGGCTCGTCGCGTGTGACGCACAGGTTGATTCCGACCTCGAAGCCGCGCGCCGACAACCAGGCCTGACGTGCTTGCCATTGCTCACGCTGCTCGGCATTTTCCAGAGCGGTCAGATGCTCCCACAGCCATGGCTGCTGTCTGGCATCGCGGATGGTGAAGGCGGGCTCGCGTCCGTCGGGAGGAGGATCGCCCTGCAGTACCGCCCGATAGGAGTAGTTGAGTCCCATCTCGTCGAGTAATCGCGCAATCTCCAGTTCCGCAGCACTGCAGATCTGCCCTGAAGCGGCCACGCCCGCCGACGCCTCTTGCGACAGAGCCTCCACAAGCACGACCGACGCCGCAGCCTCGGACGCCACGACCACCTGGAGCGGCTCTTCCCGCCTTCCGAGCTGTGATTGCAGTTGTGTCTGCTCACGCTCCGCCTGAGCAATATCGCGCCGCACGCCCTGCTCGATGAGAGAGAGTTTGTCCTCACCGCGCGCCTCCGCTTCGCACACCGTGGAGTAGAGACGATGCAGGCTGGAATCGCGCAACAGGCGAATGGCTTCGCCAATCTCCCCGATCTGCTCGCGTACACGCGCCAGCAGGCGGATTGTGCGGATCAGGCGAGTGGCTGCGTCATCGGCCGCCGGACGGGCACGCATCTGATATTCGTCGATGAGCGCCTGGATGGAGTGCACATGCCCAGCACGATAGGCAACATTGATGCGCGCCATGATGTCGTCGCGCAGACTGCGGTCCGCCTCGTCATCGGCACGATCCGGGTGAACGATGCGCGCCGCCATACGGTAATACTTGCGCAGCTCTTCATCTGGAGCGAAGTGTTCTTCCCCCGGCTCCAGCTCGAAGGCCCGTGCCGCGTCGGCACTGGCGTTGGCTTGTGCCGATGCAGCATTGACGGCGGCCTGTCGCTGGGCATCCCGTGGCGTCAGGCGCGCGCGCAGACGCGCGTTTTCCGCTCGCAAGGCGTCCAGGCGTGCATATAGCTCCCCCACGCGTCGCCAGTATCTTGCTTTAAATGCCGCCAACGCATTCTGCAAGGTGACGTATTCCGTCTGTACTTCGGCGTACTGCTCTTCGAGTGTTTCGAGCAGATGCAGCTTGGCCTCCAGCTCCAGGGCCTCGGGCGCGGGCTTGTCGCTGCTGAGCCAGTTGAACATGTTCATGCACGCATCCTCGCACGATAGGCGCGTGCAAGGTAGGGCCGCTGCTCGGCGCCGAGCATCTGTGCAAGCCAGTCAAAAAGGACCAGCAGGCTGCGCTGGACATCGGCCGATTCAGCCAGCAGATTGTTGAGGAAGGATTGCGCCTCGCGATAGGCCGTGTCTGAGCAGTTCAGGAAGCAGTCATCCATGCGGCTGAAGACACTATGCACTTCCTCCCTCCGCCGCGTGGACTCGAGCAGGGAGACCAGGGCATCGCGCTCTCCGCCCTGCAAAGCCATCTGCAGTGGCGTCTCGCCACTACCGGACTCCATTTGACTGGCATCCGCACCGTAGCACAACAGCAGTGCGACAGCCTCGGCATGTGCATTCAGGATTGCGTAATGCAGAGGAGAAAGATGCAGGCTGAGCCCATCCTCAAGACTGTCATCAAGAGCATCCGGATCGGCACCGGCTGCCAACAGGATCTCGATTGCCCCAAGCGCACCGCGGGCCGCAGCATAATGCAAAGGTTGCCGGCCGTCTGGCGTTACGCTGTCGAAAGCCGCGCCAGCCTTCAGCAGCAGGGCAACAGCGCCTGCCCGGTCATTCAGCGCGGCAACATGCAGGGGCGTCCCCAGAAGATGCACGCCCAGCTCGTCGTCATACGCATGCCGAGCACTCTGGATATCGAACGTCGCCCCCGCACCAATCAATGCAGCCAGCAGATCATCCAGACCGCGCGCAGCGGCCAGATGCAACGCGGACTCCTTGCTCTCGGGCAGGCAGGCATCCGGATCTGCGCCGGCCTCGACCAAGTACGCAGCTGCCGCCGCATGCCCCGCTTCCAGCGCCATCAACAAGGGGGAAGCCATGCCGGCCGCAGCACGCCCTTCGACTGCTGCGCCATGCTCCAGCAAAACACCCAGGCACGCCTTGGCCCCCTACTGCGCAGCGGTTTCAATCAGCAAACAACCACCCGGCACTGCATGGAGCAGTGCTGGGCTTTCCTGCAACAACGCAGCGAGTTCCCCTGCCCGATCAAGCTTGATCGCCTGCAGCGCCTGTGATTGAGTAGCATCGGATACGGGCAGCTCTGTCCGCCAGAGCAAAGCCAGACCACGATTGACGAAGCCGGCGGAATCCTCGATCAACGCCAGTGTTTGCCCCTGCCCGGGGTCGGCGGGAACTGTACGCAGGATGGAAGGCAACGGGATCTCGGTCGACATTGTCGCAATGGCAGAACACAAGAGCCCGCATCATACTGCGCCCCCCGTGACACGCGCAGCAGCGAAAAGCGGCATGAAAATGGAAAAAGCCGCTGATTCTTTTGAAATCAGCGGCTTTTTTGAATTGGCGCGCCCGGAAGGATTCGAACCTTCTACCCCTTGGTTCGTAGCCAAGTACTCTATCCAGATGAGCTACGGGCGCAATGCGAAGAATTGAGATTATGAACTAACTTCAGCGCTTTTGCAACACTTTTTAGTGCGCTTTTTTTTGGCGGAGAGTGAGGGATTCGAACCCTCGATACAGGTTTTAGCCCGTATGCTCCCTTAGCAGGGGAGTGCCTTCGACCTCTCGGCCAACTCTCCATCCGCAAAAGAGCGCGCATGTTAGCTGGCGAAGGGCTCGCCGTCAATCATGCGGCAGTACTTTCACGCCGGGGCCTGGTCCAGCCCGAAAGCCTTATGCAGAACGCGTACCGCCAGCTCCAGATACTTCTCGTCGATTACGACGGAAATCTTGATCTCCGAAGTGGAGATCATCTGGATGTTGATGCCCTCCTCCGCCAAGGTGCGGAACAACCGACTGGCGATACCGACATGGGAGCGCATCCCCACGCCAACCACGGATACCTTTGCCATCGAACGGTCGTTACGCACTTCGCGCGCACCCACATGTGCCTTCACACCCTCGAGAATGCCCAGCGCGCGCTCCATCTCGCCACGCGGCACCGTGAAGGAGAAATCAGTACTGCCATCCTGACCAGCATTCTGGATGATCATGTCTACATCAATGTTGGCATCCGCGATCGGCCCGAGGATCTGATAAGCAATGCCAGGGCGATCAGGTACGCCCAGCACGGTGAGTTTGGCTTCATCACGGTTGAAGGCGATGCCGGAAATGATCGGCTGTTCCATCTTGATATCTTCCTCGAAAGTGATCAGGGTGCCTTCGCCTCCATCCTGGAAACTGGAGAGCACCCGCAGTCTGACCTTGTACTTGCCTGCGAACTCGACCGAACGGATCTGCAGCACCTTGGAGCCCAAACTGGCCATCTCCAGCATTTCCTCGAAGGTGATGTGATCCAGCTTGCGCGCCTCCGGCACGATGCGAGGGTCTGTCGTATAGACGCCATCGACATCGGTATAGATCTGGCACTCATCAGCATGCAAAGCGGCTGCCAGCGCAACCCCTGTGGTGTCCGACCCACCACGCCCCAGCGTGGTGATGTTCCCCGCGTCATCAACGCCCTGAAAACCCGCGACAACAACCACACAACCATCATCCAGATCCCGACGCATGCGCTCTTCATCGATCCGCAGGATGCGGGCCTTGGTGAAAGAGCTGTCAGTCAGGATGCGTACCTGCGATCCGGTATAGCTGCGCGCCTTGATGCCCTCGGCCTGCAATGCCATGCTCAACAGACCGATGGTGACCTGCTCGCCGGTCGAGATAACGACATCCAGCTCGCGAGGATCTGGTTTGGACTGGACTTCCTTGGCCAGAGCGATGAGGCGATTGGTCTCACCTCTCATGGCCGAAACTACCACCACAATCTGATGCCCCTCGGCGTGCGCCCTGGCAACGCGCTTGGCGACATTGCGGATGCGTTCGGGCGAACCCACCGACGTGCCACCGTACTTCTGAACAATCAGTGCCATCTTGGATACTCGATCCGTCAACGAAATGGGAAAACGAGGATTTTAGCGCGAAGCAACTGACCACGGCGACAGCGCTACCAGCTCAACACCCCACCCAAGCAGCAGGCATGACTGCAAACAATTGCTTCGCGACGAAACTCCCGTCATGCCATGTTGATCAGAAGTGCGTCGTGAAATCCATGAAACATAAGCTCTCTCCTCTCGAGATGCGCTTCAGGGAAAGCCTGGCACCTTTTCCGCCGCCACGAAGGATCGACCTTGAATGCATTCAGGATACCGGCCTATACTTATTACAGCTACAACTAAAGTTGTATGCGCGCAACGCACGGGCCAGCATGACGTTACGCGGTACATCCTTCACCAACCCTTTACACGCACAACTGAAAGAGGAAAACCCATGAAAACCCTGGAAGACATCGACGTACGGGAAATCCGTCGCAAACTGGGCTTGAACCAATCTGAATTCTGGTCGGAGCTGGGTGTGACCCAGAGTGGCGGCTCCCGTTATGAGAGCGGCCGCAGCATTCCACGCCCCGTGCAAGCGCTTCTTCGCCTGGTGCACATCGAACATGTGGATATCGACAAGATCCGCAAGGATGACTACGAAGTCATCGAGTACCTGCGCGCCCATCGCTCCGATCTGTACAAGACGCTCAAGAAGGAAGCCAAGGCCAAGAAAAAAGAGAAGTAAGCTTCTCCTCCCCCTTTGCCAGCCCCGTTCCGGCCCCGCCGAGCGGGGCTTTTCGTTTGCTGCGCTACAATTACGCGCTTCCCCCAGCTCAGATTTTGGACCCTACCGTGCTGATCACCCGCCGCCTGGAATTCGACGCAGGCCACCGCATCCCTGACCATCGCAGCCTTTGTCGCCATCTGCACGGCCATCGCTATGCCATCGAAGTCACCGTATCCGGGGACATCACGCGTATGGATGGGAACCCCCGCAATGGCATGGTGGTGGATTTCTCGGAAGTAAAAACAGTGGTACGGGAGTACATCGTCGATTGCTGGGACCATGCCTTCCTTGCCTATGAAGGCGATCGCCAGATCATCGAGTTTCTAGCGAGTCTGCCCGACCATCGCACAGTCATCCTGGATATTGTTCCCACAGCGGAAAATCTGGCGGCCAAAGCCTTCTCCATTCTGGCCCCTCGCATTGCCGAACTGTGTGACAAGACGCTGCGCCTGGAAAACGTGCGTATCTATGAAACACCGAATTGCTGGGCCGATGCCGGCCCGGCAGCCAAGTCCTGAAGCCGCTGGACTGAAACGGCCCGACAAGGCAAAATGCCCGCCCTGTGGAGACTTGGCAGAGTGGTTGAATGCAGCGGTCTTGAAAACCGCCGAGGGTGAAAGCCCTCCGTGAGTTCGAATCTCACAGTCTCCGCCACATGCAGGAACTTCCCTGCTCCATTGATGTCCATTGGCTGCCTTCTGCTTGCAGCAGGACGGCTGCGCTGCCCCCTACAACCGGAGACACTGACATGGAAATCCGTAGCTACTCCAACGACGTAACACTGGATACTGCGCAGACGCGCAATCGTGTCCTGCGCAACACCTACAACCTGCTGGCCCTGTCGATGATCCCGACACTGGCTGGCGCTTGGCTGGGTATCCAGTTCAACTTCGCAGCTTTGTTCCAAGGCAGCCCCATCATGGGGTCATTGCTGATGCTGGGCGTGATGTTCGGTCTCATTTTCGCGATCCAGGCCAAACGCAATAGCCCAGTGGGAGTGGTATTGCTGCTCGGTTTCACATTCGTGATGGGGCTGATGCTGTCGAACACGTTGCAATGGACTTTGCGCTTCTCCAACGGTGGCACACTGATCACCTTGGCTGCCGGCGGCACAGGCGCTATTTTCTTCGGCATGTCCGTTCTCGCTTCGAGCATCAAGCGAGATCTCTCAGGCATGGGCAAATTCCTGTTCATCGGTACGATACTGCTGGTACTGGCAATGGTTGCCAACCTGTTCTTTCAGGTCCCGGCTCTGCATCTGGCCCTGTCTGTCATTTGCTGTGGCTTGTTCTCGGCTTGGCTGCTCTACGATCTGAACCGCATCGTTACCGGTGGCGAGACCAACTACATCACTGCCACGCTGGCCGTATATCTGGATCTCTACAACATCTTCGTCAGTCTGTTGCAGATCCTGGGCATCTTCGGCGGCGATCGCGACTGATCCAGAAGCCGATCAAACGAAAAAGCCGCCCCCCTATGGTGCGGCTTTTTTTCATGCGCGCTCGAACAAAGCGATGGATTCCACGTGTGAGGTCTGCGGAAACATATTCGCGACGCCCGCACCCAGCAAACGGTAGCCTTTCTCATACACCAGCACAGCCGCATCGCGCGCCAACGTGGCCAGATTGCAAGAGACATAGACAATGCGCCGCGGAGCCTGCTCCCCCAACGCTTTACACACAGCAATAGCCCCTTCGCGCGGAGGATCAATCAGCAGCTTATCCAGAGGACCAAGCTCGGCCAGACTCTTCTCGCTGGTTTCGAACAGGTTACTGGTCAGAAAACGAGTGCGTTGCTCGAGTCCATTCAACCGCGCATTCTCCGACGCACGTGCCACCAAGGCTTCACTACCCTCGACGCCAACCACCTGTGCGCCTATAGCTGCAATGGGAAGACTGAAATTTCCCAGGCCACAGAATAGATCGGCAATCCTCTCGCCCGGCGCCGGTGCCAGCAAGTGCATCGCCCTGCGCATCAACAAGCGATTGATGTGTACGTTTACCTGGGTGAAATCCGTCGGACGAAAGCGCAGCCGCACATCGAACTCGGGAAGGCGGTATTCCAGCCAGGCAGGCTCTCCGACACGCAGCGGACGCGCAGTTTCTGGCCCTCCAGGCTGAAACCACATATCCAGGCTGCGCGCTTCACCGAAAGCCAGCAGACGAGCCTCGTCCTGGCGAGTGAAAGGCTGCAGGTTACGAAGCACCAGCACCGTCTTTGTTTCACAGACGGCTATCTCCGCCTGTGGAATTCTGTCTGGGATGGAGAGATCCGCAATCAATGAGCGTAAGGGCCTGAGCAGTGCAGAAACGTGGGGCGGCAGAATCTCGCAGCTGTCCATCTCGGCTATGTAACTGCTCTTCTTCTCATGGAAGCCGACCAACACTCCACCTTTGCTCGGCACACAGCGCACACTCAGACGGGCTCGGTCCCTGTAGCCCCAGGCAGGTCCATGGATTGCCGCATAGATCACGCCAGGACGCACGCGTGCAATGTGCCATAGCGCATCCTCAAGCACGCGCTGCTTGGCTGCGACCTGAGCCAGAGGCTCCAGATGCTGCATGCTGCATCCCCCGCAGACGCCGAAGTGCGGACAACGTGGAAGCACCCGCTGCGAACTCTCGCGGATGACGTGATCGAGCACGGCCTGTTCATAGGCAGGCTTGCGCCGATAACTGGCATACCGGACCCGTTCACCAGGCAAGGCGCCTTCAATGAAAATCACTTTTCCATCATTGTGCGCAACGCCACGCCCCTCGTGATCCAGTGATTCAACGACTACTTCAGTCACGCAGATCCGCTCCAGACACAAAGGGAAGAGATTCTAGGGCGTGTTCACAGTAGCCAGATATAGGCGCATGCGAGATGCAAGAAGGCGCTGAAACGACTGGCCAGCTTGTCGTAACGCGTCGCCAAGCGACGGAACTGCTTGAGCCGGTTGAAGAATCGCTCGACGAGGTTTCTCGCTTTGTAGCGATGCCAGTCAGTTTCGCGCTGGATCGTGCGGTTGTTCCGAGGCGGAATGATGGCCTGAGCCCCCGAGGCCTCAATGGTTTCGATCAGAGCGTCGCTGTCGTATCCCTTGTCAGCAATGACGGCGCCTGTTGGAATCTCTGCCACCAGTGCCGCACCTTGCGTCACGTCGGCCTCTTGCCCCGCAGTCAGGATCAGACGGATCGGATTGCCCAGTGCATCCACGCAGGCGTGTATCTTGGTGGTCAATCCACCACGGCTTCGCCCGATGGCTTGGTCCTGATGCGGACCGTTTTTTTGGGAGCACCGGCTGAGTGTTGGTGGGCTCGAACGATTGTCGAATCGATGAAGAGTTCTTCAAGATCGGCCTCACCGCGCAGTGCTTGAGCAATGCGATCCCATACTCCGTATGTCTCCCAGCGGGCAAAGCGGACATACACCGAGTGCCAGTTCCCAAAACGCGTCGGCAAGTCCCTCCAGGGGTTTCCGACACGTGCCGTGTATAACACCGCTTCCACGAAACGACGGTTATCCGCCGCCCGACCGCCTTTGTCCGTCGGCTTGCCCGGAAGCAGATGCTCAATCCGTTCCCATTGCGCGTCGTTCAACATTCCCCGATCCATGGCTCACACCCAAATTCCAGAATGTAAACACATTCCGGATACTGTGAACAGGCTCTAGTCTCGACCGGAAGTTTTGCAACGAATAACAAACCTCTAAGAAATCATGGGCATACAAAATAAGACAAGTCCTGACTTGTGTTTCTGAAGGAATTCGTGAGATAATTAAAGGTTATTCTCTGCGGCTCCCTTTTTCTTTCTGAATTGCTATAATTTCGAGCAGCCGGAACCAACCGGTATTCTGCATTTTTGCTCCTTGCTCTTCACCTATTTCAAGGGATATCCACAATGAAACAGTCTCTCCTCGTCGCTGCCCTGATCGCTCTGGTTGTGTCCGCTTGCGGCAAGAAGGAAGAAGCTCCTGCTGTTGAAGCACCGGCCGTTGAAGCTCCCGCTGTTGAAGCTTCCGAAGCCCCCGCTGTTGAAGCTTCCGAAGCCCCCGCTGTTGAAGCTTCCGAAGCCCCCGCTGTTGAAGCTTCCGAAGCCCCCGCCGCAGAAGCTTCCCCGGCTGTCTGAGCGTTCAGTCTCCGGCGTCAAGAAACCGGCCTTGTGGCCGGTTTTTCGTTTACCTCACCGCAGTGTCAGTTGGGGATCCACGGGTGGTAAACGCAACGTGAACACAGCCCCTTTCCCTGGAGCTGAGTCCAGCGTGATGAAGCCCCCCATGTTCTCCGCAAGCTCTCGCGAAATGGCCAACCCAAGGCCAGCACCCTCAGAGTGACGCCCTCCTCCGCCTAGCTGACGAAAACGCTCGAACACCAGTGCATGCTCCTCCGATGCGATACCCGGACCACTATCCTGAACGGAGAAGACCAGCAAGCCGTCGCACACGGAGACCACGAAGTCGACTCTGCCTTCCTGCGTATAGCGCAATGCATTGCCTAGCAGGTTTCCGAGGATCTGACGCAACCTGACAGGGTCAACCACGATGCGATCAGGCAGATCGGCCGCAAGACTCATCCGTCCTGCCAATCCCCTGGCTTGCAGCGACACCGCCACTGGTGCCCACAGTTCGGCGCAGAATGGCTCAAGTACGATGTCCTCTGGATGCAGAACCAATCTGCGTGCATCCAGACGTGCCAGATCAAGCAGATCATTGAACATCGCGTGCAAATGCCGCCCAGAGGACAGGATGCTCCGGGCGTAATCCCGCAGCTCTCCATCTTCCAGCTCCAACTGCAGCAGGTCAGCAAAGCCCAGGATGCTGTTGAGCGGAGTGCGCATCTCATGGCTGATGGCGGCCAGAAATTCGCTCTTGTTCCGCCAGGTCTGTTCCGTCAGTTGACGTGCCTGCTCCAGCGCCCGGTTTTGCTCCCTGCTCAATTCAAGCAGTGCGCTACGGTTCTGATGGTCGGCACAGGCAAAGATCGCACGCGCCAAGTGAGGCATCAGACCTCGCACTACGGCAAACGCATCCGGTTGCATCGCGCCCGGTCTGCTCTCCATGAACAAGGCACCGACCCCTTCAATGTTCAACGCATGTATGGCCGCCTCTGCTGTCGTCTCCAGCGGAAATGCCTCAAAACAACCACTGAGCATGAACCCTTCACAATTCGCCTGCCTCCACGGGGTAATCTCCCACGCTTTTACACTCCATGCAGGGTAGGCATATACCTGATGCGCACCCATTGTCACCGGTGTCAGCCAAATCTGGGTTGTCCTCAACTGAAGGCGCTGGGACAGCACCACCAGGAATCCACGCAGCATTTCGGAGACATCCAGCGAGGTGCCGATGCGCATCGACAGCTCGCATTGCAGAGACATGAGCCAGATGGTGGATTTACGCGTCTGCATCAGGCCATAAACCTAGAACACTGGTTTTGTTGTGCAATTCAAGACAGACCCCAAGGGCACTGCCGATTTCTCCGAGACTGAGGACCCCAAACAACGGGATGTGTTGGCCATCGTGCACCATCCGGGTACGCAATGCTTGCAGATGCTCCGGATAGCTGTCGCCCGCATGAAGGCCGCTGCTCATACAGTCGACCAGCAGAGCCGCCACCGGCGCGGAACTACAATTTCCCTGCGCATCATGCCAAGCGTCCACCAATGCCTGCATCAGATCAGCGCGTTCTCCATGCAGGATATGAAGACTGGCTTGGTTCGGAACGTCACCCACACAAATCAATGTGTCCCCTGTACGCCGGAGTGGGTCCCGCACGAGAAAGCTACCATCCATGCGCTCGATTCCGAAAGGATAGGATCTGGAATACTCGAAGCTGCTGGCGGGGGTTTCCTCTTGTCGCAACAAGGGCGTCAGTTGTTCGCCATAGACCTGGGCTGCAGGCCTGAAATCCAAGGAATGAATTTCGTGTCCATGGGCTTCGGATACCAGATAGGGGCCAAACAGGTGTCTCCAGCCATGTCGCGCACCGATCCCCAGATGCGCAGATAACCCCATCAGGACTGCCGCATCCTGCAGGACTCCTCTGTTGCTGAAGACACAGGCCCGACGACGTTCCATCGATCCCGCCCCACCACCTATATAGCGTGGCTGGGGACCCAGGCGGTCATAGACATGCTCGATCATGGGCGACACCCTGCACGCCAGACCGTCGAACCAGAGCATCACGGTGCCGCAGCCATCCAGACTGCACGGCAGATCCCGACAAGCCTGCAGTGCAGACTGATCGAGACGGTCCAGCACATGCAGCACGGGCTCATGACGCAGGCCGACGGCGATGACACCATTGCGCGATACAGTTTCCTCGCACAGCACCCTCGGGAATATCCCTCCTGCAACCGGAACGGGCAGCCCCTGCAGTAGAGAATCCCACTCGCGCTGGGAGATCGCACATCCTTCGCCAACCAATATCAGCAGACCGCGCGCGCCCTGCGTGAGCAGTGCCGCAAGACGCGCCTCAAGGGCTGCAACACCCTCACCCTCGCGCGCTTGCGGCGTGCCGATGATCACGTATTACTCCGACGCATCAATAAGGCCACCGCCTGCGTGGCGATCCCCTCGCCCCTGCCAAGGTGCCCGAGACGTTCATTGGTCTTACCCTTGACATTGACACAAGTGGCATCGATTCCAATATCTTCGGCGATGTTGGCAACCATCTGCGACGCGTAAGGCGAGATCTTCGGAGCCTGCGCAATGATCATGGCATCGATATTCACTACCAGCCAGCCAGCCTCATGCACACGTCGTATGGCTTCCTGCAACAGCTTGCGACTATCCGCGCCTTCATTCGCAGGATCGGTATCGGGAAACAGCCGTCCGATGTCACCCAGGCCAACTGCACCAAGCACGGCGTCAGTGATGGCATGCATCAACGCGTCTGCATCCGAATGCCCCAACAAGCCTTTCTCGTAGGGAATCTCGACACCGCCAAGAACCAGCCTGCGCCCTTCAACCAGGCGATGTACATCCAGCCCCTGACCGATCCGAAAAGGAATGCTCATGTCTTTCCCCTTGCTCGCAAGATGATCTCGGCAAGCGCCAGATCCTGCGGATAAGTCACCTTGAAATTCGTCGCATCCGCCGCCACCAGCCGCGGAGCCAGGCCCAGAGCCTCGACAGCCCCTGCCTCATCCGTCACGCCCTGAGCCATCGTCAATGCTCGGAGCAACAAGCCGTGACGGAACATCTGCGGTGTCTGCGCCTGCCACATGGCTTCGCGCGAAATAGTCGCCGCCACACGCACATCGACGTTCGCCCGTTTGAGGGTATCGGCCACAGGCTGCGCAAGCAAGCCACCGATTTCGTCTTCAGCCAGGGTGTCGATCAGCGCATCCACCTGCGCGACGTCAAGACAAGCACGCGCGGCGTCATGCACCAGCATCCAGTCGTCCGCTCGAACTTCACCCTCCAGCCTCTGCAACGCGTTGGTCACGCTCTCAGCGCGCGTCGCTCCTCCTACGCGCAGTACCCGCAGCTTGTCTCCTGGCAAGATCCAATCAAAAGCCGCCCACCACTCATCTTCAGGCGAGAGCACCACGCAGACCTGTTCGATGCGCGTTACCGCACACAAGGTTGCCAGTGCATGCCACAGCAGTGGTTTGCCCGCGAGCATCAAATACTGCTTGGGACGTTCAGCCCCCATGCGGCTGCCGCTTCCGGCGGCGGGAACAATGGCGAAATGACGACTCATGGACGGCTCATGATTTCAGTACGTGAAAATGAGGCGGACAGTAAAAAGCCGGACGCACGCGTCCGGCTTTTCTCGGTCGATCTGCTCGATCAGTCAGCCTGCTTGCGCAGGAAGGCCGGGATGTCGTACGTACCGAAACCGTTATCGCTCATCGCCTGCACCGTGTTACGGGTGCTGCGGCGGATCACGGCAGGCATGGCCAACTCATCGTAGTTAACTTCGACGCCCTCGTCGTCAGTACCTGTACGGATCACCTGCATTACCGGCTGACGGCTCATGGCACGACGCGCACCAAGACCAGTGGCCAGTACCGTCACGCGGATACGATCTTCCATGGCATCGTCGAATACCGTGCCGTAGAACACCGTGGCATCCTCAGTTGCGAACGCACGCACGGTCTGCACGGCTTCACGCACTTCGGACATCTTCAGCGAACGGCTGGCAGTGATGTTGATCAGCACGCCGCGCGCACCGGAAAGTTCCACGCCTTCAAGCAGCGGGCTCGCTGCAGCCTGTTCGGCAGCGATACGCGCGCGGTCCATGCCGGAAGCCTCGGCAGACCCCATCATCGCGCGGCCCATCTCGGCCATCAGCGTACGCACGTCCTGGAAGTCCACATTCACCAGACCCGGCACATTGATGATCTCGGCGATGCCGCCCACAGCCTTGCGCAGCACGTCGTCGGCGTTGTGGAAGCACTCTTCCATGCTGGCATCATCGCCATACACTTCCATCAGCTTGTCGTTGAGCACCACGATCAACGAATCGACATGACGGGAGAGCTCTTCGATGCCGCTATCCGCCACACGGACACGATTCTCGAAATCGAAAGGCTTGGTCACCACGGCCACCGTGAGTACACCGAGTTCCTTGGCCACTTCAGCCACCACGGGGGCCGCGCCGGTGCCGGTCCCTCCACCCATGCCAGCGGTGATGAAGACCATATGTGCGCCTTGCAGCGCAGAAGCGATGGTTTCGCGTGCCTCGAGTGCCTCGGCACGGCCTGCCTCAGGCTTGGCACCAGCCCCCAGGCCGGACTTGCCGAGCTGGATCTTGCGCGAAGCCAGCGAACGGCGCAGCGCCTGGGCATCGGTATTTGCACAGATGAATTCGACTCCCTGTACCCCTTCGCGGATCATGTGATCCACTGCATTGCCTCCGGCACCACCGACACCAATGACCTTGATGACGGTACCGCAAGGTTCCTTTTCGACAATCTCGATCAGATCCATGCAAACCCCTTTTCGCGTTCGTGATGATCACTGCGCTGTCGCGCACCCAAAGGCACTCACAAACACTCTAGATATAGTACTTAGCGCGCGAGTTTACTACTAAATACCTTGCGGGAATACCCGCGAATCGACCAAAAAGCGCATTGCGCCCAAAGGTCCCTTACAACTTCAAAAATTCCGCTCCAGCCAGGCTTTCGTGCGCTCGAACCAGTGGCGCACGCTACGGCCCTCGCGGGCCTGAAGACCACGTCGGCGCTGTGCAGCACCTTCCAGCACCAACCCCATCACGTTCGCGTACTGCGGCTGGCAGACCACGTCTGCCAGCGACCCTTGATAGACGGGGATTCCGGCCCTCACCGGCAGGTGGAAGACCTCGTCGCCAAGCTCGCAGACGCCGCCAAGCTGTGCCGACCCTCCGGTAAGAACCAGCCCGGAGGACAGGAGTTCCTCGTACCCACTGCGGCGAAGCTCGCTTTGCACCAGTTCGAAAAGCTCCTGCACGCGGGGCTGGATCACCGCCGCCAGACTCTCGCGCGACAGGCGGCGAGGCGGCCGATCCCCCACGCTGGGCACCTCGATGGTCTCCCCCGGATCGACCAGACTCTGCACCGCCATGCCGTGGTGCAGCTTGATTTCTTCCGCTTCCACGGTCGGCGTACGCAAGGCCATGGCGATATCGTTGGTGATCTGGTCACCGGCGATCGGGATCACCGCCGTGTGGCGGATCGCCCCCTGAGTGAACACCGCCAGATCGGTCGTGCCGGCGCCGACGTCTACCAGACACACGCCCAGTTCCTTCTCATCCTCGGAAAGCGTGGCAAAGCTCGAAGCCAGCGGTTGCAACACCAGGTCCACGACTTCCAGGCCGCAGCGACGCACGCATTTGATGAGGTTCTGTGCGGCAGACACGGCGCCGGTGATGATGTGCACCTTCACCTCCAGCTTCACCCCGCTCATGCCGATGGGCTCGCGCACGCCGTCCTGCCCGTCGATGATGAATTCCTGCGTCAGGATGTGCAGGATCTGCTGGTCTGCGGGGATCGGCATCGCACGTGCAACTTCGATCACGCGTTCCACATCCAGCGCGGTCACTTCCTTGTCCTTGATCGCCACCATGCCATTGCTGTTGAAACTGCGGATATGGCTACCGGCGATGCCGGTGTAGACGTCGCGGATCTTGCAGTCCGCCATCAGCTCGACTTCCTGCACCACGCGCGAAATGGCATCCACGGTGGCCTCAATATTGACCACCACGCCCTTCTTCAGACCGCTGGAGGGCTGGCTCGCCAGCCCGATCACGTCCAGCCTCCCGTCTGGCCGCAGTTCGGCCACCATCGCAGTCACCTTGGAGGTGCCCACGTCCAGGCCGACGATCAGATCCTTGTTTTCCTTACTCATTGTGTGCCTCGTTTGAGATCTTCTGCGCCGACGCGCGCGGCAAAGCCACTGGGGTAACGCAAATCAGCCACCTTCAGACGCTCTCCGAAACGCATCCTGATATCCGGCCAGGCGGCCACAAAACGCTCCAGGCGGGCCTCGACCGGAGACTTTGGCTGGTTCTTGCCCAGCTCGATGACCAAGCCATCGTCAAGCACCACCTGCCAGGCAAGCCGGCCGGAAAGTTTGAGTTGCGCCACGTGTCGTCCCAACGGCCCGAGAATCCGGTTCAAGTGCTGCATTTCGGCCAACATCAACACGGTGGTGCCGCTCGGCCCGGCAAACACCGGCAGTGAATCTCCGGCCGCCGCATCGAAGAGTTCGCCCTGTGTATTGACCAGACTGCTCTCGCCGGTTTCCGGGCTTTGCCATTGCGCCACAGCAGCATGTTCCTCCAGGGAAACCTCGACCGCCGCCGGCCAGCGTCGGCGCAACTGCGCTTGCCGTACCCAAGGCAGGGTTTCGAACGCTTCCCGCGCACGCTCCAGATCCACCGTGAAAAAATTCCCGCGCAGTGCAGTCTCGGCTGCGTATTCGATCTGCTCCGCGGTCACCCTCTGTGGTGCATCCAGCACTACCACCTCGCGCAAACCGAACAGCGGCAGGCGCACCACTGCGATTACCAGTGCGTATCCGAGCACTATCGACGCCAACAGAATCAGGGTGTCGGCCACCAGATTGATCCAGTCCGGGCGATGCCAGAAGCCGCTGCGAACCCGCGTGCGTGCGCCAGCAGGCCTCGGCTCTGCGCCGTGGCCTGCTGCTGCGGTATGCACGCTGCCCTTGTTCAATCGGATTTCCTCATCGCTTCCGTCGTAATGCTCAGTCCAGCGCCGCCTGCTCCAGGATGCGCAGACACAGCTGGGCGAAACTCATACCTGCTGCCCGTGCGGCCATCGGCACCAGCGAATGATCCGTCATGCCCGGCGCAGTATTCATTTCTAGAAAGCTGTAACTGCCATCTGCACGCACGATCACGTCCGCACGCCCCCAACCTCGACAGCCAAGAACCTGGAAGGCACGCAGGGCATCGCGCTGCACGGCCTCCTCCAGCTCGGACGAAACACCTGCAGGGCAGTGGTAATGCGCCTTGTCGGTGAAATACTTGTTTTCGTAGTCGTAGGCATTGCCGGGCGACATCTCAATGCGCACCAGCGGCAGCGTCTGGTCCCCCAGCACACCGGCCGTCATCTCCTGCCCGGCGACGAATTCCTCTGCGATCACCAGTGCGTCACAACGCGCGGCCTGTTCGTAGGCCGCCCCGAACTCAGCCGGTGTCTCGACCTTGCTCACGCCGATCGAGGAGCCTTCCCGCGCGGGTTTGATGATCAATGGCAGCCCAAGCGCTTCCATCACGGCGGTGAAATCTATGCCGGGTGTCAGCAAACGGTATTTCGGCGTAGGCACGCCCGCAGCCAGCCACACCAGCTTGGCGCGCCATTTGTCCATTGAAAGCGCGGAAGCCATCACACCGCTGCCGGTGTAGGGAATTCCCAGCGCCTGCAAGGCGCCCTGCAATGTACCGTCTTCACCGAAACGGCCGTGCAGTGCAATGAAGGCGCGTGCGAATCCCTGCTCGCGCAGCTGCCACACGGATTGCTCGGCGGGATCGAACGCGTGGGCATCCACGCCCGCGCTACGCAGCGCGGACAGTACGGCATTGCCCGAATTGAGCGAGATCTGCCGCTCCGAGGAGCTGCCACCCATCAACACGGCAACCTTGCCGAAATTCTGCTCCATGCTCATGCCTACCCTTCTGCCTCTTCAGCCCAATCCCCGAGTCCGCTCACGCTCAGGACTCGCCATTGACCAGTCGCGCCGCCACACCGCCGATGGAACCAGCGCCCATGGTCAGGACCACATCACCGTCACAGGCCACCTCGCGCAAGCGCGCCGGCATGTCGGCAATCTCCTCCACGAACACCGGCTCGACCTTGCCGGCCACGCGCAACGCGCGCGCCAGCGCGCGCCCGTCCGCAGCCACGATGGGCGGCTCACCGGCGGCATATACGTCCGCCAATACCAGCGCATCCACGGTGCCGAGCACCTTCACGAAATCCTCGAAACAGTCGCGCGTACGGGTGTAGCGATGCGGCTGGAAGGCCAGCAGCAGGCGCCGCTCAGGAAACGCGCCGCGCACGGCAGCCAGCGTGGCAGCCATCTCCACCGGGTGATGGCCGTAATCGTCGATGATCGTGCATTGCCCGCCCCCTGGCAGGGGCAGTTCGCCGTAGCGCTCGAAGCGCCGGCCCACGCCACGGAATTCGGCCAGCCCTTTCTGGATTGCCGCATCGGACACCCCCAGCTCGGTCGCGACCGCAATCGTCGCCAGCGCGTTAAGCACGTTGTGCTGCCCGGGCAGATTCAGCACGATGGGCAAACGGTGCAGCTCGCCGTTCTGGCGCACGCAGTCGAAATGCATCTGTGCACCCACCGCGCGCACATTCTCGGCCCGCACCTGGGCGTCGGCAGAAAGACCGTAACGCACCACCTGCTTGGATACGAAAGGGATGATCTCGCGCACATGCGGATCATCGGCGCACAGCACCGCCACTCCGTAGAAAGGCAGGCGATGCAGGAAATCCACGAAGGCCTGGCGCAACTGGGCAAAATCGTGGCCGTAGGTATCCATGTGATCAGCGTCGATGTTGGTCACCACCGAGATCACCGGGCTGAGGAAAAGGAAGGATTTATCCGACTCATCGGCCTCGGCTACCAGCACCTCGCCGCTGCCCAGGCGCGCATTGGCGCTTGCCGCGTTGAGACGACCGCCGATCACGAAAGTCGGATCGAGCCCGCCTTCGGCCAGCACGCTGGCAACCAGGCTGGTGGTGGTCGTCTTGCCGTGGGTGCCGGCAATCGCCACGCCCTGCTTGATGCGCATCAGCTCGGCCAGCATCTGCGCACGCGGCACCACCGGGATCTGCCGGGCACGTGCCTGGATCACCTCCGGGTTGTCGTTATGCACTGCGCTGGAGATCACCACGGCGTCGGCTTCCGCCACATGCTCGGCGGCATGGCCGATATGCACCGTCACGCCGCACTGGCGCAGGCGGCGCGTAGCCGCGCTGTCGACCAGATCCGATCCGCTCACCTGGTAACCCAGATTGGAAAGCAATTCGGCGATGCCGCTCATGCCAGCGCCACCGATCCCGACGAAATGGATCTTCCTGACCTTGTGTTTCATGCGCGGATTCCTTGTTGCCCGCGACCGAACTTGCACATGCCTGTTCCTGTCTCACATCTGATTTGCCGCGAACCACGCATCGCGACAGCACCACTGGCGCGGTGCGCGCGCAGTGTCGCAAAAAAGCCCGCGCCGCACACGTCTTGACGCTGGGCCGGAAACCCGCCCCGCCATGCGGCACAAGGCTTGGCAACAAAACCACGGATTGCGCTCATGCCGGCCTCCGTCGCGCGAGCGCTTCACAGCAGTCCGCCGCGGCCGCAGCCGCTTCGGGCCGTGCGAGCGCACGGGCCGCCTCGGCCATCGCCAGCAGACGATCGCGGTCCAGCGCCCGGATCTGCGCCGCCAGCGCTTCGGCGGTCAACGCGGCTTGCGGCAGCAACAGCGCCGCCCCCTTGTCGGCCAGATAACGCGCATTTCCGGTCTGATGGTCATCGACCGCATGCGGGAAAGGCACGAGGATGCTGGCCACGCCCGCCGCCGCCAGCTCGGCCACGGTCAGCGCACCGGCGCGGCAGATCACCAGGTCTGCCTCCGCGTAACGCCTGGCCATATCGCCGATGAATGGCAAAAGTTCTCCCTCGACGCCGGCCGCCGCATAGGCGGCGCGCAAGGCTTCGATCTGCCGCTCGCCGGATTGATGTGTCACGACGGGACACTCTTCTGCCGGGATTTTCGCCAGTGCTTCGGGCAACACGCGGTTGAGCGCCTCGGCCCCCAGAGAACCGCCAACCACAAGAATGCGCAGCGGCCCGGCGCGGCCGGCGAAACGCCTGGTCGGCGCCGGCAACGCCGCGATATCTTCACGCACCGGATTGCCCACATGGCGCGCCTTGGCGATGGCATCGGGAAAACCCGCCAACACGGCATCGGCCACGCCAGCCAACACACGATTGCTCAGCCCGGCCACGGAATTCTGCTCATGCACCACCAGCGGCCGACCTTGCAGCGAGGCCATCATGCCGCCCGGGAAGCTCACATAACCGCCCATGCCCAACACCACGTCCGGCTGCACACGGTGGATCGCCCGCCAAGCCTGCCAGAAACCACGCAAGAGATTCAACGGCAACAGCAGCTTGGCACGCAGCCCCTTGCCACGCAGGGCACCAAAGCGGATCCACGCCAGTTCATACCCATAGGCCGGCACGATGCGGCCTTCCATGCGGTCCTCATTGCCCAGCCAGGCGATCTGCCAGCCGCGCGCACGCAGTGTTTCGGCTACGGCCACGCCAGGATAGATGTGCCCGCCTGTGCCACCGGCCATCACCAGAAGTTTGGGAGCGCGTTGCGCTGGCATCAGTTGCCTCCCCTCGACACCTGGCGGTTCTCCCAATCGATCCGCAACACGATGGCCAGAGCCAGGCAGTTGGCAAGAATGCCTGAGCCACCATAGCTCATCAGGGGCAAGGTCAATCCCTTGGTAGGCAGTACCCCCATGTTCACACCCATGTTGATCAGCGACTGGCCGCCCAGCCATAGCCCCACACCCTGCGCCACCAGACCGGCATAGTGCTTCTCCAGTTGGTGCGCGCGCCGCGCAATGGCGAAGCAGCGATGCACCACCAGCGCGAACAGCGATACGACCACCATCACCCCGGCAAAACCGAGCTCTTCGGCAATCACCGCGAGCAGGAAATCGGTATGCGCTTCAGGCAGGTAGAAGAGCTTCTCGATGCTTGCTCCCAGGCCGACACCGAACCATTCACCACGACCGAAGGCGATCAATGCATGCGAGAGCTGATAGCCGCTGCCCAGCGGATCTTTCCAGGGATCGACGAAGTTCACCAGCCGCTGCAAGCGGTAAGGCGATGTCAGCGCCAGAAAGGCAAAGATCGCCAGCGCCATCACGATCAGCACGGCGAAGATGCGCAGGTTCAAGCCGCCCAGGAACAAGATGCCGAAGGAGATGCTGCTGATCACCACCAGCGCGCCGAAGTCCGGCTCGCGCAGCAGCAGGAAACCTACCGCCGCCACCATGCCGGCCACGGGCAGGAAAGCTTTCTTGAAGCTGCGCATATGCGGCAACTTGCGTGCGGTGAAATCCGCCACGTAAAGCGCGGCGGCGAGTTTCATGAATTCGGAGGGTTGTACCGAGATCGGCCCCAGCGGGATCCAGCGCCGCGCGCCGTTCACCTCGCGCCCCACATGCGGCACCAGCACCAGGATCAGGGACAGCACGCCGACCAGCGCGAGCCAGGGAGAGAGCTTCTCCCAGGTTTTTACCGGCACCTGAAAGGCGATTAACCAGGCGAGCACGCCGATGGCCAGAAACGCCACATGACGCACCAGGAAGAAATCGGCACGGTAACCGGAAAGCCGGCTGCCCTCGGCAAAGGCGATCGAGGAGGAATACACCATCACCAGACCGAACAGCAGCAGCAGCGTGGCCGACCAGAAAAGAGACTGGTCGAGTTCTCCCGGCGATTGCTGCACGCCGCCAAGGCGCCCCGGCCCCAGCCCGGGCGAACGGAAGGTACGGTCGGCCCAATCCAGGAGCCCTTGCGTACTCATGCCTGTACCCCCGGCAGACGATGCACTGCGGCGATGAACACCTCAGCGCGGTGTGCGTAGTTGCGGAACATGTCCAGGCTGGCGCAAGCCGGTGACAGCAGCACCGCATCCCCCGCCTGGGCCTGGGCGGCGGCAAGCACCACGGCTTCATCCATATCCCCCGCATACAGGAACGGCACGCCACTGGCTGCCGTTTCCGCATGCAGGCGCGCGGCATCCCGACCGATCAGCAGCACGGCACGGGCATGCTCGCGAAGCGCTGGCGCAAGCGGGGAGAAATCCTGCCCCTTGCCATCACCGCCCGCAATCAGCACCACCTTGCGGCCCAGCCCTTGCAGAGCAGCCAGGGTGGCCCCCACGTTGGTGCCCTTGGAGTCGTCGTAGAAATCCACGCCATCGGCGCGGCTCGCTACCCGTTCGACCCGATGCGGCAGACCACGGAAGTTGCGCAGCCCTTGCAGCAGGCGCACGCGCGGCAAGCCGATGGCCTCGCACAGAGCCAGTGCCGCCAGCGCGTTGGCAATGTTATGGCTGCCGACCAGTTGCAGTTCGTTTGCCGCTAGCAGACGCTCGGCGCCACGGCACAGGGAGCCATCGCAGACTCCATAGTCGCCGTCAGCCGGCGCATCCAGCCCGAAGCTGTGCGCACGCCGATCCGTACGCCGCATCGCCGCCACCAGCGCGTCCTCGCGGTTGAGCAGCATCAGGCCGTCACCCGCGAAGATCTTCGACTTGATGTCAGCATAGGCCTGCATCGTGCCGTGGCGATCCAGATGGTCATCGGTCACGTTGAGCACGACGGCAGCATCCGCACGCAGGGAGTCCGTGGTTTCGAGCTGGAAACTGGAAAGTTCCAGCACCCACACGTCCGGCAAGCGTTGGTCATCCAGCCGGCGCAGCAGCTCGGTGAGCGCAGCCGGCGAGATGTTTCCTGCCACGGCAGCATCCAGGCCGCAGGCACGCACCAGTTCGCCAGTCAGCGCGGTGGTGGTGGTCTTGCCATTGGTGCCGGTGATGGCGAGCACCCGTGCCGGCGGCAGGGTAGCCAGCGCACGCGTGAAAAGCTCGATCTCGCCCAATACCGGCAGGCCACGCATGCGCGCCTGTTCGATCAAGGGTTCGCTGAGTGGCAGGCCAGGACTCACGGCGACTTCGTCGATCCCCTCGAGCAGATGGGCGCCGAACGGCCCCGCATGCAACTCCGCACCAGGCACGGCAGCCCGCAGCTCGGCCACGCCGGGCGGCTGCGCACGCGAATCGGCCACGCGCACGGCCCGCCCCTGGCGGGTCAGCCAGCGCGCCATGGCCAGTCCGGTTTCGCCGAGGCCGAGGATCAGGGTGCGTGCGCTCATGGAATCAACGCAGCTTGAGGGTGGAAAGGCCGAACAGCACCAGCATCAGGGTGATGATCCAGAAGCGCACCACGACCTGGGTTTCCTTCCAACCACCCAGTTCGTAGTGGTGATGCAGCGGCGCCATGCGGAAGATGCGCTTGCCGCCGGTCCAGCGGAAATAGGCTACCTGCAGCATCACCGACAGTGTCTCGGCGACGAATAGTCCGCCCATGATGAAGAGCACGATCTCCTGGCGGACGATGACGGCCACGGTACCCAGCGCAGCGCCCAGAGCCAGCGCGCCGACGTCTCCCATGAAGACCTCGGCCGGATAGGCGTTGAACCACAGGAAACCCAGCCCGGCTCCAGCCATCGCGCCGCAGAACACCGCAAGTTCGCCGGTCCCGGCGATGTAGGGCACGCCCAGATACTTGGAGAAACCGACGTGCCCTGCCACATAGGCGAAGATCGCCAGTGCCGCAGCCACCATCACGGTGGGCATGATGGCCAGGCCGTCCAGCCCGTCGGTGAGGTTCACCGCGTGGCTGGTGCCGTTGATTACGAAGTAGCTCAGTGCCACGAAGCCGAACAGCCCCAGTGGATAGGCCACGCTCTTGAAGAAAGGCACGATGAGCTGTGTATGAGCCGGCGTATCGGCGCTGTAACCCAGGTAGAGCGCTGCCGCCAGTGCGATCAGCGAGGTCCACAGGTATTTCCAGCGGCTGGGAAGACCCTTGGGGTCGCGATGCACCACCTTGCGCCAGTCATCCACCCAGCCCACGGCACCGAAGCCCAGCGTCACCAGCAACACGACCCAGACGTAATCGCTGGAGAGATCTCCCCACAGCAATGTGGTGACTCCGATGGCGATCAGCACCAGCGCGCCGCCCATGGTGGGCGTACCAGCCTTGGTGAGGTGGGATTTGGGACCATCGTCGCGCACGGCCTGGCCGATCTTCTTCTTCGCCAGCCAACGGATCACCGGCGGCCCGAAGATGAAGGAGATCACCAGCGCGGTGAGCACCGCCAGCATCGCGCGCAGCGTGATGTAGCCGAACACGTTGAAGGCCCGGATATTGAGGCCTTCGACACTGGCCATCCAGAGAGCGAGTTTGAGTAGCATCGTTCAGTCTTTCATCAGGCAGCAGGGGGGACGATCAGGGCATTGACCACGCGCTCCATGCGCATGAAACGCGAGCCCTTGACCAGAACCACCACCTCGGAGCCCAGCGCCAGGCGCAGGGCATCAATCAGTTCCTCGCAACTGGCGAAATGCTCGCCACCCGCGCCGAAATTCCGTGCGGCCAGCGCACTTTGCTCCCCCAGCGCGAACAGGCGATCGACGCCCGCACTCTTTGCGTAGCCACCGATCTCGTCGTGATACTGCGCGCTCATTTCGCCGATCTCGCCCATGTCTCCCAGCACCAGAATCTTCTGGCCGGGTGCATAGGTCAGCACATCGATGGCCGCACGCACGGAATCCGGATTGGCGTTGTAGGTATCGTCGAGCAGGATGGCACCACCTTCGGCCTGCCGACGCTGCAGACGCCCTCCAGCACCGGCAAAGCGCTCCAACCCCTGCGCCACGGCGGCCAGCGGCGCACCGGCGGCCAGACACGCGGCAGCTGCGCCCAGCGCGTTGCGCACGTTATGCAGACCGGGGATGGGCAGTTCGAAATCGATTTCGCCTTCAGCGCTGCGCAGATGCACCTGGCTGCCAAAAGTCTTGATCGCGGCAGTGCCACCGACGTCCGTCGCATCTCCCAGACCGAAGGAAACGCTGCGGGCCGGACCGTGATTGGCTCTCCACCAATCGGCATGTGGATCGTCGGCATTGATCACGGCGACCCCTTCTTCAGGCAACGCCCGATAGATCTCGCCCTTTTCCGCCGCGACCGGACGCAGCCCGCCCATGCCAGCCAGGTGAGCACGCTGGGCGTTGGTGACGATGGCCACGCCGGGACGGGTGATGGCGGCCAGTGGCGCGATTTCCCCGGGATGATTCATGCCCATCTCGATCACCGCGGCGCGGTGATGCGCGCGCAGGCGCAGCAGCATCAAGGGCACGCCGATGTCATTATTCAGATTGCCCTGGGTAGCCAATACGGCATCCTCACCGAGCCAGGCACGCAAGATCGCAGCACACATTTCCTTGACCGTGGTCTTGCCGTTGCTGCCGGTCACGCCGATCACGGGTATGGCAAAATGGGCGCGCCAGAAAGCCGCCAGCGTACTCAGCGCCTGGCGCGTATCGGCCACGCGGATGAGCGGGAAGCCCGCTACCGCCAACGGCACATCGGCTGCAACGATGGCACCGGCTGCACCTTGGGCGGCAGCTTCGGCGATGAAGTCATGCGCATCAAAACGCTCGCCACGCAGGGCGATGAACAGCTTGTCGCGCAGATCCTCGCGAGTGTCCGTGCTGACGGCCGCGAAGGCGCGCGAGCTGCCTTCCAGGGAGGCGCCCAGCGCCGCCGTGACCTTTGCCAGCGTCATCATCATGTCAGTGCTCCCTGATGGCGCGCTCCACGCGCCCATTCGCCCAACGCGGCCTGCGCGTGTGTGGCATCGCTGAAGCTGTGGCGCTCGCCCTTGATTTCCTGATAGTTCTCGTGCCCCTTGCCGGCGATCAGCACCACGTCGTTGTCTCCCGCTTCGAGCACGCTGCGGTGGATGGCTTCGGCGCGATCCACGATGCAGGTGGCCTGCGGCGCTGCCGCCGCGATCTGGGCCACGATCGCCTGCGGATCCTCGCTGCGCGGGTTGTCACTGGTAATCACCGCAGCATCCGCCAAGCGGGCAGCCACCTCACCCATCATCGGACGCTTGCCGGGATCGCGATCGCCACCGCAGCCGAATACACAGACCAGCCGCCCACCGCGTGAAGACACGGTGGCACGCAGCGAATGCAGCACCTGCTCCAGCGCATCCGGCGTGTGGGCGTAATCGACGATCACCAGAGGCTCGCCGATACCGCCCAGTGTCTGCATGCGCCCCTCGGGCGGCGTCAGTTCGCGCAGGGCCTCCACCACTGCCGGAAATTCGAAACCGGAAGCGAGCAGACTGGCTGCCACGGCCAGCAGATTGGAAACATTGAACTGACCGACCAGGCCGACGGACATGTCAGCCCGCTGGCCGTCGAAATTCAGTGCGAAACGCATGCCTGCCGGCGTGGTGCGCAACTGCTCGGCCACCAGCATGTGCTGCGCTGGCGCGGCCGCAGCGTTGTCCGGGATCAGGCTGTAGCCATACACCGGCAGCTTGCGTTCGACCAGACGCCGGGCTTGCACCACGCCCATCAGGTCGTCGAAATTCAGCACCGCAGCCTCCAGCCCCGGCGCATCGAAGAGCTTCGCCTTGGCCGCCGCATAGGCTTCCATGCTGTGGTGATAGTCGAGGTGGTCGCGCGTCAGGTTGGAGAGCACGGCGACCTTGAAGCGGCAGGCGGAAACGCGCCCCTGGTCCAGACCGATGGAGGAAACCTCCATCGCCACGGCTTCCGCCCCCTGGGCCAGGAAGCCGGCCAGCGCTTCCTGCAGCAGGATGGCATCCGGCGTGGTATTCGCAGAAACGTTCAGGCGACCAGGAAAACCGGTGCCCAGCGTGCCGATCACCGCACAACGACGCCCGAGCGCGTTGAACGCGCGCGCGATCCACTGGCTGATCGAAGTCTTGCCGTTGGTGCCGGTAACACCGATGGTCCAGAGTTTCTCCGAAGGACGGCCGAAAGCCTCATCCGCGATGTCGCTGGCCATCCAGCGCAAGCGGTCGACCGGCAGATTGGGCAACTGCAGGCTGGTATCCCATTCGAAGCCCTCACGCTCCCAGAGCACGGCAGCGGCACCACGCGCCACGGCGTCGCGGATATGCAGGCGGCCATCGCTGCTGTGGCCGGGATAGGCCAGAAAGATGTCTCCCGGCCGGATCAGGCGTGAATCTGCACAAACGCGCCGGGCGTTCTCCGCTCCGGCGCGCAACAGGGTGAGGATGCTGGTGGCAAGCTGTGAGGTCACATATCCCCCCGCAGATTGCCGACGTTCTGTGACGCCAGCCGTAGTGGCGCAGGCGGTGCATCAGGCCTTATCCCCAGGGTTCGCAATGCGCCGGCCGTGATCTGTGAGAACACCGGGCCAGCCACCTCACCGCCGAAGTGCTTGCCTGCGCTGGGCTCATCGATGATCACGGCCACGATCAGGCGCGGATCCGATGCTGGCGCGATACCGACGAAAGACGACAGGTACTTGTTGGTATACCGCCCGTTTTCCAGTTTGTGCGCCGTACCGGTCTTGCCTGCGATGCGATAACCGGGCACGGCAGCGCGCGTGGCCGTGCCGCCCGGCGCCACGACGGATTCCATCATGCCCAGAACCTGACTGGCGACTTCACGGCTGAAGACACGCTTGCCGTGCACCACGGGCGCATCGACACGGGTGAGCGACAGCGGGATCAGCTCCCCTTCGCGTGCGAAGGCCATGTAGGCATGCACCAGTTGCATCGTGGTGACCGAAACACCGTGCCCATAGGCCATCGTGGCCTGTTCGATCGGCCGCCAGGTCTTCCAGGGGCGCAGGCGCCCGCCGACTTCGCCCGGGAAGCCCACGCGCACCGGCTGGCCGAAGCCCAGGTCACTGTAGGTCTGCCACATCTGCTCGGGCGCAAAGGTGAGCGCCATCTTCGCCGAACCGATGTTGGAGGACTTCTGGATGATCTGCGCCACGGTCATGGGCCCATCCTGATGGTGCGAATCGCGGATGGTGGCGCCGTCCAAGGTGAGCTGTCCGCCATTGACGTCAACCAGGGTGTCGGCACGGAAACGGTTGGACTCCAGTGCCATAGCGGCCACGAAGGGCTTCATCGTCGAGCCGGGCTCGAAGCTGTCGGTCACCACGCGGTTGCGCAGCTGCTCCCCGGACAAGCGTGACCGGTTGTTCGGGTTGTAGGTGGGGTTGTTGACCAGTGCCAGCACCTCGCCGGTCCGGGCATCGACCACCAGTGCGGCGCCGGACTTGGCACGCATGTTTTGCACCGCCTGCTTCAATGCGCTGTAGGCCAGGAACTGGATCTTGGAATCCAGTGCCAGCTGCACCGTGGCGCCATCCTGCGGACGGCGGATGGTTTCCACGTCCTCGACGATCTGGCCGCGCCGGTCCTTGATCACGCGCCGCGATCCCGGTTGCCCGGAAAGCTGGTCATTGAAAGCCAGCTCGATGCCTTCTTGCCCCTTGTCGTCAATGTTGGTGAAGCCGACCATGTGCGCCACCATCTCGCCGGCCGGATAGTAGCGACGGTACTCATCCTGCGCCTGGATACCGGGCAGCTTGAGTGCCAACGCGGCTTCCGCCACGTCTGGCGCCACAGCGCGCGCCAGATAGACGTAGTCGCGACCGCTGGAGAGGCGCCGATTGATGTCGCTCGGCTCGACCTCCAGCACCTTGGCCAGCTGTATCACCTGCGCAGGCGAGAGCTGGGCCATGTCCGGAATCGCAGCGATGGACTTGACCGGCGTGCTGGTGGCCAGCGTATCGCCGTGGCGATCCACCACCTTGCCGCGCGTGGCTGGCAATTCGAGGGTGCGTGCATAACGCGACTCGCCCTTGCGCTGCAGGAATTCCTGGTTGACCCCTTGCAGATACATCGCGCGGCCGACCAGCACGGTGGAGCCGATCAGCATCAGGGCCAGCACGACGCGTGCCCGCCAGCCGGGAACACGGCTTTCCAGCAACGGGTTGTGATTGAAAGAGGTATGCAGGCGGGTCATGGTGTGACGCCTCCAAGACTGACCACCGAAGTCGGGGATTCCATCTTCAGTACGCGGCGCGCCAGCCGCTCGACCGTAGGCAGCGCAGCCACGGCCTGTTGCTCGATGTCGAGCTGATTCCATTCCACCTGCAGCGCCTGGGCTCGACGCTGCTCGCGCTCGATCTCGGTGACCAGCTTGCGCGACTTGTGCTGGGTACTGACCACGCCCAGCGCGCTCGCCACGGCAAGTGCCACCAGCACGGCAGTCAGGCGGACCATGATTGGGCTCCGTCGAAAGCGGCGCCGGTACGACTGGCCACGCGCATGATGGCGCTGCGCGCACGCGGATTGGCCGCGACCTCGCCCTCAGAGGGGCGGATCGCGTCGCCAGCCAGCGTGAGCGGCGGTTGCGGACGCAATGCCTCGCGCACCGGCAGCCCTCGCGGCAAGGCAGGCGGTTTCGCGTGATCGCGCATGAAGCGCTTCACGATGCGGTCTTCCAGCGAATGGAAGGCGATCACCACCAGACGTCCCCCTGTGTTCAGTCGCGCCACTGCCTGCGGCAGGATCAGCGACAGTTCTTCAAGTTCGCGATTGACGCAAATCCGTAGAGCCTGGAAGGTCCGCGTCGCGGGGTGCAGGCCCGGCTCGCGTGTCCGCACCGTTTGCGCCACGATCTGGGCAAGCTGGCCTGTGGTTGCAACAGGGCCCCCTTGCCGAGCAGCATCAATCGCCTTTGCAATCGCATGAGCAAACCGTTCTTCACCGTATCCCCTCAGCACGTTGGAGATTTCGGCCACGCTCGCGCGGGCCAGCCACTGCGCGGCAGATTCACCACGCGTCGTATCCATGCGCATGTCCAGCGGCGCATCGAATCTGAAACTCATTCCCCGCTCGGGTTCGTCCAGTTGCGGCGACGACACCCCGAGATCCATCAGCACGCCATCGACGTGCCGCACATCCATTCCATCCAGCGTTGCCGCCAGCGCCGAGAAAGGCTCGTGCACCAGTTGCAGCCGCTCATCCTGCAGTGCCCGCACTGCCTCAATGGCACGCGGATCGCGATCGAAGGCGATCAGCCGCCCTGCAGGCCCCAACCGGGCAAGGATCGCCCTGCTGTGCCCACCACGCCCGAAAGTGGCATCCACATAGACGCCATCCGGCTTCACTTCCAGCGCGGCAACTGCTTCTTCCAGCAGCACCGTGATGTGCGCAGCAGCCGCACTCACAGCGCCAGATTCTCGAAACCCGCCGGCAGACCCGCACTGGCGAACTGAGCAGCCGCTTCGGCCTGCTGCTGCGCCCAGATCTCTTCCGACCACAACTCGAAATGCGAACCCATGCCAACCAGGCGGACGGATTTGTCCAGCTTCGCCCAGGCCCGCAGCTCGGGCGCAACCAGGACACGCCCCACGGCATCCATCAATTCGTCGCGCGCGTTGCCGACGATCAGGCGTTTCAGGCGTGCAGCATTGATATCGAAGCTGGGCGCGGCATTGATGCGATCCCGGATCGGCTCCCAGGCCAGCGCCGGATACACCAGCAGGCAACCGTGCGGATGAGCGGTGAGCACCAGGTTGCCGGCGCAGGCCTCCAGCAGCGCATCACGATGCCGCGCCGGGACGCCCAAGCGCCCCTTCGCATCGAGATTCAGTGCCGTTGCGCCCTGAAAGAACATTCCGCCCCCTGGTTAGCGGTGAGGTGGGGAAGCCGGGAAAACCACTTTCCCGCCGAACTTTCCCACTTTCTCCCCTTTTCACCCACTTCTCCCCACTTTAGTCGAAAAAAAAAACGGGAGCAAGCGCGCCCTGATGTTGTGCATCAGGGCGGGCCAAAGGCCTTTCTCGCACCATGGACAAACAAAAAGCGCAGCCGAGGCTGCGCTTTCGCATGTGAAGAAGAACGGCCGGATCAGCGACTGCTCAGAATGGCGCGCACAGCCGCTGGATCGATGCTGCCCCGCTCGCCCAATGCAGTCATGCCGTGAGCGGCCAGGCGTGCGGAAATCCGCTCTGCGGCCACCTTGCTGTCCGCCACACCATTGCCGGCCAGGGTGCACTCAACGCCCAAGGATTTGAAGAAAGCCTCGGTACGCTCGATCGCCGCTTCGATGCGTTCGGTCTCGCTGCCTTCATGCAATCCCCACACCCGCTCGGCGAACTGCAGCAGTTTGGCCTGCTTGCCGGTACGACTGTGACGCCACACGCCCGGCAGCACGACAGCCAGGGTGCGGGCATGGTCGAGCCCGTATTCGGCCGTGAGTTCATGACCGATCATGTGCGTTGCCCAGTCCTGCGGGACACCACAACCGATCAGGCCATTGAGTGCCAGGGTGGCGGTCCACATCAGGTTGGCCCGCAACACGTAGTCCTGCGGCTGCGCCAGGACCTGAGGCCCGACCCGGATCAGGGTCTGCAGGATGCCTTCGGCAAAACGATCCTGCAGCTCGGCCCCGACCGGATAGGTCAGGTATTGCTCGATGGTGTGCACGAAGGCATCGACGATGCCGTTGGCTACCTGGCGCGGCGGCAGGCTGTAAGTGGTTTCCGGGTCCAGTACGGCGAAACGCGGATAGCAATGCTCGCTGCCGAAACCGTATTTCTCCCCCGTCGCCTCGCGCGAAATCACGGCAAAGGTATTCGATTCGGAACCGGTGGCTGGCAGGGTGAGCACCACACCCAGCGGCAAGGCAGCGCTCACTGGTGCGCGCTTGCCAAGGATATCCCACGGATCAGCACCTTCGAACAAAGCCGCGGCGGCGATGAACTTGCTGCCGTCAGCCACGGAGCCGCCACCCACGGCGAGGATGAAATCCACGCCTTCGCGTTTGACGATCTCGACCGCACGCATCAGGGTTTCGTAACGGGGATTCGGCTCGATACCGCCGAACTCCAGCCAGGCATGTGCCTTGAGTGCCGCGGCGACCTGGTCATACACGCCATTGCGTTTGATGCTGCCGCCGCCATAGGTCACCAACACCTTGCTGCCCGCAGGAATCTGTGCCGCGACGGCCGCAATCTGGCCCTTGCCGAAAATGATGCGTGTGGGGTTGTAATAGCTGAAGTTCTGCATGGCTGGCCTCCTGAAAAAAGGATCGCCTGGGCGACCCTGCTGGCTGGCTTTCAAGTGCGGCTGATGTCCAGACCGCGCTCCGCGATCTCGGCAGCCCGGATCACCGCGCGTGCCTTGTTGAGTGTCTCCTGCCATTCGGCATCTGGATCGGAATCGGCAACGATGCCGGCACCCGCCTGCACGTGCAGCTGACCGTCCTTGACGACGGCCGTACGGATGGCGATGGCCACGTCCAGCTCGCCATCGAAGCCGATGTAGCCGCAGGCGCCGGAATAGATGCCGCGCTTGACCGGCTCCAGCTCGTCGATGATCTGCATCGCGCGCACCTTGGGCGCGCCACTGACGGTTCCTGCTGGAAAGGCCGCGCGCAGTACCGCGAGCGTGGCCGCGCGCTTGTCCTGACCTGCGGGCAGCAATCCTTCGACATTGGAGACGATGTGCATCACGTGCGAGTAACGCTCGACGGTGAACTGCTCGGTGACCTGGACCGTGCCGGTGGCTGCCACGCGGCCGACATCGTTGCAGCCCAGATCCAGCAGTTGCAGATGCTCGGCCAGCTCCTTGCGATCAGCCAGCAACTCGCGCTCCAGTGCCAGATCCTCCTCGGAAGTAGCGCCGCGCTTGCGCGTGCCGGCGATGGGACGCACCGTCACGCGCTGACGGTCACCTTCGTGATCGAGCTTGACGAGAATCTCCGGTGAGGAGCCGACGACCTGAAAATCCTCGAACTTGAAATAGAACATGTAGGGCGAAGGGTTCAGCGCGCGCAGGCTACGATACAGCGTCAGCGGATCGGCCGCGAAGGGTTTGCTCATGCGCTGCGACAGCACCACCTGCATGACGTCGCCTTCGACGATGTAATCCTTGGCGCGGCGCACCGCAGTCTTGAACGCCTCTTCGCCGAAACTGGAAACGGCCGGCTGAGGGTCGGCCGGAACCGGTTGCGGCACCGCCACCGGCTCACGCAAACGCGCCAGCAACTCTTCCAGCCGGCGCTGGGCACGACGCCAGGCTCCCGGCACCTCGGGTTCGGCATACACCACCAGGGTCAGCTTGCCGGAAAGGTTGTCGACGATGGCGATCTCTTCCGAGAGCAGCAGCAGGATGTCCGGTGTGCCCAGCTCATCCTTGGCTTGATGCTAGGCCAGCTTCGGCTCGATGTAGCGCACCGTGTCATAGCCAAAGCAGCCAACCAGCCCCCCGCAATAACGCGGCAGGCCGGCGCGCGGCGGCACCTTGATGCGTTGCATGAACTCGCCGACATAAGCCAGCGGATCGCCATAATCCCGCCGCTCGACGATGCGGTCACCCGTCAGCAGCAGCACGCTGCGGCTACGGACTTCGATACGGGTGTCGGCACGCAGACCGATGATGAAATAAAGCCCGAAACGCTCCCCCCCTGCACGGATTCGAGCAGATAGGTATTGGCTTCGTTGGCGAGCTTGAGGTAGAGCGAGAGCGGGGTGTCGAGATCCGCGAAGGTCTCGGCGGTGAGCGGAATGCGGTTGTAGCCTTGCGCGGCGAGCGCCAGGAATTCCTGTTCGGTCATCATGACTCCGGTTTCTGCAATTCGGGGAATAGTCGGCCAGCGGACGCCGGCCCGTGACGCTGCATCAGAGCGCGCGCCATGAACTCCCGCCGCGCCGCCAACCAAGGGCTGCGCAAGCCGGGAGGGTCTCCTTTGCGAGAAACGGGCTTTTGCAAGTCACGAGAAGAAATCCGGGATTGTCGCTGCTGGGAAGGACTGCTTCATGCAGTCTTCAGCAAAGGCGGCAGTTCGAGGAAGCTGGATAGTAACCCGTCGCAATCTTCAGTGTCCACGGGAACGCCTTCGTTGTAACCATACGTCATCAGCAGCACGGGGATACCGGCACGGCGTGCGCACAGCGCATCGTTGCCGGAGTCTCCAACCATCAGCGCTTCCTCGCGCGAGACGCCCACTGTCTGGCAGGCATGCCACAGCGGCTCGGGATCCGGTTTCTTCTTCGCCAGGGAATCGCCACCCACAAGGCAGTCAAAGAACCCGCCCAATCCCAGTTCATCGAGCAAGGGGCCGATGAAGGCTTCGGCCTTGTTGGTGACCACGCCCATTTTCAGTCCACGCGCACGCAGTACGGGTAAAGCTTCCACTACGCCAGGATAGGCGCGCGTGAGCTTGCCGTTGGTATCTTCGTAATGGCGCATGAAACTCGTAATGGCCTGTGCCAGAAGCTCTGGAGATATCGGGGCGCGGCCGACCGTCAACGCGCGCTCGACCATCGTGGGAATGCCCTTACCGACAAAGGTGGCAACCTCGGCATCGGTACGCGAAGGCTCGCCCAGTTCTACCAGCATGCGGCGCACGGCCTCGGCCAGATCGGGGACGGAATCGACGAGAGTGCCATCGAGGTCGAAGAAGATGGCACGGGGAGCGAAGCTTTTCATGGCAGGTCCGGCAAGCGGGAGACAATCAGAAGGCAACATGTTCGCCTGGAAACGCAGCGCCCTGGCTGAGACGAGTCAACTACACCCCGTGCCCGCTGCCTCGCGCGCCTAACTGCGCGGATGAGGGCGAAACACCAGACGGATCAACTGGCCCGCATCAGCCTCGATCATGCTCGGCGGTACCGGCAGTGGCTCAGCACGGCGCAGGGCCTGCAGTACCGCTTCATCCAGCGCTTTGTATCCACTGGAACGCGCCACGCGCGGGAACAGCGCCCGGCCGTTCGGGAAGAGCGCAGCTTCGATCACTACCTCGGCATTGCGGGGATAGTCAGCGGCCAGTTTGCCGACATGCAGGCGCAATTTGCGGGAAATCGCCACCAGAGCCTCGCTGTCTGCCTGACGACGCGCCAAGGCCTCGGAGGGCGGTGCTTCGTCGCTGCCCTCACCCACCGGCCGACTGTCGAACAACACCCGCTCGACCGGCTCGCCCGGCACCAGAGGCCCCAGAGACTCCTGCCCTTCATCCAGCCACTGCGCCTGCACCAAGCCCGAGATGAGCCCGGCACAGATGAAACCGACAATACGCTTCACGACTACCTCACATCACCTTCGTCAACGCTGCACGCATCGCGGCAATCACCGAATCGTAACGATTCGGATCGGAATCCTTGCCGGCACCAAATACTGCCGAACCGGCCACGAATGTATCTACCCCTGCAGCAGCGATCTCAGCGATGTTCGCCGGCTTCACGCCACCGTCGATCTCAAGCCTGATGCGCCGCCCTGATTCACGCTCATAGGCATCCAGACGCGCACGCGCTGTGCGAGCCTTGGGCAACGTCGAGGGGATGAAACTCTGTCCGCCGAACCCCGGATTCACGGACATCAACATGATGATGTCGAGCTTGTCCAACACATGCTCCAGCCAATCGAGCGGCGTGGCAGGGTTGAATACCAGCCCGGCCTGGCAACCGTGGTCCCGGATCAGCTGCAACGTACGATCCACATGGCGTGAGGCTTCGGGGTGGAAAGTGATGATGTTCGCACCGGCCTTGGCAAACATCGGCACCAGCGCATCCACGGGCTCCACCATCAGGTGAACATCGATCGGCGCCTGTGTGCACGGACGGATGGCTTCGCAGACCAGTGGACCGATGGTCAGATTGGGCACGTAATGGTTGTCCATCACGTCGAAATGCAGCCAGTCGGCACCGGAAGCGATGACGCGCTCGACCTCGTCACCAAGATGGGCGAAATCGGCAGACAACAGACTGGGCGCAAGGATGAAGGAAGTATCGGGCATGGCAAGCGCCAACAGGCGATTCGGCAAGGCGCCCATTATCCTCGCGCAGCCGCCTGCCGCACCAGAAATTTGCGTTCTGAAACAGAGCGCCTATTCAGGCCGCCCGGCCCCAAGCCGCCACGCCAGCCAGCCCAGCAACAGCAGGCTCAACACGGCAAGCCACGGCCCGGTCATCGGCCAGGCTTGCGCAGCGAGTGCCGCAGGCAACAAAAGAAATAGATTGATGAGCAGGACAGCCACCGTCACCGGCTTGTGCCCCCCCAAGCGGCGCGACGCCCATTGATAGGCGTGCGTGCGGTGCGCATCGGTCACCCGGATCCTCTGCCTCGCACGGTTGAGCAAGGTCAGGGTGGCATCGGTGAAAAACACCGCCAGCAGGATAAGCCAGGGCCAGAACGCCGTCGCGCCACTGCGGGTTGCATGCAGGGCAAGCACGGCCAGCGCATACCCCAGAAAACCACTCCCTGCATCCCCCATGAAGATGCGTGCCGGCGGCCAGTTCAACAGCAGGAAACCCGCCGCGGCAGCAGCCAGCAGCCAGAGTGGCATGGCGTCACTCCCCAGCAGCCACAGCAGACCACCACCGGCTCCAGCGACAAAAACGGCCTGCATTCCTGCCAGGCCATCGATGCCATCCATAAAATTGTAGAAATTGATTGCCCAGGCGATGAACAGCCCGCCTGCCAATGCACCCGCAGCGCCCCAGGGCAACACGGCAAACCCGAAATCCAGCACAGGCCAGCCGTTCAGCTGCCACATCGCCCAGGCCGCCGCCAGCAGATGGAAGGCAAAGCGCAATTTTGCCGACAAGGGCCGGTGGTCATCCCAGAAGCCGATGGCAGCGATCAATGCCCCGCCAGGCAGCAGGGCCCAGAACAAGTCAGGATCAACTCCCGCCTGCCAATGCCATAGCGACAGAGCCAACAGGAAACTCAGCACGATGGCCACACCACCACCGCGTGGAGTGGGCACCGTATGCGAACTGCGCGCGTTGGGTGTATCGATCACCCGATGGGCCAAGGCATAGCGGCGCAGGATATGTGTGCCCGCCAGACTGACCAGCAGGCAGAGCCCCAACCATAACAATGACACCCCGATCTCCCTCAACGTCCAGACGCCTCCCGCCAGGCCCTTGCTGTTCTTTGCAGGGCGTCCTCCAATGAGATCCGAGGCTGCCAACCCAAGACTTCACGCGCATGCCCGGCGTCCACCCGCAATTCCCCTGTCAAACGCTCGACAACACCCCGCATCCCCAGCATTCGTCCCCACGCATCCAACCAACTCATCGGTACTGGCAGCAAGCGCAGCGGTCGTTGCAACACATGCCCCAACGCCCGGATCAGTTCAGCCGTTCCCAAACAACAATCCGCAGCGAGAAATATCTGCCCCGCTGCCGCTGGATGCACGCAACAACGCTCGATAAGATCCGCGAAATTCCACACATTGATGAAACTGCGTAAAGCCTGCGCCCGCCCCAAAGGCAGCGGCAGGCCACGATCCACCAGACTCAGCAGGCGCGCGAAGTTACCTCCCACGCCAGCGCCGAACACCAGTGTCGGACGCAGCACCACCCACTCCATGCCATGCGCTTCGGCCACTTCGCGCAACACCTGCTCGGCCAGCAGCTTGGAACGGCCGTAGGGATCCTCTGGAGCGGGCGCATCCGCTTCGGTCAGCGCCCGCCCGGGGGAACGCTCGGCCATGGCTTTGATGCTGCTCACGAATACGAAACGACGCACTCCTGCAGCCGCAGCCTGCTCGGCCAGACGCCGCGTCACCTCGGTATTGGCCGCACGATAGGCCACTTCCAGATCATCAGCATCCTCGCGCATGCTATGCACGCGTGCCGCAAGGTGCACCACCACGTCAACACCGGCTAGCACGGCGGATAGGTCTGGTGCTGCCTCCAGATCAGCGACCACAACTTCAGCGGAAGCGACTTCGGGCGCTCGCCGCGACACACGAAGCAGCGAATGCCCGCGCACCTGAGCCAGTTCGCAGAACTCGCTGCCGACGAATCCAGTGGCACCCGTTACCAAAAACCTCATGGCAGAGCGGAGCCTCCCCCAGCACCGCTCTTTCTCAGAAACTCAGGAATACGCGAAAGCACCTTCTGCACGGGGAACCAAGGCCAAACATTCAACCCATTCTTCCGACAGGCTGCATAGGCTTCGAGATTTCCACGCAATACGTGGCGCCAGCTCCGGTTGCTGAGCCCCCCCATACGCATGCGAACCCACGTCTCATCGACATATCGGATTCTCTCCCCGGCAAGTCGGAACAAACGGATGGCCAGATCGAAGTCGGACTGCAGCCGGAAGGCCAGATCGAACCCCCCCACCTGGGTCAACAGATCGCGGCGTATGAACAGGGTCGGATGCGGCGGCATCCAGCCACGCTCGAACAAGCCCTGGCAATAGGGCTGCGAACGCATCCGGCGGACGATCTGCGCGGGGTCATGCTGGCGGACGAAATAAAGATTGGCATAACACCCGGCCACGTCTCGATCAACCATCACCTCCGCCACACGCGCCAGAACTCGTGGCGACACGTAAACGTCATCTGCATTGAGACAGGCGACCACATCACCCGAAGCGCGCTCCAATCCCTTGTTCATAGCATCGTAAACGCCACGATCAGGCTCGGAGACAAAGTACGCCAGCTTGTCGCGGTTACGCTCAATGATCTCGACAGTGCCATCCCGCGAACCGCCATCGATCACGATATGCTCACGTTGCGGATATGTCTGGGCAGCCACGGCGTCAATGGTTTCCTGAATCGTCCCAGCAGCATTGAACACCGCAGTCACTATCGAAATTTTCATTGCTCAGCCTTTGCCTTGCATCTGCTCGCGTTCAGCGACCACCATTTCCCGCACTACATCACGCATCCTGAACCCGGCACGCCAGCCCAGCAACTGCTCGGCGCGAGCCGGATTGCCCTGACTCCAGGCCAGATCGGTTGGCCGGAAATAGGCAGGGTTCGAACACACATGCGCACGCCAGTCCAGATCGAATTCTGCAAATACTGCAGCAACGAAGTCCTGCAAGGACTGCGCTTGGCCGGTCGCAATCACATAGTCCCTTGCCTGTTCTCCCTGCAGCATGCGCCACATGGCCTCCACATACTCCGGCGCCCAGCCCCAATCCCGCACGATATCCAAACGCCCCAGCTCCAAGCGCTCGCCCGAACCGGCCGCAATCCGGCATGCCGTAGAGATTATCTTGCGCGTCACAAAACGAGTTGGGCGCAGGGGCGATTCGTGATTGAAAAGAATGCCATTGCACACGAACAACCCGTAAGCCTCGCGATAATTTGCAACCAACCAGTGCGCCGATGCCTTTGCCACCGCATATGGGCTGCGCGGAGCAAAAGGCGTCGTCTCGTCGGCAGCCACTTCACCCACATCGCCGAAGCACTCGCTGGATCCTGCGTGATAGAGCCTGATCGGCCGTCCCAACAGACGGATAGCTTCCATCAGGTTCAGCGCTCCCAGTGTGATGCTCTCAAGCGTTTCGACAGGCTGCTCAAACGAAAGCCCCACCGAACTCTGGCCGGCCAAAAAATAGATCTCATCTGGTTCGCTAGCCCGTAGAACGGTTAGCACGCTACGAAAGTCATTCGGTGCCATGGAGCGAACCTGCACCGCATCGCGCACGCCAAGTTGCGCCAAATTGGCAAAGGACGCGATCTGCGCATCTCGCGAAGTACCCCACACCTCGTAGCCCTTGGCCAGCAGCAGGCGAGCCAGATAGGATCCGTCCTGCCCGCCTACTCCACAAATAAGTGCCTTCATCACATCTCTCCGGGAGTTCTAAAGCTGACGATAGACGCCCAGAGTCTCCCCTGCGCATTGCCGCCATGAAAAGCGCTGGCACTGTGCACGACCACGTACCACCAATTCACGGGCGACATCAATAGCACCAAGCACCCGCTCCATCGCTTGGCGGATGGAGTCCGGCTCGTTTGGTTGAAAATACTCGGCGGCATCGCCTGCCACCTCGGGAATCGAAGTGGCATTACTGCAAGCCAACGGACAAGCCAGCGACATGGCTTCAAGCGGAGGAATGCCAAATCCTTCGTAAGCAGACGGATACACAAACAGTGCGGCATACCGGTAGCAGCGCGCCAGTTCATCATCTGTGCCGCCGACCTGCTGTACCCGCCCCTCAACACCGAGTTGTTTGATTGCCTCGCACTCAGCCTCGCTCAGGCGCCCTCCACCAAAACACAGCAGCCGGAAGTTCTGGCGCAGCCAGAGTGAACTCGCATACGCCTGCAACAAGCCCGAAAAATTCTTGTAGCCCCCGCGTTGACCAACAAACAGAATGTACGGCTCGTCAGAGCCCAGCACACGCAGCCGGAAATCGCTCCCCAGCTCTGCATCCAGTCGTCTTTCCAGCGAGTCGTAACCTAGATAGACGACAGAGACCCGCTCGGGAGGAAGGTCGTAGAGATCCAGCAGATCTTTGCGGGTGTATTCGGAAATGCAGATGACGTGATCGGCACGCGCCACGGTCTTGCGCTTCCAGTGCCGGACAGGATCTCTCGCCGGATAACTGTCAGGCCGTTTCTCGTGGATCATGTCATACACCGTTACCACCCTACGCCGAGCCAGTGAAGGCATGGTCAGCGGAAAATAATAGGTTTCGTGGAGGATGTCCGCCCGGCGGGCACAATGCACCGGCACAGAAAGCCCCATGCTGGCCACCCGAACAAGGCTGGTAAAGCGGGGCGGGCGCACGACGTGGCGTCCCATCCAGTAGCGCTTGGGGAGTGCCTGAAGATAGGCGTTGAAATGCAGTGGCGCGACAACTTTCGCGTCCACATCAAAGTCATCCCGCATAGCCTGTGCGACGCTGGCGTAGTAGCGGGAAATGCCACCAAACTCCTGGGCAGCAAAGATCTGCGTATCAAAATCAACCTTCATATTCAAATCTGTTTCCGCAGTTCCGACTGGAGCCCTTGCATCACACGCATCCCTGTGGCCCTCATATTCTCAAGCCAAGCAGCAGTCGCCCTAGCCGACCGACCAGGGCTCTCAGCAACAGAGCGTTGGCCAAAAACCAGGACATCCCGTTGCGGCGGCGCGCATCGCGTGTTTCGAAAAAAGGCCACCACGCACGCCGGCTTATGCCGCCATCCTCAACATAAGCCAACACCGCATCGATCTGCTTCACCGTCATGCTGGACCGATTGCGCAGGAGGAAGTCGTAATCGCCTGAAGAGCGGAAGCACTTGTCGAACATGCCGGAATCAATGATCCATTGCCGCCGATGCGCCGCCATCACATGTGCCAGCATCTGATTGATTTGCATGCGTTCACGTATGAAAGGCTGGCCCTGCAAACCAACCGGCACTCCAGAAACGGTGTGCACATTAAAACCATATATAAGTTCTCGGCCGGGATTGTCTTGCACGGCTGAACAAAGCTCTTTTAGAGCCCCCGGTGCTATTCGGTCATCCGCACCGATAAAACTAACGTAAATACCTCGACTTAACCGTACAGCCTTATTCCAAGCATCGTAAATACCATCATCTTCTTCAATGACAAGGCAATTAATGATGTCCTGATTGGCTTGCAGCAGCTCCGTTGTCCCATCCGTCGACAGCGCATCAACAACAATCAGCTCGGTTGTAGCCGAGCGTTCGCGTCGGTAGGAGTCCAGCAACCCTTGCACGCAGTACGCCGAATTCCTGACAGCGCACACAACAGACAATCTTGGGAAATTCAAGACATCTTCGACCTCATCCTGCATGATCTTGGCTTGAAGACTGAGATAACTGCAAACGCATGACGGCCTGGGAATGGTCAGTTGGGATACGTGACCCCAGTCGCCGTCTGGCCCAATAGCTGGCCAAGGGATGAAGACGGCCAGTAGCAAGTCGAAAGATCAGTGAACTGGCAGGGGATCTCGTAAACAAATGCAGTCCTCGAAAAGTAATAAATTTCATCTCCAGCGCAGCGGCCATTGTTTTAAGCGTGTTCAGGGTAAAGAATGAAATATGCTGGCCTGTTTCTCGTGAAAAATACCACCATTCATCTGGATCCGGAGGTTCTCCTGAATCGCCCCCGGTTCACTAGACACTTCGAAGCCTTAAGCTGGCAACCAAGTGG
>NZ_MDUX01000025.1 GCF_014736495.1 Candidatus Dactylopiibacterium carminicum
TGAAAAACAGTATTTCATGAAGCTCGGGGCTGTCTAGGAAACCCGGGGCGATTCACATCCAGTTGCCCACTGCGTTCTGCCCCGAGTCGTGCAAATCCCAATACTGCATGCAAAGGGGTCTTAAGTTCATGAGACATCGCAGCTAGAAAATCGGTCTTGGCTGCGCTCATTCGCTCCGCCACTTCCTTTGCTGCCAACAGGTCCTTCGTCCGCTCCTCCACTAGCTCACGCAGTTGATCCCGATGACGACGCAGCTCGGCCTCGGTATGCTTCTGCTCGCGCTGGTCCACCAGCAGCACCCAGCACACAGGTGCTTCCCCTTCCTGGCGCACCATAACCGCACTGACGATGACTGGCAGCTCGGAGTCGTCCGCGCGGACCAGCATTTTTTCGCGGGGGGTCAGCACATCGGTGTGCGCCAGTGCCTCGAACAGCTCGCGCACCATTGGAACAAACCGCTGCGGCAAACGCTCCCGATATCCCAGACCCGCCAATTCCAGTGCATCCATGCCCAGCATGTCCAGAACACAGGGGTTGGTCTGCAATAGCTGCCTCTGATCGTCGAACAGCACGATGCCAATAGGAACGCTCTCTATCAAAGCGTCGAGGCGAGAGAGCGTCTTGCGCAAGCTGCGCTCGGCGCGCCGCTGCTGAGTCAGATCCTGATTGATGCCAAGGATTACGCGCCGCCCTTCGGCGTCACGCACGACCTTCTTATGCATCACGATGTCACGGGGCTCTCCCTGGTGATTGAGTACCACCATTTCTCGGGTCAGCACGCCGCCATCAGCCATCATGACTTCCTGGTCGAACGATTCGATCCGCGCAGCGATATCCGCCGAAACAAAGTCTTCGGCGTAAACCACCTCCGGATGCCCGGCCGCACGCTCGTAAAATTCATCGAACGCGGTATTGGTCATGATGTAGGCTAGTGTCTCGTTCTTCACGTAACTGGCAAAGGGCAAGGCGTCGAACACCGTCTGCAAGAACCCCCGCGTGAGCGTCTGTTTATCGAGTGCTTCCCGGGCTTCGACCTCTGCCCGTCGCAGATCGGTGATCTCGTAGTTGGCTCCGACGATGATGCCCCGCCCCTCTGCATCAAGGCAGCGGGTCTTGCTCACAGCCCAGTATCGAAGCGCTCCGGTCCGGTCATCGAAGGCCTGATCCTCCTTACGGATCGTCTGCCCTGCCAGAATCCTCCGGTCTTCCTCCTCGATCATTGAACCGACCCGGTCTCCAAAAAGCTCACACGAGGTCTGGCCTATCATGTCCTCGGCGCGCATACCCCATTGCTCTGCAATGGCCTCATTGACCATCAGATAGCGACTGTCGGCATCCTTGACATAGATCGGATGCGGGATCGCGTGGATCAAGCGTTGGATGAACGCTTCGACTCGCATCGACAGCTCCGCCATCCTCCTGGCATAGTCACGAACCTCGGACTGGTTTTCGTAGGTGGTTACCACCACGAACCGGCCTCGTTTGTCGGTGCAGCGGCTTTTGGTGATCCGCAGGAAGACTCTCCGCCCGGAGCGCCCGAGCTCGAACCAATCTTCCAACGTATGGACGCTACCAGTATCCAAGGTGAGGCGATCCAGCGCTTCCAGACGTTCAGCCATCCCGGCCCGGACAACCTGCCCCGGACGTCGGCTGATAGCGTCTGCCGGCTGCATCTCCATCAGATCGCAATAAGCACGGTTGGCCAATGTCAGACGACTGCCTTCATCCCGAACGGAAATCGGCAGGGGCAGCGTATCGATCACCCCTTCCATGAAGGTCTGATACAACGCACGCTCCCGAGCCGATTCAATTTCCTCGGTAACATCGGAAATCGCACCGGTCAGGTAGCGTCCATCCAGTGAAACGCTGGCACGTATGCGCAACCAGCACTTTGTCTGTCGGCGATGCACCGGAAACAGCTCGTCGAAACGCCCCCTTTCGTTCCAGGCGCCACGCATCGCAGTGATGAGACGATGCCGTTGGTCGCGCGTCAGACGCCGCATCAACACATGCGTACGGAAAGTGCTGGCAGCTTGCTCCGGCACCTGCTGGCCCAGCAGCTCGAAGCAACGATCCGCGCAAGAGAAGCGGCGTGTTCGGGCGTCGTATTCCCAAGCGCCGTCCTGTGTCGCTTCAAGGATTCTGCCTAGCCATGCCCGCTGCGCCCGCAAGAGGTCTACATGTTTCGTCTGTGCGCGGTGCTGAAGGAAAAACGCATTGGTCCCAAGAAGGAGAAGCAACGCCAACACGAACATGGCCAATACCGGCCAAACCCACCCGCTCCAGGAGATTGCATGCAATCCATACCCCAACGCCCCTGCCAGCAAAAGCGCGACTCCCCCCAGAACAGGCAACCATCCCGATCTGAAGACAGACGAGCGGTTTGAAGCAATCTCGGGAAGTGAGGAGAACATGAGGAGTGCCCGGCAGGGAAAGAGCGAGCTTGGTTATACGACAAGCACTGTTACCGCATAAGCTGCCCCCAAGGGACGGCGGCGCACGGAGCCCGATTCAGGCGCCGTCATGCGCACGAAGTGCAGCAGCTGCCAGTGCAGCTATCACTTCCGGGGCCTCTCCAAGAGCCGGATACAGATCAAGCGAAACTTGCGGATGGCGACTCTGGGCCTGGGCAAGGATTTCTGGCAGATCACGCTTGACGTGACCGCTCTGGGCAAGAAACACAGGCAATACCGAGATCCTGCTCGCCCCCCGTTCGACAGCCGTATCGATCGCCACTGGCAGCGTGGGCAGCATGAATTCGAGAAAGGCCAGATGGACCTCCGCGTCGGTCTGTCGCCCCACGACCTCCTGAAGGCGCCGCAGTGGCGCAGCCCAATCCGGATCACGCGCGCCATGCGCAAGCAGGATCAGAGCATCCATAACCGCACCGCCGGGTTAGGCCTGCACCCGCCGAGCCAGCTGCATCAACCGTGCCTGGATATAGCCCTTGAGCTCACGGAAGGGTATCGGCTTGCCATACACAAGCACATCATCCGGCAAGCCGCCCTGTGCGGCGATATCTTCTCCGGTCAGGCCCGTCACCACGATGATGTCCATCTCTGCCAGTTGCGGATCCGCACGCAGGCGCCGGATTATGGCAAAACCATCGAGATCCGGCATGATCAAATCGGCCACGAGGAGATCCGGAGGATTACGGGCGATCTCCATCAGGCCTTCGAATCCGGAAGGCACGATCTTGACCTTGATCGGCATTTCCCAGGTTGCGACAGTCTTTTCGTAGAGAGCCTGCATCAGGCGATCGTCCTCTGCGATCAACACGCGCAACATGGTTGGATTGGCTGCGGCGGGCAGAGGACGTTGACGCTTGCGCAGGAAAGACTCCACGGAAGTGATACGGATCCGACGATGTCCGCCAGCAGTCTTCCAGGCATCGAGCAAACCATTCTCGACCATCTGTTGCACCGTTCCCAGAGATACGCCAAGCATCTGGGCGGCCTCGGTGGTGCTACAGAATTCCCGCTCAGGCTTGGCCTGGGCCTGTATCGCGTCCGACATGCAAGATCCTCTTCATTGAATGCGCTCGTGGCAGTGAGTTCAACACTGCCACGGATCCATCGATATTTATGCCCGTTAGATTGTAGCGCAGGCGTCAGAACGGAATGTCGTCGTCGAAGTCCCCAAAACTACTCGACGGGGCCTTGCTGGCGGGAGCAGACGGCGCACTTTGCGGTGCACGCGCCGGTTGCTGTTGACCATAGTCTGGGCGAGATTGGTCAAAATCATCCCCCCCACTACGCCCGCCGCCGTCACCAAGGCCATCACGGCCGCCCAGCATCTGCATCTGATCGGCACGAATTTCGGTGGTGTACTGCTCGACGCCATCCTTGTTTGTCCATTTCCGCGTGCGAAGGCTGCCCTCCACGTAGATGGAGCGTCCCTTCTTCAGATACTGCCCGGCAATCTCGGCCAGACGCCCGTTGAACACCACCCGGTGCCATTCGGTCGCTTCCTTCTTTTCGCCGGAGTTGCGGTCCTTCCAGGTGTCGGTCGTAGCCAGAGAGACTGTGCAGAAAGCGTCTCCACTAGGGGCATAACGCACTTCCGGATCTCGGCCCAGATTGCCGACCAGGATCACTTTGTTAACAGACGCCATGTAATTTCTCCTGAAAACGTGATTGCCAACGCTGAGCTTGCACGCAGACATCACCGACAATCGTGACATCGGTCAGCGTCGAACCCAAAAATACTGGCCGCCCACTTTGGCGGCCATACGTGGTGGGATGCTACCCGAAGCCGGCGCGCCGGGATACGGCAAGCTTGGCCTTGCCCCTCATGCTGGCTATATTGTCTGGTTTTCTCGCCAGCAGTACAGGCCATGGACTGGATCCGTATCCGTGGGGCACGCACCCACAATCTCAAAAGCATCAATCTCGACATCCCGCGCAACCGGCTCACGGTCATTACCGGCCTGTCCGGCTCGGGCAAGAGTTCGCTGGCCTTCGATACCCTGTATGCAGAAGGGCAACGCCGCTACGTGGAGAGCCTGTCGGCCTACGCTCGTCAGTTCCTGCAGTTAATGGAAAAACCGGATGTGGATCTGATCGAAGGCTTGTCTCCTGCCATCTCGATTGAACAGAAAGCCCCCAGCCACAATCCACGCTCCACGGTTGGCACCATCACTGAAATACACGACTACTTGCGCCTGCTTTTTGCCCGCGCCGGCACGCCGCACTGCCCCGATCATCAGCTTGCACTGGAAGCGCAAAGTGTTTCGCAGATGGTGGATCACGTGCTGGCCCTGCCGGAAGGCACCGCATTGATGATTGCGGCCCCCATGCCCCACAGGCATCGCGGACAGAATGCTAGTGAGATGGTCAGCGAATTGCGCGCTCAAGGTTTCGTGCGGCTGCGTGTCGCCGGAGAGACCTTCGAGATGGACCAGTTGCCCGAAATTGCGGACGATGCGCGCATCGAACTGGTGGTTGACCGGGTTCGCATTCGCCCCGATACACGTCAGCGCCTGGCCGAGAGTTTCGAAACAGCACTGGCGCACGGCGAAGGCCGTGCCTTGGCGATCGAAATGGAGTCTGGTCGCGAGTATCCATTTTCGGCTCTGTATGCGTGTCCATCCTGCGGTTTCGCCATACCGACGCTGGAACCACGGATGTTTTCCTTCAATAGCCCTTCCGGCGCCTGCCAGGCTTGTGACGGGCTGGGAACTCACGATTTCTTCGATCCCGCCCGGGTTGTCGCACATCCCGAGCTTTCCTTGGCCGGCGGAGCCATACGGGGCTGGGATCGGCGCAACCAGTTCTATTTTCAGATGCTGCAGAGCCTCGCCGCATTCTACGACTTCGATATAGAGGCCCCCTTTGGTGAGCTGCCGGAGGCTGTCCGTCATGTCGTACTGTACGGATCCGGCAGCCAGGCCGTCCCTTTTCGCTATCTCTCAGAATCCGGCCGGAGCGTCAGCAAATCCCATAGTTTCGAAGGCATCATCTCGAACTTCGAGCGACGCTACCGGGAGACCGACTCCACCGCGGTACGGGAGGAGCTCGGAAAATTGCGGGCTACACGCCCATGCCCTGAATGCCACGGCAGCCGTCTCCGGCGAGAAATCCGCCATGTACTCATCGGCAACCGATCCTTGCCGGAAATCGGCGCTATGCCGATTGCCGCGTGCCACGACTTCTTCAAGCGGACTCAGCTGCCCGGCCACAAGGGGCAAATCGCCGACAGACTGATGCATGAGATTTCCGCCCGCTTGCAGTTCCTGGTCGATGTCGGTCTTCACTATTTGAGCCTTAATCGTTCCGCTGACACACTCTCCGGCGGGGAAGCCCAGCGCATCCGCCTTGCTTCTCAGATAGGTTCAGGCCTCACCGGCGTCATGTATGTCTTGGATGAACCTTCTATTGGCCTCCATCAACGCGATAACGATCGCCTGCTGGGAACACTGCAACGACTGCGTGATCTGGGTAACAGCGTGATCGTGGTGGAGCACGACGAAGACGCGATCCGACTGGCTGACCACGTCATCGACATGGGGCCTGGTGCGGGAGAGCATGGTGGAGAAGTGATTGCCTTCGGCAGCCCGGCCGATATCGAAGCCAGCAAAACATCCGTTACAGGTGCATTTCTTTCGGGACGCTGCTGTATCGCCGTGCCACAACAACGCAGGGCGCCAGACCCTGAACGCATGCTCGAAATCAGAGGTGCGCGCGGCAACAATCTGAAGCAGCTGAACCTTCAGCTGCCTGTCGGATTGCTTACCTGCGTTACCGGCGTATCCGGCTCGGGCAAGTCCACCTTGATCAACGACACACTCTACGCAGTGGCTGCTCGTCATCTCAACGGAGCAGGCACTGATGCAGCTCCCTTTGACAGCTTCAGCGGTCTGGAGCATTTCGACAAGGTCATCAACGTCGATCAAGCACCGATCGGGCGTACTCCTCGTTCCAATCCTGCAACCTACACCGGGCTGCTGACGCCAATTCGCGAGCTGTTTGCAGGCTTACCGGAAGCAAGGGCCAGAGGGTACGGCGCCGGACGCTTCTCCTTCAACGTCAAGGGGGGGCGCTGTGAGGCATGCCAAGGGGACGGAATGCTACGCGTGGAAATGCATTTTCTGCCTGACGTCTTCGTACCCTGCGATGTTTGCCATGGCAAACGCTACAACCGGGAAACGCTCAAAATCCGCTACAAGGGCAAGAGCATCGCCGATATCTTCGATATGACCGTGGAAGAGGCGTCCCGATTTTTCGAAGCGGTCCCAAGCATTGCGCGCAAACTGGACACTTTGCTTAAGGTCGGTCTTGGCTACATCCGCCTCGGCCAGAGCGCCACAACCTTGTCGGGCGGCGAAGCACAGCGCGTCAAACTGGCGCTGGAATTATCGCGACGAGACACGGGAAGAACACTCTATATCCTTGACGAACCGACCACAGGGCTGCACTTCCACGACATAGAACTGCTGCTCCGTGTGCTGCAGCGCCTGCGCGAACATGGCAATACCATTGTGGTCATCGAGCACAACCTTGACGTGATCAAAACAGCTGACTGGCTGATTGACCTAGGGCCTGAAGGAGGCAATGGCGGCGGGCAGATTGTGGCAACGGGGAGTCCCGAGGCGGTAGCAGCCAATGCCACCAGCCACACGGGGCATTATTTGAAGCGACTGCTGAGCTGAAAACCTTTTACGCAAAAGAACAAAGCCCGCTAATGCGGGCTTTGTTCTTTTGCGATCAAGCCGAAAAACACTTACTCGGCTTCGACCACTTCTGCGTCTGCAGGACGGTCCAGCAGCTCGACATAGGCCACTGGGGCATTGTCACCCACACGGAAGCCGCACTTCAGGATACGCAGATAGCCTCCATTACGGGTGGCATAGCGCGGACCAAACTCCTTGAAAAGCTTGAGCACCATATCGCGGTCACGCAGACGGGAGAACGCCAGACGGTGATTCGCCACCGACGGATTCTTGCCGAGCGTAATCAGCGGCTCCACCACACGGCGCAATTCTTTGGCCTTGGGCAGGGTTGTCTTGATCACTTCGTGACGCAGCAGCGCGTTCGAGAGATTTTGCAGCAGCGCCTTGCGATGGGCGCTGGTGCGGTTGAGCTTGCGAAGGCCGTTACCGTGACGCATTTCCAGATTCCTATTCTTGTGTGCTCAGCTGATCTTCTCGAGACCTGCCGGCGGCCAATTTTCCAGTTTCATGCCCAGCGTGAGGCCACGCGTAGCGAGCACGTCCTTGATTTCGTTGAGCGACTTGCGACCCAAGTTCGGCGTCTTTAGCAGCTCTGTCTCGGTGCGCTGGATCAGGTCACCGATGTAGTAGATGTTCTCGGCCTTCAGGCAGTTTGCCGAACGAACGGTCAACTCGAGATCATCCACCGGGCGCATCAGGATCGGATCAGTCGGCGGAGCCTTCTCTTCTTCCTTGGCAACCGGTGTACCTTCCAGATCAGCAAATACCGACAGCTGATCCATCAGCACACGCGCTGCATAGCGAATCGATTCTTCCGGCTCCACAGCACCATTGGTTTCGATATCGATCACCAAACGATCAAGGTCGGTACGCTGTTCGACGCGGGCGCTTTCCACCTGATAGCTGACGCGGCGCACTGGGCTGAACGAAGCATCCAGCACCATACGGCCGATCACCTTATTGTCGCCATTCAACGGGCGGACATTGCCCGGCACATAGCCGCAACCCTGTTCCACCTTAATCTGCATGTCGATCTTGCCACCAGGGGCCAGATGCGCGATCACATGATCCGGATTGATGATTTCCACGTCATGGGAAACCTCGATATCTCCGGCCTTGACAACGCCTTCGCCCGACTTCGATAACCGCAGCAGCGCTTCGCTACGATTATGCAGCTTGAGCACCACGCCCTTGATGTTCAGCAGGATGTCAACCACATCCTCGCGCACACCTTCCAGCGTCGAATATTCGTGCAGCACGCCATCAATCGACACTTCCGTAGGCGCATAGCCAGGGAGCGACGACAGCAGGATACGGCGCAACGCGTTACCCAGCGTATGTCCATAGCCACGCTCGAACGGTTCCATCACCACAACTGCGTGGACCGGCGAAATGCTCTGAACGTCAATGATGCGAGGTTTCAGGAGGCTGTTACTCTGCATGTCCAATCCTTGTCACGAGATGATCAGCTGTACTTGCATTAACGCGAATACAGTTCAACAACCAGGCTCTCGTTGATCGTCGAGGGCAGTTCTGCGCGCTGAGGATAGGCCTTGAACACGCCCTTGGCGGCCTTGGCATCCACATCCAGCCATTCCGGGAATCCACGACCTGCTGCCGCTTCCAGTGCAGCCTTTGAACGCAGGTGGGCACGTGCTGCTTCAGTCAGCTGAACCACATCACCAGGACGCAGCGTGTAAGACGGAATATTCACACGTTGACCATTGACCAGCACGCAATTGTGGCGAACAACTTGGCGTGCCTCAGCACGCGAGCCGCCAAACCCCATGCGATAAGCCACAGTATCCAGACGGCCTTCCAGCAGTTGCAGCAGGTTTTCACCTGTCTGCCCCTTGCGACGGTCAGCTTCCGCGTAAACGCGGCGGAACTGGCCTTCGAGCACGCCATAAATACGACGGATCTTCTGCTTTTCACGCAGTTGCTGACCATAGCCAGACAGACGCTGGCCGGATTTCTGTCCATGCTGACCAGGTGCGTACGAACGACGTTCGATTGCGCACTTGTCGGTGAAACACTTTTCGGCCTTCAGGAACAGCTTTTCGCCTTCGCGGCGGCACTGACGGCACTTCGGATCGAGATTGCGAGCCACTTTCTTGAACTCCTGTTAGATGCGGCGACGCTTCGGCGGGCGGCAACCGTTGTGCGGCACGGGGGTGATATCCGTGATCGAGGTGATCTTCAGGCCCAGCGCATTCAGCGCACGCACAGCAGATTCACGACCAGGTCCCGGCCCCTTGATACGCACTTCCAGATTCTTCACGCCACACTCCTGCGCAGCCTTGCCGGCAGCTTCGGCAGCGACCTGGGCAGCAAACGGGGTGCTCTTGCGCGAGCCCTTGAAGCCTGCGCCGCCCGAGGTAGCCCAAGACAACGCATTGCCCTGACGATCAGTGATCGTCACGATAGTGTTGTTGAAGGAGGCATGAATATGCGCAATGCCTTCAGCAACATTCTTCTTTACTTTCTTACGAACCTTCGCAGCAGTCTTTGCCATGATCTACCCCTGATTACTTCTTGCCGGCCATGGTCTTGCGCGGACCCTTGCGGGTACGGGCATTCGTGCGGGTGCGCTGACCACGCACAGGCAGACCACGACGATGACGGACACCACGATAGCAACCAAGGTCCATCAGACGCTTGATGTTCATAGTAATCTCGCGGCGCAGATCACCTTCAACGGTGAACTTACCGACCTCCTCGCGCAGACGATCCATCTGCTCTTCGGTGAGATCCTTGATCTTCGTGCTGCGGGCCACGCCGGCGCCGTCGCAGATTTTCTGGGCGCGAGTGCGACCGATGCCATAAATGGCAGTCAGCGCGATCTCTGCGTGCTTGTGATTCGGAATATTGACACCAGCAATACGGGCCATGAACTTACCCTTTTATCGCGGAAAAGCGAAACGCATAAGTTTAATAAAAACGGGGCTCAAAATCAACCCTGACGCTGTTTGTGACGCGGATCTTCACAGATCACACGAACCACGCCCTTGCGACGGATGACCTTGCACTTGCGGCAGATCCGCTTAACAGAAGCTTGTACTCTCATTTTTAACTCCTAATAACCGTTCCGTCTTACTTCGAGCGGAATACGATACGTCCCTTGCTCAGGTCGTACGGCGTAAGCTGTACGGTAACCTTGTCTCCGGGGAGGATGCGGATGTAATGCATCCGCATCTTGCCGGATATATGGCCCAGGACAACATGGCCATTCTCAAGCTTGACCTTGAAGGTCGCGCTGGGAAGGTTCTCCAAAACCTCACCCTGCATCTCGATGACGTCTTCCTTCGACATGACAAAGTGTCACCGGGAAAGCCCGGGGTTTCCCTTGAAGTTCGCCTTCTTGAGAAGGCTCTCATACTGGTGCGACATCATGTAGGCCTGAACCTGCGCCATGAAATCCATGGTCACCACCACGATGATGAGCAATGACGTACCGCCAAAGTAGAACGGCACTTGCCACTTCAAGATTAAGAACTCGGGCAACAGGCACACCAACGTCACATAGACAGCCCCAATCAGCGTCAGACGCATGAGTACCTTGTCTATATAGCGTGCGGTCTGCTCACCAGGACGGATACCGGGCACAAACGCACCACTCTTCTTCAGATTCTCTGCCGTTTCCTTGGAATTGAATACCAAGGCGGTATAGAAGAAGCAGAAGAAAATAATCGCTGCCGCATACAGCATGATGTAGATCGGCTGCCCCGGTGACAACGTACTGGCAATGTCACGCAACCAGCGCATGCTGTCGGAGGATCCAAACCACTGAGCTGCGGTGGCCGGGAACAGAATGATCGACGATGCGAAGATCGGAGGAATGACGCCCGACATGTTCAGCTTGAGCGGCAGATGGGAACTTTGTCCACCATACAGCTTATTGCCAACCTGCCGCTTGGCATAGTTCACCAGAATCTTGCGCTGCCCACGCTCAACAAACACCACGAAAGCAGTAACGCCCACCGCCAGCGCACAAATCACTAGTGCAGTGAAAGCATGCAATGCTCCCGTACGGACCAACTCCAACAATCCGCCGATCGAACCTGGCAAGCCAGAGGCGATACCCGCAAAAATGATGATCGAGATGCCGTTACCCAGACCACGCTCGGTAATCTGTTCGCCCAGCCACATCAGGAACATGGTGCCGGTCACCAGCGTCGATACCGCAGTGATACGGAACAACATGCCTGGGTCCAGCACCAGATTGGGTTGCTGTTCCAGCATCACCGAAATACCCACCGACTGAAACAGCGCAAGCGCTACAGTGCCATACCGTGTGTATTGCGTGATCTTGCGGCGACCCGCCTCGCCTTCTTTCTTCAGCGCCTCAAGCTGCGGCACGGCAATTGCCATGAGCTGCATGATGATCGATGCCGAGATGTAAGGCATGATCCCCAGCGCAAAGATGGTAAACCGGGACAGAGCACCACCCGAAAACAGGTTGAACACCCCGAGAATGCCATTCTTCTGCGACTCGAACAGCCTGGCGAGCTCGGCCGGGTCAATACCCGGCACAGGAATGTGCGCACCGATCCGGAAAACGACCAGCGCGCCAAGCAAGAACCAGAGCCTGCGTTTCAGGTCGGCAAACTTGCCCGACTTGCCCAGTACCGGAGATTGAGTGGCCACGTCGCTATCCCGTCTCGTGATTATTCGCCGAGCGAACCGCCAGCGGCTTCAATCGCGGCACGAGCGCCCTTGGTGGCGGTAAGGCCACGCAAGACCACTTTGCGATCAATGCTGCCAGACAGAATCACCTTGGCGGACAGTGCATCCGTACGCACTACACCAGCCTGCTTCAACGCAATCAGATCGATCTCTTCGATAGGCAGCGCAGCAATTTCACTGAGGCGAACCTCAACATTACGGGCTGCCGTCAGCGAGACGAAACCGCGTTTCGGCAGCCGGCGTTGCATAGGCATCTGGCCGCCTTCGAAACCGACCTTGTGGAAGCCACCAGCGCGGGACTTCTGGCCCTTATGGCCACGGCCGGCAGTCTTGCCCAGGCCGCTGCCGATGCCGCGACCGACGCGGCGACGAGCCTTCTTGGAACCCTCAGCGGGTTGCAGCTTGTTCAGTTCCATTTAGCCCTCGCACTTAACCAGGTAGAAAACCTTGTTGATCATGCCGCGCACAGCGGGTGTATCTTCAAGTTCCACGGTGTGATTGATACTACGCAGACCCAGACCTCGCACAGTGGCGCGGTGCGGCTGCTTCGTGCCGATCAGGCTTTTGACGAGCGTGACGCGAATTTTCTTGTCAGCCATGATTACCCCAGAATCTCTTCAACGGTCTTGCCACGCTTGGCAGCAATCTCGGCGGCGGTGCTGGTGGCGAACAGACCATTCAGCGTGGCACGCACGACGTTGTACGGGTTGGTGGAGCCGAGGCATTTGCAGATCACGTCGGTCACACCCATCACTTCGAACACCGCGCGCATGGCGCCGCCAGCAATGATGCCGGTACCACTCGGAGCGGGTTGCATCAGCACCACGGCTGCGCCGTGCTTGCCGATCACAGAATGCTGGATCGTGCCGTTCTTCAGTGCGACCTTGGCCATCTTGGCGCGAGCTTCGTTCATCGCCTTCTGCACCGCGACCGGCACTTCACGCGACTTGCCCTTGCCCATCCCGATGCTGCCATCACCATCGCCAACAACGGTCAGCGCTGCGAAGCCGAGGATACGCCCCCCCTTCACGACCTTGGTGACGCGATTGACCGACACCATCTTTTCGCGCAAACCATCATCGCGCTCTTCAGATGCCTGGACCTTCTTTGTCTGTTGCTTAGCCATGTTTATCTCGCTTAGAACTGCAGACCGTTTTCACGCGCTGCCTCGGCCAGAGCCTTGACGCGACCGTGATACTGGTAGCCCGCACGATCAAACGCGACGGACTTGACGCCCGCCGCAACAGCGCGCTCGGCAATCAACTTGCCAACCACGACGGCAGCACTTACGTTGCCGCCATTGCTTGCTTTGCCACGCACTGCCGCCTCGACCGTGGACGCGGTGGCAATCACACGCGAGCCACACTCGGAGATGACCTGAGCATAGATATGGCAGTTCGAACGGAACACTGTCAGTCGAGCGACCTTTTGCTCCGCAATGCGGGCCCGAGTTTTGCGAGCCTTGCGCAACCGCGCTTCTTTCTTGTTCATTTCCGTCCGCCTTTACTTCTTCTTGGTTTCCTTCAGGATCACCACCTCGTCGGCGTAACGCACGCCCTTGCCCTTGTAGGGCTCAGGAGCGCGATAGGCACGAACTTCAGCGGCGACCTGACCAACTTGCTGCTTATCGGCACCCTTGATGACGATTTCCGTCTGGCTCGGTGTTTCCACCTTCACGCCAGCGGGCATCTGGTGCACGATAGGATGGGAGTAACCCAGCGACAGGTTCAGCTTGTCGCCCTGAGCCTGGGCACGATACCCCACGCCCACCAGATTCAACTTGCGCTCGAAGCCCTTACTGACACCCACCACCATATTGTTGAGCAGCGCGCGAGTGGTGCCAGACATTGCATCAGCATTGTCCTGACCAGCCACAAGCTCGACGGTGATCACGTTACCGTCGAGTTTGAGACTCACGGAGGGATGCAGAGCACGTTTGAGCGTACCCAAACCGCCCTTCACTGTAACCTCGGCACCCGAAATGCTGACTTCTACGCCAGCCGGCAACACGATCGGATTCTTATTTACGCGTGACATGACGTTTCTCCTTAGGCCACGAAGCAAAGCACTTCGCCACCGACCTTGTTGGCGCGCGCATGACGATCCGTCATCACGCCACTCGGAGTGGAAACGATTGCCACACCCAAGCCATTCATGACCTTGGGCAACTCATTGCAGCCGCGGTATACACGCAGACCGGGCTTGCTCACGCGTTCGATGCGTTCGATCACGGGACGGCCTGCGTAATACTTCAGACCGATGCTCAGCTCACGCCTAGCACCTTCGCCACGCACGGCGAAATCTTCAATATAACCTTCGTCCTTCAACACTTGGGCGATCGCAACCTTTAGCTTGGAGGCAGGCATGGAAACCGAAGCCTTTTCAGCCTGCTGAGCATTGCGGATACGCGTCAGCATATCGGCGACCGGATCAGACATACTCATCTCGATCTCCTTACCAGCTAGCCTTGGTCATGCCGGGCACTTCGCCCTTGAAAGCTACTTCACGCAGCTTATTGCGGCACAGACCGAATTTACGAAACACACCACGGGGACGCCCGGTCAGTTCGCAACGATTGCGAAGACGGCTCGGGCTGGCATTACGCGGCAGCTTTTGCAGTTGCAGACGGGCTGCAGCACGCTCTTCTTCAGAGCGGGAAGCGTCATCAATCACCGCTTGCAGAGCAGCACGCTTGGCAGCGAATTTTGCCACCGTCTTGCGACGCTTCTCTTCGCGGTTGATAAGAGCCAGTTTTGCCATGTCACCCTCAGTTCTTGAACGGGAATTTGAAAGCCGCAAGAAGAGCGCGAGCCTCTTCATCCGTCTTGGCCGTGGTGGTCACACTGATGTTCATACCACGCAGCGCATCAATCTTGTCGTACTCGATTTCAGGAAAAATGATCTGTTCCTTGACACCGAGATTGTAGTTGCCACGACCATCAAAACCCTTGGCCACGATGCCCCGAAAGTCGCGAATACGCGGCATTGCCACACTGATCAGACGATCCAAAAACTCGAACATGCGCGGACCACGCAAAGTCACCATGCAGCCAATAGGATAACCGTCACGGATCTTGAAGCCTGCAATCGACTTCTTGGCTTTGGTAACCACCGGCTTCTGACCGGCAATCTTCGCCATATCGCCAACGGCGTGATCCAACACTTTCTTGTCGCCCACTGCTTCACCCACACCCATATTCAGTGTGATCTTGGTGATGCGCGGCACTTCCATGATGGATTTGTAGCCAAAGCGTTCACTCAACTGAGCAACAACTTCGGATTTATAGAATTCTTGAAGACGAGCCATGACTGTTCCTTACGCGCCGATCAGTTCGCCGTTTGACTTGAAGACGCGAACCTTCTTGCCATCTTCAAGCAGCTTGAAACCCACGCGATCAGCTTTTTGCGTCGCAGGATTAAACAGACCTACATTCGAAACATGGATCGGCATTTCCTTTTCGACGATGCCACCGACTTGCCCCTTCACGGGATTGGGCTTAGTATGCTTCTTGACGCGATTCACGCCTTCCACAACCACACGCTCAGCATCCACACGACGCAGCACGACACCACGCCGCCCCTTGTCCTTGCCTGTCAGGACGACAACCTCGTCCCCTTTGCGAATCTTGTTCATCTTCGCTCCTTAGAGGACCTCAGTGGCCAGCGAGACAATCTTCATAAAACGCTCGGTACGCAACTCGCGCGTCACCGGCCCAAAAATACGCGTGCCGATCGGCTCAAGCTTGCTGTTCAGCAGCACTGCTGCGTTTTTGTCAAACCTGATCAGCGACCCGTCGTTACGACGCACGCCCTTGGCCGTACGAACCACTACGGCATTGTAGACGTCGCCCTTCTTGACACGCCCACGCGGAGCAGCGTCCTTGATACTTACCTTGATGATGTCGCCAACGCTCGCGTAGCGGCGCTTTGAACCACCCAACACTTTGATGCACATAACTGCGCGCGCACCAGTATTGTCGGCGACATCAAGAATCGTCTGCATTTGGATCATTTTTTACTCCATCCAACTTAAACGCGTGAGCGCATTTAGTTTTGGATCCCGTCCGGGAAAAAGGACCCTGCCTTAAAAGCAGGAATTCGAGCCAGGCATTCTAGCCTAGCTCGAGCTTACAATGCAAGCACCTTGCGCGAATTATTAACCCTGCGCTTTTTCAAGCACTCGGGTCACGCGCCATGCCTTGGTCTTGGAGATCGGAGCGCATTCCTCGATTTCCACCAGATCGCCGGCCGCTGTAACACCGTCAGCCACATCTGCGTGGTACTTCTTCGATTGAACGATCACCTTGCCATAAAGCGGGTGCTTGACGCGACGTTCAACCAAAACCGTCACGGTCCTAGTCATTTTGTCACTGACCACACGGCCGCTTAGCGTGCGACGCACGACTACATTTTGCTCACTCATCACGCCACCGCTTTCTGACGCAGGATTGTACGAACGCGTGCAATGTCGCGACGCACACGACCCAGCTGGGCGCTATTGCTCAGCTGTTGCGTGGCGAACTGCATGCGCAGGGAGAACTGCTCCTTGAGCAGCGCAACCAGCTCATCCTGAAGCTCGGTAGCGCTCTTGGAGCGCAACTCATTCGCTTTCATTCTTCTTACCCCACAAGCCGCGTCACGAACGCGGTCTCAATCGGAAGCTTAGCGGCCGCCAGGCGGAAGGCTTCACGAGCCAAAGTCTCGTCAACACCATCCATCTCATACAGCACCTTGCCAGGCTGGATCTCAGCTACCCAGTACTCCGGATTGCCTTTGCCGTTACCCATACGGACTTCGGCAGGCTTCTTGGAGATGGGCTTGTCCGGGAAGATTCGGATCCAGATTCGGCCGCCACGCTTGATATGACGAGTCATAGCACGACGAGCAGATTCGATCTGACGAGCAGTCAAGCGACCACGGCCGATAGCTTTCAAGCCATACTCGCCGAAGCTTACCTTGGCGCCACGGGTCGCAACACCTGTATTGCGCCCCTTCTGCTCCTTACGGTATTTCCTTCTATTCGGCTGCAGCATCACTTGCTCCTGCGGTCTTCACAGCGGCCGGCTTGCGTGCGGCGGTACGGCGAGGAGCGGGCTTACCCTCTCCTTCGCGTGCCGGACGGCGCGGACGGCGCGTTTCGTTTTCGTTGGCTTCGACAACGGCAGGCTGCTCGCCTTTGCCGACCATCTCACCCTTGTACACCCACACCTTGATACCGATGATGCCGTAGGTGGTGCTGGCTTCGGAAAAACCGTAGTCGATATCGGCACGCAGCGTGTGCAGAGGCACCCGCCCCTCGCGGTACCATTCGGTACGAGCGATCTCGGCACCGTTCAAGCGCCCCGAACTCATGATCTTGATGCCTTGAGCGCCAAGACGCATGGCGTTTTGCATGGCGCGCTTCATAGCGCGACGGAACGTGATGCGCTTTTCGAGCTGCTGGGCAATCGAATCGGCGATCAGCTGGGCATCGACTTCCGGCTTGCGGATCTCTTCGATGTTGACATGCACAGGCACGCCCATGATCTTTTGCAGATCAGCCTTCAGCAACTCAATGTCCTCACCCTTCTTGCCGATCACCACGCCTGGACGGGCGCTGAAAACGGTGATACGAGCATTCTTGGCCGGACGCTCAATCATCACGCGCCCCACGGAGGCGTGCGCTAGCTTTTTCTTCAGATGCTCGCGGACCTTGATGTCCTCGTGCAGCATCGAAGCGAAACTCTTGCTGTTGGCAAACCAGCGAGAGCTCCAGTTCCGGGTCACCGCCAGGCGGAAACCGGTCGGATGGATTTTCTGTCCCATATGCTCCCCTTACTCGCCGACAGACAGGTAGATGTGGCAGGTCTGCTTCTCGATGCGATTACCACGGCCCTTGGCACGTGCAGTAAAACGCTTGAGAGACATACCTTTTTCCACGTGGATCGTCTTGACCTTCAACGCATCGATATCGGCGCCATCGTTATGCTCAGCGTTCGCAATAGCGGACTCGAGCACTTTCTTGATGATACCGGCACCCTTTTTCGGGCAGAAAGTCAGAATGTTCAACGCCTGATCCACCGGCTTGCCACGTACCAGGTCAGCCACTAGGCGACCCTTCTGGGCGGAGAGGCGGACACCGCGCAAATTTGCATTGGTTTCCATGATCACCCCTTACTTCTTCGCCTTCTTGCTGGCAGCGTGACCTTTGAAGGTACGCGTCAGCGCGAACTCGCCCAGCTTGTGACCCACCATGTTCTCAGTCACATAAACCGGAATATGTTGCTTACCGTTGTGCACCGCGATCGTCAGGCCGATGAATTCGGGCAGGATCGTCGAACGACGCGACCAAGTCTTGATCGGACGCTTGTCGGTTGAACTTGTCGCCGCCTCGACCTTCTTGAACAGATGGTCGTCTACAAACGGCCCCTTTTTAACGGAACGTGCCATGACTACCTCTTATCGTTTGTGACGACGCTGAACGATCATGCTGTCAGTACGCTTGTTGTTACGCGTACGATAGCCCTTCGCCGGCTGACCCCACGGGCTGACCGGGACACGACCTTCACCGGTCTTGCCTTCACCGCCACCGTGCGGGTGATCAACCGGGTTCATTGCCGTACCGCGCACCGTCGGGCGGATACCGCGCCAACGCTGTGCACCGGCCTTACCGATCTTACGCAGGTTGTTTTCTTCGTTGCCAACTTCACCAATGGTGGCGCGGCACTCGATATGCACACGGCGAATTTCTCCGGACCTCAGACGCAACTGCGCATAAGCGCCCTCGCGAGCCAGTAGCTGCACGGAGGTGCCTGCGGCACGAGCCAACTGAGCCCCCTTGCCAGGCAACAGTTCTACGCAGTGAATGGTGCTGCCAACCGGTATATTGCGAATCGGCAACGTGTTACCGGCCTTGATCGGAGCTTCAGCACCGCTGACCAGTTCCTGCCCAACCACGAGGCCCTTCGGAGCAATGATGTAGCGACGCTCACCATCGGCATAACACAAGAGTGCGATATGAGCGCTACGGTTCGGGTCGTATTCGATACGTTCGACCTTGGCAACGACACCATCCTTGTTGCGCTTGAAGTCAACGATGCGGTAGTGCTGTTTGTGGCCACCGCCCTGGTGACGAACAGTCACACGCCCCAGGTTGTTACGACCTGAGTTCTTGAACTGGCTCTCTACCAGCCCAGCAAAGGGCTTGCCCTTGTGCAGATTGGGGCTGACCACCTTGACCAGACCACGGCGACCCGCAGAGGTGGGTTTCACTTTGACCAACATTATGCGGCCCCTCTCTCAACGAAATTGATCTCCTGACCAGGCTTCAGGCTCACAAAAGCCTTCTTCCAGCCCTTGCGCTGACCGATCGAACGACCAAAACGCTTGATCTTGCCCTTGACGTTCAGGACTTGAACGGAATCCACCTGAACCTTGAACAGCAGCTCTACAGCAGCCTTGATTTCCGGCTTGGTCGCATCGGATGCCACACGGAAAATCACTTGCTCGTTTTTCTCGGCCACCGCCGTCGTCTTCTCGGAAATCTGCGGGGCGAGCAGCACCTGCAGGAGTCGTTCCTGGCTATAGCTCATTGCCACATCTCCTCGATCTTGGCGACCGCAGCGCGTGTCACGATGACGCGCGGGTAGCGCACCAGCGACACCGGGTCGGCTTCATGGGCCTCGAGCACCAGCACGTTATGCAAGTTGCGCGAAGACAGCCACAGGTTTTTATCGATCTCGTCGGTAATCACCAGCGCGGACTCAGCGCCAAAACCCTTCAGCTTCTGAGCCAGCAACTTGGTTTTCGGAGCTTCGACAGACAGGCTCTCTACCACCACCAGACGATCTTCGCGAACCAGTTGCGACAGGATCGAAGCGATGCCAGCTCGGAACTGCTTGCGATTGACCTTCTGCGTGAAGTTTTCATCCGGGCGATTCGGAAAAATCCGACCCCCCCCGCGCCACAGCGGCGAGGACGACATACCGGCACGGGCGTTACCCGTGCCTTTCTGCTTGAAAGGCTTGTGCGTGGAGTGCTTGACTTCACCACGATCCTTCTGTGCGCGATTGCCGGAACGGGCATTCGCTTGATAGGCCACAACCAGTTGGTGCACCAGCGCTTCGTTGTATTCACGGCCAAAGACCGCATCCGAAGCCTGCACCGTCGCGGAAGCCTGGCCCTGATCATTAATCAGCTTGAGTTCCATCACGCCCCCGATCAGTTCTTGACGGCCGGACGGACGATCACGTCGCCGCCATCATGACCCGGCACTGCGCCCTTTATGAGCAACAGGCCACGCTCCGCATCGACGCGAACCACCTCCAGGTTTTGCACCGTGGTACGCACGGCTCCCAGATGGCCGGACATGCGCTTACCCGGAAAAACCCTGCCCGGATCTTGGTTCATACCAATGGAACCAGGTGCATTGTGGCTGACTGAGTTACCGTGAGTAGCGCGCTGCGAACTGAAGTTGTGGCGCTTGATGGCGCCAGCGTAGCCCTTACCGATCGAAGTCCCGGTGACATCCACCTTCTGACCGACGGCAAAGATTTCGACACTGATCACATCACCAGCCTTGTAGCTGGTGAGTTGCTCGGCAGTCAGGCGAAATTCGCGCATGGCGTTACCGGCTTCAACCCCCGCTTTGGCCAGATGGCCGGCGAGCGCCTTGGTCACGCGACTTGCTCGACGCGTACCAAAGGCGACCTGAATGGCAGCATAGCCATCTGCTTCAGGGGTCTTGATCTGGGTCACTCGATTGTTCGACACGTCAAGCACCGTCACCGGAACGGAAGCACCATCCTCGGCAAAAATGCGAGTCATGCCGACCTTGCGACCAACAAGGCCTAGACTCATGTTTTTCTCCTATGACCCGGTTTCGATTGACCGAGTCGCAATGTACTGCAACGAAAACCCCCGCGCCAAAAAACGCGAAGTGCGAGAGTTTAACCGAAAAGCAAAAGGAAATGCAAGCAGCGGCTTACTGCAGCTTGATTTCGACGTCAACACCAGCCGGCAGGTCCAACTTCATCAGTGCATCAACCGTCTTGTCGGTCGGATCGATGATGTCCATCAGGCGCAAATGGGTGCGGATTTCGAATTGATCACGCGAGGTCTTGTTGACGTGCGGCGAGCGCAGGATGTTGAAACGCTCGATCTTGGTCGGCATGGGGACCGGGCCACGCACCACGGCGCCAGTACGCTTCGCGGTGTCAACGATTTCCTGGGCAGACTGATCGATCAGACGATAGTCGAAGGCCTTCAGGCGGATACGGATTTTCTGGTTTGCCATGATGTTGATTCCAAAGAGCAAAAGAGCACAAAGAACAAACGGCGCGCGCCCTCAGGGCACGCGCCGCAGAAGCCCATCGATTACTCGATGATTTTGGCGACGACGCCGGCGCCAACAGTGCGGCCACCTTCGCGAATGGCGAAGCGCAGACCTTCTTCCATGGCGATCGGCGCAATCAGCTTGACGGTCATCGAAATGTTGTCGCCAGGCATCACCATCTCGGTGCCTTCCGGCAGCGTGATGGCGCCAGTCACGTCCGTCGTACGGAAGTAGAACTGCGGACGGTAGTTGTTGAAGAACGGGGTGTGACGACCGCCTTCGTCCTTGCTCAGCACATACACTTCACCGGTGAAGTGGGTGTGCGGCTTGATCGAGCCCGGCTTGCACAGTACTTGGCCGCGCTCCACGTCTTCACGCTTGGTGCCGCGCAGCAGCACGCCGACGTTGTCGCCCGCTTGCCCTTGATCCAGCAGCTTGCGGAACATTTCGACGCCCGTACAGATGGTCTTCTGCGTGTCCTTGATGCCGACGATTTCAATTTCTTCACCAACCTTGACGACACCGCGCTCGACACGACCGGTCACCACGGTGCCACGACCCGAGATCGAGAACACGTCTTCGATCGGCATCAGGAAGGGCTTGTCGATGGCACGTTCCGGCGTGGGGATGTAGGAGTCCAGCGCGTCGGCCAGGGCCATGATGGCGCCTTCACCGATTTCGCCCTTGTCACCTTCCAGCGCCTTCAGGGCCGAGCCCTTGACGATGGGCACGTCGTCGCCCGGAAAGTCGTACTTGGAGAGCAGTTCGCGCACTTCCATTTCGACGAGCTCGAGCAGCTCGGCGTCATCGACCATGTCGCACTTGTTCAGGAACACGATGATGTAAGGCACACCGACCTGACGGGCCAACAGGATGTGTTCGCGAGTCTGGGGCATGGGGCCGTCAGCGGCCGAGCACACCAGGATGGCGCCGTCCATCTGGGCGGCACCGGTAATCATGTTCTTGACGTAGTCGGCGTGCCCCGGGCAATCCACGTGGGCGTAGTGACGATTGGCCGTTTCGTATTCGACGTGCGCGGTGTTGATGGTGATACCACGAGCCTTTTCTTCCGGCGCCGCGTCGATCTGGTCGTATGCCTTGGCGGCACCACCGAACTTCGAGGCCAGCACCGTCGTGATCGCTGCCGTCAGCGTCGTCTTGCCGTGGTCAACGTGACCAATCGTGCCCACGTTCACGTGCGGCTTCGTACGTTCAAACTTTTCCTTGGCCATTTCTAGCTCCTTGGATTCTCAAAAAAAGTGATTACTTCTTGTTGATGATGGCGTCAGCGACATTCTTCGGCGCTTCGGAGTAGTGCTTGAACTCCATGGAGTAGGTAGCACGCCCCTGCGACAACGAGCGCATGGTTGTCGAGTAACCGAACATTTCCGCCAGCGGCACCTCAGCCTTGATCGCCTTGATCTGGCCGGGCAGATCCTCCATGCCCAGCACGATGCCACGACGGCCTGACAGGTCACCCATGATGTTGCCCATGAACTCTTCCGGCGTCTCGACTTCCACAGCCATCATTGGCTCAAGGATCACCGGACTGGCGCGACGGCAACCTTCCTTGAATGCCATGGAGGCGGCCATCTTGAACGCGTTTTCGTTCGAGTCCACGTCATGGTAGGAACCGAAATGCAGCGTGCACTTCACGTCCACAACCGGGAACCCTGCCAGCACGCCGTTCGGAATGCTTTCCTGCAACCCCTTGTCGACCGCAGGAATGAATTCACGCGGCACGACGCCACCCTTGATCGCATCGACGAACTCATAGCCCTTGCCCGGTTCGTTCGGCTCGATCTTGAGCACAACGTGACCATATTGGCCACGACCACCCGATTGCTTGACGAACTTGCCTTCCGCGTCATCGACAACTTTGCGGATGGTCTCGCGGTAAGCCACCTGGGGAGCACCCACGTTGGCTTCCACACCAAATTCGCGCTTCATACGATCAACGATGATTTCCAGATGAAGCTCGCCCATACCAGAAATAATGGTCTGACCGGACTCTTCATCGGTACGCACGCGGAAAGACGGATCTTCCTGCGCCAGACGGCCCAGTGCGATGCCCATCTTTTCCTGATCGCCCTTGGTTTTAGGTTCGACAGCCACGTGAATCACGGGATCCGGAAACTCCATGCGCTCCAGCGTGATGATCGCATCCGGAGGACATAACGTCTCACCCGTCGTCACGGACGACAGGCCGATGGCTGCAGCAATGTCACCTGCGCGCACTTCATCGATTTCCTGGCGATCATTCGCATGCATCTGCACCAGACGGCCGATACGTTCCTTCTTGCCCTTGATCGGGTTGTATACGGTGTCGCCAGACTTCAGCACACCCGAATACACACGAATGAAGGTCAGTTGACCAACGTACTTATCCGTCATCAGTTTGAAAGCCAGCGCCGAGAATTTCTCGCTGTCATCAGCCCTGCGTTCAGCCTCTTTCTCGTCGTCATCAATGCCCTTGACCGGCGGAATGTCAACCGGCGAAGGCAGGAAGTCGATGACGGCATCCAGCATGCGCTGCACGCCCTTGTTCTTGAACGCGGTGCCGCACAGCATCGGCTGAATTTCACAGGCGATAGTACGGTCGCGCAGCCCCTTGACGATGTCCTCCTCGGACAGATCGCCCTCGGACAAATACTTGTCCATCATCTCTTCAGAAGACTCAGCAGCAGCCTCGACCATCTTCTCGCGCCATTCGGCAGCGGCAGCCTGCAGATCGGCAGGGATGTCTTCGTAGCTGAATTTGGTGCCTTGAGAAGCCTCGTCCCAAATGATGGCCTTCATCTTGATGAGGTCGACCACACCCGCAAAGCTATCCTCCGCGCCGATGGGGATCACCACAGGCACGGGGTTGGCGGTCAGGCGCGTACGCAACTGGTCGTAGACCTTGAAGAAGTTGGCGCCGGTACGGTCCATCTTGTTTACGAAGGCCAAACGCGGCACACCGTACTTGTTAGCCTGACGCCACACGGTTTCCGACTGCGGCTGCACACCACCCACGGCGCAGTACACCATGCAGGCGCCATCCAGCACACGCATGGAACGCTCCACCTCAATGGTGAAATCCACGTGCCCCGGGGTATCGATGATGTTGACGCGGTGCTGTTCCAGATTGCCGGCCATGCCTTTCCAGAAACAGGTGGTGGCAGCGGAAGTGATGGTGATGCCACGCTCCTGCTCCTGCTCCATCCAGTCCATGGTGGCTGCGCCATCATGCACTTCACCGATCTTGTGGTTGACACCGGTGTAGAAGAGGATGCGCTCGGTCGTGGTGGTCTTGCCGGCGTCGATGTGAGCAGAGATACCGATATTGCGGTATCTCTCGATGGGGGTAGTGCGAGCCACGGTTTCAGCCTTTATTCAGTTGAAGCAGGTGGAATGGGGAGTGGGAGAGTTGGATGTTGGCGCGCATTTGTGAAAACAAGTCGAGCCCTTGCTAGGGCCCGACTCATGCGCATCAGCAAACCATCAGAAGCGGAAATGCGAGAACGCCTTGTTGGCGTCCGCCATACGGTGCACTTCGTCACGCTTCTTCATTGCTGCGCCACGGCCTTCAGCGGCCTCCAGCAGCTCACCGGCCAGGCGCAAGGCCATGGTCTTTTCGGAGCGCTTGCGGGCAGCTTCACGCAGCCAGCGCATGGACAGCGCCATGCGGCGACTCGGACGCACTTCCACCGGAACCTGGTAGTTGGCACCGCCGACACGACGGCTCTTCACTTCCACCACCGGCTTCACGTTGGCGATTGCCGTAGAGAACACTTCCAGCGGGTCCTTGGAGGACTTGCTGGCGATGGTTTCGAACGCGCCATACACGATACGCTCGGCAACAGACTTCTTGCCGCTGTCCATGATGACGTTGATGAACTTGGATACGTCCTGGCTGCCGAACTTCGGATCAGGCAGGATTTCACGCTTCGGTACTTCGCGACGACGTGGCATGTCTATCTCCTTTCGTCAGTGATCAGGACTTTTTCGGGCGCTTGGCGCCGTACTTCGAACGGGACTGCTTGCGATCCTTGACGCCTTGCAGGTCAAGCGAACCGCGCACGATGTGATAACGCACACCTGGCAAGTCCTTCACACGACCACCGCGGATCAGCACAACCGAGTGCTCTTGCAGGTTGTGGCCTTCGCCGCCGATATAGGAAATGACCTCAAAGCCGTTGGTCAGACGCACCTTGGCGACCTTACGAAGCGCGGAGTTCGGCTTCTTCGGCGTCGTGGTGTAAACGCGGGTACAAACTCCGCGCTTCTGCGGGCAGGCTTCCAGAGCCGGCACCTTGCTCTTGGAGACCGGAACTTCCCGGCCCTTGCGAACGAGTTGATTGATGGTTGGCATTACGTTTCCTCGGATCTCACCACCAGCTGGCAAACCAGCTCGGGCCGCGATCAAACAAACGGACCGACCATCAAGGATAGTCGGCCCACTAAAAGACACGGGAGTCTAGCCGACGCCCGTGCCATCCGTCAAGCAGCGCTCGGGGCGTCCCCTTCCACTGCTTCACTCACTGCTTCACCGGTAAAAATCGACCCGCCGAAGTCCAGGCCGGCCGACTGGGCGCGACGCGTACGGTGGTAGGCGAGACCAGTACCGGCGGGGATCAGGCGACCGACGATGACGTTTTCCTTCAGGCCGCGCAGCTCATCCTTCTTGCCCATGATCGCCGCTTCGGTCAGCACGCGGGTGGTTTCCTGGAAGGACGCCGCAGAGATGAAGGAATCGGTCGACAGAGAGGCCTTGGTGATGCCCAACAGCATGTAGTCGTAAGTCGCAGGCTGCTTGCCCGCCGCGATGAGCTTGTCGTTCTCATCCAGCACTTCGGAACGCTCGACTTGCTCTTCGCGGATGAACCTGCTTTCACCCGGATCGTTGATGACCACACGACGCAGCATCTGACGCACGATCACTTCGATGTGCTTGTCGTTGATCTTCACACCCTGCAGACGATACACATCCTGCACTTCGTCGATGATGTAACGGGCCAGTGCTTCGACCCCCTGCAGACGCAGGATGTCGTGCGGATCGGCCGGACCATCGACGATCAGTTCGCCACGCTGAACCACCTGACCGTCGTGCACCAGCACATGCTTGTCCTTCGGGATCAGCGTCTCATGGACCGTCCCGTCAGGCTCGGTGATCACCAAACGCTGCTTGCCCTTGGTGTCCTTACCGAAGGACAGCGTACCGGTAACTTCCGCCAACACGCCAGCATCCTTCGGCGCACGGGCTTCGAACAGCTCGGCCACACGCGGCAGGCCGCCGGTGATGTCTCGGGTCTTGGCGGATTCCTGCGGAATCTTGGCCAGCACATCACCCACCGAGACCTCCTGACCATCCTTCACGGTGATCAGCGAACCGACCTGGAAGGTGATGGTCACGGCGTGTTCCGTACCCGGGATCTTCACTTCCTGACCGCTCGCATCCAACAGCTTGACCTGCGGGCGCACGCCCTTGCTGCTTGTGGAACGGCGCTTGGCGTCGATGACCACCAGCGTGGACAGGCCGGTAACTTCGTCGACCTGCTTGGCGACGGTCGCGCCTTCCTCAATGTTCTCGAACTTGATGGTGCCCGAGTACTCGGTGATGATCGGCCGGGTATGCGGATCCCAAGTGGCAAGTTGAGTGCCGGCCTTGATGGCCTGACCATCTTCGACCAGCAGAGTGGCGCCGTAGGGCAGTTTGTGGCGCTCGCGCTCTCGGCCCATCTCATCGGCCACCACCAGTTCGGCAGAACGCGAGATGACGATCTTTTCACCCTTGGCGCTGGTCACGTAACGCATGTTGCCCGTGAAGCGCAGGGAGCCTGCAGACTTGGCCTCGACCGAACTCGCCACGGCAGCTCGCGATGCGGCACCACCGACGTGGAAGGTCCGCATGGTCAGCTGCGTGCCCGGCTCACCGATGGACTGGGCGGCGATCACGCCGACAGCTTCACCAGCATTCACCAGATAGCCACGACCAAGGTCACGACCATAACACTTGGCGCACAGACCATAGCGTGTTTCGCAGGTTAGCGGGGTGCGTACGCGTACTTCGTCGATCCCCAGCGAATCGATCAGATCGCAGGCGTCTTCGTCCAGCAGGGAGCCGGCATAGATCACAGTTTCCTGGGTTTCCGGATTCACCACGTCATCGGCAGCCACACGGCCGAGGATACGCTCGCGCAGCGGTTCGACCACTTCACCACCTTCGATCATGGCCTTCATGACGAAGCCCTGTGTGGTTTCGCAATCGTCCTCTGTCACAACCAGATCCTGCGTCACGTCGACCAGGCGGCGTGTCAGATAGCCGGAGTTTGCGGTCTTCAACGCCGTATCGGCCAGACCCTTACGGGCGCCGTGGGTCGAGATGAAGTACTGCAGAACGTTCAGGCCTTCGCGGAAGTTCGTCGTGATTGGTGTTTCGATAATCGAGCCATCAGGCTTGGCCATCAGGCCGCGCATGCCGGCAAGCTGGCGAATCTGGGCGGCAGAGCCCCGGGCGCCGGAGTCGGCCATCATGTAGATGGAGTTGAAGGACTCCTGCTTGGTGTTCTTGCCTTCGCGGTCGACAACCGGCTCCTGACTCAGCTGGTCCATCATCGCGCGGGCAACCTGGTCACCGGTACGGCCCCAGATGTCCACCACCTTGTTGTAGCGCTCGCCGTCGGTCACCAGGCCCGAGGCGTATTGCTGGGCGATTTCCTTCACTTCCTGCTCAGCGGCCCCGATGATGGTCTCCTTCTGTGTCGGAACAAGCATGTCCTTCACGGCAATGGAGATACCAGCGCGGGTCGCCAGACGGAAGCCGAACTGCATCAGCTTGTCGGCGAAGATCACGGTTTCACGCAGACCGCAGCGCCGGAACGATGTGTTGATCAGGCGCGAAATTTCCTTCTTCTTCAGCGCCTTGTCGATCACCGAGAACGGCAGGCCAGCCGGCAGGATCTCGGACAGCAGCGAACGGCCCACCGTGGTGTGATAGCGCTTGATGGTCTCGACCTTGTTGCCTTCGGCATCGAAACCGACCTCGCGGATGCGCACGGTGACCTTGGCGTGCAGCGACACCTGGCCCGATTCATAGGCACGCTTGGCTTCGCCCACGTCGGTGAACAGCATGCCTTCGCCCTGGCTGTTCACGCCGGCGCGGGTAGCGTAATACAGGCCCAGCACCACGTCCTGCGAGGGGACGATGATCGGTTCGCCGTTGGCGGGCGACAACACGTTGTTGGAAGCCAGCATCAGAGTGCGAGCTTCCATCTGCGCCTCCAGCGACAGCGGCACGTGAACGGCCATCTGGTCACCGTCGAAGTCGGCATTGAAGGCCGCGCAGACCAGCGGGTGCAGCTGGATCGCCTTGCCTTCGATGAGTGTCGGTTCGAAAGCCTGAATACCCAGACGGTGGAGCGTCGGTGCGCGGTTCAGCATCACCGGGTGCTCACGGATCACCTCTTCGAGGATGTCCCACACCACCGGTTCTTGCGATTCCACAAGCTTCTTGGCCTGTTTGATGGTCGTTGCCAGCCCCATCAGCTCCAGCTTGTTGAAGATGAAGGGCTTGAACAATTCGAGGGCCATCAGCTTGGGCAGACCGCACTGATGCAGCTTGAGCTGCGGGCCCACGGTGATCACAGAACGCCCGGAGTAGTCCACGCGCTTGCCCAGCAGGTTCTGACGGAAGCGACCGCCCTTGCCCTTGATCATGTCGGCCAGCGACTTCAGCGGACGCTTGTTGGCACCGGTCATGGCCTTGCCACGACGACCGTTGTCGAGCAGCGAGTCGACCGCTTCCTGCAGCATGCGCTTTTCGTTGCGCACGATGATTTCGGGCGCCTTCAGCTCCAGCAGACGCTTCAGACGGTTGTTACGGTTGATGACGCGGCGATACAGATCGTTCAGATCGGAAGTCGCGAAACGACCACCATCCAGCGGTACCAGCGGACGCAGATCCGGCGGCAACACCGGCAGCACTTCCATGATCATCCAGTCGGGCTTGATGCCGGACTGCACGAAGGCTTCCAGCACCTTCAGGCGCTTGACGATCTTCTTGATCTTGGCTTCAGAGCCGGTGGTTTCCAGCTCGCTGCGCAGGCGATCAATCTCCTTGTGGATATCGATGTTGCGCAGCAGACCGCGGATACCCTCGGCGCCCATCATGGCGGTGAATTCATCGCCGTATTCCTCGGTCTTGGCGAGGAAATCGTCTTCGGTCAGCAACTGGCCGCGGGTCAGCGGCGTCATGCCCGGTTCGACCACCACGAAGGCTTCGAAGTAGAGCACGCGCTCGATGTCGCGCAAGGTCATATCCAGCACCATGCCCAGACGGCTGGGCAGGCTCTTCAGGAACCAGATGTGTGCGGTCGGGCTGGCAAGCTCGATATGGCCCATGCGCTCGCGACGGACCTTGGAGAGCGTGACTTCGACGCCACACTTCTCGCAGATCACGCCACGATGCTTCAGGCGCTTGTACTTGCCGCACAGGCACTCATAGTCCTTCACCGGGCCGAAGATCTTGGCGCAGAACAGACCATCGCGCTCCGGCTTGAAGGTGCGGTAGTTGATGGTCTCCGGTTTCTTGACTTCACCGTAGGACCAGGAACGGATCTTGTCCGGCGAGGCGAGCCCGATGGTGATCGCATCGAACTCTTCCTCGTTGGGCAGGCTTTGCTTGAACAGGTCAGCGAGCAGGCTTTTCATCTATCGTTACTCCATTCCAGTCGCGGTTCAGTAGCGTTCGAGATCGATATCGATCGCCAGCGAACGGATTTCCTTCACCAGCACGTTGAAGGATTCCGGCATGCCGGCATCGATCTTGTGCTCGCCCTTGACGATGTTTTCGTAGACCTTGGTACGGCCAGTCACGTCGTCGGACTTCACGGTCAGCATTTCCTGCAGCGTATAGGCCGCGCCGTAGGCTTCCAGCGCCCAGACTTCCATTTCCCCGAAGCGCTGACCACCGAACTGCACCTTGCCGCCCAGCGGCTGCTGGGTCACCAGCGAGTATGGGCCGGTCGAACGTGCGTGCATCTTGTCATCGACCAAGTGGTGCAGCTTCAGGTAGTGCTTGTAGCCGATGGAAACCTGGCGCTCGAAAGCTTCACCCGTACGGCCATCGAACAGGCTGACCTGACCGCCTTGGTCCAGCCCAGCCAGCTCAAGCATCTTGGTGATGTCTTCTTCGGTTGCGCCGTCAAACACCGGCGTGGCAAAGGGAACGCCCTTCTTCAGGTTGCCAGCCAGATCCAGCACTTCCTGGTCCTGCAGCGTTTCCAGCGCTTCATCCGTTCCGCCACAGTTGTAGATCTCGTCCAGGAAACCACGGATCTCACGTACATTGGCCTGCGATTGCAGCATGGTGTCGATCTTGGTGCCCAAACCCTTGGCCGCCCAGCCCAGATGGACCTCCAGGATCTGGCCGATGTTCATCCGCGAAGGCACGCCCAGCGGGTTCAGCACGATATCCATCGGCGTGCCGTCTTCCATGTAGGGCATATCCTCGATCGGCAGGATCTTGGACACCACGCCCTTGTTGCCGTGGCGACCGGCCATCTTGTCACCCGGCTGCAGGCGACGCTTCACAGCCAGATAGACCTTGACCATCTTCTGCACGCCCGGGGGCAGCTCATCGCCCTGGGTCAGCTTCTTCTTCTTGGCTTCGAAGGCCAGATCGAAATCCTTGCGGGTCTTTTCCAGACCTTCACGCAGTTGTTCGCGCTGCGTTGCGATGGCGTCATCAGCCATGCGGATATCGAACCAGTTGTAGGGTTCAATCGAGTCCAGATAGTCCTTGTCGATCTTGGTGCCCTTGGCCAGACGCTTCGGGCCGCCGTTGGCGACATGACCGGAGATCAGGCGTGCGATCCGTTCGAAGGTGTCGCGCTCGACGATACGCATCTGGTCCGCAAGGTCCAGGCGGTAGCTCTTGAGCATGTCGTCGATGATCGACTGCGCACGCTTGTCGCGCTCGATGCCTTCACGGGTGAACACCTGCACATCGATGACGGTACCGTTCATGCCCAGCGGCACACGCAGCGAGGTGTCCTTCACATCGCTGGCCTTCTCGCCGAAGATTGCACGCAGCAGCTTTTCTTCCGGCGTCAGCTGGGTTTCGCCCTTCGGCGTAACCTTGCCGACCAGCACGTCACCGGCTTCGACTTCCGCACCGATATACACGATACCGGATTCATCCAGACGACCCAGTTGGGCTTCACCCAGCGAGGCGATGTCACGGGTGATTTCCTCCGGTCCGAGCTTGGTGTCGCGGGCAACGACAGTCAGCTCCTCGATGTGGATCGAGGTGAAACGATCTTCGGCCACCACACGCTCGGAAACCAGCACCGAGTCTTCGAAGTTGTAACCGTTCCAGGTCATGAACGCCACCAGCACGTTCTGACCCAGGGCGAGTTCGCCCAGGTCGGTCGAGGCGCCGTCAGCAAGCACATCGCCCTTGTCCAGGCGGTCTCCGATCTTCACGATAGGGCGCTGGTTGATGTTGGTATTCTGGTTGGAACGGGTGTACTTGATCAGGTTGTAGATATCGACGCCGACTTCACCGGGAACGGTTTCATCATCGTTCACGCGGATCACGATACGATCGGCATCAACATAGTCGACCACGCCGCCACGCAGCGCCTGTACGGCAGTCCCCGAGTCGACCGCCACGGTGCGTTCGATGCCGGTACCGACCAACGGCTTTTCCGGACGCAGGCAAGGCACGGCCTGACGTTGCATGTTGGCGCCCATCAGTGCGCGGTTTGCATCGTCGTGCTCAAGGAACGGAATCAGCGAAGCAGCCACAGAAACGATCTGTGACGGCGACACATCCATGTACTGGACCTGCTGCGGCTCGACCAGCATGGTTTCACCCTTGTAGCGGGCGGAAACCAGATCACCCTGCAGACTGCCATCCTCGCCGATCTGCGCGTTTGCCTGGGCGATGATGTACTGGCCTTCTTCGATTGCCAAGAGATAGTCGATCTGATCGGTGACCTTGTTGTCGATCACACGGCGATACGGCGTTTCCAGGAAACCATGGCGGTTGGCGGTGCCATACACGGCCAGCGAGTTGATCAGACCAATGTTCGGACCTTCCGGCGTTTCGATCGGACACACGCGACCATAGTGGGTCGGATGCACGTCGCGCACTTCGAAGCCGGCGCGTTCGCGCGTCAAACCACCCGGGCCCAGGGCCGAAACGCGACGCTTGTGCGTGATCTCGGACAGCGGGTTGGTTTGGTCCATGAACTGCGACAGCTGACTGGAGCCGAAAAACTCCTTGATCGCGGCCGAGATCGGCTTGGCGTTGATCAGGTCATGCGGCATCAGGTTCTCGCTCTCGGCCTGGCCGAGACGTTCTTTGACCGCACGTTCTACACGCACCAGACCGGCACGGAACTGGTTCTCGGCCAGCTCACCGACACAACGCACGCGACGATTACCGAGGTGATCGATATCGTCGATCTCACCACGGCCATTGCGCAGCTCGAGCAACACACCGATCACGGCCAGGATGTCTTCGTTGCTGAGAACGCCGGAACCTTCTTCACCTTGCGGGCCGACCTGCTCATAGAAGCGCTTGAGCCATTCCGGCGACTTGTCGTCGAATTTCTCCGGATAGGCGCGACGATTGAACTTCATACGGCCCACGGCCGACAGATCGTAGCGCTCTTCGGAATAGAACAGACTGTTAAACAGCGACTCGACGGCATCCTCGGTGGGCGGTTCGCCCGGGCGCATCATGCGATAGATCGCCACACGAGCCTGCCACTGATCCAGGGTCTCATCGGTGCGCAGCGTCTGCGTGATGTAACCGCCGCGATCCAGATCGTTGATGTACAACGTGCTGAAGGTCTTTACGCCTGCCACTTGCAGCTTGGCGATCAGCTCTTCGGTCAGTTCGTCGTTGGCACGGGCCAGCACTTCACCGGTTTCCGGATCGGCAACGTCATGCGCCAGAACGCGGCCAAGGAGGAACTCCTCGGGCACGACCACGCTGGTAATGCCGGCAGTCGCGATATCACGCACATGCTTGGCATTGATGCGCTTGTCCTTGCCGACGATCAGCTTGCCTTCGCCATCGGCGATGTCAAAGCGCGCCACTTCGCCGCGCAGGCGTTCAGGCAGGATCTCGAAGCGGATGTCGTTGCCTGCGAATTCGAACTGTTCGAAATCATGGAAGGTTTCCAGGATTTCCTGATTGCTCATCCCGATGGCCTTGAGCAGGATGGTGACCGGCATCTTGCGACGACGGTCGACACGGAAGAACAGCAGATCCTTCGGATCGAACTCGAAGTCCAGCCAGGAGCCGCGGTAGGGAATGATACGCGCCGAGAACAGCAGCTTGCCGGAACTGTGGGTCTTGCCGCGATCATGCTCGAAGAACACGCCGGGCGAACGGTGCAGCTGCGAAACGATGACGCGTTCCGTGCCGTTGATGACGAAAGAACCAGTGGTGGTCATGAGCGGGATTTCGCCCATGTACACTTCCTGTTCCTTGACCTCCTTGATGGTTTCCTTCGAGGCTTCCTTGTCCAGGATCACCAGGCGCACGCGGGCGCGCAGTGGCGAAGCGAAGGTCAGGCCACGCTGCTGACATTCCTTCACGTCGAAGGCAGGTTCACCGAGGATGTAATGCACGAACTCCAGGCGGGCATTTCCCGAATGCGACGCGATGGGGAAGATCGAAGCGAATGCCGCTTGCAGACCATCCACTCGCCGTGTTTCCGGCGGCACCTCGGCCTGAAGGAAGGAGGTATAGGATTCGAGCTGGGTAGCCAGCAGGAAAGGGACATCCAGAACAGCTGCGCGCTTGGCAAAGCTTTTGCGGATGCGTTTTTTCTCGGTGTAGGAGTACGCCATGGAAGCTCCGGGTCAAGAGTCCAACAGAACAGAGGACACAATGCAGTCTCGCTGAGGTCAGCGGGGCTGGATTCTGCCTACTGCATCACAACTTCAGCCACCACGATCAATGGCTTAAACGACAAAAGGGCTGGCGGCAAACGCCGCCAACCCTGCCTGCAAAAAGCGAGATTACTTGATCTCGACCTTGGCGCCGGCTTCTTCCAGTTGCTTCTTGAGTGCTTCGGCATCGGCCTTGGCAATACCTTCCTTGACGGGCTTCGGAGCGCCATCGACCAGATCCTTGGCTTCCTTCAGGCCCAGGCCGGTCACGGCACGCACCACCTTGATGACTTCAACCTTCTTGTCGCCTGCACCAGTCAGGATCACGGTGAACTCGGTTTGCTCTTCAGCAGCAGCAGCGCCGCCAGCAGCGCCACCAGCAGCCGGAGCAGCCATCGCAGCTGCAGAAACGCCAAACTTCTCTTCAACAGCCTTGACCAGCTCGTTCAGTTCCAGCACGGACATGGAGTCGAGCGCAGCCAGGAATGCGTCTTTATCGAATGCCATTTTGTAATTCCTAAATTTGAGATTGTTTCAGTGAATACAGCTTGCGTGCTCAGGCAGTAGCAGTTTCGCCCTTTTGCTCGGCCACGGCGGCGATGACGCGCGCGAAGCCAGAGATCGGGGCCTGCATGACACCCAGCAGCTGGGCCAACAGCACCTCGCGGCTGGGGATCGACGCCAGCGCTTGCACGCCAGCTTTGTCGAGCACCTTGCCGCCGTAGGAACCGGCACGCAGCACAAGCTTGTCATTGGTCTTGGCGAAGTCGTTCAACACTCGCGCGGGCGCCACGGCATCGGTGCCGATCGAATAGATCAGCGGTCCGGTCAGGTGCTCGGCAAGGCCGGCGAAGGTGGTATCAACCACCGCACGCCGTGCCAGGGTGTTTTTCAGCACACGCAGGTAAACGCCCTGTTCGCGGGCCTTGGCGCGCAGGACAGTGAGATCACCCACTTCCATGCCGCGATACTCGGCAACCACGATGGTTTGAGCGTCGGCGACCTGTGCAGACACCTCGGCCACGACGGCCTTCTTGTCTTCCAGATTCAGACTCAAGGTCAGCTCCTCTAAAAACGGATCCGGGAAAATCCCGCATCCAACCACGGCGACCTCAAATTCAGGATCCTCAGTACAACACTGGGGAGACAACCTGTTTTCGGGTTACGCCATCTGCGCTGGGAGCCACTGAAGGCGATTAAGTCAGCTGCCTTGCTGGCCAGATGACCCCAACGGTCTTTGACAACCCTGTCAGCCGCGAACGGTTAACAGGCCCAAAGTACAAACGGCCGGTCGCATAGCGACCGGCCTTGAAACAGTTACTGCTGCGCGACCGAGGTCGGTTCCACGCGCACACCCGCCCCTTGCGTGGAGGACAGGGCGATCTTGCGCAGATACACACCCTTGGAGCTGGCCGGCTTGGCCTTGACCAGAGCACCGATCAGCGCACCGAGGTTCTGCTGCAGCGCGTCGACCGGGAAAGATGCGCGACCGATGGTGGCATGGATGATGCCTGCCTTGTCGGTACGGTACTGGACCTGACCAGCCTTGGCGTTCTTGACAGCCGTGGTCACGTCCATGGTCACGGTGCCGACCTTCGGGTTCGGCATCAGCCCACGCGGACCGAGAATCTGGCCCAGGGCACCAACGACACGCATGGCATCAGGCGTTGCAATACACAGATCGAAATCGATAGTGCCAGCCTTGACCTGCTCGGCCAGATCGTCGAAGCCGACAACGTCAGCACCAGCGGCACGGGCTTCTTCAGCTTTCGGGCCCTGAGCAAACACGGCCACACGCACCGATTTGCCAGTCCCCGCAGGCAGCACCACAGAGCCACGCACCACCTGGTCGGACTTCTTGGCATCCACGCCCAGATTGATTGCGACGTCGACAGACTCGTCAAACTTGGCGGTTGCATTCTGCTTGACCAGCGTCAGCGCCTCTTCGGCCACATACAGCTTGTTGCGGTCAACCGCGGCACGCAGTGCCTTCACTCGCTTGGACAGCTTTGCCATGTCACACGCCCTCCGTGTTGATGCCCATGCTTCGGGCGGAGCCGGCGATGGTGCGAACGGCGGCGTCGAGGTCGGCCGCGGTCAGATCCTTCATCTTGGCCTTGGCGATATCCTCGAGCTGGGCACGAGTGATCGTACCGACCTTGTCGGTATGGGGCTTGGACGAACCCTTCTGCAGACCGACCGCCTTCTTGATCAGCACGGTAGCCGGCGGGGTCTTGATGATAAAGGTGAAACTCTTGTCCGCGAAGGCGGTGATCACCACCGGCAGCGGCAGACCCGACTCGTAGGATTGGGTCTGGGCGTTGAACGCCTTGCAGAATTCCATGATGTTCAGGCCGCGTTGACCGAGCGCGGGACCGATTGGGGGCGAAGGGTTGGCCTTGCCCGCCGGCACTTGCAGCTTGACGTAGCCGACAATTTTCTTTGCCATGATGGCTCCTTGAGATGAGTATTAGCGCATGCGGAGAGCCGCAATGCTCCTCTTGCCGGAGGGATCTGGGAGGCTCCGGCACCTCCACAACCTGATCAGGTCTTCTCGACCTGACTGAATTCCAGCTCGACCGGCGTTGCCCGCCCGAAGATCGTCACAGACACATGCAGACGGCTTTTCTCGTAGTTGACACTTTCAACGGAGCCATTGAAGTCCGCAAACGGCCCCTCCTTCACGCGCACCAACTCGCCCACTTCGAACAGAATCTTGGGGCGCGGCTTTTCAACACCGGCCTGCATTTGCTGCATGATTTCAGCTACTTCGCGCTCCGTGATCGGTGTCGGCTTGTTGCCCACACCACCCACAAAGCCCGTCACGCGCGGGGTGCTTTTCACCAAGTGCCAGGTGTCGTCGTCCATCTCCATCTCGACAAGCACATAACCCGGGAAGAATTTGCGCTCGGTGACGCTTTTTTGGCCGTTCTTCATCTCCAGAACTTCTTCGACCGGCACCAGAATCTGGCCAAAACGATCTGCCAGTCCAGAACGGGCTACGCGCTCTGTCAGAGCGCGCATGACCGATTTCTCGAAACCGGAATAGGCGTGAACCACGTACCAGCGCTTGCTCATTGATTCCACCCCAGAAGCATGCCGATCAGCTTGCCGACCCCCAGATCGACCAGCCACAGAATGATTGCCATTACAACCACGAAAGCGAAGACCACACCGGTGGTCTGCACAGTTTCTTTCTTGCTGGGCCAGACAACCTTTTTCGCCTCGATGATGGCTTCGCCACCAAAGGCAACCAGACGTTGCCCGGGCGCGGTGTACCAGCCGACAGCAACACCCAACCCCAGACCCGCCAATACGCTGAGCACACGAAAGATCGTGGCCTGACCATCGAGCAGGTAATATCCGACCAGGCCAGCGGCAACGAGAAGTACCGCTAGCGCAAACTTCAGAGTATCGCCCATGGAAAATCCACCTTCGTGATATTGGCAGGGGCAGAGGGTCTCGAACCCCCAACCTTCGGTTTTGGAGACCGACGCTCTGCCAATTGAGCTATGCCCCTGCAGCAGAGACTACAAAGCGCCCCGATGAAACAGAGCGCCGTCTGGTCAAAACAGCGGGAAGAGCAAGCCCTTCTCGCGTCCAGCTGTATTACTCGATGATTTTGGCGACGACGCCGGCGCCAACAGTGCGGCCACCTTCGCGAATGGCGAAGCGCAGACCTTCTTCCATGGCGATCGGCGCAATCAGCTTGACGGTCATCGAAATGTTGTCGCCAGGCATCACCATCTCGGTGCCTTCCGGCAGCGTGATGGCGCCAGTCACGTCCGTCGTACGGAAGTAGAACTGCGGACGGTAGTTGTTGAAGAACGGGGTGTGACGACCGCCTTCGTCCTTGCTCAGCACATACACTTCACCGGTGAAGTGGGTGTGCGGCTTGATCGAGCCCGGCTTGCACAGTACTTGGCCGCGCTCCACGTCTTCACGCTTGGTGCCGCGCAGCAGCACGCCGACGTTGTCGCCCGCTTGCCCTTGATCCAGCAGCTTGCGGAACATTTCGACGCCCGTACAGATGGTCTTCTGCGTGTCCTTGATGCCGACGATTTCAATTTCTTCACCAACCTTGACGACACCGCGCTCGACACGACCGGTCACCACGGTGCCACGACCCGAGATCGAGAACACGTCTTCGATCGGCATCAGGAAGGGCTTGTCGATGGCACGTTCCGGCGTGGGGATGTAGGAGTCCAGCGCGTCGGCCAGGGCCATGATGGCGCCTTCACCGATTTCGCCCTTGTCACCTTCCAGCGCCTTCAGGGCCGAGCCCTTGACGATGGGCACGTCGTCGCCCGGAAAGTCGTACTTGGAGAGCAGTTCGCGCACTTCCATTTCGACGAGCTCGAGCAGCTCGGCGTCATCGACCATGTCGCACTTGTTCAGGAACACGATGATGTAAGGCACACCGACCTGACGGGCCAACAGGATGTGTTCGCGAGTCTGGGGCATGGGGCCGTCAGCGGCCGAGCACACCAGGATGGCGCCGTCCATCTGGGCGGCACCGGTAATCATGTTCTTGACGTAGTCGGCGTGCCCCGGGCAATCCACGTGGGCGTAGTGACGATTGGCCGTTTCGTATTCGACGTGCGCGGTGTTGATGGTGATACCACGAGCCTTTTCTTCCGGCGCCGCGTCGATCTGGTCGTATGCCTTGGCGGCACCACCGAACTTCGAGGCCAGCACCGTCGTGATCGCTGCCGTCAGCGTCGTCTTGCCGTGGTCAACGTGACCAATCGTGCCCACGTTCACGTGCGGCTTCGTACGTTCAAACTTTTCCTTGGCCATGATCTACCCCAATCAACTGAGCAAATGTCAGAAATATGAAAGAAGAATGGTGCCCTTGACGTGGATTGAACACGTGACTTCTCCCTTACCAAGGGAGTGCTCTACCACTGAGCTACAAGGGCACTGCAAAACACTGGAGCGGGTGAAGGGAATCGAACCCTCGTCATAAGCTTGGAAGGCTTTTGCTCTACCATTGAGCTACACCCGCTCAAACTGATCACGACTCACCCGGCAACCGGGCGATCAACACCTGATCCGCTCCTGCTCGCTAGATCCGCTTACACGGACTTCGCTTTAAACTGGTGGAGGAGGTTGGATTCGAACCAACGTAGGCGTAAGCCAACAGATTTACAGTCTGCCCCCTTTAGCCACTCGGGCACCCCTCCAGCGAGGAACGCAGAACTATAGTGACCGTTTCTGGATGAGTCAAGCCCTTTTTGCTTCGGACAGCAGGTTTTCAGCACTCGCCGTTAGAATCCACGGCATGGATCCCAATCTGCCCGTACCCGACGCCGCTTCGCAATCCACCATCCTGACCACAAGGATCCAGGCCGGAATCCGGCAGGATGGATGGATCAGCTTCGCACGCTTCATGAGTGCTGCGCTCTACACACCCGGCTTGGGCTACTACTCGGGAGGGGCACGCAAATTCGGCGAAGAAGGGGATTTCGTCACCGCCCCCGAAATCAGCCCCTTGTTCGGCCAGGCACTGGCCCGGCAGGTTGCACAGATAATGGCGGCCAGTGCTTACGAAGTACTGGAGGTCGGCGCCGGCACGGGGCAGCTGGCCTGTGATCTGCTCCTGGCGCTGGAAGCGCTTGATGCCCTGCCCGAGCGTTACGGCATTCTGGAGCTATCCGGTGAATTGCGTCCGCGTCAGCGGGCTTTGCTGGAAGCGCGCGCGCCTCACCTCGCCTCCCGTGTGTATTGGCTGGATGCCTTGCCCGATGGATTCTCCGGCTGCGTGGTGGCCAATGAAGTGCTCGACGTGATGCCCGTACAGCGTGTGGTCTGGCGTGCTGACGGTATCTTCGAGCGTGGAGTGGCGCTGCAGGCGGATGACCGTATGGTCTGGCAGGATCGCCCTGCCACGGGTCGCCTGCTCGCTGCAGCGACAGCACTCCGGATCCCCTTGCCTGAAGAAGGCGAGTACATCAGCGAAATCTGCCTCGCCGCACGTGCCTGGGTGGCCGAATGGGGTCGACGCCTGACACGCGGTGCGCTGATCCTGATCGACTACGGCTATCCACAGTCGGAGTACTACCTGCCCAGTCGCAGCAGCGGCACGCTGCAGTGCTACTACCGCCACCGCGCCCACGATGATCTGCTGGCCTGGCCCGGTCTCAACGATCTCACCGCATTCGTAGACTTCACTGCGGTGGCCGAGGCAGCTCATGCCGCAGAGCTTCAGGTGGCAGGTTATGCCAACCAGGCCAGTTTCCTGACGGACTGCGGCATCCTCGACTGCCTGGCCGCCATCGGTTCACCTGAACAACCCGCCTACCTACGCGCAGCACGTGCCGCATTGCGGCTGCTCGGCCCGCACGAGATGGGCGAGCTGTTCAAGGTGCTGGTGCTGTCGCGCGGACTGGAAGATCTATCCTGGGTCGGATTGCGCAGCGGCAACCGAATCCACGCACTCTGACCGGCAAATCACCAGTCGCTAGCAGTACACGCGCGCACCTCACGCCCCCCTCGCCTGCCACAAGGCGTTCTCGCCCCTAGCACAGGATGCGGCGTGCCATCGGCATCCATCCGAGCTTCCAGCGTATCCCAGGCCACCACACCTTCGGCATCCAGGCGCAAGCGAAGCAGCCAGCCCGTCTTTTCCTCGCGCCTCTCGAATCCGTCGAACACGAAGTTGCCCAGGCTATAGATGATCGGGCGGCCACGATGGATCTCGACATCCTGTGTTACATGAGGGTGCCCGCCCACCACAGCCGCGGCGCGCGCATCGGCCAGCGGCATGCCCTCCCACCCCCAATGCATGAAAGGGATGACCAGATCGGCACCATCGGCACGCGCCGCCCGGATGTCCGCCAGCACCTGGCTATCCTCGCTCCAGGCGATGCCCGGCCAGCCCGCCCCGGCCTCGAAACTGCGTGGTTTGTATTCGTTGTATCCCAGCACGGCAATCTTCAGACCGTCACGCACGATCCATAGTGGCGCATGCGCTTCGGCAAGATCGCGCCCACCGCCGAAATGCCCGACCCCCTGCGCGTCGAGCAAGGCGATGGTTTCCAGGAAAGCACTCTGTCCGTAGTCCCCGGAATGGTTGTTGGCCAGCGAAACAGCGTCGAATCGCCCCTGCAGCACCCGCAAGACCTCGGGTCGGGAACGAAAGGTGAAGATCTTGTTCGGGTGCGCCCGGCCGCTCTCGGCAATGGGCGTTTCCAGGTTGGCAATGCGGTAATCCGCCCGCGCCAGAATGGCGGCAAAGGGCGCCAGCGGATCCCCGCCCCGCGCGATGAGTCGTCCGGGGCCATCGTCGAGCATGACATCCCCGGCAAACAGCAAGGTTAATGACCTGTCAGCACGGGCCTCATCCGGGAGCAGCAAGGCAAGCAACAGCAGAAAAAACTGCCCTGCCAAGGCAGCGCCGAGCGATATCCGCCCGCTCATGGCCGATCCTCGATTTCGCACCAGTACTGCAGCTCACTGTCACGGATGGGCTCGTAGATCCGTTGCTCGCCCGTGAAGCCATGGCGGCCACGGGTGCGGGTTGCCGCAGGATGGGAAAAACTCGCCTGATGCAGCAGCACCGGGCCATCCGGATGGTCGACATAGGTGTAGAGCTTGACGGCCGCAGGCTCGAAAACGGGGCGGAACAGAAAATAGAAGCCGATGGCCTGTGGTGCCTGCACATAGGCATCGCGGACCTGCCTCAGATGCGCCTGCCGCAGGATCTGCGTTTCACCGCCATAGCTGATGTGGCAGGCCAGTGTTGTAGCACCCGCCGGCACGGCAAACAAGGCCAGGAGCACGCACAGCAACCTCACAGGAAGCGGTCAAGCAGCCGGCGCGAATGACGATCCAGCGCCCGGACGTCCCGGACCATGAACTGGATGCCGTGTGCGTCCGCCACTAGCAGGATGCCACCGGGCAATCGGCGGATATCCTCTTCTCCCTTGAGCACGAAACGCGTCGTGCCCCGGCTGGTCTCTACCTGCCAGGTACTGGGCGTGGCAAAGCTGGATACCGACACCAGTCGCATGATCTCGGGCATGAATTCGCGCGCCGCCAGCGCAGCCGCCAGCAGATCACGCATGCCATCGGGCAGTTCATTCAGCGACGGGATCCACAGCAGTTCGTGGCCATCCTGATCGACGATGGAGACCCCTTCGTCGGGCGCCGAGACCGGATGCGCGCGTACCGGCAGCACGTTGTCGTGCCGACCCCCATTCGCATCGATCAGCACCAATTGGCCAAAGGCATTGTGCTCGAAGGCGAAGTCCACCTGGCCCATCATTCGCCCCCTTCCAGCAAGGTCTGCTCGGCATTGCGCAGTTGCGCCTGATACAGGCGCCAGTAGGCCCCCTCTGCAGCCATCAGCTCATCGTGGTTCCCCACTTCCACGATCTGCCCCCTGTCCATCACCACCAGCCGGTCGGCCTTGCGCAAGGTGGACAAGCGGTGGGCAATGGCAATCGTGGTGCGCCCCTGCACCAGATTGTCCAGCGCACGCTGGATTTCCTTCTCGGTTTCGGTATCCACCGCAGAAGTGGCTTCATCCATGATCAGGATGCGCGGATCGATCAACAGCGCGCGCGCGATCGAGATGCGCTGGCGCTCGCCGCCGGAAAGCCCCTGGCCGCGCTCGCCGACGATGGAGTCGTATCCCAGCGGCAGAGGCAGGATGAATTCGTGCGCATGGGCCGCGCGTGCTGCGGCGACGATTTCCTCGCGCGTAGCCTCGGGTTTGCCGTAGGCGATGTTCTCGGCCACCGTGCCGAAAAACAGGAAAGGCTCCTGCAACACCAGACCGATGTGGCGGCGAAAGTCCGCCAGCGCCACGCTGCGGATATCCACGCCGTCGATGCTGATGCTGCCTTCGCTGACGTCGTAGAAACGGCAGATGAGATTCACCAGCGTGCTCTTGCCCGACCCCGAATGCCCCACCAGGCCGATCATTTCGCCTGGCCGGATATCCAGCGACAGGCCACGGATCACCGAACGGTTACCGTAGCGGAAGCCGATCTCGCGCAGGCTGATCGCCCCCTGCACGCGCGGCAGCGGCTGTGGATTGACGGGTTCCGGCACGCTGGAGACGTGGTCGAGGATATCGAAGATGCGCTTGGCGCCGGCTGCGGCCTTCTGTGTCACCGAAACGATGCGGCTCATCGAATCCAGCCGCGTGTAAAAGCGGCCGATGTAAGCAAGGAAAGCCGTGAGCACGCCGACGGTGATGCTCTCGTGCGCCACCAGCCAGATGCCGAAAGCCCATACCACCAGCAGACCGATCTCGGTGAGCAATGACACCGTTGGCGAAAACAGCGACCAGGTCCGGTTGAGCTTGTCGTTGATCGCCAGGTTGTGGCGGTTGGCGGTGCGGAAACGCCCGGCCTCGCGGGATTCCTGCGCGAAGGCCTTGACCACGCGGATGCCCGGAATGGTGTCGGCGAGCACGTTGGTCACCTCGGCCCACACCCGGTCGATCTTCTCGAAGCCGGTGCGCAGCCGATCGCGCACCAGATGGATCAGCCAGGCGATCAGCGGCAGCGGCAGCAGAGTCGCCAGCGCCAGCCAGGGATTGATGGAGAACAGGATCACCGAGGTCATGACGATCATCAGCACGTCGGTGATGAAGTCCAGCGCATGCAGTGACAGGAAGACGCTGATGCGGTCGGATTCCGAGCCGATGCGTGCGATCAGGTCGCCCGTACGCTTGCCACCGAAATACTCCAAAGACAGCCCCAGCAGGTGCTCGTAGGTCGTGGTGCGCAGATCCGCCGCGATGCGTTCGGATACCAGCGCCAGAATGTAGGTCTTGGCCCAGCCCAGCAGCCAGGAAACCAGCGCCGCGCCCAGCAGGCCGCCCAGATACATCGCCACCAGATGCGGCTCGATCTGCTGCCCGTTCTGAAACGGGATCAGCACTTCGTCCATCAGCGGCATGGTCAGATAGGGGGAGACCAGCGTGGCAGCAGTAGCGCCCACCATCAGCGCGAAGCCGGAAAACAACTGCCAGCGGTAGGGCCGCGCAAAGCGCCACAGGCGCAACAGCGTCCAGGTCGAGGGGGCCTCATTCACCGTGCGGGCGCACAGCGGGCACTCATCCTCTCCCGGCGGCAGCGGCGTCTTGCAGGTTGCGCAGACGGCTTCCTCCACCGGCTGCAGGCGCTCGCCACTGGCCAGCGCCTCGATGCGTCGCTCAAATTCGCCAAGTAACCTCAGAGCCGCCAGATTCTGTGCCAGCGTGAAACGCCAGTGCGCGAGGCGTTGCTGCCCATCCTCCAGCGCCAGCAGCGCCACGCCGGCATGGTCGCCATGGTTCAGCCTCAGCCCGGCGCGCAGCGGCCAGTCCTGCCAGCCGCCCGACGCATCCACGGCGATCAGGCGTCGTTCGGTGAGCAACAGCAACCCGGCCGCGAAATGCAGCCGGGCATCCAGATCCAGCGGCAAGCTGGCCACGACGGATTCGCCGGAATCGAGGCGCGCGGCCAGATCGGAGGACCACGGAGAAGGAAGCTCTACGGACATGACGGAGATAAGGGAAACAGCTGCACCATGACGGGGCAATGATTGGGCGGCGCCATCATAAACCCGCGTACACACCGCTGGAGCAAGCTATGAAATAAATCGTGCGGCGGTAAACTCCGCACCAGACTGACGCGTTACAAGGCCACCTGGCGCCCCTGGACCCAGCCCGAATCCTCATGAGCAAAGACATCCGCATTCTCGAAACGCTGCACCTGCGTGGTCCCAACATCTGGACCTACCGTCCCGCCGTGGAAGTCCGCGTCGATATCGACGAGCTTGAGGACTTTCCCTCCAACACCCTGCCCGGCTTCTACGAACGCCTGTCCGCCTGGCTGCCCGGGCTGATCGAACACGAATGCAGCTACGGCGAGCGCGGTGGTTTCCTGCGCCGCGTACAGGAGGGCACCTGGCCAGCACACATCATGGAGCACGTGGCGCTGGAGCTGCAGACCCAGGCTGGCCAGCGCACTGGTTTCGGCAAGGCACGCAGCACCTCGCAGCGCAGTGTCTACAAGATCGTCATCCGCTCGCGGCAGAAGGAAGTCAGCCTCGCCGCGCTGCGGGCTGCGCGCGATCTGGTGATGGCCGCCATCGAAGACCGGCCTTTCGACGTACCGGCCACCGTCACCCACCTGCACGAGCTGGCTGACTCACTGTGCCTGGGCCCCTCCACGGCCTGCATCGTGGATGCCGCGCAGGCCCGCAACGTACCGGCCATCCGCCTGCTCGAAGACGGCAACCTCGTGCAGTTGGGCTGGGGGCGCCACCAACGGCGCGTATGGACGGCCGAAACCGACCGCACCAGCGCCATCGCTGAAAACATCGCCTGCGACAAGGATCTCACCAAGAGCCTGCTGATCCCCTGCGGTGTACCGGTGCCTGAAGGCCAGGTGGTGCGCTCGGCCGACGAGGCCTGGGACGCCGCGCAGGACATCGGCCTGCCAGTCGTGGTCAAACCTTCGGACGCCAACCACGCACGCGGCGTATCGCTCGAACTGATGAGCGAGGAAGAAGTGAAGGCAGCCTACCCGATCGCCGACGCCGAAGGCAGCGACGTGATCGTCGAACGCTTCATCCAGGGTGTGGAACATCGCCTGCTGGTTGTCGGCGGCAAGCTGGTGGCCGCCGGACGCGGCGAACAGATCCACCTCACCGGTGACGGCCAGAGCACCGTACGCGCCCTGATCGACACACAGCTCAACAGCGACCCGCGCCGTGGCGATGCCGAAGAGTTCCCGCTCGAAACCATCCGCGTCGACAGCGACCAGGGCATGCTGCTTCTGCTCAAGCGCCAAGGCTTCACGCCCGACACCGTGCCGGCCGCAGGCCAGCGCGTGGTGGTGCAACGCAACGGCAACGTCTGCATCGACTGCACCGACGAAGTCCATCCCGAAGTCGCCGCCACCGCAGCGCTGGCCGCACGCATCGTCGGCCTGGACATCGCCGGCATCGATCTGGTCACCACCGACGTTTCCCGCCCACTGGCCGAGACGCGCGGCGCCATCGTCGAGGTGAACGCCGGCCCCGGGCTGCTGATGCACCTCAAGCCGGCCGTCGGCCAGCCCCGCCCGGTGGGTGAAGCCATTGCCGACCACCTGTTCCCCGAAGGCGATGGCCGCATCCCCGTGATCGGCATCACCGGCAGTGCCGGCACCACACGGCTGGCGCGCCTGATCGGCTGGCTGCTCTACGTCGGCGGCTACCATGCCGGCGTCGCCTGCCGCGACGGCCTGTTCGTCGATCAGCGCCAGTTCGAACGCGGTGACTGCGCCAATTTCGACGCAGGCCAGCGCCTGCTGATGAACCGCAAGATCGACGCTGCCGTATTCGAAACCGCCGCCGCAGGCATCCTCGCCGATGGTCTGCCCTACGACCGCTGCAACGTCGGCGTGGTAACCCGCATCGAGACGCCCACGGATCTCGCCCGCTTCGACGTGCATGACGCCGAAAAGCTCGCCAGCGTGCTGCGCACGCAGGTCGACGTGGTGCTCGAGTCAGGCGCCACGGTACTCAATGCGGACGATGCCCTGGTCTCCGGCCTGGCCGACCTGAGCGATGGCGCCGTACTGCTGTACGGTGCCAGTGCCGCGTCGCCGGGCATTGCCGAGCATTGCGCCAAAGATGGCCGTGCCGTGTTCCTCGAAGCCGGGCAAGTGGTGCTCGCCACCGGCCCCGCACGGCGCCATCTGAGAGTGCCCGCACAGCCTGAAGATCTGGCGGGCGTTGCCGCGGCCTGGGCCCTGGGCATTCCGGCCGAACTGATCGCCAGCGGCATCGAGAGCTTTGACGCCTGTCTGGTGCGCTGAGCGCACCGGCAACTCCACAAGGAATCGCATCCATGCAAGTTTCCCGCATCCGCGCGTTGCGCGGCCCCAACCTGTGGAGCCGCCACACCGCCATCGAAGCCATCGTGCAATGCACGCCGGCCGAATGCGCGCTGGCGGCCGAGGCCGGTTTCGAGGCCCGCCTGCGTGCCCTTTTTCCTCAGATCGGCGTGATTCGCGCCGGTGCCGTGGATGAAGCCCTTACGCTTGCCCATATGCTCGAGCTCGCCGCGCTGGGCCTGCAGGCCGAGGCCGGCTGCCCCGTCACCTTCAGCCGCACCACGGCCACCACGGACGCCGGGGTGTATCTGGTGGTGGTCGAATACAGCGAGGAAACCGTCGGCCGCCTGGCGCTGGAACTGGCCGAGTCCCTCTGCAACGCCGCCTTCAGCAATGGCAGCTTCGATATCGCGGCCGAACTCACCCGCCTGCGCGAGCTGGACGAGGACGAGCGCCTCGGTCCCTCCACCGGCTCCATCGTCTATGCCGCCGCCGCACGCAACATCCCCTTCCGCCGGCTCACCGGCGGCAGCCTGATCCAGTTCGGCTGGGGCAGTCGCCAGCGCCGCATCCAGGCCGCCGAGATCGATACCACCAGCGCGATTGCCGAATCCATCGCGCAGGACAAGGAACTCACCAAGAAACTGCTCGAAGCCGCTGGGGTGCCGGTACCCAAGGGCCGCCCGGCCAGCAGCCTGGAAGATGCTTGGGCCGCCGCGCAGGAGATTGGCGTCCCGGTGGTGGTCAAACCGCAGGACGGCAACCAGGGCAAGGGCGTGTCGGTGAACATCAACACGCGCGAACAGATGGAAGCCGCCTGGCTGGCAGCCAACGCCATCAGCGACGAGGTGCTGGTGGAAAAATTCCTCCCCGGCGCAGACTTCCGCCTGCTCGTGGTGGGCGACCGCCTGATCGCCGCCGCGCGCCGCGAGCCACCGCTGGTGCTCGGCGATGGCGTGCATACCGTGCGCGAACTGGTCGAGGAAGTGAACCGCGACCCGCGCCGTGGCGTGGGCCACGCCACCTCGCTGACCCGCATCCGCTTCGACGACATCGCGCTCGCCCGACTGGCAGAGCAAGGCCTGGAGGCTGAATCCATCCCGGCGCTGGGCCAGCGCGTGATCCTGCGCAACAACGCCAACCTCTCCACCGGCGGCACCGCCACCGACGTCACCGATGACGTGCATCCCGATCTGGCCGCACGCGCCGTGGCCGCCGCGCAGATGGTCGGGCTGGACATCTGCGGTGTGGACGTGGTCTGCGAAACCGTACACAAACCGCTGGAGGAACAGGCCGGCGGCATCGTCGAAGTGAACGCCGCGCCGGGCCTGCGCATGCATCTCTCGCCCTCCTACGGCAAGGCACGCAACGTCGGCGAGGCAGTGATCAGCACCATGTTCGCGCCGGGTGAGGACGCCCGCATTCCGGTCATCGCGGTCACCGGCACCAACGGCAAGACCACCACCGTGCGCCTGATCGCCCACCTGCTGGAAAAGAGCGGGCTGCGCACCGGCATGACCAACACCGACGGCATCTACATCCAGGGCAAACGGATCGACAGCGGCGACTGCTCCGGCCCGCGCAGCGCACGCAACGTGCTGCTGCATCCGGACGTGGACGCTGCGGTGTTCGAGACCGCGCGCGGCGGCCTGCTGCGCGAGGGGCTGGCCTTCGACCGCTGCCAGGTTGGCGTGGTCACCAACATCGGTCTGGGTGACCACCTCGGTCTGAACTACATCACCACGGTCGAGGATCTCGCCGTGCTCAAACGCGTGATCGTGCAGAACGTCGCCGACAGCGGCTACGCCGTGCTCAACGCGGCGGACCCCATCGTGGCCGGCATGGCTGCCAACTGCCCCGGTCAGGTGATCTTCTTCGCCGCTGACCGTCTGCATCCGGTGGTCGCCACACACCGCATGCAGGGCAAACGCGTGGTGTACGTCGAAAGCGGTGACCTGGTCGCCGCCGAGGGCAACACCGAGGTGGCTCGCATCGCGCTGGCTGGCGTACCGCTCACGCGCAATGGCAGCATCGGCTTTCAGGTCGACAACGTGATGGCCTCAATGGGCGCCGCCTGGGGCGTGGGGCTGAACTGGGACGCCGTACGCACCGGGCTGGCGAGCTTCGTCAATGATTCCGACAATGCGCCCGGCCGCTTCAACCTCTTCACCCACCGGGGCGCCACGCTGATCGCCGACTACGGCCACAACCCGGACGCCATGCTGGCACTGGTCAAGGCTGTCGAAGCCATGCCCGGCAAACATCGCAGCGTGGTGATCTCCGGCGCTGGCGACCGCCGCGACGAAGACATCCGCGAGCAGACGCGCATCCTCGGCGCCGCCTTCGACCGCGTCGTGCTGTACCAGGATGCCTGCCAGCGCGGCCGTGCCGATGGCGAAGTGCTTTCCCTGCTGCGCGAGGGCCTGGCCGGTGCCGGCCGCACCAGCATCGTCGACGAGATCCATGGCGAATTCCTCGCCATCGACCATGCGCTGGCCCAGCTCGAAGAAGGCGACCTGTGCCTGATCCTTATCGATCAGGTGGAAGAAGCGCTGGCACATATCGCCAGGCGCGTAGCGGAAGGCTGAAGGCAGGGCTGCGGTACGCCTGGGGGCCCAGGCTCCCCTGGCGACCTCATTCCGGCGCAAGCCGGAATCCAGGTTCTCGTTCCACCGTCTGGGTCCCGGCTTGCGCCGGGATGACCCCCATCCGTACGAAAGACGCTACGGAGCGGGCCCCGTAGGGTGCGCCATGCGCACCGATCACGGAGTCGCCCTGCTCAGTTATGCAGAGAAGAGAGGAACTGTTTGAGTTCCGGGGTCTGCGGGTTGCCGAATAACGCCTCGGGCGCCCCCATCTCATGCACCCGGCCCTGGTGCATGAAGATCACCC
>NZ_MDUX01000079.1 GCF_014736495.1 Candidatus Dactylopiibacterium carminicum
ATGCTCACATCCAGTCGCCCGGCAACGTCCGCAACGCTATGTCCGCGATCGGTCACTTGCTTGACCGCTTCAATCTTGAACTCTTCCGTGTATCGCTTGCTACTCATAGACACCTCCACTTGGTTGCCAGCTTAAGGCTTCGAAGTGTCTAGTGAACCGGGGGCGATTCATGTCCTCTGCAGTAGCAATTCTGAATGTCGTGCATCCTCATGACAGTCTTCGCAACCCAGTTGCATCAAGCCGCCCTTCATGCTCCAATCAATGCATGAATAGCTCTGCCACCCGCATTCACACGCTCGGCGCACGCGCAACACCCGCTCGCATTGCGGTACTGGATTTGCTTCTTCTGGCTGACCACGCTCTGAGTCATCATGAAGTGGAAACGGCACTGGCCGCTCATGGTTTCGACCGTGTCACGCTTTATCGGGTTCTTGATTGGCTGGTCGAAACGGGTCTGGCGCATCGCATCACAGAGAACGACCGTGTCTTTCGCTTCAATGCCTCTCATATGGAGCGAAATCATCCAGCACACGCACATTTCCGCTGTGAAGGCTGTGGACGGGTGTTCTGCCTGGATTCGGCGCCGGTTGCAACACCAAGCTTACCGCCAGGCTTCATCGGTCATCAGGCCGACCTTCGTATCAGCGGCAAATGCTCAGACTGCGCCAAGGCATGAAACGCTGCAGATAGCCCCTACGGTGGAGTATGCCTTCCGGTTTAAATAGGCACCGCTTAGCGGAACCAATGAGTCTGTTCTGCCTCCAATTTCCCTTTGCACTCTCGGTCAGAACTCCCATGCTCAAGAAATTCATGCTGTTGTGTGGCCTGCTTGTAGTTGGCTTCGGCTCTTTCATCAGTATCGCCGAAGCCAAACGGTTCGGCGGCGGCCGCTCGGTAGGCATCCAACGCCAAGTGGCACCTCCGCAGCGCCAGATGCCGCCGACAGCCAATCCGGCTCAAGCCAATGCGCGCCCAGCAGCGCCTGGCGCTCAAGCGCCTGCCAGCGGCCTGCGCAAATGGGGTGCCCCGCTGGCGGCGCTTGCCACCGGGCTCGGAATCGCCGCGCTGTTGTCGCATTTCGGCGTCGGAGCCGAGTTCGCCGGCATCATCCTGATTGCCGTTGTCGCAATGCTTGGTTTTGCCTTGTTGCGGCGTCTTGCAGGGGGCAATAACGCCAATGCACCCAAACCGGCCTGGGCAGGTGCTGCAGAAGGCAGCACAACGCAAACGCCTCAGGCCGAATACGCGTCATCCACCTTCGGCGGCACAACCCGGCGCTGGCCTGCTGAGTTCGATGTCGAGTCTTTTGAGCGTCAGGCCAAACTCAACTTCATACGTCTCCAGGCTGCCAATGATGCCGGCGACCTGGCCGACATCCGCGATTTCACATCGCCGGAGATCTTTGCCGAGATCAAGCTTGGCATTGATGAACGCCAAGGGCGTTCTCAGAAAACCGATGTCGTCGAATTGCATGCTGAAGTCTTGGAGGTTGTCGAAGAGAACGGTCGCTACATTGCCAGCGTGCACTACTCCGGCACTTTGCGCGAGGAGATCGAAGGTGGCGCCTCCGGCTTCGACGAGATCTGGCATCTGACCAAACCTGTCGACGGGAACCGTGGTTGGCAGCTTGCCGGAATCCAGCAACGCGCGTGAAATCGCTTTTTCATGCAGTGCAGCCGCCCATCGGGCGGCTTTTTTGTATCTGCAATGGATTAATTATATTAATCCTGACGTCAATTTACAAAATCGCTGCGCTTCTTTGCTTTTTTGTCAGAAAAACTTTTATATATTGCTAAAAATTTTTGATGCTCTTGCTAGACCTCTTGGGAGGGAAGCCACGACAGAGCAATAAATAAGAGGAGACAAAGTATGAAATGCATTGGTTGCAAGCTGGTCGCACCCTTGGTTGCGACATTGGTTCTCGTTGCTTGCGGCGGTGGGGGGGGGGGCGGGGGCGGATCCCCTACACAGCCCTCCTCCAGCAGTTCCGCTGGAGCCAGCTCATCCAGCAGTAGCGCACCAAGCAGCTCCAGTAGTTCGAGCAGCTCCAGCTCATCTGGCGAACCGGCACAGCAACCGGACTATATCGAATATGAAAGCAGTACTTGCCCGGTGGTCGATCTGAAGGGAGTGCCAGACGCTGCCAGCTTCACGGGAGACAGCACGCCGGTAGACGTGGATCAATACGGTGACCGGACCTACGAAGCACCACAAAAGATCGACGGCAAGCATGATCCCGCCAACTATGAAGCAGCCCCAGTCCTGCCTACTTGGCAATTCGCAACCACGGACCCCACAGGGGGCAAACTGAGCAACTTGGAATGCGACGTGGCGCCAGACAATGGATGGCATAGCTATGTACGCGAAAGCGGTACAACAGCCACCAACATCACGCACAAGAAGATTGTGGTGACAGGTGGCCGCAATGCTGCGGCCAACCGCATCTACACCGTCTACAACGGTCAGCAGCTGGTTGCTGCGCTCCGGGAGGCTAGGTTGGAGCCGAAGATCATTCGCGTGGTTGGCCACATCGACCTGCGCATGAGCGAGAGCAACACCAAGTTCGAGGAATACACCAGCTACCGCGACCAGAAATTCGGCGGCTCGATCAGCCTGCCGTCCAATACCACATTGGTCGGCATCAACGATGCCGCGGGCAAACCGGCGCGCATCACGGGTACGACGATCCTGATTGGATCGGAGAAGGGCACGACCACGGCGGTACTTGCGGGTGCAACAGGCGATGCAGAGAGCGATTTCAAGAAATGGATCGCTGCCGGCAAAACGGGGATGAATACCCGACCTGGACACGCAACATCATCATCCGCAACCTTGTGATCGACACACCGTGGGACGTCAATCCTGAAGGATCTGCCGACGCCTATGCTGACGGAGTCACAATTTCCCGTTCCCAGAATATCTGGGTCGATCATGTCTCCATCAGTGATGGCGACACGCCTGACGGGATCAGCACGAACTCATCGTCGAAGACCCGTCATGACGGGGCCCTCGACATCGTTCGCGGCTCGGATTACGTGACACTGTCCAACAGCTTCTTTGGTGACCATGGCAAAACTACTCTGGTTGGCAATGGTGACTCAGGCCGTGCCTGGAGCGACCAGGATCGCCTGCACGTAACCTTCACCGGTCTGTGGTGGAAGGGCGTGCAGTCGCGTCACCCACTGACTCGCTTCTCTCAGCTGCACACTTACAACAATCTGATGCAAGGCGTGATCGGCACGCCGACCTATGGCCACAAGTTTGAAAACGGTGTGGACGTGCGCTATGGGTCGTCCGTTTTTGCCGAAAACAACTTCCATCTTTTCACGGGTCTGAAAACTACCGAGGTATGCGGCAAGCTCATCGATGGCAAGGACGGTATCGGCTTCCGCACCCGCGGCAACTATTTCATCAGTGACAAGGAAAATGGCAAGGACTGGGCCTTGACCTGGACAGGCCCTGTGAACGTCGATAGCGGTTTCGCAGCAGGCACCTGTACCAAGGCTTCTTTGCCGACGGCGGACATCACGTGGGAGCCTCCGTACCAGTACAACCTGGTCTGCGCACCGCAAGCGCGACGTGATATCGAGAAATACTCTGGCGCCGGACGCATTGGCAAATACGCTACGGCAGGCGCTCATACCGATACGCTCTCCGAGGATAGCTGCTATGAAAACAATCGCCTGGGCGAATCCAGCGGTGGTTCCTCCTCCAGCAGCTCGAGCGCTTCGTCTTCCAGCGGATCATCGGACAGTTCCTCCAGCAGCAGCGCTTCCAGCAGCTCGGAAGGTGCGACGCCGGTCTGCACCGCAGCATTCACGTGCGATACCAGTGTTGGTGAAGGACATATGAGTAGCAACGTTACGGCAAATGGAGCGAGTAACTACGACTCCGTAGCGCAGGCTTGGTTAATCGACGGTGCTGGCGTAATGGGCTCCAATGCCAACAGTTACAACCATTACTTCAAGTACATGCCATTGACCGGCGATTTCACCGTTACGGCACGCATCACGGCACAAGGCGGAAATAATGCAAACGCGCGTGCAGGCATGTTGGCAGCTGAGGCAGTGACTGGCTCCTCCTATAAATACGCATGGGCTGCACGCTATTCCAGCAACGGGGAAATCCGCGCCTCCAGCAACGGAAACAATGGATCGGCCATTGCTGGCGTAGGTAATACGGTACTACCCACATGGGTTCGTATCAGGCGTAGCGGAAACAATGTCTATGCCGAAGCGTCGACCGATGGCACCAATTTCGTCAACCGTGGTTCTGCCACCATGACCTCCACGCAGTCAACGCTGTATGTCGGGTTTGGTGTTTCGTCGAACAGCAATACAGCCACCGTTCAGGCGACGTTCGACAGCCTGCAAATTGACGGGGGTGGCATTACCCAGCCATGACAATTCACTGATTCTGGCTATCTTTGGACGGCGACCGCGCAACGGTCGCCGTTTTTGTATTCACCATGAGCAGTAAGGATGCCTCCTCTGCAGTACGGATACGGAACGAAGTGCATGCAGCCAGAAGGCGATCCGTGGTGCACTTTCGTCACACCATGCACAGCGAGAGGAGACGCAAAAAAGACAAGCAACATCTGGCCTGAAAGCAACGCATCCAAACAAACGAAAACGCCCCGCAAAGTGCGGGGGGGCGTTGAGTAGTTCGGCGACTTCACTCAGCTCAGTGTGAGCGTCTCCGTGCCTGATTGATGGTCGCCAGCTGCGCGATGGCCTCGGCCAGTTCAGCCTGCGCCTGGGCATAGTTGACTTCATGGGCCTTGTCCGCAAGCGCCTGTTCAGCATGCTTCTTAGCTTCCAGCGCCTTGGCTTCGTCCAGATCCTTACCCCGGATCGCCGTATCAGCCATCACGGTAACCAGATTCGGTTGCACCTCCAGCAGGCCGCCAGCCACGAAGATCACTTCTTCTTCGGCACGCCCCGGCACCTTGATACGCACGGTGCCCGGACGGATACGGGTCATCAGGGGAGTGTGCCCCGGCAGGATGCCCAGATCACCAGATTCGCCAGGCAGCGAAACGATCTCGGCCAACCCGGAGAAGAGCTCTTCTTCCGCGTTGACGACATCGACATGAACAGTCATTGCCATTCTTTACCCCTTGGGTGAAGGGCGAAAGGTGGAAGGCGAAGGGAAAACCAGCGCTGTGCGGCCACTCGGTCTCCCCTATCTCTTCTCCCTTCCCCGTTATTACTGCAGCGTCTTCGCCTTTTCGATGGCTTCTTCGATGGTGCCGACCATGTAGAACGCCTGCTCGGGCAGGTGATCGTATTCCCCACCGACGATTCCCTTGAAGCCACGGATCGTATCCTTGAGGCTGACGTATTTGCCGGGGGAGCCCGTGAACACTTCAGCCACGTGGAACGGTTGCGACAGGAAGCGTTGGATCTTCCGGGCGCGTGCCACGGCGAGCTTGTCTTCCGGCGCCAGTTCGTCCATCCCGAGAATGGCGATGATGTCACGCAGCTCCTTGTAGCGCTGCAGGGTCTGCTGCACGCCACGCGCCACGCTGTAGTGTTCTTCACCGACGATCAGCGGATCGAGCTGGCGGCTGGTGGAGTCGAGCGGATCGACGGCAGGGTAGATCCCCAGCGCGGCGATGTCACGCGACAGCACGACGGTCGAGTCCAAGTGCAAGAAGGTGGTGGCAGGCGACGGATCGGTCAAGTCATCGGCGGGCACATACACGGCCTGGATCGAGGTGATCGAGCCGACCTTGGTGGAGGTGATGCGTTCCTGCAGCTTGCCCATTTCTTCCGCCAGCGTCGGCTGGTAACCCACAGCGGAGGGCATGCGGCCCAGCAGGGCGGACACTTCAGTACCGGCCAAGGTGTAGCGGTAGATATTGTCCACAAAGAACAGGATGTCGCGGCCTTCGTCGCGGAACTTCTCGGCCATGGTCAGGCCCGAAAGCGCCACGCGCAGACGGTTGCCCGGCGGCTCGTTCATCTGGCCGAAGACCATCGCCACCTTGGACTCCTTGAGGTTATCGAGCTTGATAACGCCGGCTTCAGCCATCTCGTGATAGAAGTCATTACCTTCACGAGTACGCTCACCCACGCCAGCAAACACCGACAGCCCGCTGTGCTGCTTGGCGATGTTGTTGATGAGCTCCAGCATGTTTACCGTCTTGCCCACTCCAGCACCGCCAAACAGGCCGACCTTGCCGCCCTTGGCGAACGGACACACCAGATCGATCACCTTGATGCCGGTTTCGAGCAGATCCACGGAAGGCGAGAGCTCGTCGAACTTCGGTGCCGGCTGGTGAATTTCTCGACGCTCATCGCAATCAACCGGACCGACTTCGTCAATCGGGCGGCCCAGCACATCCATGATGCGGCCGAGCGTACCGTGCCCGACCGGCACAGTGATGCCGGCGCCGGAAGCATTGACCTTCATGCCGCGACGCAGGCCATCGGCGGAACCCATGGCGATGGTGCGGACGATGCCGTCACCCAGCTGCTGCTGCACTTCGAAGGTCAGGCCTTTCTCGACCAACGGATTTTCTTCGGAAACATCAAGCTGCAATGCTTCGTAAATCTTGGGCATGCCGTCGCGGGGGAACTGGATGTCTACCACCGAGCCGATACATTGAACAACGGATCCTTGACTCATTGTCATATCCTCAAATAACTAAATTCAAACCGCCGCGGCGCCACCGACGATTTCCGTAATTTCCTTGGTGATCGCCGCCTGACGCGTTTTGTTGTAGACCAGCTGGAGCTCCTTGATGACCGTGCCGGCATTGTCCGACGCGGCCTTCATTGCCACCATGCGTGCACTTTGTTCGGACGCCATGTTCTCGGCCACCGACTGATACACCAGCGCCTCCACATAGCGCAGCAACAGTTCGTCAACGACGGTCTGAGGGCTCGGCTCGTAGATATAGTCCCAAGAATGTACTGGAGCGCCCATGCGATCACCACACAGTGGCAGTAGCTGCTCGACGACGGACTCCTGGCGCATGGTATTGATGAATCGGGTATAGGCGATGTAGACCACATCCAGCTCGCCAGCCAGATACTTGTCGATCATCACCTTGACCGGCCTGATCAGCTTCTCCAGATTGGGCGTATCACCAAGCTGAGTCAGGTGCGAAACCACACACCCAACCGCTGCATGAAGCCGTAACCCTTGTTGCCGATGGCGGCAACCTGGATGTTGCGGATGCCCTGACCTTCCCATTCACGCATGCTGGCCACGGCCTGACGCAGGATGTTGGTGTTCAGCGCACCGCACAGCCCCTTGTCCGTCGTCACCAGCACCAGCCCTGCACCATTGACCGGCTCACGCGCGATCAGGAAAGGATGGCGGTAATCCGCGTGATTGGCATTGGAAAGGTTGGCGGCAAGACGACGCACCTTGTCCGCGTATGGCCGGGCCTGACGCATGCGCTCTTGTGCACGTCGCATCTTCGAGGCCGCGACCATTTCCATGGCCTTGGTAATCTTCTTGGTGTTCTGGACGCTCTTAATCTTCGTCCGGATCTCTTTCCCGCTTGCCATGATGCGCCCCGATCAGTTGGTCCAGCCCTGCTTGAACTCGACGATGGCGGCCTTCAGTGCTGCTTCGGCTTCAGCATCAAGATCCTTGCTGTCATCAATCTTCTGCATCAAGGCTGCCTGGCTGCTGCGCAGATACTGATGCAGTGCAGCCTCGAAGCCCAGAATGCGATTGACGCTGACATCATCGGTATAACCGCGAGTAATCGCATACAGCGTCACGGCCATTTCAGGCACCGCTTGCGGTTCATACTGGGGCTGCTTCAGTACTTCCACCACACGGCGGCCACGTTCAAGCTGCTTGCGGGTGGCATCATCCAGGTCGGATGCAAACTGCGCGAATGCAGCCAGCTCACGATACTGCGCGAGGTCGGTACGGATACCACCGGAGAGCTTCTTGATGACTTTGGTCTGTGCGGCCCCCCCCACGCGCGATACCGAAATACCAGCGTTGATGGCGGGACGGACACCTGCATTGAACAGGTCGGTTTCCAGGAAGATCTGGCCGTCGGTGATCGAGATCACGTTGGTCGGCACGAAAGCCGAGACGTCGCCAGCCTGGGTTTCGATGACGGGAAGCGCGGTCAACGAACCGGACTTGCCCTTTACTTCCCCGTTAGTGAACTTCTCTACGTATTCTTCATTGACGCGCGCAGCGCGCTCAAGAAGGCGCGAGTGCAGATAGAACACGTCACCCGGATAGGCTTCACGGCCCGGCGGACGGCGCAGCAGCAACGAAATCTGGCGATAGGCCCAGGCCTGCTTGGTCAGATCGTCATAGACGATCAGGGCATCCTGGCCACGATCGCGGAAGTACTCGCCCATCGTGCAACCGGCATAAGCTGCGATGTACTGCATCGCTGCGGATTCGGATACAGACGCGGCTACCACGATGGTGTAATCCATCGCGCCGTGCTCTTGCAGCTTGCGAACCACGTTGTTGATCGTCGAGGCCTTCTGGCCGATAGCGACGTACACACAAATGAGGTCCTTGCCCTTCTGGTTAATGATGGCATCAACAGCCACCGCAGTCTTGCCGGTCTGACGGTCGCCGATGATCAGCTCGCGCTGACCGCGCCCCACGGGCACCATCGAATCAATGGCTTTCAGACCGGTCTGCACCGGCTGTGACACCGACTTGCGCCAGATCACGCCAGGTGCGACCTTCTCGATCTTGTCGGTCAGCTTGGCATTGATCGGCCCCTTGCCATCAATGGGCTGGCCCAGGGCATCCACGACACGGCCGATCAGTTCAGGCCCCACGGGCACTTCAAGGATACGACCGGTGCAGCGCACCTTGTCACCCTCGGAGATGTGATCATAGTCACCCAGCACCACAGCACCGACGGAGTCGCGCTCAAGGTTCATGGCGAGGCCGAAGGTATTGTTCGGGAACTCGAGCATTTCGCCCTGCATCACATCGGCCAGCCCGTGCACGCGGCAGATGCCGTCCGTCACGGTCACCACGGTGCCTTCGTTGCGAGCGGATGCCGCCAATTGCAGACTCTGAATGCGACTCTTGATGAGATCGCTGATTTCAGAAGGATTGAGTTGCATGAAATGTGCTCCTAGTTCTGTAGCGCAGCAGCCATGGCGGCAAGCTTGCCGCGCACGGAGGCATCGATCACTTCGTCACCCACAGCCACGCGTACGCCACCGATCAACTCGGGGTCGACACGCACTTGCAGGCGCAGCTTCACACCGAAACGGGCTTCGAGATCAGTCTGCAAACGGGCGGTTGCCCCGGTATCCAGCGGGAAAGCAGAGCTGACGAGCGCATCGCGCACGCCTTCGTATGCATCAGCCAGGTCACCGAAGATACCGGCGATCTCCGGCAGCACCTGGGCGCGACCGTTCTCCAGCAGCAAGCGTACGAAATTGATCTGCTCCACATCGGCCGGAAGCCCTGCGGACTCCACCAGCAGTTTCTGCAGCGGTTCAAGCTCGAAGCGTGGGTCGGTGAGACATTCGCGCACGGAGGCGTCCGCGACAACCTGCGCCAGACGCTCCAGTGCTTCGCGCCAGGCGGACAGCTTGCCTGCATCGCGCGCGAGTGCGAACACCGCTTCGGCATAGGGCCGTGCAAGGGTGACGTTCTCGGCCATGGCTCAGCTCAGTTCCTGTTTCAGGTTGGTCAGCAGATCGGCATGGACTTCGGCATTGATCTCGCGACGCAGGATGCGCTCGGCACCGGCCACAGCCAGCACCGCCACCTGGGAACGCAGTTCCTCGCGGGCACGCTGCGCAGCGACTGCCGCCTCGGTTTGAGCTGCCTCACGCGCGGCCGCAACAATGCGGGTCGCTTCTGCGCGAGCTTCCTCGACGATGGCGGCGGCTTGCTGCTCCGCACCACCCCGCACCGTGGCCGCCGATTCGCGCGCTTTCTTCAGCTCATCGCTGACGCGTTTCTCGGTCAATGCCAAGTTGGTCTTTGCCTTGTCCGCCGCAGCGAGCCCGTCAGCGATCTTGCTTGCGCGCTCATCCAATGCCTTGGTGATCGGAGGCCACACGAACTTCATCGTGAACCAGGCGAACACCAAAAACACCACGATCTGCGCAATGAAGGTTGCGTTCAGATTCACGGCCGTTTCCTTTCCTGTTGATGAATGGTGATACGTTCAGGAAAGAAGGGTTACTTCAGGAACGTGGAGGTTGCAAACCACAGCGCGATACCGGTACCGATGATGAATGCAGCGTCGATCAGGCCGGCCAGCAGGAACATCTTGACCTGCAGCGCGTTCATCAGTTCGGGCTGACGAGCGGAGGATTCGAGATACTTGCCGCCCATCAGCGCGATACCGATACAGGCACCGACAGCGCCCAGACCGATGATCAGGCCACAAGCCAGCGCGATCAGACCGAATTCTGTTTCCATGACAACTCCTTGTGTGAATGGTGGATGAAACGTAGGTGCAAAATTTGGGAGGATTGTCTCCCTCCCGGGATGCGGGATCAGTCTGCTAGTGCCCTTCGTGTGCCTGGCCGATGTAGACAAGCGTCAGCATCATGAAGATGAAAGCCTGCAGAGTGACGACAAGAATGTGGAACACGGCCCAGGCGAAGCCCGCGACGATATGCCCCAACATGAGGAAGACGCTGGGGGCGTTCAGACCGGTCCAGGTCGCTCCCATCAACGCAATCAGCATGAAGATCAGTTCGCCGGCAAACATGTTGCCGAACAACCGCATGCCGTGCGAAACCGTCTTGGCACAGAACTCGATGAGTTGCATGGCCAGATTGATGACGCCCAGAATCAAGGCGAACAGCGGGTTCTTGGAAGATCCGAACGGTGCGCTGACCAGTTCGTGAGCCCAGCCGCCCACCCCTTTGATCTTGATGTTGTAGTAAAGGCAGAGCAACAGCACGGTGACGGCCATGCCCATGGTGGCATTGATATCCGCAGTGGGCACTACGCGCATGTAAGCGTGGTGCGGATCGTGACCGAGCCCGGCATAGATCGCAGTCCAGGCATTGGGAATCAGATTCACCGGCAGGAAGTCCATGGCGTTCATCAGGAAAACCCAGATGAACACGGTCAGCGCCAGGGGAGCCACGAATTTGCGGGATTCCGTACTGTGGATCAGATCCTTGGCCTGATCGGCGACCATCTCGACCAGGATTTCCACTGCTGCCTGGAAACGGCCCGGCACGCCGGCCGTGGCACGGCGGGCTGCGAACCAGAGCAGGAAACCACCGGAAAGCGCAATGAACACGGCCCAGAAGACGGTGTCGTAATTGATCAATCCGAAATCGATCAGGTCTTTCTGAGCTCCGCCAGTACCATTCAAGAAGGTTAAGTGGTGAGCGATGTACTCGCCAGCACTGACAGAGTGCTGCGTAACATCTTGTTCAGCTGCCATATCAGGTTTTCACCAAAAAAGCCAAAAAGAGCGCGTGCAACGACAATGCCACGCCAATAATCAGAGCCCCCCAATGGGCGCCTGCATAGAACACCGGCACCATGATCAGCAGGCACAGGGTCAGAAACAACTTCATCAGCTCACCGAACAGGAAAGTCCCCACGTCCGGCGTTCCCTTCACACGGGCTGTCCAACTCAAAAAACCCGCAAACAACAAATTGGGGAGTACTACTGCACCACTCCCGATGGCTGCCGAGATGCTAGCCAGCCAACCGAACAACCAACCACTGACTACCACTCCTATGCTGCCTGCTGCTATCTGCATCAGAACCAGCTTGAGCATCTTGATCCACCTTGGCAAAAGGGTTTTGCATTGCGGAAACGGCGCCCATCCTAGGAGCCCCAAGCCTCGCAAGTCAAGCATGCGGCGCTGCGGCAAACCCCTAACAGACCCCGTTTTCGCGCCATGCATCACTTGAGTGCCGCGCTGCCGCTCAACGTGCATAACGCACCCTTTGCCTAGAGCCTGTTCACAGTATCCGGAATGTGTTTACATTCTGGAATTTGGGTGTGA
>NZ_MDUX01000080.1 GCF_014736495.1 Candidatus Dactylopiibacterium carminicum
GCCGGTCCGAGGCTTAAAGATACAAGGCTGATCAACGCCGATTTGCTTTGCGTCATCGGCGGGCGCTTTTTCGGATGGAAGTCGCCCAGATCAAGATTCAGCAAGTGCCAGTAGAAAGCAGCGACACCGCCGTTTTCTATCTCGCGGTGCACTTCGTCGTAATACTCCTCGCTCAGCGATGGCGGGGTATAGACCACGAGGTGACGACGGTCGTCGTTGTCGAGCGGTAGCGGCTGATTTTCGTTTGAGAGCAGCGCCATGTTGATCTGGTTTTTCTGCGGATAGGCGGACACGTTCTTGCCATTGACCCGCACAGTCTTACCGGTAACAAGCTCTTTCAGCTCGTTCTTGATGTGCCACATTTCAGCACGCGTAACGACTTCTTCCGCAAGCAGGAAAAGCTTGCAATCCACCCAGTCCGCATTGAACTTATCTTCCAGGCCGCGCTGGTTGAGTACGGTTGCGTACTTGCCGTAGATGCTGGCCAACACCTGGAAGATGGCGCTTTTCCCTGTTCCCTGCGGGCCATGCATGATGACTGCCGTCGACATCTTGGCGCCTGGATTCTGCAACGGATACGCCATCCAGCGCAGAAGCCATTGAGCGACCTGTGCGCCTATCGGCTTCCCGTCAGCATCCACCTCATTGACGCACAGGTATCGGGACTGATTCGTCCCGAAATGGGTCGCCGACTCAATTACGCAAACAAGTCTCATTCGATCTGTCTCTTTTTTTCTCATCTGCAAAACGTGGCGAGAACCACCCCGACTTCAACTGAAAGGATCATTACATGACCAAGTCCTATCCGAATCAACGTACCGCGCGCGTTCGGCAGGCGTTGCCTCCAAGCTTTGACTTCACCCCAAACCGGACTGCTGTAGCAGTGCGCAACGCGCTGCTGTTCGGGCTGGCATTCAGCGCCTTGGCCGTCGTGACGCCCCCGGCATTGGCTCAGACTTCCAACGCCGCCACCGATCTCAGCGAAGAGCAGGCGATACCACTTGGCACCGAAGGCGTAACGACACTGCCGACGGTGACCGTCACGGGTGAATCGACGATGCCCACGTACTCCGGCGGCCAGGTGAGTACCGGTGGTCGTATGGGGCTGCTCGGTGAAAAGGACTTCATGGAAACGCCGTTCTCCACCATCACCTATACAGAGAAGTACATCAAGGCCACTGATCGGCTTTCCGTGTATGCCAACTACATCGAGGGCCTGAGCCAGGGCGCCACCGCCCCCAATACTGCGGAAAATGCGGGCGAGGTCTTCGCACCCTACAAGACTAAGCAGAAAGAAGTCGGCATCAAATTCGACTTGGGTGAATTCGCCCACACGCTCAGTGTGTACGAGATCAAACGCCCCAGCAGCTATACAGACCCCTTCACCAACATATTTTCGTTTGGAGGCGAACAACGCAACCGTGGGGTGGAATGGGGCTTTTTCGGCTCGCCCATGCGCGGCGTGCGCCTGATGGGTGGTATCGCCTATTCGGATGCCGAGGTGACGAAAGCCGCCGTTGCTGCTAATGAAGGCAAGCAGGCCACCGGCTTGCCAAAGTGGCAGGCCAAGCTGGGAACGGAATGGGACGTGCCTGCGATGCAAGGTTTGACGCTGACGGCCAATGCAACTTGGGCGGACAAGCAATACCTCAGCGCGGACAACTCTCTGTCGATACCTGGCCGCACCGTGTTCGACGTGGGCGCGCGCTACGCCACAAGGGTTTCAGGTCGCCCGCTGACCCTGCGAGCCGCCGTCACCAACGTGACCAACAAGGCATATTGGGCGAAGCCGCACTTCACAAGCCTGGGCTTGGGCGCTCCCCGTACCTTCCTGCTCTCGGCCACTATGGACTTCTGACCGCAATGTTGACGTAGAAAGGAGGAGTGGCCATGGAACTAAGACATTTGCGTTATTTCATGGCTGTCGCCGAAGAACTCCACTTTGCCCACGCAGCGGAGAAATTGCATATTGAGCAATCTCCGCTGTCGCGGGCAATCAAAGAGTTGGAGGAAGAACTTGGCGTGATGCTGTTCGCTCGCACCACGCGCAGCACGCGACTGACCCGTGCAGGCACGTTGTTCCTGGAGCATGTGCGCCGGGTGTTTGCGGCCTTACAGCAGGCACGCGATAGCGTTCACGCAGCAGCGAACGGTTTTCATGGACAGTTGCGCGTGGCGCTGTCGGATGGCATCACGCCATCGCGCTTGCCGGCACTCCTGGCTCTTTGCCGACAGGAAGAACCTGAGGTTGAAATCCGCTTCTTCGAGGTTTCCTTATCACAGCAGATAAAAGGGCTGCACGACGACCTGTACGACGTGGGTTTCGCGCAGTCCGATGAGGTGGGCGAAGGCATCGTGGCCCTGCCGGTTTGGAGCGATGCGCTGATGGTGGCGGTGCCAGCGCGGCATCCGCTGCTGGCCCACAAGCGCATCCCGCTGGACGAGCTGCTGCGCTATCCGCTGGTGCTGTGCGATCCGCAGGTGTGCGAAGGCCATGCCAGGCACGTCGATCGGATACTGCGTCGCGCTGACATGGAGCCGCTGATCGCAGAACGGGTCGCGTCCGGCGATTTGATGATGGCGCTGGTATCTGCGGGCTTCGCGCTTGGGTTGACGGGCAAGTCACACATTGCCGCCAGCAGGGAATCGGGCGTGGTGGCGCGACCGCTGGCGACGCGCGTACCGCCGTTGACGACGTTCGTGCTGCGCCCCGAAGTCGAGCTATCCGACGTGCTGGCGCGGTTCATCGAGCGCGTGCAGGCCATTGACTCGCCAGAGTCCACCCGGCCCGTTTCGGGCCTTCATCCCGATCCACCGGAGGAACCTGCGCCATGAAGAAGATCATCCCGTTCTTGCTCGCATATCTCTTGGCCGCCTGCGGCCAGTCCGAAGCGCCACAGAAGCCTGCCGATTCGGCAGCCAACATCCCGACGGTGGAAGAACTGGCGGCCAATCCCGAACGGCTCAAGGAACTACGGCAGCAATGCAAGACCGACCGCACCAAGCTGGGTGATGTGCTCTGCAATCGGGTGGCCGAAGCCACGCGCAAACGGTTCTATGGCGACGGCGAAACCCCGTACACACCGCCGAAAGAGTCGCCAAAGTTTTGATTGTTGGCGGTTCGCCGCATAGCCTTACTTTTTTGCTCGATACGCCGCAATGCGCCTGCGCTTGCGGCGTTTTTCTTTGGCTCGCCACCGCGCTCATTCTTTCTTTTTCCGCGACTTTTCTGCTTAAAACGGTCTTTGACCGGCACTGACCCGGCACCGATTCTGACGCTTGTGGCACGTCCTTGTGCCGCGCTTTCCATGAGGAAAAAGCGCAGGGGAAATCGGAGGCCAGTCAATGCAAGCTCAGGGCGTGTCGTTCGGGCAGATCGCCGCCGTCTTCGGCATCGTGATCGCCGGCGTATGGAGTGCAACGCAATGGACAGCCGCCGCCCTGGGCTATCAACTACGCCTTGGCTCGCCCTGGTTCGATTTCTTCGGCACGCCGGTCTATCACCCGTGGCGGCTGTTCGAGTGGTGGTTCTTCTTCGATGCCTACGCGCCGCATGTGTTCGACATTGGCGGGGCTATCGCAGGCGGCAGCGGCCTGGTGGCCGTGGTTGTCGCCATTGCCATGTCGGTGTGGCGCTCACGGCAATCGCGCCTTGTCACCACCTACGGCTCGGCACGCTGGGCCGAAGCGGACGACATTCGCAAGGCCGGGCTGACGCAGCCGGCCGGCGTCTTCCTCGGCAAGTATCGCAACGAGTACCTGCGCCATGAAGGCCCGGAACACGTCCTGACCTTCGCGCCCACGCGCAGCGGCAAGGGCGTCGGCTTGGTGGTGCCCACGTTGTTGAGTTGGCCGGCATCGGCGGTCATCCACGACATCAAGGGCGAGAACTGGCAGATCACCGCTGGCTGGCGCAGCCGTTTTAGCCACTGCCTACTGTTCAACCCCACGGATGCGAAGTCGGCGGCCTACAACCCGCTGCTGGAGGTACGACGCGGCGCGCATGAAGTGCGCGACGTGCAGAACATCGCGGACATTCTGGTCGATCCCGAAGGCGCGCTGGAGAAGCGCAACCATTGGGAAAAGACCTCTCACGCCCTGCTAGTCGGCGCGATCCTGCATGTGCTCTACGCGGGCGAGGACAAGACGCTGCGCGGCGTCGCCAACTTCCTCAGCGACCCGGCCAGCCCGTTCGAGTTGACCTTGCATCGGATGATGACCACGCCGCACCTCGGTGATGGCCCGCATCCCGTGGTGGCGTCCGCTGCGCGTGAAGTCCTCAACAAGAGCGATAACGAACGCTCCGGCGTGCTTTCCACGGCCATGAGCTTCCTCGGCCTGTACCGCGATCCCACTGTGGCCGAAGTCACGTCGCGCTGCGACTGGCGCATCGCCGACCTGATCGCATCCGAGCACCCCGTCTCGCTGTATCTCGTAGTGCCGCCTTCGGACATCAGCCGCACCAAGCCGCTCATTCGCCTGATCCTCAACCAGATCGGCCGGCGCCTAACGGAATCGCTCGACGGCAGCGACGGCATCGAGCGCCGCCACAAGCTGCTGCTGATGCTCGACGAGTTCCCGGCGCTGGGCAGGCTCGATTTCTTCGAGACGGCGCTGGCCTTTATGGCGGGCTACGGCATCCGCAGCTTCCTCATCGCGCAGTCGCTCAACCAGATCGACAAGGCGTATGGACAGAACCATTCCATCCTCGACAACTGCCATGTGCGTGTGACGTTTGCGACCAACGACGAGCGCACCGCCAAGCGGATCTCCGAGACGCTGGGCACCGCGACCGAGCTGCGCGCGCAGCGCAACTATGCCGGCCATCGCCTCGCGCCGTGGCTGGGCCACCTAATGGTGTCGCGCCAGGAGACGGCTCGCCCGCTGCTGACGCCGGGCGAAGTCATGCAGCTTCCGCCCGACGAGGCCGTGGTGATGGTGTCCAGCGTGGCCCCGATCAAGGCCACGAAGCTGCGCTACTACGCCGACGCCAATTTCAAGCAGCGCGTGCTGCCGCCGCCCGCGCTGACGGGCGGCCAGTACGCCGACGCGCCGCCGCTGCGCCCCGACGACTGGAGCGGGCTGGCAATCCCACCAACGCCCACCGCACCGTCCACGGCACCCGCCGATGACCTCGAACACCAGGGCACAGCCGACGACGGCGGCCCGCGCCGTCAGCCCGAACTTTCCGAAACCGTCGCCTACGACCCCGAACTGGCCGCGCCCGCGGCCGACCTCGGCGTGCTCGATGACGACGACGACCTGCCGCTTCCCCTTCCTCGCCAGCTTGATCCGGCCATGCAGCGCACCGCCCGGCTGGCCTCCCTCGACCCCAGCGACGGAATCGACCTATGACCTATCGCCTGAATCTCTTTATCCAGCCCGAGCACGCCAAGCGCCTCGACGAACTGGCCGCCAAGAAAGGCGTGTCCAAGTCGTCCATCGTCGCGGCGGCGCTCGCATCGTGGCTATCACCCGATGCTGCCGACCAGCGCGAGGCCGCCATCGCCAAGCGCCTTGATCGCCTATCGCGCCAGGCCGAACGCATGGAGCGCGACCAGAACATCGCCATCGAAACGCTGGCACTGTTCATCCGCTACTACCTGACCGTCAGCACGCCGGTTCCCGAAGCCCACCAAGACGCGGCCCGCGCGCAGGGCAAGGCGCGCTTCGAGCAATTCACCGAGCAGCTTGGCCACCACCTGATGCGCGGCCGCAGCCTCGTGCGCGACGTGGTGGAGGAACTGCACCCCGACCCGATGCGGATGGAGGACGCAGCGGCATCGGCTCAGGCGCGGGAGCGTGCGTCATGAGCGCCGTTCCGCAATCCATGAGTGCCACATCGCTCGACCGGCGCATCCAGATGCTGCGCACGGCAATGGGGCCGCTGATCGCCACCGCGCTCGAAGACCCCGACGTGGTGGAAATCATGCTCAACCCCGACCGCACCCTATGGGTGGATCGGCTTTCGTCGGGCCGCGCGCCGTTGGGCGTGGAGCTGCCCGAGGCCGATGGCGAACGCATCATCCGTCTGGTGGCCGCGCATGTCGGTGCGGAAGTGCATCGTGGCCGACCGCTGCTGACAGCCGAGCTGCCGGAAACGGGCGAACGCTTCGAGGGCATCCTGCCGCCAGCCGCACCCGGCCCGGCCTTCGCGCTGCGCAAGCGCGCCGTGAGCATCATCGGCCTGGATCGCTATGTGGCCGACGGCATCCTGACCACAGCCCAGGCGGACTTCCTGCGCCGCGCTGTGCGCGAGCGCCAGAACATCCTGATTGCCGGGGCGACGAGCAGCGGCAAGACCACGCTCGCCAATGCCTTGCTCGCGGAAATCGCCGCCACCGGCGACCGCGTGCTGGTGCTCGAAGACACCATCGAACTGCAATGCGCGGCCCGCGACCATGTGCCGCTGCGTACCCGCGCGGGCGTCGTGTCCATGACCGAACTGGTGCGCGCCACGATGCGCCTGCGCCCCGATCGCGTGATCGTCGCCGAGGTACGCGGCGGCGAAGCCCTGGACTTGGTGAAGGTGTGGGGCACCGGCCATCCCGGTGGCATCGCCACCATCCACGCCGGTTCCGCGCTGGGCGCGCTGCTGCGCCTGGAACAGTTGATTCTCGAAGTGGCGGTGAACCCGCCACGCGCGCTGATCGCCGAGGCGGTCAATGTCGTCATCCACATCGCCGGACGCGGCCGCAAGCGCCGCGTCGAAAGCATCGCCCGCGTCGTCGGTTTCGACGGTGTGGGCTACCGCCTGGCGTATGCGCTGGAAACGCCGTTTCCCGAGCTGATGCCGGTTCCTCTCGCAGCCGCTGCCGCTGCGCCTTCCCCGTCCCTTGACCAACCTGGAGAACTGCCATGACGCAGATGCACGTTCCTGCTTTCCGTCTTTCCGTAAAGCCGCTTCCCGGCCTCGCACGCCTGCGGCGCCTCGCCCGGCCGGCGCACCACGGCCTGCTGCTGGCCGCCGTCATGCTGATGACGGCAGGAACGGCGAAGGCATCCGGTTCCTCGATGCCGTGGGAAGGCCCGCTGCAATCCATTCTGGAGTCGATCCAGGGGCCGGTGGCGCGCATCGTCGCGGTCATCATCATCATCGCCACCAGCCTCGCGCTGGCCTTCGGCGACACGTCGGGCGGCTTCCGCAAGCTGATCCAGATTGTGTTCGGCCTGTCCATCGCGTTCGCGGCTTCGAGCTTCTTCCTGTCGTTCTTCAGCTTCTCCGGCGGGGCGGTTGTATGAGCGGGCCGGACAGCTTCGCGGCCGGCTTCGAGGTGCCGCTACATCGCTCGCTGACCGAGCCGATCCTCATGGGCGGCGCACCGCGCACCGTGGCGATTGCCAACGGCACGCTGGCCGCCGCCGTCGGGCTGGGCCTGCAACTCTGGATTCCCGGTGTCGTGCTCTGGATCGTCGGCCACTCGCTGGCCGTGTGGGGCGCGCGTGTCGATCCGCAGTTCATGCAGGTCTTCGCCCGGCACATCAAGCACAAGCCGCTGTTGGACGTGTGAAGGGGGATGCCATGCTGAACCTTGCCGAATACCGCCAGCGGCCCGCACTGCTGGCCGACTGGCTTCCCTGGGCCGGACTGATCGCGCCGGGTGTCGTCTTGAACAAGGACGGCAGCTTTCAGCGCACGGCCCGTTTCCGTAGCCCCGACCTCGACAGCGCCACGCAGGGCGAGCTGATCGCCACCACGGCACGGCTGAACAACGCGCTGCGTCGGCTGGGTTCGGGCTGGGCGCTGTTCGTGGAGGCCGAGCGCCAACCGGCGGCGGACTACCCGCATTCCGATTTCCCCGAACCGCTGTCGTGGCTGGTGGACGAGGAACGCCGCGCCGCTTTCGAAGAATCGGGCAATCACTTCGAGAGCGGCTATCACCTGACGCTGGCCTACTTGCCGCCGGAGGAATCCCGCGCCCGTGCGGCCAAACTGCTGTACGAACACGCGCCGGGCGATGGTGTGGACTGGCGCGGTCGGCTCGATGCCTTCGTGGCGGAAACCGATCGCGTGTTCGACCTGCTCGATGGCGTGATGCCGGAAATCGCCTGGCTGGACGATGCAGCGACGCTGACCTACCTGCACGCGACCGTCTCGACGCGGCGCTATCGCATCGGCGTCCCCGAAATACCTTTCCATCTGGATACGCTGCTGGCCGACTCCGCGCTGGTCGGTGGCCTGGCGCCCGTGCTGGGCGACCAGCACCTGCGCGTGGTGTCGGTGCGGGGCTTCCCGACCTCGACCTGGCCGGGCCTGCTGGACGACCTCAACCGCCTGGGCTTTGCCTATCGCTGGAGTACCCGGTTCCTCTGCCTCGACAAGGCCGAGGCGGAAAAGGAGCTGGGCCGCCTGCGCCGCCAATGGTTTGCCAAGCGCAAGAACGTCATCGCGCTGCTGCGCGAAACGATCTTTCAGCAGGAATCGCCCTTGGTGGACACGGATGCCAGCAACAAGGCGGCCGACGCGGACGCCGCCTTGCAGGAGCTGGGCAGCGATCAAGTGGCCTTCGGCTACCTCACCGCCACGGTGACGGTGCTCGATGGCGACCCGACCGTGGCCGACGAGAAGCTGCGCATGGTGGAGCGCGTGATTCAGGGCCGGGGTTTCGTGACCATCCCCGAAACGCTCAATGCCGTGGATGCGTGGCTGTCGTCTATCCCTGGCAACGCCTATGCCAACGTGCGCCAGCCCATCGTCTCGACGCTGAACCTGGCGCACATGATGCCGGTGTCTGCCGTGTGGGCCGGCCCCGAGCGCAACAAGCATCTGGACGGCCCGCCGCTGATCGTCACCCGCACCGATGGCGCAACGCCGTTCCGGCTGGTGACGCATATCGGTGACGTGGGGCACACGATGATCGTCGGCCCGACCGGCATGGGCAAGTCGGTCTTGGTCGCCATGATGGCCATGCAGTTCCGTCGCTATCGCGGCTCGCGCGTCTTTGTCTTTGACGTAGGGCGATCCATACGCGCCGCGACCCTGGGCCTGGGTGGCGAGCACTACGATCTCAGTGCTGATGGCGAGATTGCCTTTCAGCCTCTCGCCCGCATCGACCGAGAAGGCTACCGCACCTGGGCCGCCGAATGGATCGAAGGGCGCTTGCTGCGCGAAGGCGTGACCGTCGGCCCCGACGAGAAGGCCGCCATTTGGTCGGCGCTCGGCAGTCTGGCCGGTGCGCCCGTGGAGCAACGCACGCTTACCGGCCTATCCGTCTTGCTGCAATCGAACGTGTTGCGCCAGGCGCTCGCTCCCTATGTGCTCGGCGGCGCACACGGCAAGTTGCTGGATGCCGACCACGACCGGCTGGGTAGCGCGGATGTGCAGTGCTTCGAGATGGAAGAACTCATGCACAGCAAGGCCGCCGTGCTGGCGGTTCTGAACTACCTCTTTGCCCGCCTGGAAGAACGATTCGATGGCTCGCCCACGATGCTTTTTCTTGGGGAGGCGTGGGTCTTCCTAGACGATCCCATATTCGCGGCCCGGCTTCGCCAGTGGCTCAAGACTTTGCGAAAAAAGCAGGTTTCCGTCGTCTTCGATACGCAGTCGCTCGCCGACATCAAAGAGTCATCCATCGCACCGGCGGTCATCGAGAGCTGCGCCAGTCGGATCTTTCTCCCTAACCCGCAGGCGACCGAGCCGCAGATTCGCACGATCTACGAGGGCTTCGGCCTCAACAGCCGACAAATCGAAATCGTCGCCACCGCGCAGCCCAAGCAGGACTACTACTACCAATCGCGCCTGGGAAACCGGCTGTTCGACCTCGACTTGGGGCCGGCTGCGCTCGCCTTTGCCGGGGCATCCACACCGCAAGACCAACGCGACATGGACCGCGTGCTGACGCAGGCCGGCGCTCCCGGCTTCGCTGGCGCCTGGCTGCGCCATCGCGGCCTCGATTGGGCCGCCGACCTGCTGCCGTCCTCGCCGGCGGCGGCTTCTTTCCTTTCCCAACCACGACAGGAGAACCTGCCATGAAGACCCGTGTGCTTTCTATTTCGCTCGCCGCCGCGCTGGCCGGCTCACTGATGCTCGCCCAGCCGGCGGCGGCGCTCACCTTCGTTGATCCCGTTAACCTGGTGCAGAACACGCTGACGGCCATCCGCACGCTGGAGCAGATCAACAACCAGATCAACCAGCTCCAGAATGAAGCGCAGATGCTGATGAACCAGGCCAGGAACTTGGCAAACCTGGACTTCAACATCGTCAATCGGCTGCGCTCGACGCTTGCCACCACCGAACGCCTGATTGCCGAGGCGCAGGGGCTGGCCTACGACGTGCAGAACATGGATCGGGAATTTGCCCGGCTGTACCCGGAGCAGTACGCGGCTACCGTCAGCGGCGACCAGATGCTGCGTGATGCCCGCGAGCGGTGGAAGAACACCCTCGACGGCCTGCACACCGCGATGCGGATGCAGGCGCAGGTGTCGCAGAACCTGCGCGAAGACGAAGGCGCGCTGGCCGACCTCGTGAGCCAGAGCCAATCGGCCACCGGAGCACTGCAAGCCATGCAGGCAACGAACCAGCTTCTGGCCTTGCAGGCCAAGCAGTCCATCCAGGCCCAGCAGCTCCAGATCACGCAAGACCGGGCGGCCTCGCTGGAACTGGCGCGGCAGGCGGCGGCCACCGAGCGCGCCCGCGAAGTGCGGCGGCGCTTCCTGGGCACCGGCACGCCGTACACGCCGCAGCGCGTGGATTTCTACGGCAACTGACGGAGCCAGACCATGAACGACGTGACGGTCATCGACCGCTTTCTGGATACGTTCTCGCGCTACATCGACTCCGGGTTCGGGCTGTTGCAGGGCGAGGTGGCGTTCCTGACCGCCACGCTGATCGTCATCGACATGACCATCGCCGGCCTCTACTGGGCGATGAGCCACGCCACCGGCCAGGGCGAGGACGTGATCGCCAAGCTGCTGCGCAAGGTGCTCTACGTCGGTGCCTTCGCCTACATCATCGGCAATTTCAACGCGCTGGCCGGCATCATCTTCCGCTCGTTCGCCGGCCTGGGCCTGACGGCCACTGGCTCGGCCTTGAGCATGGAGACGTTTCTGCAACCGGGGCGGCTGGCCAAGACCGGCATCGACGCGGCGGCACCGATTCTGGAGCAGATCGGCGACATGGCGGGCTTTCCCGAAGTGTTCGTGAACATCGACTCCATCGTGGTGATGTTCCTGGCCTGGCTGGTCGTGGTGCTGTGCTTCTTCGTGCTGGCGATCCAGCTTTTCATCACGCTGATCGAGTTCAAGCTGACCACCTTGGCGGGCTTCGTGCTGGTGCTGGCGGTCATCGTCGGCATCGGTTCGGGCCTGTTCGCCGAGTTCCAGGTGCATCCGGCCGAACCGTCCATCGACCATGCGCTGGTCATCATGCTGGCTTCGCTCGCGCTGCTGGCGCTGGCGATTTTCGGCCCTGGCATCGCCACTGGGCTGGTGTCCGGTGCGCCGCAGCTTGGCGCGGGCGCGATGGCCGGTGCCGCCATCGGTGCCGCCGGCACGGCCGTTGCCATTGGCGCCGCCGCGACGGGCGTGGGTGGCGCGGTGGTCGCCGGGGCGCGCATGGCGCCGGCTGCCGCCAAGCTGGCCGGCAGCGGCGCGCGTGCCGCCACGTCGGCGGCCAGCGGCGCCAAGTCGGCGTTTCAGGCGGG
>NZ_MDUX01000081.1 GCF_014736495.1 Candidatus Dactylopiibacterium carminicum
ATGCTCACATCCAGTCGCCCGGCAACGTCCGCAACGCTATGTCCGCGATCGGTCACTTGCTTGACCGCTTCAATCTTGAACTCTTCCGTGTATCGCTTGCTACTCATAGACACCTCCACTTGGTTGCCAGCTTAAGGCTTCGAAGTGTCTAGTGAACCGGGGGCGATTCACAGGCCGGGCTTGTTTACTGTGTCGTACTGGGCCCGCTTCGCTTGGGCCGGGCGAGGGTCGTCGACGATGCTCACCGGCATGTCAGGACTTATCCTGTGGCGGCGCGGCGCACATTCGCAGATAATTACAGGTTCCCCGACTTCCTATCGTGGCCCGCCCCCCGACCGCACAAGATGAATTCCCGTTCCCCGTCTCCCAGTATTTCCTTCACGCCTGTCACTGGCGCGCTGCGTGCGCTCGCGATGGACGCTGTCCAGCAGGCTAATTCGGGCCACCCCGGCGCGCCCATGGGCATGGCCGAGATCGCCGAAGTCGTCTGGCGTCGCCATCTGCGCCATAACCCGGCCAACCCGGGTTGGGTCAATCGTGACCGTTTCGTGCTGTCCAATGGTCACGGTTCGATGCTGCTGTATGCGCTGCTGCATCTGACCGGTTATGACTTGCCGTTGGAAGAGGTTAAGAAATTCCGCCAGTTGGGGTCGCGCACGCCGGGACACCCCGAAGTCGGACATACCCCGGGCGTGGAAACCACCACTGGTCCGTTGGGGCAGGGCATTGCCAATGCCGTGGGCTTCGCGCTGGCCGAGAAGATGCTGGCTGCGGCGTTCAATCGCCCCGGTTTCGATGTGGTCGACCACCGTACCTGGGTCTTCCTCGGCGATGGCTGTCTGATGGAAGGCATCAGCCACGAGGTGGCCTCGCTGGCCGGGCTGTGGAAGCTGGGCAAGCTGACCGCGTATTACGACGACAACAATATTTCCATCGATGGTGAGGTCACCGGCTGGTTTGCCGACGACACCCGCAAGCGCTTCGAAGCCTATGGCTGGCAGGTCATCGGTCCTGTCGATGGGCATGACGCAGTGGCGCTGCAGGCGGCAACGGAAGAAGCCAAGGCGGATGCTGATCGCCCCGCGTTGATCATCTGTCGCACCACCATTGGGGCCGGCGCGTCGAGCAAGGCAGGCACGTCCGATGCACACGGTGCGCCGCTGGGGGCTGCCGAGATCGAAGGCACACGCAAGATCATCGATTGGCCGCACGTCCCTTTCGAGATTCCCGCAGATATTTACGCCCAGTGGGATGCCAAGGCGGCGGGGGCCGCTGCCGAAAGCGCCTGGGACGGGTTGTTCGCTGGCTACGCGGCAGCGCATCCTGCATTGGCTGCTGAACTCAAGCGCCGTCTGGCTGGTGAATTGCCCGCGAACTTCAAGGCAGCAGCAACCTCCTTGCTGGACAAGGTACAGGCGAAGGCGGAAACCATCGCTACGCGCAAGGCTTCGCAGAATGCCATCGAGGCATTGGCCCCTGGCTTGCCCGAGCTGCTCGGCGGATCTGCCGATCTGGCTGGTTCCAACCTGACACACTGGTCCGGCAGTAAGGACTTCCTGCCTGGTGTGACAGATGCCAACTACGTCAACTATGGCGTGCGCGAGTTTGCCGAGGTCGCGATTGCCAATGGGATCGCGCTGCACGGGGGCTACATCCCCTATACCGCGACCTTCCTGGTGTTCTCCGATTACTGCCGCAGTGCCATCCGCATGGCTGCGCTGATGAAGATCCGCCAGGTGATGGTGTTTACGCACGACTCCATCGGCGTGGGGGAAGATGGTCCTACACATCAGCCGATCGAGCACACGGCTTCGTTGCGTCTGATTCCCAACCTGAATGTATGGCGTCCTTGCGACACGACAGAGGCTGCACAAGCCTGGATTGACGGAATCGAACGAAACGATGGTCCAACTGTTCTTGCGCTGACTCGGCAGAACCTTCCTTTCTCGACTCGCTCTGAACAACAGGTGGCCGCCATCCGCAAGGGAGGCTATGTGTTGTCCGATGCTGCAGGGGCGAAGGCCGTGATCATCGCCACGGGATCCGAAGTCGGTGTCGCGCTGACGGCACAGAAATTGCTCGCGGAATCCGGTTTGCCGGTACGTGTTGTCTCGATGCCCTGCACGCGATTGTTCGATGCCCAGGATCCGGCCTACAAGGCGGAGGTACTGGGCAAGGGATTGCCGCGCGTGGCGATCGAGGCTGGCGTGTCGGATGCCTGGTACAAGTATGTCGGGCTTGAAGGTGCGGTAATCGGCCTGGATCGTTTCGGCGAATCAGGCCCTGGCGGCACCCTCTTCAAGTATTTCGGCTTCACGCCCGAAAAGCTTGTCGAGGCTGTCACGAAGCTGGTTTAGACTGGCCTGTTCGTATTCATCGCTGATGCCCAGGGGCTACCTGCGTATCAGTAAGGCCACGGCCGCGGCCCGGCGGTTGTGGTCATGGATGGATTGTTTTCAATAACCTTTGGTATTCAGGAGTAGAAAAAGATGGCAATCAAAGTCGGCATCAACGGTTTCGGTCGTATCGGCCGCATGGTGTTCCGTGCCGCTGTGCAGAATTTCAAGGACATCGAGATCGTCGGCATCAACGACCTGCTCGAACCTGACTATCTGGCCTACATGCTCAAGCATGACTCCGTGCACGGCCACTTCAAGGGTGAAGTTTCCGTCGAAGGCAACACCCTGGTCGTCAATGGCCAGAAGATCCGCCTGACCGCTGAGCGCGATCCGGCCAATCTGAAGTGGAACGAAGTCGGCGCTGACGTCGTTGTCGAATCCACCGGCCTGTTCCTGACCAAGGAAACCGCCGAGAAGCACCTGGCCGCTGGCGCCAAGAAGGTCATCTTGTCGGCACCGAGCAAGGATGACACCCCGATGTTCGTGTATGGCGTGAACCACACTGCCTATGCTGGTGAAGCGATCATCTCCAACGCTTCCTGCACCACGAACTGCCTGGCCCCGCTAGCCAAGGTGATCAATGACAAATTCGGCATCAAGCGTGGCCTGATGACCACCGTGCACGCCGCCACTGCCACCCAGAAGACCGTCGACGGCCCGTCCAACAAGGATTGGCGTGGTGGTCGTGGCATCCTTGAGAACATCATCCCGTCCTCGACCGGTGCTGCCAAGGCTGTGGGCAAGGTCATCCCTGCGCTGAACAAGAAGCTGACCGGCATGTCCTTCCGCGTGCCGACCTCCGACGTTTCCGTGGTCGACCTGACCGTGGAGCTGGAAAAGGCCACTACCTACGAGGAAATCTGCGCTGCCATGAAGGCGGCTGCTGAAGGCGAGCTGAAGGGCGTGCTGGGCTACACCGAGGAGAAGGTCGTGTCGACCGATTTCCGTGGCGAATCCCGCACCTCCGTGTTCGACGCCGACGCCGGCATCATGCTTGACTCGACTTTCGTCAAGCTGGTGTCCTGGTACGACAACGAATGGGGCTATTCCAACAAGGTATTGGAAATGGTCCGCGTCGCTGCATCCAAGTAATCCGGACTGCTGTTCAAGGGCGGTGCGTGGCCGATGGGCCATGCACCGACCGAGAGCACGCAGCTCGTACCCGAATCTTCCATGCAATTCCGGAAACTCACCGATCTCGACCTGGCGGGCAAGCGCGTGTTCATCCGCGCCGATCTCAATGTGCCGCAGGATGATGATGGTGCCATCGCTGACGATGCGCGCATCCGTGCTTCCTTGCCGGCGATCCAGCTGGCAAGGATGGCGGGTGCCGCCGTGATGGTGACTTCCCACCTGGGGCGCCCGGTGGAAGGTGAGATCCGTCCTCTGGATTCGCTCGCTCCGGTGGCACGACGCCTTTCGGAATTACTGGGCTGTCCGGTCCGCCTGCAGGCAGACTGGGTCGATGGGCATTTCAGCGTAGCACCCGGCGAGGTGCTGCTGTTGGAGAACTGCCGCCTGAATCGTGGCGAGAAAGCCGACAGCGCAGAGCTGGCGGGCCGTATTGCCCGGTGGTGTGATGTCTATGTGAACGATGCCTTCGCTACGGCTCATCGCGCCGAGGCGACCACGCATGCCCTGGCGCTGATCGCGCCGGTCGCCTGTGCAGGCCCCTTGATGGCTGGTGAGCTCGAAGCGCTGTCATGTGCTTTGCTGGCCCCGGAGCGCCCGCTGTTCGCGGTCGTGGGCGGGTCGAAGGTATCAACCAAGCTGACCATCCTCGAAGCGCTGGCCGACAAGGTCGACCACCTTGTCGTCGGTGGCGGTATCGCCAATACATTTCTGCTCGCGGCGGGCTACAAAGTCGGCAAGTCCCTGGTGGAGGCCGACCTTGTGCCTGCGGCGCGGCGCATCATCGCGCGCATGGCGGAACGGGGTGCTTCCGTGCCCTTGCCCACCGACGTGATCGTCGCGCGCGAGTTTTCACCTACGGCTCAAGCCATCGTCAAACCGGCGACGGCGGTGGCAGACGACGAGATGATCCTCGATGTCGGCCCCGAGACGGTTGCGGGCCTGGTTGCACAACTGGCCAGTGCGCGCAGCATCGTCTGGAATGGTCCGCTGGGTGTGTTCGAATTCGATGCGTTTGCCAATGGCACGCGCGTGTTGGCCGAGGCAATTGCCGCGTCCGATGCAATGTCGCTTGCCGGCGGTGGCGACACCATCGCAGCGATTGCGCGCTTTGGTGTGGCAGAGCGCATCAGCTACATCTCTACGGCGGGTGGCGCTTTCCTGGAGTTCCTGGAAGGCAAATCACTGCCGGCTGTCGAAGCCCTGTGCCAGCGTGCCCGGGATTAGGCTTATCTCTTTCGCATGGAAAACCCGATGAATTCACCTGCCAAACCCGCCAAGCCGGCCCGGAAGACTGCAACGACGACGCGTCGGAGCAAAACGGATGCTTCGGCGAAACCCCCTGTTTCCCATCTCACTACGCAAAATACTTCCTTTGAAGGAGTCAGCATGCAACGCCATACCAAGATCGTCGCCACGCTCGGGCCGTCTTCGAACGACCCGGAAACCCTGGAGCGCATGATTCGCGCGGGCGTCGACGTCGTGCGCCTGAATTTCTCGCACGGCAAGGCCGAAGACCACATGAACCGCGCCAACATCGTGCGCGAGGCTGCCAAGCGTGTGGGAAAGCCTGTGGCCATCCTGGCTGACCTGCAAGGTCCGAAGATCCGCGTTGGCAAGTTTGCCAACGGCAAGACCTTTCTTGAGAAGGGCCAAAGCTTTATCCTCGACGCGTCCTGCGAGCTGGGTGATGACGAACGCGTTGGCCTGGACTACAAGGAACTGCCCAATGACGTGAAGCCGGGCACCATTCTGCTGCTCAACGACGGCGCCATTGTGCTGGACGTGGAGAAGGTCGTCGGCCCCGAGATCCACACCCGTGTGCGTCATGGTGGTGAGCTGTCCAACAACAAGGGCATCAACCAGAAGGGCGGCGGCCTGACCGCGCCGGCGCTGACCGCCAAGGATATGGAGGACCTGAAGACCGCTGCCGCAATTGGTATCGAGTATGTGGCCGTGTCCTTCCCGAAGAACTCCGCCGATATGTACATGGCTCGCACCTTGCTGCGTGCCGCCGGCTCCAACGCGCTGACTATCGCCAAGATCGAGCGTACCGAAGCCGTCGAACCCGAAACCCTGCGCGAGATCCTCGAAGCCTCCGATGGCCTGATGGTGGCGCGTGGTGACCTCGCCGTGGAAGTCGGTGAAGCGGCCGTGCCGGCGCTGCAGAAGAAAATGATCAAGCTCGCCCGCGAGATGAACAAGCTGGCGATCACCGCGACCCAGATGATGGAGTCGATGATTTCCAGCCCGGTGCCGACCCGTGCAGAAGTGTCCGACGTGGCCAATGCTGTGCTGGATGGTACCGATGCCGTGATGCTGTCGGCCGAAACCGCTGCCGGCAAGTTCCCGGTGGAGGTTGTCGAGACCATGGCCCGCGTGTGTGAGGAGGCTGAAAAGTCGTCCAATCCCGCCTTGGATCAAGACTTCCTGAACCGTACCTATAACCGTATCGACCAGTCCATCGCCATGGCTGCGCTGTTTACCGCGCACCACATGGGCGCCAAGGCCATCGTGGCATTGACCGAATCCGGTTCCACCGCGCTGTGGACCAGCCGCGTGCGTTCCGGCATGCCCATCTACGCCCTGACCTCGCGCCCGGAGACGGTCAGCAAGACTGCTCTGTATTGTGGCGTGCATCCGTTCTCCATGCCGCGCATCACGGACAGCCGCGACAATCTGCTGCATGAAGCCGAACTGACACTGCTGCGTCACAAGCTGGTGCAGCCTGGCGATATCGTGGTGATCACCGTGGGTGAGCCGCTTGGCCAAGCTGGCGGTACCAACAGTCTGAAGATCGTCAAGATCGGCAGCTGAGCCGGATAGTCCTCGTTCAACGGCCCTTCTCCCGCTTTGGGGAAGGGCCGTTTTCTGTTTACGGTTCCCGATCCGGGACGAGTAGCCTTGGATGAGCTGCTACATCAAGCAGCCGTTGCTGCACCCAGTGCAGGGCCTCGTCATTAGATTCGAAGATCGCGAAGGGCATCACACCCGCGTAGATGCTGTGCCAGACGCGGTCCATGACCTTGTAGCCTTCCACTTCTGATCCGATCACGTAGGCCGTGCAGATGCGTTGCCAGCGCAATACGTGCTCAATGGCACCGGCACGGATGCTGTCGATGGCGTCCTGTGGGCAGATGGCGGCGCCACGGAGCACGATGATCAGCGCCCAGGGCCCGTTTGCTGCCAGCGCCGGGATGCGTTCGGAGGCGGCCTTGCGATATGAATGGATCAGCTCCAGGTTCCAGGGGCCAACGATTTCTGCGATCAGAACCTGACCTTCCTGCTGGTATGACGCGGAGCCGTGAGCACGGAACTTCATGTTGTCTCATCCCAAAGGAGGTGAGCGAATCGAGGAGTGGATCTTAAGGTTCTGGCACCGTTTCGCCCGGAGACCCCACTTAAATTCCCGCGTGGGCACGCCTTGCGTGGAGCCGGGCCGGTGTTTTTGCACATGCAGCATTACCGCCCGCGGGGTAGAATGCCGGCCGTCCGGCCTGCACCAGACATCGCTCTCGAATCCGACAAATCCACGAAGGAATATCCCCATGGCTCTCGTTTCCATGCGCCAACTGCTTGATCATGCCGCCGAGTACAGTTATGGCCTGCCCGCGTTCAACGTCAACAATCTTGAACAGGTCCAGGCCATCATGGAAGCGGCGGATGAACTCGACAGTCCGGTGATCATGCAAGCGTCGGCCGGGGCCCGCAAATACGCCGGAGAGGCCTTTCTGCGCCATCTCATAGAGGCTGCCGTCGAAGCGTATCCGCATATCCCCGTGGTAATGCACCAGGACCATGGTCAGAGCCCGGCCGTCTGCATGGCGGCGATCAAGTATGGTTTCTCCTCCGTGATGATGGACGGTTCCTTGCTTGAGGACGGTAAGACGCCTTCGAGCTACGAGTACAACATCGAGGTCAGTCGCGAGGTGGTGAAGTTCTCACACGCCATTGGCGTGTCAGTGGAAGCAGAGCTGGGCTGCCTGGGGTCGCTGGAGACCGGCATGGCCGGCGAGGAAGATGGTATCGGTGCCGAGGCCAAGCTGGATCACAGCGCTCTGCTGACCGACCCCGATCAGGCTGCCGATTTTGTCAAGCAAACCCAATGCGATGCGCTGGCCATCGCCATCGGCACCAGCCATGGCGCCTACAAATTTACGCGCAAGCCTACGGGAGACATCCTCGCCATTTCGCGCATCAAGGAAATCCACACACGTATCCCGAACACTCACCTGGTGATGCACGGTTCCTCGTCGGTGCCGCAGGAGTTGCTGGCCATCATCCGTGAATTCGGCGGTGACATGAAGGAAACCTATGGCGTGCCGGTGGAAGAGATCGTTGAAGGCATCAAGCATGGCGTGCGCAAGGTCAATATCGACACCGATATCCGTCTGGCGATGACTGCAGCCGTTCGCAAGTTCATGGTGGAAAATCCGTCCAAGTTCGATCCTCGCGAATTCCTCAAGCCCGCCCGTGCGGCGGCGAAGGCTATCGTGCGTGCGCGCATGGAAGCTTTTGGCTGTGCTGGTCAGGCGGCCAGGATCAAACCGGTGGCGTTGGACAAGATTGCCGTACGTTACAAGTCTGGCGAACTCGCACAACAGGTGAAGTAAGTCCGACAAGGATAGTGCGCATCCGGGCTTGGGCCTCCTCTTGTGGGAGGCCTTTTACATTGGGGCTGCGGTTGATCCTGAAACCGGCACGGCATTTGCGAAGAGGATCTCTTTCTGCCGGAGTATCTCTTCATGAGTATCCTGATTGTTCTCTCCCACCCCAAGCCGGGCAGTTTCAACCATGCCATCGCGGAAGCGTTGCGAGACACACTGCAGGCTGCCGGAAAATCGGTCGTTCTGCGCGATTTGCAAGCAGAGGGGTTTGACCCCGTGTATTCCGCTGACGAAATGCTGCGCGATGCGGTGTTGCCCCCGCAGGTTCAGGCCTCCATCGATGAGATGATGAAGGCCGAGGGAATCATTTTCGTTCACCCCAACTACTGGAGTACCCCCCCTGCAATGCTCAAAGGTTGGCTGGATCGTGTGCTGCGTCCTGGAGTGTGTTATCGCTTCCAGACAGGTCCGGATGGCAAGGGGTACGTACAAAGTCTGATCGTTGCTACGGCCGGCATGGTGGTGACCACGGCGAATACCCCGGATGACGTGGATCGCCACGTCTATGGCGATCCTTTGCAGAACTTCTGGGAAAAGTGCGTCTTCGGTTTCTTCGGTATCCGGCGTTTCCAGCGGCTGAGTTTCAGCCCCGTGATCGTCAGCAGTCCCGAGCAACGCTCGGCATGGCTGGACGATGCGCGCCGTACTGCGCTGGCGTTGTTTGTCTGATGGATTGCCGCCCCGGCTGTGCAGCATGTTGCATCGCACCTTCGATCTCCAGCCCCATTCCTGGTATGCCCCTGGGAAAACCTGCCGGGGTGCCCTGTATTCAGCTTGACGGCAATGGGCGTTGCCGGATCTTCGGTCATCCGCAGCGCCCGGTTGTCTGCACCAGCCTGAAGCCTTCACAGGAAATGTGTGGAGAATCCCGCGAGCATGCATTGAAGTGGCTGCATACGCTCGAAGCGCAGACGCAGCCCGGAGACTGAGCCGAACACGATTGCTGGCAGTTACAGCATACGGATTTTGGTTAGCAGCGCGGTGGTCGAGCGATCCACCTCGAAGGGAATGGAATGTACCGTGCCGCCCCAGCCGAGGACTTCGGTGTAGCCCACGATCTTTTCCACCGGCCAGTCACCACCCTTGACGAGTACGTCGGGCCGGCATTCCAGGATGCGTGCGATCGGCGTGTTTTCGTCGAACCAGGTCACCAGATCGGCGCAACGTAATGCAGCCATTACTGCAGCACGATCTGCCATGGGGTTGATTGGGCGGTCATCGCCCTTGCCTTGGCGTTTTACTGAGGCATCGGTATTCAGTGCGACTACCATCGAGGCACCGAGGGCGCGAGCCTGCGCGAGGTAGGTGACATGACCCCGATGCAGGATGTCGAAACAGCCATTGGTGAAGACCAAGGGACGGGGCAGGGTAGCGATGCGCTCGACCAGGTTATCGGGCGCGACGATACGGTTTTCGAATTCTGGGTGCGGATAGTTCATGGGAAGCCCCGACAATGCAAAGATGGCGAGTTTAGCCGGGCTGGCTCATTGGGTCAGCCAGCATCGTGCCCTGTGCAGGTACGTCAGCCCAGTCTGAAACGCGTCAGCGCGCTGTCGATATCGGTCGCCATGATGCGTAACGAGGCGACGGCCTCGTTGGCGATACGGACGGCTTGATCAGCCTCCTCCACCATTCCGGCGATGCGCTCGATCTGTGCGGCTACGCTGGTACTTGTGACATTCTGCTCAGAGGTTGCATGGGCTATGCCATGGATCTTTTGCAGCATGGCTTCCGAACCTTGACTGATCTCGCGCAGGGAGTCCGCGGCGGCGGCGGCCAGCGCCACACCTCGCGCAACCTGAGGGCCGACAGCCTGTACGCTCGCAACGGTTGCGCCAGTATCTGCCTCAATTGCCTGGATGGTTGCGTTGATCTGCTGGGTCGCACGTGTCGTACGCTCCGCCAGCTTTCGTACTTCATCGGCCACCACGGCGAAACCGCGGCCAGACTCTCCAGCACGAGCTGCTTCGATGGCCGCATTCAGCGCCAGAAGATTGGTCTGCTCGGCAATCTCCGATATCTCGTCGGCCATGCTGCCGATCTGCTGATTGCGTGCCGCAAGCTCGTTGATCTGTGTCGACGTAGCCTCCATCTGGCTGGATATCTGCTGGATCTCGGTGGTGGCGGCACTGATTTGCCTGTCCCCTTCGCGTGCCAGTGAAACGGCACGGCTGGCATGGTTTTCCGTATCACTGGCATTTTCAGCAATGGAAGCCACGCTGGCCGCCATTTCTTCTACCGAAGTGGCCGTCGAGGCGGCGGCATCCGAGGATTGCCGGGCAGATTGGCGAATGTCCTGCATTGTCTGTGCAAGTGCGCCGGCCGCCGTCGTCAAGGCGGTAGATTGGGTGCGCACTTCACGGATCATGCCGGCGATGCCCTCCTGCATGTTGTTCAGGGCCGATACCAGACTGCCTTTGGGGGCCTGTGTCAGGTGCTGGCTGAGATCGCCGCGTGCGATACGGATCGCAACGTCTGCCGCGTATCCAGGTTCTCCACCGAGTTGTGCATATATTCGACGGGCCGAATAGGTGGCGAATCCGATGGTCGTTCCCAGGACCAGCACAGCAACGATGAGCATCTGCGTTGCATCACGATGGAAGGCGCTATTGATATCGTCGGTGAAGAAACCGGTTCCGATCGTCCAGCCCCAGGGTTTATACACGGTGACGCCGTTGAGCTTGTCGGAGAGACCCTGTTCTCCCGGTTTGGCTGTGCGGATGTTGGCGTACGCGTAATCGCCCTGAGTGGCCAGGGCGTCGCGGTAGACCTCCACGACGTGTCGGCCGTCATCCATCTTGGCACCAAGGTCGACCTTGCCCATTCGCTTGGGGTCGACATGAGCTACGAAGACATTGTTGGCGTCGCGCGCAAAAAGGTAATTGCTGCCGTTGCGGAAATCCGCCAGGAATCCGGTGGCCTGGCGCTGCGCCTCTTCTCGCCCGATGGCGCCCGCCTTGACCTGGGCTTCGAGTGTTTCGAACAGGCCGACAGACATCTTCAGCAGATTTTCGATCTGTGCCTGGCGCTCCTTGAGCAGACTGGCACGCAGACTGTGCAGTCCGTAGCCGCCGACGGCCAAAAGCCCAAGCGTGCAGATCGAGATGATCACGGCCAGACGGGTGGAGAGTTTCATGTCGAGTTTCCTTGTCCCTAGCGAATCAATTACGGTCACAGCCATCGGTTGCTGAAGACTGATCCTTGATGCGGGTGAGAAATGTCAATCATGGACGGCGAGGGTCGGCATCCGACAACAACAGGATCTGAAGCAATTTGAATCGCCCCGGGTTTCCTAGACAGCCCCGAGCTTCATGAAATACTGTTTTTCA
>NZ_MDUX01000026.1 GCF_014736495.1 Candidatus Dactylopiibacterium carminicum
GAAAAACAGTATTTCATGAAGCTCGGGGCTGTCTAGGAAACCCGGGGCGATTCAGTCAGCCGGAGCCTGTGGCCAGTGTCCCGGCTCCGGCGCCTCTGGATGCGCCGATGTATCCATCTTTGCGCATCGATGAGCCGACGCCCATTCATCGCTTCGATCTGATTGTGAGCGATGCGCCAGCGCGGGAGGTCTATCTCGGTATGGTGGCGGATACGCCGTATTCCATCCTGTTGCCCAACGATCTGGATGGCAACATCACCGTGAGTCTCAAGCTGGTCAGCGTACCCGAGGCACTTGAAGCGCTACGGACGCTGTATGGCTATGAGTATCGTGTCGATGGCCGGCGCATCTTCATTCAGTCACGCAAGTTGCAGACACGCATCCTCAAGCTCGACTATCTCAATGCGGTGCGCAAGGGGGCTTCGGATATCCGGGTGATCTCCGGCTCCGTTAGTGACGTGAGTTCGGGCAGCAGCGGAACTTCCGGTACGACGAACAGCACCAGTACCAATCCGACCAGCTTTGTCACAAGCAAGATATCCACTACGGCGAACAACGATTTCTGGAGCGAATTGCGCGAAACGCTGGCGGCCCTGGTGGGCGAAGGTGAAGGGCGCGGCGTGATGCTCAATCCGCAGAGCGGCATCCTGGTGGTACGTGCCTTTCCTGCCGAACTCGCCCAGGTCGAGGAGTTCCTGCGTGTGTCTCAGCTAGCACTGACACGACAAGTGGTGATCGAGGCCAAGATCGTGGAGGTAGCCCTGAGCGACCAGTTCCAGGCGGGCATCAACTGGGGCGCCTTCGGCAGTGCGAGCAGTCCCGATGGGCGGCTGCGGTTTTCCGGTGGTCAGCTCACGCCAGGGAGCACCATCGTACGTGGCGGAATCTCTACCACCAGCCCGATCTCGGGCACGGCACAAGTCAATCTGGCCAATTCGGCCGATGCTGTGGGCAGCATGTTCGGTCTGGTGCTCAGCTCGGCAAACTTCACGGCCGTGCTCAATCTGCTCGAAGAGCAAGGGCAGGTGCATGTACTTTCCAGCCCGCGGGTGGCCACGCTCAACAATCAGAAGGCTGTGCTCAAAGTGGGGAGTGACGATTTCTTCGTCACCGGGGTCGATACCAACTCAAACACCAACGCCAATGGTTCGTCGGTCATCTCGCCCAAGCTCACGCTGCAGCCTTTCTTTTCAGGCATCTCGCTAGACGTGACACCGCAGATCGACGATCGTGGTGGTATCACCCTGCACATCCATCCGATGGTGAGCAAGGTCAGTAGCGTGACCCAGGAAATCGATCTGGGCGAGCTGGGGAATTTCAGATTGCCGCTCGCGTCCAGCGAGGTCAGTGAAATGGACAGCGTCGTGCGGGCACTGAATGGCCAGATGATCGTGCTGGGTGGCCTGATCCGTCAGGGGTCCAACGTGGCTGACTCTCAGGTGCCCGGCCTAGGTGACGTGCCCGTGCTGGGCAACCTCTTCAAGCAGAAAAGCCGCGATGCCGAGCGGCGCGAACTGGTCATCCTGTTGCGCCCCAGCGTCATCCAGTCGAATGCCGACTGGCGTTCCGAGATCGACCGGGCCAGCGATCGCGTCGGCGAAATCCTCGACGGACGCTGGCGCGGCGGTACGGAACGCTGATCCTTTGGATCTGGTTACGTCATTTCCTTGTCATTCGCGGTTCCCGCCGATTCCCGAGGCACATGTGTGCCCCGGGAACCCACTGAAGCATTCAGTGGTGATGGCCGTGCTCGCCATGCACATGCTGGTGGGTGATCTCTTCCTCGCTGGCTTCACGCACTGCGAGTACCTGCAATGTGAAACGCAGTGCCTGGCCGGCCAGCGGGTGGTTGCCGTCAAGCAGGACTACCGGTCCCTTGATCTTGGTGACGAAGAAGTGGCGGGGTTCTCCCTGTGTATCCAGCCGCTCGATCTGGCCGCCAACCTTGATGCCCGGCGGGAATTCGGCCTTGGGCATGGTCTGTAGCAGGCTCTCGTCGCGTTCGCCAAAAGCGTCCGCCGCACTTAGTGCGAGCGTGGTCTGGAAGCCGGGTTCCTGACCTTCAAGTGCCGCTTCCAGCACGGGGAACAGGTTGTCGTAACCACCATGTAGGTAGGCCACAGGACGCTTGCCATCGTCGATGAGGCGGCCATTGGCGTCGCTGACTCTCAGGCTCAGGGTGACGGCGGTGTTCTTGCTGATCTTCATGCGGATCTGCCGGGGAAAGTTGAAGAGCGCCCATTCTGACCGACTCAGGCGGCGTGAGGAATCCCCACGATCCGTGCTGCCAAGGGAGCGCGGTCCGCATCGGAGACCGGAACCCCCGGAAGGGCAGGGAACTTTTCCCGGACGCGGCGGCTCTGCCTGCGAGCGTGTCTTGCCCATTGGGGCTGTTTGAGCGGAGTTCCGCCAGCAGCCGTTTCCCGAGAGCATTTCTTCGTAGAGTACCTTCATGCCAGCTTTGCCTGACAGCAGTACCCCGGATCAGCATGCCGCGCATCCGCATGCAGTACTCGATCTTCACGTCGTGATCGCCATCATCGTCGGCATCGTGGTCGGTGCCGGCATCTTCAAGACACCAGGCATGGTGGCCGGATTGACTGGTGACAGCAGCTGGATGTTCTTTGCCTGGCTGTTCGGCGGGATCATCTCCCTGGTCGGAGCCCTGTGTTACGCCGAACTGGCCAGCGCCTATCCCAATGCCGGCGGCGATTACCATTTCCTCACCCGGGCGTTTGGCCGCTCGCTCGGCCTGTTGTTCGCCTGGGCACGCTTCACGGTGATCACCACCGGCTCGATCGCTTTGCTGGCCTTCGTGTTCGGCGATTACCTGGCGGCGATGCTTCCAGTCGATGCGCTGGGGCCGACGCTCACCAGCGCCCTGTATGCAGCGCTGGCCGTGCTTGTGCTGAGCGGTGTGCATCTGGCCGGCATCCGGTCGGTGGCACGGGCACAGGTCTGGCTGACCGTGGTGCAGATCGTGGGCCTGTTGCTGGTAGTGCTGGCGGCATTTTCCATCGCGACTCCGGTCAGCGTGCCGGAGGTTGTCGCCGAAAGTCCGGCCAGTGGGCCTTCCGCCTCGGCTTTCGGGCTGGCCATGGTCTTCGTACTGCTGACCTACGGCGGTTGGAATGAAGCGGCTTACGTCAGTGCAGAGATCAAGCAGCCGAAACGCAATATCGTGCGCGCGCTGATGTATTCCATCCTGCTGATCACGGCGCTTTACCTGCTGGTGAACTGGGCCTATTGGCGCGTGCTGGGCACGGCCGGCATGGCACAGAGCCAGGCAATCGCCGCCGACCTACTGGCGATGGCATTCGGGCCTGTCGGCGGCACGCTGATTTCGTTGCTGGTCATGGTGACGGCATTGACCACGGTGAATGCGACGATGATCGTGGGCGCCAGGACGGGCTATGCCGTGGGGCGCGACTGGCCTCAACTGGCAGGCCTTGGCCAATGGAGCCCCGATCGCCAGGTGCCGGCCAACGCCCTGTGGGTACAGTGTGTGGCCGCCTTGCTGCTGATCGCGGTCGGTGCCGTGACCGGCGGTGGTTTCCGCGCCATGGTGGAGTTCACCTCGCCGGTGTTCTGGTTGTTTTTCTTGCTCTCTGGCGTGGCATTGCTGGTGCTGCGCCAGCGCGATCCGGCGACCGAGCGTCCGTTCCGCGTTCCTCTGTATCCGGTGCTGCCGCTGCTGTTCTGTGCGGTCTGTGCCTACATGCTGTGGTCCAGCCTTTCGTTCGTCTACAGCCAATCCTTGGGCGGCTTCAATGCGGCCTGGATCGGCGTGGTCGTACTGCTCGTCGGTCTGTTGCTGGTGCTTTGCATGCGCCCATCCCTGCAGGCCTCGTATTCGCGCAGTTGAATGTCGTTTTCCTGTTTCCTCCCACCCCGACTCTTGCAGGAGAAAAGCCATGACTGACCGTTTGATCGTACCGGGCCAGCCCCACCTGAGCCGCCGTGGTTTCCTGACCGGAGCGCTCGCCGGAGCCTCCTTGCTCGGGTTGGGTGCACGCCCGGCACTGGCGCAGTTCGGGCCTGACAACCGGCTGGATGTGCCCTACGTGCCTACTCCGCAGGAAGTGGTCGACGAGATGCTGCGGATGGCCCAGGTGCGTACCGGAGATGTCGTGTATGACCTGGGCTGTGGCGATGGCCGCGTGGTGATCACGGTGGCGGCCAAGCTGGGGGCGACCGGCGTCGGGATCGATCTGGATCCCCAGCGGATCAGCGAGGCGAACGCCAATGCACGTTCGGCGAAGGTGACGGACAGGGTGAAGTTTGTCGAAGCGGACTTGTTCACTTCCGACTTTTCGGCTGCCACGGTGGTGACGCTCTATCTGCTGGATTCCGTGAACCGGCGTTTGCGCCCGCAGCTGTGGCGCCAGTTGAGCGTCGGCACACGCGTGGTATCTCATGACTTCAGCATGGGAGAGGAGTGGCCGCCAGAGGATGTCCGCCAGGTCGGGCGCAGCACGCTTTATCGCTGGACCATCACCGAGGCACACAAACGCACCTGAGTCAGAGGGCCGGCAGCCCCTTCCTGGCGGTTTCCGGTCCAGCGGGTTCAGAAGTGCGACGCATGCGCACGCCAGGTGTTCTTGCCGGCCTGTTTGGCCTGGTACATCGCCCGGTCAGCCAGCTGCAACAGGCATTCGGGTTCGGTGGCGTCCAGCGGGAAGAAGACTACGCCCAGGCTGGCTGAAACCTCGAGCACGGCACATCCATCGGCGACGGGGCTGGCTGCGGCGGTCAGCAGTCGTTGAAGTACCGGCTCGCTATCGCTGGGGTGGCGCAGGTCGACCAGTAGCGCCACGAATTCGTCGCCTCCCACCCGTGCCAGGGTGTCGCTGTCGCGCAGGGCGGCGCGCATGCGTTGCGCGAGCTCCACCAGCAGCGTGTCGCCCGAGTCGTGGCCGAAGCGGTCATTGATCTGCTTGAAGCCATCCAGATCGATGTAGACCAGTGCCAGACAGAGCTCTCGCCGCAGGCTCTGGCTGATGGCATGGGTCAGGCGATCCTGCAGCAGACTGCGGTTGGGCAGGCGGGTCAGCGTGTCGTAGTGGGCGATGTACTCCAGATGTTGCTGCTGTTCCTTCATCTGCGTGATGTCGGAGAACAGGGCTACGTAGTTTCGCGTCTGGCCCGCATGATCGCGTACTGTGCTGATGGTCAACAGGGCTGCGAACTGGCTGCCATCCCTGCGGCGGCTCCAAAGCTCTCCCAGCCAGGAGCCCTGACGCAGCAGATCGCGCCACATGTTTGTGTAGAAGCTTGCCGGTTGTTTCCTGGAGCTGAGCAGGCGCGGTGTGCGACCGATGACGTCATCGTGCGCATAGCCCGTGATGCGGCTGAAGGCTTCGTTGACTTCGACGATATGCCCCTTGGCGTCAGTGATGATGATGCCTTCGCGAGAGTGCGTGAATACCGTGGCTGCCAGGCGCTCACGGTCGCGTTGCTGGGCTTCGCTACGCTCCGTCTCGCGCCGGCGCAGGTGCAGATAGAGCCAGCTCATCAGGAACATCAGCCCGATCAGGGCCGGCAGCACGAGGGTGAGCAGGCGCCGGCTCTCCCGCGTCCAGCGGCTCAGGACGTATTCCCGTTCCAGATGCAGTTCGACGATCACCGGAAACAGGCGCGAGGCCCGGAATGCGCTGATGCTCGGTTGGGTGCCGTAGAGCGTTTCTTCGAAGGTGCCCGCCTCGACATCGTTGATCGACGCAAGATAGATGGCGTCGGCACGCAGAGCCCCCGGACGGAAGCGCTCGTCGGTGGAGAACAGCTGGATGCCGTCATAACGCAGCACATCGACAGAGCCTCGCTCCAGGGCCAGACGATTGCTGTAATGGTTGATGAAATAATCCGGATTGAGGGCTACGAGCAGCAGCACGGTGCGGCCATCGTCCAGCCGGACGTTGCGCAGCATCGGCAGGAAGCCTGTCTGCCTGCCATCGCCGGCCTGCGTCGGCAGGATGGGGGAACCATCGGAGAAGTCCCGGCCTCGCCAGGGGCGGCCGATGGCGACGTAGTCGCTGTCTGGCGTGCCTGGTGGCAGGAAATCCAGCAGGTTGACGTAGCGCCCCAGATTGGCCGGATTGGCGCTGGCCACGATGCCGCCGTTCTTGTCGACCACCGACAGCGAGCGCAGCGCCGGTGCATTGCGCAGCATGGCGACCAGCTCCCGGTTGGTCGGGGGCTGGGCGGTATTGATGAGCGAGAGGCTGAGCAGGTTCAGGTATTGGGTGAGGTGATCTTCCACCGCGCGCGCCTGCAGACCGGCGATGTCATGCTGTTGCTCGAGCTCCTCGGCATACATGCGATACAGGTTGAAGACCGTGCTGGCGGCGATACTGGCAGCGAAAACCGTGGCAAGGACCAGGAAACCGAGGTGACTGCCGATGTGCCGCACGACGTTACCCAGGCGGGGCGTATGCATGGTGGTTTCCTAGTCGAACACGGCGACGGGCGTCAATTGGTGTTGTGCGGCGGCCGTGCGCAGACGGCCATCCTGCTGGATGTCGGAGACGAAACGGTCGACACGTGCATGCCAGCGTTCGTCTCCTGATCTGACGGCGTAGCCGTAATCGGTCAGATGGAAGGGGGCAGGGGGCGCCACGAGGCGAGCCCAGTCGGCGTTGCGCAGCATGTGCTGGCTGTAGGGGTAGTCGGTCATGAAGACGTCCGCACGCCCGGAGAGCACTTCCTGTTCCCGTGCGAAGGGGGTTTCGAGCACTACCAGGCGCGCATGGCGGATTCGTTCCCGCATGACGGTTTCGTGATAAGTGCCGCGTGATACGGCAACCACCACGCCTGGCTGATCGATGTCCTTCCACGCCTGGATGCGGCGGTTGGCCACGGTGGTGATGGCGTAGATGTCGCTGCGCAGATAAGGGCGGGTGAAATGGATCTGCGCCGCGCGGGCCGGCGTGATGCCGATGGCGAACATGGCGATGTCGCAGCACTCGGTGCGAAGATCTTCGATCAGCGTCACGAAGTTGCTGTCGACGAAACGGATGCCAATCCCGGGGCCCAGATCCTGGGCAAATGCGCGGGCCAGATCGATATCCATGCCGCTGAGCTGCTGGGTGCGGGGATTCCGGTAGGTAATGCCGTGGTAATCCGGCCAGATACAGATGCGGAGTGTTCGCGTGGCCAGCACGCGGGAGAGCGTATCGGAGGCTTGTGCATGGGTGGGTGGCTGCCAGAGCAGGGTGAGAAACAGGCAGGCCATCAGGAAACGCATGAGCTACTCCCGGAGTCGCTGGCACAGGCAATGGATGCCGTGCACAACGGAGCTGCGTTGAGGAACATTAGCCTACGGTGTGAGCCTTGCCCGGAAGGCCCAGCGCTGGGTCAGAGCTGCTGCCAGCGGCGCTCCACGGCAAACTTGACGAGCGAGGAGCTGCCCTCGAGTTCGCACTTGCGTTTGATGTTCAATCGGTGGGTTTCGACAGTCCGTACGGAGAGCTGCAGACGATGCGCGATTTCCTTGCTGGCAAGGCCGTCTGCGAGCAGCGAGAGGATTTCCCGTTCGCGCTGGGTGAGCAGCGGCGGTGTGGTGGCCGCTGCCGCCAGGGCTGCGCTCACACCGCTGGAGTAGTAGCAGCGGCCGGCCATCACGGCCTGCACGGCGGCCACGATCTCCTGCGCGGGACTGTCCTTTAGTACATAGCCGCAGGCGCCCGCGCGGCAGGCCTCGATCACGTATTGTGGCTGATCGTGCATGGTCAGCATGATGATGCGCAGTTGGGGGTGCATGTCGTGCAATTGGCGGGCGAGGTCGATGCCGCTGGCCGCCTTGAGTGCGATGTCCAGCAGCACCACGTCGGGTAATTGCCGCTGCAGGCCGGCGAGGGCCTCCTCCGCGCTATTGGCCTCGGCGATCACTTCGAAGCCCGGCACGGTCTGCAGGCGGGAGCGCAGGCCATCGCGCACCAGCGGATGGTCGTCAATCAGCATCAGGCGGACTCGGGTTTCCATGATGGGCTCCTCTCAGGGTTTCAGTGCGCTGGCGGGCAGCACCACGTCGATGCTGGTGCCTTGCAGGCCGCTGTTGATCAGGCAGATGCCGCCCAGTGTCTCGATGCGTTCGCGCATGCTGGCCAGCCCGAGGCCGCCGCGCGGCTGGGCAGCCACGGTGTCGAGATCGAAACCGCGGCCGTTGTCGGAAATGCTCAGGCGCAGCGCCCGCGGGCGGGCCATCAGGCTCACGCTGACCTCGCTGGCCCCGGCGTGGCGTTCGATGTTTGTGAGCGCTTCCTGTACCACGCGAAACAGTGCCGTGGCGACAGGCGCGGGCAGGTCCGGCCGGTCCTCGGCCTTGAAGCTCACCTTCAGACCGGTGCGGATGCCGAATTCGTCGAGCGTCTGGGCCAGTGCGGCTTTCAGGCCAAGATCATCCAGTGCCGTCGGGCGCAGATCATGAGAGATGCGGCGCACTTCGCGCAGCACCTCGTTGAGCCGGGCCACGCCCTTGTCGGTCATGCTGGCCAGCGGATCGGAAGCCTGGAGGGCACATTGCTGGATGTGCTCGCGTACCGACTCGAAGATGTATTTCACCCCCACCAGCAACTGGCTGACGCCATCGTGCAGCTCACGTGCCACGCGGGCACGCTCGGTTTCCTGCGAGAGCACCACCTGGTGCGCCAGCGCACGCAGGCGTGCCTCGGCATGGCGCTGGGTGGAAAGATTCAGGGCGAGGCCACAGATGGCCACGATCAGCATGGCGGCGCCGGCGATCACGGCGATGATGTGCATGGTCGCGTCGATGGCATTGCTTGCAGCGGCATCGATGTGCAGGCGTGCTTCTTCCAGATCGTCCAGATAGATGCCGGTGCCCAGCATCCAGCCCCACTCCGGTACCAGCTCCACGTAGCCCAGCTTGCGCTCGATGCGTTGCGTGCTGGGGCGGTTCCACTGGAATTCGATGTAGCCGCCGCCTTCGCGTGCCTGGGCGATCAGGTGCTGGATGGTGGGTACCCCCTGCGGATCGCGCAGCTCCCACAGATCCTGGCCGACCAGCTGCGGCTGGCGCGGATGCATGAGATTGCGCCCCTGAGTGTCATAGACGAAGAAGTAGCCATCCTCGCCGAAATTCAGTTGTTGTAGCACGGCGAGCGCCTGCGCGCGTGCAGCGGGGGTATCCACCTTGCGCAGGCCGACGATGCCGCCCATGGCCAGGTCGACGTAGTGCTTGAGTTCTGCGCGCCGCATGCTTTCGAGCACCGGCAGCACTGCGCGGGTTTCTGCCTCTGCCAATGCCCTGGCCTCGATGCGAACCACGGCGGCGATGGCGATGGCCGCCAGCAGCAGAGGGGCGACGGCAAGCAGCAGGATCTTGAGGCGCAGACTCATGCGGCAATGCTAGTCGGCGGACGCGGCGCCAGCCATGCAGGAAACCCCTTGAGGATTGTCGTTCTCCGGGATTTCAGGCGTCAGCCGGCGCCGGGGTCAGGAGTTCTCTTTACGTAATGTCACGCAGGCGTTCTGCGTAGTCATCCCGATGTGCGGCGGCGTCTCGCTTTCTATACTCATCACAGTCTGGTCGCCATCAGGCCGGACACGCGCGGTGTCACACATCGTCGCGAACATACAAACCCGTGCCCGCAACCTGAAGGTTGCGATGACTCTGGAGGAAACAATGAAGAAAGTCCTGCCACATCTTGGCTGGGCCGCGTTCGGCATCATCGGCGCGATCTGCCTGGCCTTCGTCGCGCTCTCGCGTGGCGAAACCATCAATGCCCTGTGGGTGGTGACAGCTGCCGTGGGCATCTATATCGCGGCCTACCGCTTCTATGGTCTGTTCATCGCCCATAAGGTGCTGGCCGTCGACCCCACGCGCATGACGCCGGCCGTGAAGCACAACGACGGTCTGGATTATGTGCCCACCAATCGGCACGTACTGTTTGGCCATCATTTCGCGGCGATTGCCGGTGCAGGGCCGCTGGTTGGGCCGGTGCTGGCCGCGCAGATGGGCTACCTGCCCGGTTTGCTGTGGATCGTGGCCGGGGTGGTGCTGGCCGGCGCCGTGCAGGATTTCATGGTGCTGTTCGTTTCCAGCCGCCGGGATGGCCGCTCGCTGGGCGACCTGATCAAGTCCGAGCTGGGGCCGGTGCCCGGCATGATCGCGCTGTTCGGTACCTTCCTGATCATGGTGATCATCCTGGCCGTGCTGGCGATGATCGTGGTGAAGGCGCTGGCCGAATCGCCCTGGGGAACCTTCACGGTGGCCGCGACGATTCCGATCGCGATCTTCATGGGCATCTACATGCGCTATATCCGCCCGGGGCGCATCGGTGAGATTTCCATCGTGGGCTTCATCCTGCTGATCGGTTCCATCCTGCTCGGTGGCAAGGTTGCGGCCGATCCGTACTGGGCCGCGATGTTCACCTTCACGGGCGTGGAGCTCACCTGGCTGCTGATCGGCTACGGCTTCATCGCCGCCTCGCTGCCGGTCTGGCTGCTGCTGGCCCCGCGTGACTATCTTTCCACCTTCCTGAAGATCGGCACCATCATCGGTCTGGCCATCGGCATCGTGTTCGTGGCACCCGAGATGCACATGCCGCACATGACGCAATTTGTCGATGGCACCGGCCCGGTGTGGTCAGGCAACCTGTTCCCGTTCCTGTTCATCACCATCGCCTGTGGCGCGGTATCCGGCTTCCACGCGTTGATCTCCTCGGGCACCACGCCCAAGCTGCTGGATAACGAGAAGCACGCCGCTTTCATCGGTTACGGTGGCATGTTGATGGAATCCTTCGTCGCGGTGATGGCCCTGGTGGCCGCTTCGGTGATCGATCCCGGTGTGTATTTCGCGATGAACAGCCCGGCGGCATTGATCGGCAAGGATGCCGTGGAGGTGGCTGCGAAAATCTCGCAATGGGGTTTCGTGATCACGCCTGACGTGCTGTTGCAGACCGCGTCCGATGTCGGCGAGCACACCATCATCTCGCGGGCTGGCGGCGCGCCGACGCTGGCGGTCGGCATGGCCCACATCCTGCATCAGGTGATCGGCGGCAAGGCGATGATGGCTTTCTGGTATCACTTCGCCATCCTCTTCGAGGCGCTGTTCATCCTGACCGCCGTGGATGCCGGCACGCGCGCCGGGCGCTTCATGCTGCAGGATCTGCTGGGCGCTTTCGTGCCGGCTTTCAAGCGTACCGACCGCTTGGTGCCGAACATGATCGGTACCGGCCTGTGTGTGGCGGCCTGGGGCTACATTCTGTATCAGGGCGTGGTCGATCCGCTGGGCGGCATCAATACCTTGTGGCCGCTTTTCGGGGTCGCCAACCAGATGCTGGCAGCCGTGGCGCTGATCCTCTGCACTGTGGTGCTGTTCAAGATGAAGCGCGAGCGCTATGCCTGGGTCACCATCCTGCCCACGGTATGGTTGCTGGCCTGCACGCTGACCGCGGGCTGGCAGAAGATCTTCGACGCGAGTCCGAAGGTCGCCTTCCTGGCCAATGCCGCACGCTTCTCCGCGGCGGCTGAGCGCGGTGAAGTCCTGGCCCCGGCTACCAGCATGGCGCAGATGCAGCAGGTGATCTTCAATCAGTATCTGGATGCAGCCTTGTGCGGGCTGTTCATGATCGTCGTGCTGTCCGTGCTGGTATATGGCGCGAGGGCTTGCTGGATTGCCCGCGCATCCAGCAAACCGACGTCGCATGAGTCGGCTTATGAAGCCTTGCCGGAGGGCAGTGTGTCTGCCTGAGAACTTGTTCAGAGGCTGATGTTGCGGCCAGCCGATGGCTGGCCGCTTGATGGAGGAATCCGTGTTCAAGGATCTCGCCAAGCTGGGCAAGTATCTGGGTGACACCGCCCGCCTGATGGTGGGGCAGCCCGATTACGATGCCTATGTGCAACATACCCGGCTGAAGCATCCGGACCGTACGCCGATGACTTACGAGGAGTTTTTCCGCGATCGGCAGGAAGCGCGCTTCGGCGGCGCGGTGGGCAAGTGCTGCTAGAAGCTCTTCGAGGCATCCGCAGACACCGATGTTCAGCGGATTGAGTACAACAATCCGGGGAGGTGAGCAGTGTCCGCCTCCCCTTTCTTTTTTCTGGAGTCGCAAGCATGAACGCGCTCATCCCGGTCACGCTGCTCACCGGCTTTCTCGGTGCCGGCAAGACGACCTTGCTCAACCGTTTGCTGGCGGCGCATCCGGATCTGCGTTTCGCTATCGTGGAAAACGAATTCGGCGCCGCCGGCATCGATGGCTCCCTGATCGCAGCGCAGGCCGAGAACATCGTCGAACTTGCCAACGGCTGTATCTGCTGCAGCGTGCGCGGCGAGCTGACGAGTGCGCTGGTGGGTCTGTTGGCGCGCCGCCAGGCGGGCACACTGGCATTTGACCGCCTGATCATCGAAACCACCGGCTTGGCGGATCCTGGCCCGGTGATGCAGGGTTTTTTCTGGGAGCCTGAGCTGCGGGACCATTTCCAGCTCGATGCAGTGATCACCCTGGTGGATGTTTGCCATGCGGGTCGCCAACTGGATAGCGAAGCCGTGGCTGCCGCACAGGTGGCCTACGCTGACTGGCTGGTTTTGACCAAGACGGATCTGGCCGACGCAGGCAATCTGCCCGAGCGCCTGCGCGCCATCAACGCGCGTGCGCCCCAGCTGGACGTACGCGTACTGGATGCGCGCTGGCCGGCCTTGCTGGCCACGGGGGGCTTCTCGCTGGATGAACGGGGGTTGCCACCGGCGTCGCAAAACCTCTGGAAGCCCAGTGGCAGCGTTGCCGGGGGGCTGTCGAAAAAACCGCAACGCTCCTGGGATGACAGTATCGGCTCGCTACTGCTGGAGGCGGAAAACCAGGTCGATCTGGATGCCGTCTCCGGCTTCGTGGATCGGCTCATTGAAGCGCATGGCCACGATCTGCTGCGTTACAAAGGCATCCTGGCCGTGGCGGGCGAGCCTCGACGGCTGATCTTCCAGGGCGTGCACCGCATTGCCGGGTTCGACTACGGGCGAATCTGGGAAAACGGGGAAAACCGGAACAGCCGCATCGTGCTGATCGGGCGCGATTTGCCGGAGGCCGAGCTGCAGGAGGCGTTCAAGGCCTGTCTGGCCTGAAGACCGGATTCAGCGCAGCCGCAAACGCAGGCTCAACTGCAGGAATTCATCCCATACGTCGCCCCGCTCCAGGCCTTTGATTATGCGGTCGATACGGGCCGCATGCAGCAGGGCGGCGCGCAGGCCACCAGCCTTGAGCCGCTGTGCTGCGCGCTTGCAGGGGCCCTGGTGCGGGCCGAATACGCGCTCTGTTTTCAGCGCGGCGTCTACGCTCTGGCCACCATCCATGGCGCCGCGCACATTGGCGAGCGTGCGGATTTCGTTGCTCATGGCCCAGAGCACCAGTGGCGGCGCGGCACCTTCGCCCTTGAGGCCTTCGAGCAGGCGCGCGCAGCGCGGGGCGTCGCCTTCGAGCAGGGCCGCACGCAGTTTTTCGGTGTCGTAACGCGCCACATGCAATACGGCATCTTCCACCTGGGCGAGGCTGAGTTCGCCCGGCTCGTGGAGCAGGCCGAGCTTCTGGATCTCTTGGTGTGCGGCGAGCAGATTGCCTTCCACGTGGCCGGCGATGAATTCCAGCGCCTCGCGCGGTGCATGCTGCTGCTGGCGCGCCAGACGCTGGGCGATCCAGTCCGGCAGGCGGGCCAGCTCCGGCGCGTTGCATTCGATCACGAAGCCTGCTTCCGATAGCGCCGTGAACCAGGCGGTCTTGCGCGTAGCCCAGTCCAGCAGCGGCAACGTGATGAGCGTCAGGCTATCGCCTTGTGGGTCAAGCTCGCGTGCGAATCGTGTGAGGGCCTCGCCGCCTTGCTTGCCGGGTTTGCCGTTGGGAATGCGCAGGTCGACCAGGCTACGGTCGCCGAACAGAGAAAGGGCGCCCGAGGCGAGACCGAACTCATCCCAGCGGAAATACTGGTGGGTGACGAGCACTTCGCGTTCTGTCACGCCCTGGGCACGTGCCGCAGCGCGGATGGCATCCGCCGCTTCGAGCACCAGCAGGGGTTCGTCGCCATGCACCACGTACAGCGGTGAAAGTGGGCGGGAGAGATGTTCGGCGAGGGCTTCGGGGCGCAGGGCTGGCATGTGCAGGCGCTCGGGAGGATGCCGGGCGGCTGGTACCACCAACAGGAATCGAACCTGTATCTGCCGCTTAGGAGGCGGCCGTTCTATCCATTGAACTATGGCGGCCCGGCTCCCGCTCCAAGCCCGGCGGCAGGGCGGGAAAGGGGGCAGAGCCTATCACAAAATCCTTGCCCCGCGCGCCACGGCGAGCGGCGGCCGGGCGCGCGTCAATGCGTGTCCGTACTCCAGCCGATCTCGCGGGCGGTGGCCGGGCCGATCACGGTTTCCGCGAGGCTGGCGGGAATCCGCGCCGTATCGCCACGTAGTGGAATGCGGCCGGCCATGATCTCGGCCTGTGTTTGCGGCAGGCGGGGTTTGCGCCAGGGCTCGGCGTAGCCTTCCGGATGAAGGGCCAGGTTGGTGGCCGGATCGTATTTGTCGGTGGCGCCCAGCGTGTGGAGCAGTTCGTGCGTGGCAACGACCAGGTTGCTGCCGGCCATCTCCCGACCGGCGAAGACGTGAGCGAGTGCAATGCCTCCCTTGGCGAGGCCGGCAGAATCAGGCACGCGCGGATTGCGCTCAGGATCGTGATAGAGCAGATAGAGGCGCAGGTCTGGCCGGATGGAGGTTTCCGGCGTGTGGCGCCAAGCCCAGTAGCGTATCGCGAGCGACCAGCGGATGGCGGCGAGCATGCCGCCACTGGCCGGCTGCTCAGGAGGCAGCGTCGTGATCTCGGGGCCGGTTTCGATGCGTACCGGCAGCGTGAGGTCCATGCCGTGCGCGGCAGCCTGGGCTGCGATGTAATCGGCGATCGGCGCAAGCTGTGTTTTTTCCAGCCGGTGGACTTCATCTCTAGCGGCAGTGCTGCCGTCCGCGTTGAGCGCGAAGACTGCCACATGCAGCGTGCTGCGCCAGCTGCGCAAATGGCGCTCAGTGCGCCATGCCGTGGTAGCGACAGTCGCGAGGATCAGCAGCAGGATCAGGATGCGCAGGCGACGGAACATGATTCGCAGCGCTAGAGGGTGATCTCGTCGCGGCTGCCGCGAAGGTGGCTTCGTTCATCCCAGGAAAGCAGTTGCCAGCGGCCGGCTTCGTGCTCGATCCAGTTCAGCGTGGCATTGCCCAGGGGGAAGTCGCGCGGTTTGCTCAGAGGAATCCCCGTGACCATGCGGTAGATCGCGTCCAGGCAGCCACCATGGCTGACGACCAGAAGGGTCTGGCCGACATGCATCCTTGCCAGGGTTTCCAGCGCTTCCCGTACACGGGCGTGGAATACGAGCAGCGATTCGCCACCGCCTGCCGGCACGCTGTCCGGCTCCAGGTTGCGCAGCAGGGCATACAGGCCGGGATGGCGCTGTTCGGCCTCATCCCGCGTAAGACCCTGCATCAGGCCGAAATGGCGCTCGCGCAGACGGGGATCGAACCGTACGGCGGCGGACTGTCGGCTGGCGATGATGCTGGCGGTTTCATGAGCGCGATCCAGATCAGAACTGACGATGGCGTCGAACTGCCATTGCCTGAGTGCCTGTGCGGCAGCTTCGGCCTGCTGGCGGCCAGTGGCATTGAGGGGAATGTTTTCGTGCCCCTGGAGGCGACGCTCGGCGTTCCAGGGCGTCTCGCCGTGGCGGACGAGGCAGATGCGGGTTTGGGACATCGGCGGTGACTGCGTGGGAAACAGGCTGGATTCTAACGGCAAGCCCATCCATCTCAATACGCAGAAGGGGTTGAGGGCGTTTTTGCGTACACCAAAAGGTTAAGAAATCTCAAGAGAGATAAAAGTGCGGCTTATGCATTTATTGAATGTTTTTATTTGTATATGCCGGATTGCTTGTTGAGCCTGCCAGGCCGGATTCCGGCAAACCGCCTTTGCTGTGCGCCTCATGTTTTGTGCTGCGAGCCGGTCCGAATGCAAATGCTTGGCAATTCTGTGTTCCTGAAATCCCTTTGTCATTGATCTGAAATCTTTCGATCACAGTGCGCTCGCGACGCGCCGATTGTCCTTTTTTGTTGGGGGTAAACCCTTGTGTAAATCCGATCCATCTGTCTTATAGGGACGAAAAGGCGGCGGCTTGACCGTCTTCCGCCAATCGGGAGAATCCGCCCGCGCTGAATCGCGGCTTTCCAGGCCGCCAGCCCTCTGTGCCGGGACAGCCAAGGTTCCGCTCGGAGTGACCAATCATATGGCAGAGGAGAAGACAGATGCGCAGCAAAATCGTGATGGGCCTCCTGGCCCTGGCGATGTCGGCAGGCGTACATGCAGCGACCGACTATCCCAGTGGCTATACCAAGTGTGTCAAGGAAGGTGAGACTTGCAGCATGAGCGGAACCCGCTCGGTGGCTTTCGGCAAGTCAGGTACGTTTGTGTATGCGACGCTGACGGGCTCGTTTACATGCCAGGCCTCGTTGTTCCCGTCGAACTCGATCAGTGGTACCCGCTGGTGCTCGTATTCGGGTTCGAGCACCAGCAGCAGTGCTTCCTCCAGCAGTTCCAGCAGCCAATCGTCCTCTTCGTCGAGCAGCAGCTCGTCCTCCGGTTCGGGCAGCAGCAAGTGTGTGGCTGGGGCCAGTTTCACCAATGAGACCGTGGATTGCGGCGGCAAGACGGTGGGCCTGTCCTGCAAGGGGGACGATGAAGGCCAGCCTGCGGTGTTCACCCTGAACAACGCCACCGTGAAGAACATGCGCATCGCAGCCAACGGCGGATCGGATGGCATCCACTGCGTGGGCGGCAATTGCGTGCTGGAAAACGTGGTCTGGGAAGACATCTGCGAGGATGCAGCCTCAATCCCGTCGGTCAAGTACACCGACGTGACGATGCACATCAAGGGTGGTTCGGCCTATAACAGTGCCAGCAGTGGTGTCGGCGGCAAACCGGACAAGATCTTCCAGAACAACGGCGTGCGCGCCACGGTGAAGGTCACCAACGGTTTCACCGCCTTGGGCGAACACGGCAAGCTGTCGCGCTCCTGCGGTGACTGCACCAGCAATAGCGGGCCTCGCTACTTCGTGATCGACGGGGCGAAGATCGACGCCAAGATCGGTTCCATCTTGGGTGTGAACCGCAACTATGGCGACAAGGCGACCATCCGCAACCTGCAGATCAAGGGCTACAAGTCTGGCTCGCCGACGGTCTGCGAAGAGTGGAAGGGCATCCAGAAAGGATCGGGCTCTACCGAGAAATACGGTGAGTTCTGGAATACCCAGTACTGTGATGTGAGCAAGAGCGACGTCACGTCCTTCTGATCCGTCGTCCTGACAGCAAAAAGCCCGGCTCAATGAGCCGGGCTTTTTTTGCCGCCGGGCGGCCCACCCCCTCGGGGGCCGCGACCCCACACAGCGGGAGTGCAGGGGCCTTGCGTTGCCAGATCAGCGGTCCACCCTGCGGGCGGGCGCTGGCCCTGCCTTACTCCTGCTCGATGGTGATTGCTTCGATCTTTACCTCGGCGCCGGACTCGGTGCGGATTTGCACGAAGGAGGTGGCATCCCCCAGGCTACCAGTGAATACATTGTCTCCGGCCTTGAGTTCGCCCACGCCGACGCGTACGAGTTGCGAACCGCGACCCAGCGGGCTGTCCGCTTGGCGGGAGGTGCTGTTGTTCACATAGATGTAGAAGCTGTCCTTGCCGGCTGTCTTGGTGGTGGCTTCCGCGATGCGCACGGTGATTTTGTAGGGTTTGGAGAAATCCAGCACCCCGGCAGGTCGGCCACTGCCCGTACTCTCGGGGATCTTGCCATCAGCGCCTGGCACGGCCCCGATGGTGAAGCGCGCGCCGGGCAGCACGAGTGCGCCATCGGCAATGGCCGGCTTGCCGCCGGTCACGGTCAGCAGTGGTTTGGAGGCCTCTTCGGGTAGCGCCTTGAAAGCCGCAGAGAACGGGTCACCGTTCTTGAACTCCAGCTTCAGCGGTTCGGCCGCATGGGCCAGGCCGGCCACGGACATGGCCAGTGCAGTGCTCAGGGCGAGTTTGCGCAGATTCATCGAATCAGGGCGAGTTTGCGCAGATTCATCGAATGTCTCCTGTACTTGTTGAAAAAAGGCGATCTTGAAGCCAGCTCCTCCTGCATGAGTGCGCTCATGTCAAGTAAAACGGAAGTAGCTTTGTAGGATGCTGCCTGACAAGGACAGGAGCCAGCGGCTGGAGTTCCCGGATCAGCGGCAGGCGAGACGCCACAGCGAGGTGATTTCTGCCATGCGCGCAGCGTGCAGCGGATCGCTGGCATCCTGGACGCGCCGATGACGGGGGCGGATGCTGTGTCGCTCCAGCACCCGCAGGCCGGCGTCGCTGAAATGCTGCTGGAGTTCTCCGAGCGTGCGCAAGCCGAGATGCTCGGCCAGATCCGAGAGGATCAGCCAGCCCTCTCCATCGTTTTCCAGATGCGCCGGCAGGCCTTGCAGGAAACCGCGCAGCATGCGGCTTTCCGGATCGTATACGGCAGTTTCCACGCTGCTACCGGGTTGTGCCGGCAGCCAGGGCGGATTGCATACGATCAGCCCGGCCCTGCCAGCAGGAAAGAGATCCGTCTGTTGCAGCTCGACACGTGCATCCAGACCGAGCCGGCTGATATTGCTTGCTGCGCAGGCCAGCGCACGTGGCGCCAGATCGGTGGCGACCACCTTTTGAATGCCACGCCGGGCGAGCAGGGCCGCGATCACGCCAGTGCCGGTGCCGATATCGAAAGCGAGGCGGGCAGCGGGCAGTGGCGCCTGGGCCACGAGATCGAGATATTCACCGCGTACTGGCGAGAACACTCCGTAGTGCGGGTGGATCTGTGCGCCCAGTGCAGGCACGAAGACGCTTTTCTTGCGCCATTCATGCGCGCTGATCGCGCCCAGCAGTTCACGCAGGCTGACGATATAGGGCTCGCTGGCTTCGCCCCAGGCTTCCAGCCCCGCTTGTGCGAAATCCTGCGCACGGCGCAACGGGATCACATGGCCGGGGGCGACCTCGATCAGCAGGCGCCCCAATGTCTGTGCCCGCCTTGCTTGAGCCGCGCGATGCAGATTGAAGGCTTCTAGTGGCGTCTTCGCTTGTTTGCGGGGTTGGTGATCGGCACGGCGTGTCATGGCTTGCAGCAGGTTGCGCGCGTTCTGCCAGTCGCCTCGCCAGAGCAGGCCCGTGCCTTCGCTGGCGAGCTGCCAGGTGGTGCTGGCGCGCAGACTGTCGTCGGCAAGCTGTATGGCCTGCGCGGGGGGCTGCCCGGATTCGCTGAGCCAGCGTGCGCTGCGTGCCGCGCCGTGTTCTTCCCAATGGATCAGATCGTTCACCGGGATGATTCCGCCATGTTGAGTGCTACGGCTTCGGCCAGCTCGATGCCGTCGACGGCTGCCGACATGATGCCGCCGGCGTAGCCTGCACCTTCACCACCCGGATAGAGGCCGCGCGTGTTGAGGCTTTGATAGTCCGGCCCGCGCCTGATGCGGATCGGCGAGGAGGTGCGTGTTTCCACTCCGGTGAGCACGGCGTCCGGCAGATCGTAGCCACGGATCTGCTTGGCCATCTGAGGAATGGCTTCACGCATCGCCTTGATGACGTAGTCGGGCAGGGCGGTGGAAAGATCGGTCGGTGTCACCCCGGGCTTGTAGCTGGGTTCGACGGAGCCAAGGCGGGTCGAGGCTCGCCGGGCCAGGAAATCGCCGACACGCTGTGCCGGTGCGAAATAGTTGCGCCCGCCCAGCTCGAAGGCGCGGGATTCCCAGTGACGCTGGAAATCGATGCCGGCGAGCGGGTTGTCCGCCGTGGCGCCGAAATCCTCTGGATTGACGTTGACCACCAGGCCGGCATTGGCATTGCGTTCGTTGCGTGAGTACTGGCTCATGCCGTTGGTGACCACACGGCCCTCCTCGGAAGTGGCCGCCACCACGGTGCCACCCGGGCACATGCAGAAGGAATAGACAGCACGGCCATTCTTTGCGTGATAGACGAGCTTGTAGTCTGCCGCACCCAGCAATTCGTGGCCGGCAAAGGGGCCGTAGCGGCATTCATCGATCAGGCTCTGTGGGTGCTCGATGCGGAAGCCGATGGCGAAGGGTTTGGGTTCGACATAGATGCCGAGCGTGTGTACGAGCTGGAAGGTGTCGCGCGCGCTGTGGCCGACTGCGAGGATCACGTGGCGCGTGGCGATGGTTTCCTCCCCGACCTTGATGCCGACCACCTGGCCGTTGTCGATCAGGATGTCGTCCACCTTGCTCTGGAAGCGGATCTCGCCGCCCAGCGCGATGATTTCGGCACGCATCTTCTCCACCATGCCGACCAGCCGGAAGGTGCCGATGTGTGGCCGGTTGATCCACAAGATTTCCTCGGGAGCCCCCGCCTTGACGAATTCTTCCAGCACCTTGCGCGTGAGGAAGCGTGGATCCTTGATCTGGCTGAAGAGCTTGCCGTCGGAGAATGTGCCTGCGCCGCCCTCGCCGAACTGCACATTGGATTCCGGATTCAGCATCTGCTTGCGCCAAAGCCCCCAGGTATCCTGCGTGCGTTCGCGCACGGCCTTGCCGCGTTCCAGCACGATGGGGCGGAAGCCCATCTGCGCCAGCACCAGTGCGGCCAGTATCCCGCAGGGGCCGAAACCGACCACCACCGGCCGCTCGGCAAGCCCAAGCCGCGCGCGGGCGACAAGGCGATAGGCCATGTCCGGGCTGGGGCCGATGTGTGCCTGCCCCTGGCAGCGTGCAAGCAGCGAGGCCTCATCGCGTACCTCCACATCCACCGAGTAGATGAACTGGATCGCACTTTTGCGACGCGCATCCGGGCTGCGCTTGAAGACCGTGTAGCGCAGCAGTTCATCTCCGGCAATGCCGAGGCGTGCCAGGATTGCGGCATGCAGGGTTTCTTCGGGATGGTCGAGGGGGAGCTTGAGTTCGGTGAGGCGGAGCATGGCTGGGTGGCTACGGAGCAAGGCCGGCATTTTAGGGGAGTTTGCCGCTCAGGCACGGAATCCGGAGCTGGATCTGGGCCGTCTTTCCGTGCAGATGCATATCCACGCGGCCGTTCTGTGAAATTTATGGATTGATCAAAAAAATTATCGATTCAGTGCGAACTATTCCGCAGCGATTTTGACGGCATCTGAATAGACTGCGCTCACCCTGACAGTTGGAGCGAAATCATGTTCTTGAAGAAAGCAGCGCTCGCCTTGGTTTTCTTGGTCGGTTCGGTTGTCGCCCAGGCTAGCCAACTTACCCTTGCTGGCACCTGGAGCGATACGACGCTCACCGGTACCCAGAACTCCGTTGGAGTCACGAGCCTTACGGCGCCGTATTCCGGCGACAACCTGTTTGTCAGCCTGACCTTCACGGTGGCGGCCGGTAGCCAGCTGAGCGCCAACGATTTCGTCTCGTTGTGGTTTGACAGTGGCTCGAGCAATGCCGACCACACCAATGTGCCGAACTTCGGTATCAAATCCGATCTTTCCGGCAGCAACGATATCTTTGCCCGCCTCAGTGGTGTTGCCGGATCTGCGGTTTCCGGCAGCGACATCACTTCGGCCAGCAGCAGCAGCGACTACACCCTTCACCCTGGTAGCCCAGCTCTCCAAGACCGGCGGCAGCACCACCTATAACAGCCTGACCGTGTCCTTCTACGACGCAGCCAACAACCTGGTCGGCAGCACGACGGCCACGGGGAATTCCGGCTTGTCCTCGATCAGCACCCTGGGCCTGCGTTCGGCCAATCTGGATGCGGGTGATTCCGTGACCGTCAGCGGCCTGAAGCTGGGTACCACGCTGGCTGCCGTTAGCCCTGTGCCCGAAGCTTCCACCTACGCCATGATGCTTGCTGGTCTGGCCATGATGGGTTTCATCGCACGCCGCCGTATCCGCGACTGATACCTCTTCTGTTCCGCTCCGGAAGCCCCGCATGCTGTTGCTGCGGGGCTTTTTCTTTGTGGCCACCAGAACTGCCGGCATTCAACGGCAAGCGCTTCGCTGGTTGCTGGTTGCAACGCTCGCGCCACCCTGTCGATGCTTTGCGCGTCGGGTTTTCTGAGCCGTCCGGCCATCAGTTCGGGTCCATGCACTGGCTGCACGAAGCAAAATGCCAAGCTTGGCGGTTGTTTGTAACCCTGTGCCGGCTTAGGCCCGCATGGCGCTGGGAAAGCACACCTTCAAGCCAGCCCGGAGGATGTCATCGTGTCATCAGAACTGATCCTTGCCCTGTTGGCTGGCGCGATTGCCGGGGGCTTCATCAATGGACTCGCCGGGTTTGGTACGGCACTGCTGTCGCTCGGCATCTGGCTCCAGGTAATGCCTGCGAGTCAGGCAGTAGCCATCGCGGCAGTCATGTCTGTCGTGAGCGGTGTTCAGAGCCTGTGGCTGATTCGGCGTGATCTGGAGCGAGGAGTCCGGAATCTACCCCGCTTCCTGCTGCCTGCACTTGTCGGCATTCCGCTTGGGACGATGGTGCTGAGCCTTGTCAGCACGACGGTGCTGAAGCTCGCGATCGCGGGGCTCATGTTGCTCTACGGCGCTTTCTTCGCCTTGCGTCGGGCACTCCCGACAATCGAGCGTCCGATACCGGCAATGGATGCGTTCGTCGGTTTTCTGGGAGGCGTACTCGGGGGCGCCGCTTCGCTTTCCGGCGCATTTCCGATGATGTGGTGTGCGATGCAGCCCTGGAGCAAGCTCGAAATCAGTGCCGTGCTGCGCCCCTACAACGTGACGATCCTGGCGTTCGCGGTCGCCCTCTTTGCCTGGCGTGGGCACTATTCGCAGGAGACCCTCCTGTTGATCGCAATTGCTTTGCCGGCGACGCTGATCTCTTCACAGCTGGGCATGGCGGTCTTCCGGCGCCTGTCTGATGAGCAGTTCCGCAGGTTGCTCGTCTGGTTCCTGTTTTTCTCGGGCATTTTGCTGGCTCTGCGCGAGATCGTCTGGTCGGATACGTAGGTGCATGCCATGCCCCTGCGATGGCTCGTCTGTGCTTACCAGCTGGCGCCACCGGTATAAAGCCAGCCGGTGAACACCATCAGGATGAGGAAAATGATGCACCAGCCAGCTGCCTGCCCCTTCAGGCGCTTCACGAAACGGGCCGGTGGATGGTCCGCGATGAAGAAGGGGCGGCCGTCTCTGGGCGCACACAGGTGATGCTCGTCGGGCTGGCTGCTGGAGGCTGCACGCTCCCGATGGGTTTCGCGTAATGCTGCTGCTCGGGCCAGTTCCCATTCCTGCAGATCCAGCTCTCCGTTGCCGTCCAGATCGAAGCGCTGCGTATGGCCGCTGGCCTTCCATTCCGCCAACCGGTCGCGGACTTCCACACGTAGCGGCGGGCGATCCACGCCGGGGTTGCGGCTGCTGAAGTGACCGACGGCATGAATGGGGGTGCCGGGGATCAGCAACCACTGAGTCGTGCGCTTGTCGCCGTCGACGACCTCGTCGCAGAGCAGGGCCTCCACACGGGCGCCTTCCGGATCGATGCGGCAACGCTGTCCATCCACATCCTCCAGATAGAACGGCGCATCGCTGCATTCCTCGTGCTCCGTCTGCCAGTTGTTGCCGTCGTCCTTTTTCTCGTGTTTGACGCGATACCACAGGCAGGGGAGGTAATGCAGCGGTGAGCGTAGCGGCAGCTCTTCCGGTGGCACTCGGCCAATGCCACTGATGGCCGCGAAGCCCTGAGGCGTGGCTGCGATGGGGGCATGCGGGGTATCGGCGATCAGGCGATAGCGGCGATAGGCACGCACCCACAGCAACAGCACGCCAATGGCTGCCATCAGGCTGAACAGCCAGGGCGGTGGCGTCCGATCTCCGAATACTTGAACCAGCGTGATGCCCGAGATGCATGCCAGTGCGAAGAGCATGAGCGGCAGACGCAAGCGTGGCAGACGCAAGCGTGGCAGACGGCCGAGCAGTGCGAGCAGGAGCCAGTGCCCGTCGGCGAAGGTACGGATGGAAAAACGCATGAGGGAGGCGGGCGGGCGTCTCTTTCAGGCCTGGAACAGCTTGCGCATGTCCACGTCGCGTTTTTCGCTGTTGGCGAATTTCAGCAGAGGTTGCTCGTCGAAGCCGAATCCTCGCGCGATGAAGTTGTCCGGAAACTGCTCGACGCGCACGTTGTTGAGGTTTACGGCCTCGTTGTAAAGCTCGCGGCGGTCGGCAATGGCATTTTCCAGACCGGTGATGCGGCCCTGCAACTGCATGAAGTGCTCACTCGTGCGCAGTTCGGGGTAGGCCTCGGCCACGGCGAACAAGCGCCCCAGCCCGGCGCGCAGGGCATCCTCGGCTTCACCGAGTGCACCGATGTCATGTTGCTCGCGGGCGCTGGCCACGCCGGCCCGCGCGGCGATCACGCGTTCCAGTGTCGCTTGTTCGAACTGTTGATGCTGGCGGCAGACCTCGACGAGCTTGGGCAGCTCGTCGTGGCGTTGCTTGAGCAGTACGTCGATGTTCGCCCAAGCACGTGCCACGCCATGTTTGAGCGTGACCAGGCCGTTGTAGAGCATGACGATGTAGCAAGCGATGGCCAGCGCGATGGCGCCGAGAATCCAGAGCGTCATGGGCGTGTCTCCTTTCCGGTTCGGGCAGATGTTCGAGATGGCGTGAGCGGTAGGGCGTGTGCGCCAGCCGATCCTAACTGCTTTCAGACGATGTCGATGTACAAGGTTTCCAGACCGTCGATTCGGCCTTCCAGGCGGTCGCCGGCCTTCACCGGGCCAACGCCGGCCGGCGTGCCGGTGAGAATCAGGTCGCCGGCTGCCAGCGTGAAATAGCGCGAGAGGTAGGCGATGATGTTCGGTACGTCCCAGATCATCTGGGCGAGATCGGCTTTCTGGCGGATCTCGTCATTGACGCGCAGTTCGAGGTTGCCGGAGGACGGATGTCCGACCGTGCTGGCCGGGTGGATGGCGGCGCAGGGGCAGGAGTTGTCGAAGCCCTTGGCCACATCCCAGGGCGATCCCTTGGCCGAGAGTGCACGTTGCAGATCGCGGCGGGTCATGTCCAGCGCTACGGCATAGCCGAAGACGTGGGTCAGGGCGGTTTCGGGCGGGATGTCCTGGCCGCCTGAGTGCAGGCCCACGGCCAGCTCCAGTTCATAGTGCAAATCGCTGGTGGCTTGCGCGTAGGGGATGCGGCTGTGGTTGGCGGCCACGGCGTCGCGCGGCTTGCTGAAGAACACCGGCGGCTGGCGTTCGTCATTGCCCATCTCGCGGATGTGGTCGAGGTAGTTCCGGCCTACGCAGTAGACGCGGCGCACCGGAAAGCGGGCGTCACTGCCCGCGACCGGCAGACTGATGACGGCGGGCGCAGGGAATACGAGTTCGGCAGGGAAGGGCTGGCTCATCGGGATCTCCGGCTAGGCAAAATGGCGATTATGCCCGGCTGGCCCGCATTGCACTGCATGCCATGCCCGGGGAAGAGTCGCCTAGGCGGCGTGTCTGCGAGCCAGGCGATCCCAGTAGTAGCCAGCCCGTTCGCTATCACCGCGCGCTTCGTAGAAGTGCGCCGCTTCGATGGTGGCGTTTTCGATCAACTGCGCATCGCGATCCATGGCCAGTTCAAGGTAGCGGATCGCCGTCTCGTCATTCCGGGCTTGCAGCAGGCGGGCCGCCTGGAATGCCGCCCGGGCGCTGCCGTGAGGGTGGTCGGCGGCACGGCAGAGCAAGGGGGCGGCTTCGGCCTGCCGGCCCACAGTGATGAGCGCCTGGGCATAGTGCTCCAGTTCGTCAGGGCCGAGCAGGCTGTGATCACGCTCGTCCAGGCGGCGGGTGATTTCGTGCGCACTGCTGACTTCATGGAAGCGTGCGCGCCAGGCCAGTTCATTGTCCGCCAGCCATTGTTGGTCAAACCTGCGCTGCAGTGCGGGCAGATGTTCGCCGAACAAGGCTTGTGCCGCGCTGTGCGTGGCATCCAGCGGCAACTCGGGTGGGCAGTCCAGCGCCAGCAGACGGTCTTGCAAGCAGGGTGCTTCGGCCTCCAGATCGGTCTGCGTGCGCAGGGCTTCTTCCAGCCAGATCTGGGCTTCGGCGCGCGTGAGTCCGGCGTGCAGCGCAGTCCGCATGGACCCATGCGGCAGATAGGCTGGCGCAGGCTGCTGATCCGCGCGTGCCCACAGCTCCTTCCAGAAGCGCTGGCTGATGAAGCGACTGCGGACATGGTCGGCGATCAGGGCGTCGGCAACGGTCTGGGCGCCCACGATCTCGGTGGCTGCCCGGTCTGCGGCCAGGGCCAGCTGGCAAACGATCGGCAGGCCGGCTGAAGCGAAGCGTGGCACGTAAGCCCGCAGGAAGTACGCGTAGGGTAGATCCAGCAATGTTTTGCGTTGCGCGTACTGTGCGTGCAATGCCAGCCAGTGGCTGCGCAGGCGGTGGATCCAGACCGCGAACGCGTCTTCGGTATTGGCCAGGCGTGCATGCTCGTGAGCGAGCAGGGCGGCGAACTCCTTGCGCGAGAGCACCTGCATCAATGGCAGGCCGGCGCTCAGCTCCGCCCGTCCGAGGCCTGGGATGCCGAAACGCGGCAACTGATGGATGGACAGCGTGAGGCTGTCGTCGAGCAAGATGTTTGCGAACGCCGGCGTTTTCAGCCGGATCTGGATCTTGTCGATCATGGCGAACAGCTTGGGTGCCTGTGTGGCCGTGAGAGGCTGGCCCTGCCCAGGGGGAACCGCACGGGTCAGCAGTCTTGCCAGCAAGGCCAACGCCACGCCTGCGGGGGTCAGCAACATCAGGGCAGGAAGTGCGCCGCCATCAAGCAGGTATCCACTACCCCAGGAGGAGCCGACCAGTACGCACAGCACCAGTCCCAGCGGATAGACGTACCCCAGCAAGGCCAGCAGCGCCAGATGCAGGCGGTAGCGCTCCGGGGTGCGTTCGGCATCTTGTTCGAATTTTTCGAGTACGGCTTTGTGTGGCCTGAAATTCATGGTGGCTTCGGTCCTGTGACAGCAGCAGACGCCGCAAGCGCTATGCCAGTCCCTTCCCGCGATGGAAAGCCGCGCGCCAAGCCGGGTTGGCGCGAAACCGGCACGCAGCAGGTGACGCGACCTGCCAGTGCAGTGACGATGTGCGTCACTCCGGAGGTGCTGACCGGGATTCCGGTGTTCGTGCTGTGGGGCTGTCAGAGGGCAGGAAGCCTGGCAGGCTTCATGAAACCAGGGCGACCCTGGAGCGGGGCGGGTTAAGTGCCTACCCATCCCGCATGAGGATGGTCGGCCGCCGACGGAGGCGGTGCAGGTGGCCTCGTGGTAAGCGTCAGTTCAGCGCGATCACGCGGCCGCTCGAGAGCGGTGGATTCTTCGCGAAGTACAGCTTAATGCCGCGCAGCAAGGCTTCGGCCATTTCCTTCTGGAAGGCCGGATTGTTGAGACGTTTTTCTTCTTCCGGATTGGAAATGAAGGCGGTCTCGACCAGCAGCGAGGGAATGTCCGGCGCCTTCAGCACGGCGAAGCCGGCTTGTTCCACCTGTGTCTTGTGCAACTGGTTGATGTTGCCCAGCTCGCCGAGCACTGCCTGCGCGACCTTCAGGCTGTCGTTGAGGGTGGCGGTCTGCGAGAGATCGAGCAGGGTGCGCGCGAGATGGTTGTCTTTGACGTTGATGTTTACGCCGCCGATCAGGTCGGCTGCGTTTTCCTTTTGCGCCAGCAGGCGCGCGGCGGTACTGGTGGCGCCGCGCTCCGAGAGTACGAATACCGAGCTGCCTCGGGCCGAGGGACGCGTGAAGGCGTCGGCATGGATGGAGACAAAGAGGTCTGCCTGTACGCGGCGCGCCTTATCCACCCGCTGGGCCAGCGGGACGAAGAAATCCGCATCGCGCGTGAGCATCGCGCGCATGCCGGGTTCGGCATCGATGCGTGCCTTGAGCAGCTTGCCGATGGCCAGCGTGATGTTCTTCTCGTAGGTGCCACGTGGGCCGACCGCGCCGGGATCCTCGCCGCCGTGGCCAGGATCGATGGCGATGGTGATGAGACGTAGCGGGGTGGATTTGTCTCCACGCCCGGTCTTGCGGTTGGCCGGGTCGGCCTGGGCCGTGACTGTCTGGGTCTGGCCGCGTTCCTTCGCCAGGCGTGCCAGTTCATCCTCGCCGGATGCGCCCCGGGCGGCTTCCTCGGGGCTGCGTTTTTCGATCAAGGCCAGCAGCGGGTCGCGTTCCTCGGTGGGGTAGAGGTCCAGCACCAGGCGGTGGCCGTAATCACCGGCCGGTGGCAGCGAAAACACCTGGGGTTTGATCTCGCTCTTCAGTTCCACCACGATACGGATAATGCCCGGGCGGTTGCGGCCGGCGCGGATGAGCTTGATGTAGGGGTCCGACTCCGAGATCTTGCCCGGAATGCTCTGCAGTACGCTGTTGAATTCGACGCCTTCGAGGTCGACGACGAGGCGTTCCGGATCCTTCACGATCTGGTGGCTGTATTTCAGGTCGGCCGCGCCTTCGAGGGTGATCCGGGTATAGTCCTGCGCGGGCCATACGCGCACCGCAAGGATGCGCGTGGCAGCCTGGACCAGGCCTACCGGCGTGACCAGCAGACACATGACCGCGCCACCGGCCTGCAGCAGACGGCGGCGGTTCAGATCGGGCCGATGCTGCTCAGACATGCCTGCCCCCGTGGGCTGCGAGCCTCGATGCTGACGCTGCGGCCTTCACCTGCCACGGCGAGCCGCACCAGCAGGTCCGGCTGCGGCACATGCGGTGCAGCTTTGTCCGCCCATTCCACAAGGCAGACGGCCGGTGTGCCGAAATACTCTTCAAGGCCGGATTCGAGAAACTCATCTGGATGCGCGAACCGATAGAAATCAAAGTGATACAGCGACATTCTAGAAACTGCATAAACTTCGAGCAAGGTGTAGGTCGGGCTTTTTACGCTGCCCTGGTGCCCCAGCGCGCGCAGCAGACCGCGGGTGAGGGTGGTTTTGCCCGCGCCAAGGTCGCCTTCCAGCCAGATCACCAGCCCCGGCTGCAGGGCTGCGGCCAACGCCGCACCGCAGGCCTCGGTGGCGGCCTCGTTGCACAGATGGCTGGTGAGCGCTGAAGTTTCATGAGCGGGCATTCGACGGATTCTCTCGATACGCAGGAACTGGTCCGGCAGATCCGCGCCTGGGGCGGGGAACTGGGGCTGGGCGCCGTGGCGATCGCCGGCATCGAACTGCCGGGCGCTGAGGCGGGGCTGGCGGATTGGCTGACGGCCGGATTTCACGGCGACATGGATTATATGGCCCGCCATGGCATGAAGCGCGCCCGGCCGGCGGAACTCGTGCCCGGCACGCTCAGCGTGGTCTGCGCGCGTCTGGATTACTGGCCGGAGCCGGACATGACGGCTGCGCGTGCCGATTTCTCCCGCCCCGAGCGCGCCGTGGTGTCGCGCTACGCCTGGGGCCGCGATTACCACAAGGTGCTGCGTGCGCGGCTGCAGAAGCTGGCGGACCGCATCGCCGACGCCGTCGGCCCTCTCGGCCATCGTGTGTTCGTCGATTCCGCGCCGGTGATGGAAGGTGCGCTGGGGGCCGGTGCCGGTCTGGGCTGGCGCGGCAAGCACACCCTGCTGCTCAGCCGCGAGGCAGGCTCCACCTTCTTTCTGGGCGAGATCTACGTCGACCTCGCGTTGCCGCCGGATGCGCCGCAGATCGATCATTGCGGCCGCTGCAGCGCCTGTATCGAAGCCTGCCCCACGCGTGCCATCGTCGCGCCCTACCGGCTCGATGCCCGCCGCTGCATCTCTTATCTCACCATCGAGCACGCCGGTGCGATTCCCGAGGCGTTCCGCGCAGCCATCGGCAACCGTGTATATGGCTGCGACGACTGCCAGACGGTCTGCCCCTGGAATCGCTTCGCACGCCCCACGCGCGAGCTGGACTTCGCCGTGCGCAACGGGCTGGACCGCGCCACGCTGGTCGAACTCTTCGCCTGGAGTGAGGAAGATTTCAACGCGCGTCTGGCCGGTTCGCCGATCTACCGTATCGGTCACGAGCGCTGGCTACGCAATCTTGCCACCGGCCTGGGCAATGCGCCCACCACGCCAGCGGTGCTCGCCGCGCTGCGCAGCCGGGCCGACCACCCCTCGGCACTGGTGCGCGAGCATGTGGCCTGGGCGCTGGCGCAACATGCGGGCAAAGACCTCAATCCCGCGTGATGCGGATGCTTTCGCGGCGCTCGAGCTGATCGAAGAAGTCGTCCAGACGGCGGCCCGGCTGGTCGGGGAAGGATTCGTCGCCGACATCCAGCGTCAGCATACGGTCCAGACGGAAGTGGCGGAAATCGTCACGTAACTGGCACCAGCCGATCAGCGTCCAGGCCGCGCCCCAGAAGAACAGGCCCAGGGGCCAGACGCTGCGTTGGCTGCGCGCCCCGGCGGCGTCGCTGTAATCCAGATGAACGATGTGCCGCGCACGGATCGCTTCGCGCAGCGGGCCGAGCCAGGCCGGCGCGGTATTGGCTGGTGGCACGAAGATCCGTGCGAGCCGCGCTTCACGTTTGCGTGCCTCGGGCAAGGCGTTGTGGATCTTGGCCAGGGCACCGCTGGCCGCGCGTGCGAGGTCGGCATCCGCCCACGCCTGCACCATGCGCGTGCCGATCAGCAAGGCTTCGAGTTCCTCCGCGTCGAACATCAGCGGCGGCACATCCATGCGGTAGCGCAAACGGTAACCCACGCCCGCCTCGCCTTCGATCGGCACACCGGAGAGGCTGAGATCGCGGATGTCGCGGTACAGCGTGCGCAGCGAGACCTGCAACTGCTCAGCCAGCCAGGCACCGGTGGCGCAATGACGACTGCGCAGCAGTTCGACGAGGCGGAAAAGGCGGTCTGCACGGCGCATGTGGCGGTTCGGGGGCGGCGGGGGAGCGGTTGGCAGGGGGGGGCTGGATTATGGGCCAGGAACCGTTGCTTTCGGGGGGACGCGAACGGGGCCCGCATTGGCGTCATTCCGGCATTCGCCGGAATGACGGCGGTTTTCTACTTCCCCGTCTCCAGAATTCCTTGGCCGGAAAGGCGCCCGTTCATGCTTCGATCCCTCAGCACGAACGGGGTTGTGGCGGTGGGTGCGCTGGGAATCAAAAGCGGCGGATTGCGTGTTGGCGTCATCCCGACATACGCCGGAATCCAGAGCGAGTCCGTCCCCTGAATTCCGGCTCTGAGCCTGCCAAGGGGGCTGAATGACGGCACCCCATCGGGATGATCAGTGCATCGAGTGCAGCCCGAGCAAGTTGCCCTCGGTGTCGGCGAAGATCGCGAAATAGCCGATTTCGGCGTGGATCAGGGTTTTGGGCACGATCACCTTGCCGCCCGCCGGGACCACACGCTCGAGAATCGTTGCCAGATCGTCACCGCCATTCAGATAGACACGCACGCCGTCCGCATGCGGGCGGGCCTCGTCCATCTTGACCAGGCAGCCGCCTACACCGGGTTCCACATAGGGCAGCATGGCCATGGGCATGCCGGGGAAATCGTTGTTGCGCTGCAATTCGGTGGCATAGAGGCGGCCATAGAAGACGCTGGCGCGTTCCAGGTCGGCCACGGGGATTTCGAACCAGTTGACTGCGTTCATGCGTCGGACTCCTTGCGTGAAGAATGGTGAGGAAACGGGGCGGCTCCACCAGAGGGGCGGACCGGTCAGCGATTGACGGGTGCAAGGATGCGCGGGGGGTGCTGACAGCATGGTGTCAGCAGGGATGCCGGGTGCGCCGTGGGCGGGCGCGCCAGCGTAGAATCCCGCAGCTTGAAAGCCGGCCGCGGGGGACGTGGCCTCATTCGGGGGAGACATGGGTTCGCGAGTTGCTGGCGCCGGAGTGGCGCTGTTGGGACTGGGCCTGGCCGGGGCGACATTGATCAATGTGCATCAGGCTCCGCAGACGGTGTTCTATGCGGAATTCGCCGCGGCACTGGGTGTGGTGCTGGCCTTCATGGCAGCCATGCTGGCACGCCCCGAGGGGCTGGAGCTGCGCCTCGGCGTGGCGCCCTGGCTGGCGCTGCTGCTCGGGCTGGCCTGTCTGGCCTGGGGCCTGGGCAGCCGTGGGCTTGGCTATCCGGCCTATCTGAGCTTCTTCGTGCTGGCCTATCTGCTGGGGGCGCAGTTGCGCGGCGAATCCTGGATGCTGACGGTGGCACTGGGCCTGTTCGGCTGTGCGCTGCTGCAGTCGCTGGCCGGTCTGGCGCAGTTGCTGGGCTGGGATCTTGGCGGGCTGGTGATGCAGAAGATTTACCGGCAGGCCTTCGGCAATGTCGGCCAGGCCAATCATTACGCCAATCTGCTGTTCCTCGGTCTGGCTTCGCTGGCCTGGTTGCATGCGCGGCGTCTGGTCGGCTGGTTCTTCCTGTTGCTGCTCGCGGCCTGGCTGGCGCTGGCCGCTGCTGCGTCGGCCTCGCGCGGTGCCTGGCTGTATACCGCCGCGTTTCTGGTGCTGGGGCTGGTGAGCCTGCGCGGCGACGAGGGCGCGCGCCGGCTGGGGCGTGCGTTGCTGCTCGCTGCGTTGTGTTCGGTGGTGGCACAGCTGCTGGTGACTTACGGCGATCTGCTCGATGTCTTCGGTGTGACCACGGCCATCGAGCGCGCGGGGGATGCCGGCTCCAACGGGCAGCGTCTCTACAACTGGCTGGCCGCGTGGCAATCGATCCAGGCGCACCCCTGGCTGGGGACCGGACCGGGCAGCTTCTATCAGGCCTCCATCGAGGCGATGTTCCATACCCCGCCCGCGGCATTCCCGAAATTCGCCGAGCATGCGCACAACCTGCCGCTGCAACTGGCGGCCGAATTTGGCCTGCCACTGGCAGTCCTGCTGATCCTGGGGCTGTTGTGGTGGTACGTGCACCAACTGTTCCGCGCCCGCGAGGCCGAATCCCTGTGGGCACTGGCCTGCGTGGCGGTGATCGGCCTGCACAGTCTGGTCGAATACCCGCTGTGGTATGTGTATTTCATCGTGCCGCTGGGGCTGGCGATGGGTGTGGCCGACGCGACGGATCGCGCGCTGCCGGTGCTGCATCTGCCACGCTGGCCGGGTTTTCTGCTCGGTCTGGTGGCTCTGCTGGGCTGCCTGTGGGCACTGCACGACTGGCATGCGGTACGCCAGGCCAATCGCCTGCTGACCGTGGCGGAGGACAGCGCCTCGCGCGTGAAGGCAGCGAAGCTGCTGGATCGTGTGCTGCCATGGTCGGTGCTGGCCGCACACGCCGAAGGGCTGCGCTTGCAGGCCTGGGCCCCCGAGGATGGTGGCGCGGCAGCCCAGGCGGCACGTTGTGATGCCTTCTGGCAGCGCAAACCCTCGTGGTTCATGATGCAGCGCTGTGCCCAGGCCTACGCGCTGACAGGGCAGGCCGCTTCACTGGAGCGCATCGCCGTGGCCTTCTGCGATGGCTTCCGCTTCCATCGCCCGGCCGTGCTGGCCTGGGGCGAGGAGCACGATGCCGCGGCCACCGGCTTGCGTCTGGCGGGCCTGGCCTGCTTCCCGCCGAAGGGGCGTTGAGATGCGCATTCTGGTGGTGACGCCGCTGGTGTACGGCGGCGGCGCGGAGCAGGTCGCGGCGGTGCTGTCGCGCGAATGGGCGCGGGAGCATGAAGTGCGCGTGCTGGCCTTCAATGCCGAGGGGCCACAACTGGATTTCGGCGTGCCCGTCGAAGACATGCAGTTGCCGGCACGCAAAGGGCTGTTCGCACGTGCAAGCGTCGCCCGGCAGCGTGTGCGCCGCCTGACCGGGGTGGCGGGCGAATTCCGGCCTGACGTGGTGATGGCCTTCATGGACGAGGCCGGCATGGTGTGCTGCCTCGCCGGGCTGCGCGGCGGCTGGCTGAAACGGCTGGTGGTCAGCGTGCATCACAATCCGCGCTGGCTTTCGGCGGGGCGCCGGCTGGCGCTGACGCTGCTCTACCGCCTGCCGGCGCGCGTGGTGGCCGTGTCGCGCGGCGTGGCGGGCGAGCTGATGCTAGGCATGGGCCTTTCCTTGCGCACCTTGCGCCACATCCCCAACCCGTTGGCTACCGCAGAGGCGCCGGATGCGGCGAGCCTCGCGCAGGCCGAGGCACTGGCGCCGGGCTTCATCCTTTTCGTGGGGCGGCTGGATCGGCATACCAAGGGGCTCGATACCTTGCTGGAGGCCTATGCCGGATTGCCGGCGGGGCGCCCCGCACTGGTGATCGTCGGCGACGGGCCGGACCGCACCTGGCTAGCCGGGGAGATCGCGCAGCAGGCATTGGAAAACGTGCATTGCCTGGGCTGGCAGCGCGATCCGGCGCCGTTCTACGCGCGTGCCGGCGTGCTGGTGATGAGTTCGCGTTACGAGGGCTGGTCCAACGTGCTGATGGAAGCCATCGGCGCCGGTTGCCCGGTGGCTGCCACGCATTGTCCGTATGGCCCGGCGGAAATTCTCGGCGAAGAGTTTGCAGACTGGCTGGTCGAGGTGAATGATGCCCCGGCGCTGGCGGAGGGTATTCAGGCCCGGCTGGCGCTGCAGGGCGAAGCGCGTGCGGCAGTGAGCGAACGTCTGCGTGCGCGGGCCGCGCGTTTTGCCGCACCCGAGGTGGCGCAGACCTGGATCGCGCTGGCGCATGAGCTGGGGGCGCCCGCGTGAGTCTGCGCGCTTCGGCGGCCTACATCGCGGTGCGTATCGCAGCCGGCGTGCTGGCCATGCTTACGCTGGCGCTGGTGGTGCGCGGGCTGGGGCCGGAAGGTTATGGCCAGCTCACGCTGGGGTTGGCCGTGGCTGCCGCGATCTGTCTGGTGCTGTTCAATCCCTTGAATGCCAGCCTGGCGCGTTTCCATGGTGAGACGCGGCACCGGCCGGCCCTGGTCGGGCTGCTGCGCGGGCTGCTGCTCGGCCTGGGCCTCGCGCTCGCGCTGCTTGCCTGGGGGCTGGAGGCGAGCGGCCTGGTGCGTCTGTCGGGGCAGGTGCTGTTTGCTGCGGCCTGCCTGGCGCTGGCGCAGGGGATGTTCGATTTCTCCGGCCAATATCTGGCGGCCTTGCAGCGCAGCCGTCGTTATTCCTGGCAATTTCTTGGCAAGGCCGTGCTGAACCTGTTGCTCTGCGTGCTGGTGCTGCAGACCGGCGGCGGTGCGCCCTGGGTGCTGGCAGCGATGGCGGCTGCTTTCGCGGTGGCCGCGCTGGCGGCTGGCGAAGTGTGGCGTCCGGGCCTGCGGGCAACGCCGGCCGAACCGGCCTTGCGTGGCGACCTGCTGCGTTTCGGCGGCCCCTTGCTGCTGACTTCCTTGCTTGCCTATCTGGCCTACTGGGGCGATCGCTTCCTGCTCGAACGCCTGCTGCCACTGGCCGAACTGGGGAGCTACAGCGCCGTGATGGATCTGGCCACGCAGACGCTGGGCCTGATGTTCGCCGGGCTGGCCACGGCCTGGTATCCGCGCCTGGTGCTGGCCTGGGGGCAGGAGGATGCAGTCGAGGCGCAGCGTCTCTACACGCGCCATGGTGCGTTGGTACTGGCTTTGATGCTGCCGGCCGGACTCGGCTTCGCGCTGCTGCTGCCGGAGCTGCTGCCCCGCTTGTATGGGGCCGATTTCGCCACCGTGCCGGCGGCGCTGTGTCATACGGTGGCTGCCCTGGCGGTGCTGGCCGGCGTCAAGATGTATTACCTGGATCAGCCCCTGCTGCTGGGCAAACGGGTCTGGTGGCACGCGGCCAGCATTGCCCTGGCTGCGGGGCTGGGCCTGCTGCTGGCCTGGTGGCTGGTGCCCGTGCTGGGCAGCGCGGGAGCCGCGCTGGGCTTGCTGCTGGGGCAGGGAGCCGGTGCCGGCGTGAGCCTGTGGGGTGCGCGTGGTCTGCCGCGCCCGAGCCTGCCGGCAAGCCTGCTCTGGCCGCCGCTGCTGTCCGCCGCCGCGATGGGGGCGCTGTTGTGCCTGTTGCCGGCGGTGGCCGGTTGGGGCGGGCTGCTGCTGAAGATCATCCTGGCTGCGGGGCTGTATGGCCTGCTGATGCTGGCGCTGGATTTCGATGGCGCGCGCGCACGGCTCTTCGGTGGTGGCAGCTTGCCACGGCAGGCCAGTGGGCGGCGCATCGTGCTCTTCGCCAATACCGACTGGTTTCTCTACAATTTCAAGCGCTCGCTGGCCGAGGCGTTGCGCGTGCGTGGCGATGAGGTGATCCTGCTCTCGCCGCCCGGGGAATACGGCCCGCGCCTGCAGGCGCTGGGCTTTCACTGGCAGGCGCTGCCGGTCTCGCGCAGCGGCGTGAATCCGCTGGCCGAGCTGGCCGTGATCTGGCGGCTGTGCTGGCTGTATCGCCAATGGCGGCCGGATCTGGTGCACCACTTCACCATCAAGTGCGTGATCTACGGTTCGCTGGCCGCGCGGCTGGGCGGCGTGCGCGCCGTCGTCAATTCGGTGACCGGGCTGGGTTTCGCGTTGCTGGCCGATTCCCCCAAGGCCCGCCTGATCCGGCCGGTGGTGCTGGCCTTGTACCGCGTGGCCTTGCGTGGCAGTGAGGTGATCTTCCAGAACCCGGACAACCGCGACACGCTGGCCGCGCATGGCGTGCTGGCGAAAAGCCGGGTCTGGGTGATCGCGGGCGATGGTATCGATACGGAGGTGTTCCGGCCGGCGAAGGGGGCGTGTGGTACGCATGGCGTACCCTACGGGGCTGACGCCGCTGAAATGGCAAGCCCTCTGGTGGTCTTGATGTGCGCCCGCCTGCTGCACTCCAAGGGGGTGGCCGGATTCGTCGAGGCGGCCCGGCGGGTGCGTGCGCAATTGCCGGAGGTGCGTTTCCTGCTGGCCGGTGCGCCCGATCCAGGCAACCCGGAAAGCGTGTCTGAGACCGAGCTGGCGGCCTGGCGTGCGTCAGGCGAGGTGGAGTTTCTTGGCCAGCGTAGCGATATGCTGGCGTTGAATCAGTCGGCGAGCGTGGTGGTGCTGGCCAGCACGCAAGGCGAGGGCATTCCGCGCGCACTGCTGGAGGGGGCTGCCTGTGCCGTGCCGATGGTGGCGACCGATGTGCCGGGTTGCCGTGAGGTGGTGCTGGAGGGCAAAACCGGCTTGCGGGTGCCGCCGGGTGACGCTGGGGCTTTGGCGCAGGCGCTGCTGCGACTGCTGTGCGATGCGCGCTTGCGCGCGCGCATGGGGCAGGCTGCGCGTGCTCATGTGCTGACGCACTTTGCCGACGGCGTGGTGATCGCGCAGACCCGTGCGGCGTACGCCCGGGCGCTGGGAGAGCACACCGATGAATGAGTGGGGCGGCGGGCTGTGGCTTGCCTTGTTGCTGGCATTTGTCGTGAGCGCGCTGGCCTGCCGGGTTCTGGCACGGCATGCGGCGCGGCTGCGGCTGGTCGACCTGCCGGATGCGCGCAAGCAGCACGGCGCACCGATTCCGCTGGTGGGCGGGCTGGCGGTGCTGGCGGGCTTCGTCGTTGCGGTGGCTGTGGCCGGCGAGTTGGCGCTGCTGGGCACGGTGGTCGGGCCGGCCTTGCTGATGCTGGCGGTCGGGCTGGTCGACGATGCGCAGGAGCTCGGCGCCGGCACCAAGCTGATGTGCCAGCTTGTCGCTGCGGGCTGGCTGGTGTGGGCCAGCGGCGCGGCCCTGCATTCGCTGCCGCTGCCTTTTTTGAGCGGTCATCTGGTACTGGACTGGCTGGCTGCACCCCTGACCGTGCTGATGATCGTGGCGCTGCTCAATGCGATCAACATGATCGACGGGCTGGATGGGCTGGCCGGGGGCTGTCTGCTGATCGCCACGGCGGCGCTGGGTGCGGCGGCGGCACTTTCCGCACGGCTGGATCTGGCCCTTCTGGCTGCGCTGCTGGCTGCCGCGCTGGCGGGTTTCCTGCTGTGGAACGCGCGTTGGCCCTGGCAGGCGCGGGCGCGCGTCTTTCTCGGCGATGCCGGTGCGCTGGCCGTGGGTATGATCCTGTGCTGGATGATCCTGCGCCTGTCTCTGAGCTGGCGGGGCGCGGACGTGATCCGCGTGCCGCTCACCGTGGCGCTGGCGCCCTTGGCCGTGCCGGTGATCGATCTGTTCGTGGTGGCTTTCTGGCGTGCGGCCGAGGGGCGTAATCCGATGCAGGCGGATCGCGGTCATTCGCATCACCTGCTGCTGGAGATGGGCCTGAGCACGGCAGGGGCGGTGCGTCTGTTGTGGCTGGCCGCCGCCGCGATTGCCGCCGCGACCTTCGTGGCCTGGCGTGCCGGTGTGCAGGAAGGCCGCCTGCTGGGCGTGCTGCTGGCCGCTTCGCTGGCGTATCTGGTGTGGTTCCGGTTGAGCTGGTTGCGGGTGCGCCGCCAGCGCCGGGGCGATCCGGCCACGCGCGTGCTGTTCGTGAGCACGGGATTGGGCGTGGGCGGGGCCGAGCGGGCGCTGGAGCAGTTGCTGCCGCGCCTGGCGGCACAGGGATTGAGCGTGGCCGTGGTGTCGCTGCGCGAGCCGCAGCCCGTGGGGGCCCGCCTGCGCGCGCTGGGTATCGCGGTGCATGAGCTGGGCATGGCGCCGTCGCAGCCGTCGCCTGCCGGCCTGTGGCGGCTGTGGCGCGTGGTGCGCGATTTCCGGCCGGATCTGATCCAGGGCTGGATGTATCACGGCAATGTCGCCGCGCATCTGGCGCGGCTGGCTACACCTCGGGCGCGGGTCTTGCCGGGCATTCATCAGACCCTGGCGCGGCTGGAGCTGGAAAGCCTCGCCACGCGTGCGGTGATCCGCCTGGATGCATGGTTTTCGTCGCTGGCAGCACGGGTGCTGTACGTGGCCGAGACGGCACGTATCGATCATGAAGCGGCCGGTTACGCCCGGCGCGGCGTGGTGCTGCCGAATGGCGTCGATGCCGCCCGCTTCCGGCCGGATGCCGAGGCGCGGCAGCAACTGAGGGCCACGCTGGGTATCGATGGATCGGTCTTTCTTGTGGCGCTGGTCGGTCGTTTCCATCCGGCCAAGAATCACGCCGGCTTCCTGCGTGCGGCAGCCATCGTGGCGGGCGAGGCCGGCAAGGTGCATTTCCTGCTGGCGGGAAGCGGCATCAGTGCAGACAACCCGGAGCTGGCCCCGCTGCTGCAGGATGAACGCCTGCGCGGGCGCTTGCATGTGCTGGGGCCGCGTGAGGATGTGCCGCGGCTTTTCGCGGCGAGTGACCTCTTCGTGCTCTCCTCAATCCAGGAGGCCCTGCCGAACGTGGTGATGGAGGCCATGAGCTGTGGCCTGCCGGGGGTGGTGACCGATGTCGGCGACGCTGCACGGATGATCGGCGACAGCGGCTGGTGCGTGGCACCCGGTGACGATGAGGCGCTGGCCGATGCGATCCTGCTGGCGTACGGGGAGGATGCGGCGGCCTTTGCCGCGCGTGGCCGGGCCGCACGTGGCCGTGTGCTCGCACAGTTCGATGCGGACGCCGTGGCAGCCCGATATGTGGCGCTGTATTGCGGGTTGCTTACAGGGCGCGTGCAAGCTTCCTGAAATAGGCTGCGTACTAGGGAGTGCCGTGCCCGGCGCGTTGCCGACCGTGTGCGCATGGGGCCTGGAGCGGCGCGGCAGCCTGGATGGCGGCGGCGGCGGAGGTTGGGCGGGATATTGCTGTCACATGCGTGTCACATTCGCGCAATACATTGGCGGCTCCCGATCCACGATCTTCCGAAAGGTTCGCAATGAGCAAGTTCGCACTGTTTTCCGGGCTGTTTGGCGTGATGCTGGCGGTTTCCCCCGTGTCGCACGCCGCTTCGGTCACGGGCGCTGGCGCATCCTTCCCCGCTCCGGTGTATTCGAAGTGGGCCGATGCCTATCAGAAGGCCACCGGCAATCGCGTGAATTACCAGTCGATCGGTTCCGGTGCCGGTATCCGCCAGATCACGGCCAAGACCGTCGATTTCGGCGCTTCCGATGCCCCGTTGAAGCCCGAAGAACTGGAAAAGGCCGGTTTCGTGCAATTCCCGACCGTGGTCGGCGGTGTGGTCGCCGTGGTCAATCTGCCGGGCGTGAAGCCGGGTGAACTGAAGCTGACTGGCGCGCTGCTGGCTGATATCTACCTGGGCAAGATCACCAAGTGGAACGACAAGGCTGTTGCCGAGCTGAACCCCGGCGTGAAGCTGCCGGATCAGGACATCGCCGTGGTGCGCCGTGCTGACGGTTCGGGCACTTCCTTCGTCTTTACCAACTACCTGTCGAAGGTTTCCGAAGAGTGGAAGACCAAGGTTGGTGAAGGTACGGCACCGCAATGGCCAGTGGGTCTGGGTGGCAAGGGCAATGAAGGCGTTTCCGCCTTCGTGCAACGCATCTCGGCTTCGATCGGTTACGTCGAATTCGCCTACGCCAAGCAGAACAAGCTGGCCTGGACGCAGCTGCAGAACAAGGAAAAGGCTTTCGTGCAGCCGGTTGACTCAGCCTTCGCCGCCGCAGCCGCCAGCGCCAACTGGAGCAACGGCTTCTACGAAATCCTGACTGATGAGCCGGGTGCCAAGTCCTGGCCGATCACCAGCGCCACTTTCATCATGATGCACAAGACCCAGGACAAGCCCGAGCAAGGCACCGAAGTGCTGAAGTTCTTCGAATGGGCCTTCAAGAACGGTGCCCAGATGGCTTCCGATCTGGACTACGTGCCGCTGCCCGAGGCCACCATCAAGGAAATCCACAGCAAGGCGTGGGGTCAGATCAAGGACGCTTCCGGCAAGCCGGTTTCGCCCGTCAAGTAATAAAGAGTGATCAATGGACGCTTCGCTTGCCGTGAGCAAAGATGATGCGCAAACCGGGGGCCAGTGGCCCCCGGTTGTCGAGGGTTCCGGGGAGGCCACGCGCAAGCGTGTCTCCAGCTGGCAGGATGCCGGCTTCGCCTGGCTGGTAAGGCTGGTCGCGGTCTTCGTGCTGGTCGCGATGAGCGGCATCGTGATCGCACTGGTGTATGACGCCTGGCCGGTGCTGAACGCCTTCGGTTTGGACTTCCTCATCAGTTCCGAGTGGAATCCGCCGATGGACCGCTACGGCGCCCTGGTACTGATCTACGGCACCCTGGTGACTTCGGCCATTGCCCTTTTCATCGCCGTGCCGGTGAGTTTCGGCATCGCGATTTTCCTCACCGAGTTGTCTCCCGCCTGGTTGCGTCGTCCGCTGGGCACCGCCATCGAGTTGCTGGCAGCCATTCCCAGCATCGTTTATGGCATGTGGGGCCTGCTGGTGTTTGCACCGGTGTTCGCCACCCATGTGCAGCCGCTGCTGGCTTCCACCCTGGGCAAGATTCCTTTCCTGGGGGTGCTGTTTTCCGGCCCGCCGCTGGGTATCGGTCTGCTGACTGCCGGCATCGTGCTGGCGATCATGATCATCCCCTTCATCGCTTCGGTGATGCGTGACGTGTTCGAGATCACGCCGCCGATGATCCGCGAATCTGCCTATGGTCTGGGCTGCACCACCTGGGAGGTGGTCTGGCGCATCGTGCTGCCGTATTCGAAGACCGGCGTGGTAGGCGGTGTGATGCTGGGATTGGGGCGCGCGCTGGGAGAAACTATGGCCGTCACCTTCGTGATCGGCAACACCAGTTTCCTCACTTCGCCGTCGTTGTTCATGCCGGGCAACAGTGCCACCTCGGCGATCGCCAATGAGTTTGCCGAAGCCGCCCCCGGCCTGCACACCTCTGCCCTGATCGGACTGGCACTGATGCTGTTCTTGATCACGCTGGTGGTGCTGATGATCTCCCGCTTCATGCTTTCGCGCATGAAGAAACACTGATCGAGAGGGATCATGACCCTGATTCAGAGAAGAAAACTGACCAACCTGATGGCGCTCGGCCTGTCCTTGCTGGCCATGGGCTTCGGGCTGTTCTGGCTCGGCTGGATCCTGCTCACGGTGTTGCAGCAGGGGCTGGCTGGCCTGTCCATCAATCTCTTCACGCAGATGACACCGCCGCCGGGTGCTGCCGATGGCGGCCTGCTCAACGCGCTGGTGGGCAGCGTGCTGATGGTGAGCCTGGCCACGATGGTGGGCACGCCGATCGGTATCCTGGCGGGTATCTATCTGGCCGAATACGGCCAGAAGAGCTGGCTGGGAAGCGCCACGCGCTATGTGAACGATCTGCTGCTCTCCGCGCCGTCGATCGTGATCGGCCTTTTCGTGTGGACGCTGGTGGTTTCGCGCATGCAGACCTATTCGGGCTGGGCGGGCATCGCCGCGCTGAGTCTGATCGTGGTGCCCGTGGTGGTTCGCACGACGGAAAACATGCTGCTACTGGTGCCCGATTCGCTGCGTGAGGCGGCCTTCGCGCTGGGGGCGCCGAAATACAAGGTGACCACCAGTGTGGTGCTGCGCGCGGCCCGCTCGGGCGTGATCACCGGCATCCTGCTCGCCGTGGCGCGTATCGGTGGCGAGACCGCACCGTTGCTCTTCACCTCGCTGTCCAGCCAGTTCTGGAGCATGGACCTGGGGCAGCCGATCGCCAGCCTGCCGGTGATGATCTCGCAATTTGCGATGAGTCCCTTCCCCGAGTGGCAACAGATTGCCTGGGCAGGCGTGCTGATCACCACACTGGGGGTGTTGATGCTCAACATCCTGGCGCGGACCTATTTTCGCCAGAAGAACTGAGGAGCTGCTCATGATCTACTGCGAGGCCGTGATCGGGGCTCATGCGCTGCTCTTCGTCCCGCTGACGGCCTCTCGCTACAGATCCTGAACAGCTCCTATAACGAACAGACTGCGCAAGGTAATCAATCCATGTCCGACTCCAAAGACGTCCACATCGAATTCCGCGATTTCAACTTCTACTACGGCCGTTCGCGCGCCCTGCACAACATCAATCTGCCGATCGCCCGGCGCAAGGTCACGGCCTTCATCGGGCCCTCCGGCTGCGGTAAATCCACATTACTGCGCTCGATCAACCGCATGTTCGATCTCTATCCGGAGCAGCGCGCCGAAGGGCGGCTGCTTGTCGATGGCGTGAATGTGCTGGATCCGGGCACGGACCCCACTACACTGCGCGCCCGTGTCGGCATGGTGTTCCAGAAGCCCACGCCGTTCCCGATGTCGATCTACGAGAACATCGCCTTCGGTGTGCGCTTGCACGAGAGCCTGACGCGTGCCGAGATGGACGAGCGCGTGGAATGGGCGCTGAACAAGGCTGCGCTGTGGGATGAGGTGAAGGATAAGTTGCATGCTTCCGGCAGCAGCCTGTCTGGCGGCCAGCAGCAGCGCCTGTGCATTGCGCGTGGCGTGGCGGTGAAGCCCGAGGTGCTGTTGCTCGACGAGCCGACTTCCGCGCTGGACCCGATCTCGACGATGCGCATCGAGGAACTGATCGATGAGCTGAAGAACGAGTTCACCATCGTCATCGTGACCCACAACATGCAGCAGGCTGCCCGCATCTCGGACAACACCGCGTACATGTACTTGGGCGAACTGGTCGAGTACGGCATCACCGACCAGATCTTCATCAAACCGCAGAAAAAGGCGACCGAGGATTACATCACCGGACGTTTCGGCTGATTGCCGTCATTCCGGCGAAGGCCGAAATCCGGCGTTCCGGGCATCCTCCCTGGATCCCGGCCTTTGCCGGGATGATGCCAATAGCGGGGTTTGATGTTTAACTTGATGGTGTCGGGATAAGGGGGCTTGGGGGCACATCCCGCTCCATGGACCTGACAGCAAAAAGCCGCCGGATCAGATCCGGCGGCTTTTCTTTTTTCCGTAGCCTGAGCCGATCAGGCCGGCAGCGCGATCTGGCCGCCGGTGCTGAACTGATAATCCTTGAACACGTGCTCGGTGGTCAGCTGGCGATAGCTGCCGTCCTCGTTCTTCGTCGTGGTGTCCTTGAGGCGGTACACGTAGTGGCCGCAAGTCCAGCAGTCGAAGTTGCGCATGTGGGTGCACAGGCAGGTCTTTTCATATACCGAGACCTTCCTGGAGCCAGGGTTGGCCTCCAGTGCGCGGTTGTAGGCATCGATGTAGGCGCAGCGGCCGTTGGCATCCAGCAGGTAGCCATAGGCCTCGCAGTTCGGACGCGTACCTGCGCCGATCGAGGGGCTGTGCTTGAGCATGCGCATCGGATAGCCGGTGGGCGAGGTCTCGTTGACTTCCACGTCTTCCTCGCTGGCCTTGAAGTATTCCTGCTTGACCGTATCAGGCAGGCCGCATTCCTCGGTGACCGTGAAACGTGTGGCAACCTGCACGCCGGCCGCGCCCATTTCCATATAACGCACGGCGTCCGAGCCGGTGAAGATGCCGCCGGCGGGAATCACCGGGATGTTCAGTTTCTGTTCGCGCAGCCAGGCGAGCACTTCCTGCACGATGGTGGAGAGCTCGTACTTGGCCCAGTCCAGCCCGAAGCCAAGGTGACCACCGGCCAGCGGGCCTTCGACCACGACATAGTCAGGCAGGCGGTTGGTACGCATGTTCTTGCGGATGAAGAGTTGCAATGCGCGTGCAGAGGACACGATGATGCCCAGCTTGGCATGGCGGAAGCGCGGATGGTCTTCGATCAGCGAGAAGCTGTTCAGGTGAAGGCCGGCCGCCAGCGTGATGCCGTCGATGCCTGCGTCCAGCGCAGAGCGCAGGCGCACGGCCAGCGTTTCCTTGGGCGCATTCATTGTCAGCTTTTCCATGCAGTTGATGAAGACCATGCCGGCGCCGCGCACGGCTTCCATGGTCTTGCCAACGTGCAGCCGGGTGGCTTCGGCCAGTTCGGCCAGGCGGAAGTGGACGGCGGATTTGTCCATGTTCGCCACGTTGAACTTGTAGCGCTGCAGTTTTTCCTTCACGAAGGTGGTGTTGAATTTCGTGTCGGAGACCGCCTTGATCATCGCATCGGAGATATGACCGATGCCACCCAGGCGCGCAGCTTCGAGCGCCAGGCGGGAGGTCGAGATGTCGACGCCCATGCCGCCGATCATGATGGGCACCAGTTCGCGCTGGCCGAACATGAGGCGGAAATCGTCGAGTTTGCTCATTGGGGGGAAGATCCTGGGAGAGTTTGTCAGAAGCAGTTCGTGATCTGGTACTGCGATGCTGTGATCGGGGCGCATGCGCCCTCGGTTGCCTACGGCTGGTTTCGCACAGCCCGCCGACAGTAGCGGCGCGCAGCTTGCTGCGCGAAACTCCGCCTGTGCCATCGTGTATCCAAGTACACACCGGCTCCTGCGCTGCGCTTCACTCCGCTGACAGCCTCTCGCTACAGATCGTGAACAACTTTTCGGTGCGGATCACGGACTGCGGGCAGAGAATGAACAGCTAGGACAAACAAGTCTGCATCAAGGTTTAAACTGCCCGATTGTACCGGTGTGGCGGGGCTCAGTGTATATATTTCCCATGCGTGCCCGTGTGTAACCGTCATGCGGCGTGCTGACGCGGTCGGGCGCGCGGGCAGGCCGGCCGGGCGGGTATAATCCCGCCCTCGCCACGGGCGTTGCCTGTCGTCCAGTCCGCTTTGCTCCTACCGGAATCGTCATGTCTTCCCAGCTCAATACCCTGCTTGCCCTGTCACCGCTCGATGGCCGTTATGCCGCCAAGCTCGATCCGCTGCGCCCGCATTTTTCCGAATACGGTCTGATCCGTAACCGTGTGCGGGTGGAGATCGAGTGGCTCAAGGCACTGGCCGCCAACCCGGCGGTGCCGGAGGTTGCGCCGTTCTCGGCGGTGACGCTAGCCGAGCTGGATGCCGTGGCAGCCGGGTTCTCGGAGACCGATGGAGAGGCGATCAAGGCCATCGAGGCGCGCACCAATCACGATGTGAAGGCCATGGAATACTGGCTGCGCGACCGTTTTGCGAACAATGCCGAGGTCAGCCACGCGGCCGAGTTCATCCACTTCGCCTGTACCTCGGAAGACATCAACAACACCTCGCACGCGCTGATGCTCAAGGAGTCGCGCGACGCGGCCTATCTGCCGGTGTTCGACCGCGTGGTCGCGCGCTTCGTCGAACTGGCCCATCTGCTCGCCGACCTGCCGATGCTTTCGCGCACCCATGGCCAGCCGGCCAGCCCGACCACGCTGGGCAAGGAGATGGCCAATATTGCCTATCGCCTGAAGCGCGCCCGCAAGGCCATCGCGGCCGTCGAAATGACCGCCAAGTTCAATGGCGCCGTCGGCAACTACAACGCCCACCTGTCGGCTTACCCGGAGATCGACTGGGCCGCCCACAACCAGGCTTTCATCGAGTCGCTGGGTCTGGTGTTCAACCCCTACACCATCCAGATCGAGCCGCATGATTCGATGGCCGAGCTGTTCGACGCCATCGCCCGCGCCAACACCATGCTGATCGACGCCTGCCGTGATATCTGGATGTACATCTCGCTGGGTTTCTTCAAGCAGAAGCTGAAGGAAGGTGAAGTCGGCTCTTCGACCATGCCGCACAAGGTCAACCCGATCGACTTCGAGAACGCTGAAGGCAATTTTGGGGTGTCGAATGCCGTGTTGCGCCACTTCTCCGAAAAACTGCCGATTTCGCGTATGCAGCGCGACCTGACCGATTCCACGGTGCTGCGCAATATGGGTGTTGCCATCGGTCACAGTCTGCTGGGCCTGGAATCCTGCCTGCGTGGCCTGGGCAAGCTCGAAGCCAATCCGGGCGCGCTGGCGGGCGACATCGACGAGGCCTGGGAGGTTCTGGCCGAACCGATCCAGACCGTGATGCGCCGCTACGGCTTCGACAATCCCTACGATCAGCTCAAGAAGATGACGCGTGGTGCCGGCATCAGCAAGGAAGCGCTGCAGGAATTCGTCGCCTCGCTCGACATTCCGGCTGCCGACAAGGCCCGCCTGCTGGCGATGACGCCAGCGAGCTACATCGGCGCTGCTGCGGAGCTGGCGCGCAAGATCTGAACGGATAAAGGCGGATCGGCGGGGATTTCCGCATGAGCGATTCCAGACCTGTTGGTGTGTTCGATTCCGGCGTGGGCGGCTTGTCCGTGCTGCGGGAGATCCGGGCCTTGCTGCCGGGCGAGAATCTGCTCTATTGCGCGGATTCCGGGCATGCACCCTACGGTGAAAAGCCGCAGGCACTGATCGAGGCGCGTTCGCTGGAAATCTGTGATTTCCTGCTCGACCAGGGCGCCAAGGCGCTGGTGATCGCCTGCAACACAGCCACCGCCGCCGCGGCCAATGCCATCCGGGCACGCTGGCCGTGGTTGCCGGTGATCGGCGTGGAGCCCGCCGTGAAGCCTGCTACGGCTGCGACGCACAAAGGCGTGGTCGGCGTGCTGGCGACTACGGGCACGCTGGAGAGCGCGCGCTTTGCTGCTCTGCTGGATCGCTTCGGTCACGGGGTACAGGTGATCACGCAGCCGGGCACCGGGCTGGTGGATCTGATCGAGCAGGGAGAGTTTGACGGACCGCGCCTGCGCGGGCTGCTGACGCAGCATCTTGCGCCCATGCGCGAGGCTGGCGCCGATACCGTGGTGCTGGGCTGCACGCATTACATCTTTCTGCGCCCGCTGATCGCCGAGCTGCTGGGGCCGGCAGTCGCCCTCATCGATACCGGCGCGGCCGTGGCGCGACAATTGCAGCGCCAGCTTGAAGCGGCCGACCTGACCGCAGCGGTGGAGCAGGGGGGCGAACGTTTCTTCTGCAGTGGTGACGTTGGCCGCGTGGCTGCTGCCATCCGTGTGCTGTGGGGGCCTGCGGCAGCGCCTGAACCCTTGCCGCCCTCGTGTTGTTTTGCGACCTCGAAACAGCCATGACAGACCTGGCCCGTGAACTGCGGAATGCCGTGCGAGGCTTCAGTTTCCCGTGTCACTGACGATATGGTCCAGATGAAATCGAAACCCTTGCAGACACTCGCCGACGTCGACGCCGAGGTTGCCGCGCTGGCTTCCTCGGGGATCCGCATTCCCCCTCAGCCACGTATCGTGATGGAGATCGTGGAGATGTTGCAGGCCGGACAGCTCGACATGAGCAAGATGGCCGACGTGATCGCCCAGGATGCCGGGCTGACGGCCATGCTCTACAAGACCACACGTTCGGTGGCCTATGCCCGCCGGCGCCCGCCGCAGTCGCTGGAACAGATTCTGGTACTGCTGGGGCTGCGCCAGACCGCACTGCTGGTGCAGTCCTACGGCGTCACCGTAGCGCTCTCAGGCAACAATCCGTTACTTGAGCAGTTCTGGGCACGTTCGCTGGATATCGCGCAGCTGGCTTCGGTGATCGCTCATGAGCGGGTTTCCGTCTGCAACGTGTTTCCCGAGCAGGCGTACATGGTCGGTATCTTCCATGATTGTGGCGTGCCGGTGCTGATGCAGCGCTTTCCCGACTACTGCCACGCCACTGGCGTGGATGGGCGTGCGCGCAAGTGGGCCGACGTGCGCGAGGAAGACCGCGCTTTCAACGTCGACCATTGCTCTATCGGCTATCTGCTGGCGCGCCACTGGCGCCTGCCGGATTTCGTTGCCGGCACCATCCTCAATCACCATGAATTCGCCTACATCAGCCATGCGGCACGCACCATGGTGGCCATCCTGCAGCTGGCCATACAGTTGCATTCGGAAGACCAGGGGCTGCCCAATCCGGATTGGCACAAGGCACGCGAACTGGTGCTCGACGAACTGGGCGTACACCCCGACGATCTGGACGAATTCTGCGATACCGTGACCGATCGTCGTCGTGAACTGGACTGAGCAACCGTCTTGGCCGTCAAGCGCTATGCATAGTCGAATCCCACATCG
>NZ_MDUX01000082.1 GCF_014736495.1 Candidatus Dactylopiibacterium carminicum
ATGCTCACATCCAGTCGCCCGGCAACGTCCGCAACGCTATGTCCGCGATCGGTCACTTGCTTGACCGCTTCAATCTTGAACTCTTCCGTGTATCGCTTGCTACTCATAGACACCTCCACTTGGTTGCCAGCTTAAGGCTTCGAAGTGTCTAGTGAACCGGGGGCGATTCACAGGATCGCCAGTACGCCGACCCCCCATTCCACGCGCAGCAGCAGATCGGCCTGTAGGTTGGCCTCCTCCCTGGTGCGCGCGGCGTAATCCTCGTTGTGCCGGCGGTGGGCATCCAGCGCTGCGCTGATCTGGCGTCCGAGTGCCAGCCCTTCCGTGCTGATGACTTCGCGTGCGGCGTCGGTGTCGTAGTTGTACGAGAGATCCATGACCCGCTTGAGCACTTCATCGTAGGTCTTCAGCAACTGGCGGACCTGTGTCAGCAGTTCTCGTTCGCCCGGCTCCAGCATCAGCTCGCTTTCGTAGCGGTCCAGGTCGGCATCGATCTGCTTGCGGGTTTCCGCCATGGCATCCCTGGCAACATCCTTCTTGGTGTCATAGAGCTCGATCACGTGCAGCAGCATGTCACGCCGGACGTTGAGGAAATCGCGCTCCACCTTATTAAGCAAGGCCACGCCCGGTGCGATGCGATTCTGGAAATCATCCAGGCTGGCACGCGAAGCCCGGGTGGAGAAATGCCCAGCCAGGGCAACCACGAACAGGGCCAGGGTACTGGCGCAGGCGAGCAGGATCAGGCGCTGCGTGATGCTGAGATTCATGCAAGGGACTCCCCGGAGAGCGGATTGTGTGCGGTGGGTGTGGGGCTGGCTGAGCCTGATGGTGGGCCGTGCGGAAGACCGCGTCGCCCGATGGTCGGCTTGGTGGCAGGGAATGCTGCCACCCACGCGGAAACTTTACGGAATGAAGGGCCTTTCCTTTAGGGATAACCCGCGTTTTTTCGTATACCAGCCATTCCATTCTTCAGCGTATGGATTTGCTGGCAAACTTCTTCCCCTCCCGACTTTGCAAAGCACCGTTCCAATGCCGGACAAGATTTTTCCCGCTGGGCCGATCGCCCGGCGTGCCGATGGCATTCCGCCATTTCACGTCATGGAATTGCTGTCGCGTGCCCACGAGCTTGCTGCGCAGGGGCGCGACATCATTCATATGGAGGTCGGTGAGCCGGATTTCCCTGTGGCTGCGCCAGTGCTGGCGGCCGCACAGGCCTTTCTGGGGGCAGGGCGCGTCGAATACACGCCAGCCGCTGGCTTGCCGGCGTTGCGAGAGGGCATTGCCGCGCATTACGCCGCACGTTTCGGCGTGACGGTGGATCCTGCGCGAATCCTGGTCACGGCAGGGGCGTCCGGCGCACTGCTGCTTGCCCTGGCCGGGCTGACCGAATTCGGTGACCGATGGTTGCTGCCCGATCCGGGCTATCCCTGCAATCGTCAGTTCGTGCAGGCGTTTGGCGGTGAAGTCGATTCCCTGAACGTGCGGGCCGAGGAGGCCTTTCAGCCCACTGCCGCCAGCGTCGCCGGGGCCTGGCAGGCGCGCACGCGCGGCCTGATGGTAGCCAGCCCTGCCAATCCAACGGGTACGCTGATCGCACGCGAAACCCTGGCTGGCATCCTGGCCGAGGTGCGCGCCCGCAACGGTGCCTGCGTCGTCGACGAAATCTATCAGGGGCTGACTTATGGCCGCGCCCCGGAGACCGCGCTGAGCCTGGGTGACGATATGTTCGTCATCAACAGTTTCTCCAAGTACTTCGGGCTCACCGGCTGGCGTCTGGGCTGGCTGGTGGCGCCGGCCCCCTATGTGCGAGCACTGGAGAAGCTGGCGCAGCACTACACCATCTGTGCCTCGACGGTGGCCCAGCATGCAGCGCTGGCGGCTTTCAGCCCGGAGGCGCTGGCGATCTTCGAAGCCCGCCGCGAAGCATTTTCACAGCGGCGGACCTGCCTGTTGGCAGGTTTGCGCGAGTTGGGTTTCGGCGTGCCTGCCGAGCCCGAGGGTGCGTTCTACGTGTATGCGGATGTCAGCCGGCATGCACCGGATTCGGCTGCCTTCGCCCATCGGCTGCTGGAGGAGACCGGCGTGGCAGCGACACCAGGAGTGGATTTCGGGGCACGGGAGCCGCAGCGCTGGCTGCGTTTTGCCTATACGACCGATGTTGCGCGCATCGAGGAAGCGCTGGCGCGCATGAAGAAGCTGCTGTGAGACCTGCCGCCCCGGGCGAGGCGGCAGGGATGGTGCTCAGGCCAGATCGGCGTGAGTGTTGATCACGCGCGAGACGATGCCGTAGTCGATCGCCTCGGCGGCGCTCATCCAGTAGTCGCGCTCCATGTCAGCGCTCACGGATTCGAAGCTGCGGCCGGTCTGCTGTGCGACCACGCGTGCGATGCGCTCACGCGTGCGCAGGATCTCCTTGGCCTGGATGGCGATGTCGGACGCCTGCCCCCCCATGCCACCCGCCGGCTGATGGATCATGAAGCGGGTGTTAGGCAGGCAGACGCGGCGTTCCTTGGGGGGCGCCAGGAAGATGTGGGCGCCGGCGCTGGCCACCCAGCCACTGCCTACGGTGGTCACCGGGGCGCGCACGAAATTGATGATGTCGTGAATCGCGTCGCCGGACTCCACATGGCCTCCGGGGGAGGAGATCAGCAGCGTGATCGGCGCATCGGATTCGGCAGCGAGTGCCAGCAGGCGGCGGCAGGTCGCCTGGGCGAGCTTGTCATTGATCTCGCCGAACACCGTCACGAAACGGGATTTGAACAGCAGACGCTCTTCGGTCAGGTCGGTTTTCTCGGGGGAAGTCTCGGCTTCTTCCTTGCAGCCAGCAAGCGTGATCGTCATCTTCGTGGTCCAGTGAAAGCAATGGGCGCAAGCGCCCGACAGGGGAAAGGCTCCTGGATGTCCAGGGCAGAGGCGGATGCCGACATTCTGCCTCAATCGGAGAGGGGCTGGCGTGCCGCTACGGCACCGGAGGCCGGGTCGGCATCTCCCCGGCCTGTTGCCCTGCTGTGATGGGGCTTCGTCCGCCAATGTGCCCCGGCGGTACGAGGCGGGTGTCAGCCCGTTGTCAGCTTCATGCCCACCACGCCGGCGATCACCACCGCCATGGATGCGATCTGCCCGGAATTGAGGTGGTCACCGAAGGCTGCAGCACCGAAGATCGCCACGCCCACAGCGCCCAATCCGGTCCAGACGGCATAGGCGACACCGGCCGGAATACCGCGCATGGCGAAGGAGAGCAGCACCATGTTCACGCCGGTCAGGCAGATGGAGGCGAGGATGGGCCAGGGGCCAGGGTGTTGCTGGATGTATTTGAGGCTCAGTGCCCAGAGGATTTCGGTAACGACGGCTACGCCGAGGATCAGCCAGTAGCGGGCCATGCTTGCTCCTTGAGTTGAAAGCGGGGCTCGTTTTTCAGAAGCGGTTCATGATCGCTGCTGCGATGCCGTGATCGGGGCGGATGCGCTGCCCGGAATCCTCATGTATCCCCACATACACTCCGGTTCCTGTGCTGCTCTTCGCACCGCTGACGGCTTCTCACAACGGATCGTGAATCGCTTCCCAGCGTCCGCTTGCCCGGAAACCCACGAAGAAGGCATTGCGGCGCACGCGGGGACTGCGGTCCGTGTCGCGCGGGGGGCGGATTATCCCATGTCCTGCGGACGAGGCAAGTTCTTGCGGGAAAGGCAATATTTCGTTGCGTGTGTGACGAGGTTCTCGGCGTCTGTCGGATAGTGCTGGCTATACTTGATCCCTTCCGCTCCGAGGTCGTCGATCCCGTGCTGCTGCCTTCCCTGTCGATCTATCTGTTCGCCAGCGCGGTGCTGTGTGCTGCACTCGTACTGCATGCGCTACGCCAGCCGCCGACGGCTTTCGCACGCCATTTCGCCGGGTTGATGCTGTGTTCCTGCCTTTACGCGCTGGGCTACGGCCTGGAACTGGGCGCGGCGGACCTTGTGCAGGCGCGCAGCGCGCTCAGCCTGCAATATCTCGCGTTGCCATTCGTGCCCTTGTGCTGGGTCGGCCTGTGCTAGGCCTATCTTGAGCGGCGCGGCTTGCCGCCGATGTGGCTGGGGCTTCTGCTGCTGATCAGCGGTGCGATTTTCGCCATCTACCATTTGCCGGCGCTGCGTCATTGGTATTACGTGGGGCTCGAACTGCGTCATGTGGATGGACTGGCGATCGTCCATAGCCTCAAAGGGCCGGCCTACAGCGTCTATGTGGGCTATCTGAATCTGGCTACGGCGCTTGGGGTGTTGCTGCTTTTCCGTGCCTGGCGCCAGGCCGATCCGCTGTACCGTCTCCAGGCGCTGACCCTGCTGGTGGCTTCGCTGCTGCCCTGGAGCTTCCATCTGCTCTATCAGACCGGGCTTTCTCCACATGGCATGGATCTGGGGCCTTTCGGCCTGGCGGCTTCCGGTGTGGCGTTTTCGCTGGCCGTGTTGCGCCACAAGGTGCTGCGTCTGCTGCCGCTGGCCCGCGACCATGTATTCGATGGCATCGCCGAAGGCGTGATCGTGCTGGACCGGCATTGGCGCATCCTCGATTTCAACCGCGCTGCCAGCGATTTCTTTCTGGTACTGGTGCCGGCCCGTCTGGGGGCTGAGATGTCACTGCTGGGGCATGAGGCGAACTTCACCAAGGCACTGGATTCGTGGACGCCTTTCGTGCTCAGGCTGGGGCTGCGCAGGGTCGAGATCCGGCCCTCGCCGCTGACCGATCCTCAAGGTCATATCCTGGGCAGCACGCTGATGATTCAGGATGTGACCGAGCGCCTGGAGTTGCTGGAGAAGTTGAGTCAGCTCGCCAGTCATGACGAACTCACCGGTTGTGCCAACCGCCGCGCACTGCTCGAGCGGGGTGAGGCCGAGGCCCTGCGCGCCCGCCGCCACAAGAGGCCTTTGTCGGTGCTGGTCTTCGATGTGGATGATTTCAAGGACATCAATGACCAGCATGGCCATCAGGCCGGTGACGAGGCCTTGCGCCATATCGCCTCGGTGCTGCGCTATCGCTTGCGCGGCAGCGACATGCTGGGGCGCTACGGTGGCGACGAGTTCGTCGTCGTGATGCCCGAGACGGCCGTGCACGCGGCCATTGTGCTTGCCGAAGAACTGATCGACAGCTGCCGCGCTCAGTGCCATATCGGTCTGAGCATGGGGGTGGCGGAGCTGCCGTTGATCGGCGAGGAAGACTTCACCACGTTGCTGGCGCATGCCGACATGGCGCTTTATGCGGCCAAGCGTGCCGGCAAGGGGCAGGTGGCTGCCTATCCGCAACCGATCGCACCGCAATCCTTGCAGGTAGTGGCCTGACATACCGTATGTAGTATGTTCATGCTATGTGCGACCCTATCGGTGGTATGTCGGTAGTTGACGAAGGTCGATGTCGAGCCTAGACTGGCTTCGCGTTGGTGCTCCTGCGGGCGCTGAAACGGGAATCCGGACAACCGGAGCTGCCCCCGCAACTGTCGCGGCGAGCGTTCTGCCATCCATGCCACTGGCTACGGTCGGGAAGGCCGGCAGGAAGCCCTGATCCGTCAGCCAAGAGACCGGCCGACGCACATCGATAATCACCGGAGCGGGGTGTCTCCGGTACGGCTTTCGTTTCTGGTGACTTTGCGGACCGCGGTGTCCCGAGTGTTGCCCTTTCGTCTGCCGTGCCGTGCATCCGTGCCGACCTGACAGGAGAGAACGGATGCACATCCAGGCAAGCACGACGGCCCGCCCGTCGCATGGCGAACTTCCCCGCGATACCGCCGAAACCAGCGAGGCGCTGGCCGCACGCACGGCCGGGCTGGAGGTGATCCGCCGCAATGGCGCGGTGGTGCCTTTCAATGCCGAAAAGATCATGGTGGCCCTGTCGAAGGCCTTCATCGCGGTGGAAGGTGGCCAGGCTGCCGCATCGGCCCGCATCCGCGAGCAGGTCGCCCAGCTCACCGAACTCGTCGTTGCCGCGCTGACGCGTCGTCTGCCCGGCGGTGGCTCGGTGCATATCGAGGACATCCAGGATCAGGTGGAGCTCGCCCTGATGCGTGCCGGCGAGCATGACGTCGCCCGCGCGTATGTGCTCTACCGCGACAAACGCGCATCCGAGCGCGCGGCCCAGCAGGCCGCCGTGGTCGCCGAAGCCACGCCCGCCCGTCTGCATGTGCTCGATGGCGAGGTGCGTCGTCCGCTGGACGAAGCCGCGCTGCTGGCACAGATCGCTGAAGCTTGCGAAGGCTTGCAGGATGTATCCGCCGAAACCGTGCTGCAGCATGCGCTGCACAATCTTTACGACGGCGTGCCGGTGGCCGCCGTGCGCCAGTCGCTGGTGCTGGCCGCGCGTACCCTGATCGAGCGTGATCCAGACTACTCCAAGCTCGCCGCGCGCCTGTTGCTGCGCAGCGTCAGCATCGAGGTGCTGGGCGAGGAAATGGGGCAAGCGGCCATGGCAGTGCGCCTGCCCGAAGCTTTCCCGGCCTTGATCAAGGAAGGCATCAAGGCCAGCCTGCTGGACCCGCGCCTGGGCGAATTCGACCTGCCGCGCCTGGCCGCCGCACTGGATACGCGCAACGATCTGCGGTTCGATTATCTCGGTCTGCAGACGCTGTACGACCGCTATTTCCTGCACATCGAGGAGCGTCGCATCGAACTGCCGCAGAGCTTCTTCATGCGTGTGGCGATGGGTCTGGCACTGAATGAAATCGACCGCGAAGCCCGCGCCATCGAGTTCTACCAGCTGCTTTCCAGCTTCGATTTCATGAGCAGCACACCCACACTGTTCAATGCGGGCACGCTGCACTCCCAGCTCTCTTCTTGCTACCTGACCACGGTGGAAGACGATCTGGACGGCATCTACCAGGCCGTGAAGGAAAACGCGCTGCTGCAGAAATATGCCGGTGGGTTGGGCAACGACTGGACGCCGGTGCGCGCGCTGGGCTCGCGCATCAAGGGCACCAACGGCAAGAGCCAGGGCGTGATCCCCTTCCTCAAGGTGGTCAACGACACCGCGCTGGCGGTGAACCAGGGTGGCAAGCGCAAGGGGGCGGTGTGCGCCTATCTGGAAACCTGGCACCTCGATATCGAGGAGTTTCTCGAGTTGCGCAAGAACACCGGCGACGAGCGCCGCCGCACGCACGACATGAACACCGCCAACTGGATTCCGGATCTCTTCATGCAGCGCGTGATCGCGGGCGAAGACTGGACCCTGTTCTCACCGGTCGACGTGCCCGACCTGCACGAAAAATTCAGCACAGCCTTCCGCACGGCCTACGAGGCCTATGAAGGCAAGGCGGCGCGTGGCGAGCTGAAGCTCTTCAAGAAAGTCCCTGCCGTGCAGCTGTGGCGCAAGATGCTCACCATGCTGTTCGAGACCGGCCATCCCTGGATCACCTTCAAGGATGCCTGCAACCTGCGCTCGCCCCAGCAGCACGCCGGCGTGGTGCACAGCTCCAACCTGTGCACCGAGATCACGCTGAACACCTCGGACGCCGAAACCGCCGTGTGCAACCTGGGCTCGGTGAACATGCCCGCGCACCTGGTTCAGGTGGATGGGGTCTGGCAGCTCGATCAGGCCAAGCTTGCCCGCACCGTCGGCACCGCCATGCGCATGCTCGACAACGTGGTCGACATCAACTTCTATGCCACGCCCAAAGCGCGCAATTCCAACCTGCGCCACCGCCCGGTCGGCATGGGCATCATGGGCTATGCAGACTGCCTGCACCGCATGGGCCTGCCCTTCGCCTCCGATGAAGCCGTCGAATTCGCCGACCGCTCCATGGAAGCCGTTTGCTATCAGGCCTACTGGGCTTCCAGCGAACTGGCCCGCGAGCGCGGTGTGTATTCCAGCTATCGCGGCAGCCTGTGGGACAAGGGCATCCTGCCGCTGGACTCCATCGCGCTGCTGGAGCAGGGGCGAGGTGAGGCCGTGGAAGTCGACCGCGAAAGCCGGCTGGATTGGGAAGCCTTGCGCGCCAAGATCGGCCGTGACGGCATGCGCAACTCCAACTGCGTGGCCATCGCGCCGACGGCGACGATCTCCAACATCATCGGCGTCTCGGCCTGCATCGAGCCGGACTATCAGAACCTGTACGTGAAGTCGAACCTCTCCGGCGAATTCACCGTGGTTGGCGAACATCTGGTGCGCGATCTGAAGGCGCTCGGCCTGTGGGACGAAGTGATGATCGCGGATCTCAAGTATTTCGACGGCTCGCTGGCCCGCATCGACCGTATCCCGGCCGAGCTCAAGGCGCGTTACGCCACCGCCTTCGAGGTCGACGCGGCGTGGCTGATCGAAGCCGCCGCACGCCGCCAGAAATGGATCGATCAGGCCCAGTCGCTGAACCTGTACATGGCGGCGCCCTCGGGCCGCAAGCTGGACGAGATCTACAAGCTGGCCTGGAAGCGTGGCCTGAAGACCACCTACTACCTGCGCACGCTGGGCGCCACGGCGATGGAGAAAACCTCCGCACCGGTCGAGCCTATCGTGGTCAATGCGGCCGTACCGGCAGAGCCCAAGTTCTGCTCCATCGACAATCCCGATTGCGAGGCCTGCCAATGAGCCTGAATTTCGACGACTTCGAGCAACCCGCGTTGCAGCCGGTCACGCCGCGTCCGGCGCCTGCTGCAGCCACTCCCGCCACGCCTGCCGCCCCGCTGCGCGGCGTGACAGGCAATGTCACCCATCCCTCCATGGCCGCCGTGCGCGTGCAGGACAAGCGCATCGTCAACGGCCAGGGCGACATCAACCAGCTCGCACCCTTCAAATACCCGTGGGCCTGGGAATTCTTCCTCAACGCCAACAAGAACCACTGGACCCCGCTGGAAATCTCGATGGCGCAGGACGTGCACGACTACCAGCACAAGCTCTCGCCCGCCGAGCGCCATGTGTTCGAGAACGTGCTGGCCTATCTCACCACCTCCGACATTCTCGCCATGCGCAACATCGGCCTGGCGGTGATGGAGAAGATGAGCGCGCCCGAGCTGCAGATCTACCAGGCGCGCCAGGTCTACGAAGAAGCGCTGCACACCTGGACCTACCAGCATTGCATCGAAAGCCTCGGCATCGACCAGCAGGAGATCTACAACCGCTACCGCGTGGTGCCCGAGATCAATGCCAAGATCGCACTCGCCAATCGTCGTCTGGAGCGCGTGATGCGTTCCGATTTCGACCTCGCGGATCGCGATAACCTGCACGAGTTCGCGCTCTCCTACATGTTCTTCGGCGGCATCTTCGAAGGCTGCTGGTTTTACAACGGCTTCACGCCCATCTTCGCGCTGCAGCGCCGCGGCCTCATGAAAGGCACGGCCGAGCAACTGCAATACATCATGCGCGACGAAGTGCTGCACTGCGCCTTCGGCATCCGCGTGGTGCGCGAGCTGCTCAAGGAAGAGAACCTCACGCTCGACCCGCGCGCCGTGCAGCAACTGTGGGAAGAGGCCGAGGCCGCCGAATCGGGTTATGCCGGCTACATTCTGCGCGAACCCATCCTCGGCTACTCGGCAGATCTGCACCGTGCCCAGTTCCGCTTCATCGCCAACCGCCGCGCGCGCCAGATCGGCCTGGCCGAGCCCTTCCCGGGGGCGGAAAACGTGCTGCCATGGCTGGACGAGCAGGCCAACCTGCGCAAGGAGAAAAACTTCTTCGAAACCCGCGTCACCGAGTACCAGACAGGCGGGGCGCTGAGCTGGGATTGATGACATGCTGTATGTAGGGACAAGCTGAAATCTGGGTTTTCAGGTACCGGACCCAGATTTGCTGAAATGCCACGCTCGCTTTGGCGGCATTTCCCCTATAACCGCTTACAGCGGCTCCCTCGAAGCAACCCGTTTAACGCGCTGGATAACCAGCGACACATCATAGTGCGACCCTGTGGACGCGCCGGGATGGCATGGTCATCTTCGAAAACGCCTGCTCAGATCCGATCCAGCGGCGAAAGCACGGCTAGCCCGCCACGATTGAGCACATGCGTGTAGATCATCGTGGTGCTCACATCCTTGTGGCCCAGCAACTCCTGCACCGTGCGGATATCCTGCCCGGCCTCCAGCAGATGTGTGGCGAACGAATGGCGCAAGGTATGCGGCGATACTGACTTGACGATACCAGCCGCGCGCGCCGCCTTTTTCACCGTACGCTGCACACGCTGCTCATCAATATGATGGCGTCGCACCACGCCAGAGCGCGGATCTGTCGAAAAGCTGCTCGCCGGGAAAACGTACTGCCAGCCAAAGGTCGTGTCCGCCGACGGATACTTCACCGCCAACGCATGCGGCAGATACACCGAGCCACGCCCGAGGGCCAAGTCGGCCTCGTGCTGTTGCTGACGCCACTTCAGCTTCGCACGCAAAGGCTCCACGAGGCTCCCCGGCAGCATCGTCACCCGATCCTTGTTGCCCTTACCCTCGCGCACCACGATCTCGCGCCGCAAAAAATCCACATCCTTCACCCGCAAGCGTGCGCCCTCCATCACCCGCATCCCGGTGCCGTAAAGCAAGCGCACCAGCAGCGCTATTTCCGGATCATCCACCGCCGCCATCAAGGCCTGCACCTCGGGCACCGACAACACCGTCGGCAAACGTACAGGTTTTTTCGCCCGCGTCACCTCATCCAGCCAAGGCAAAACCTTGCCCAATACCTCCTGATACAGAAACAGGATCGCGGACAAGGCCTGCGACTGCGTCGCCGCAGCCACATTCCGCGCCACTGCCAGCGAAGTCAGAAACGCCTCCACCTCATCCTTACCCATCTCTGCAGGATGCCGCTTGCCATGAAAAAGAATGAAGCGCTTGACCCAATGCAGATAAGCCTGCTCGGTACGGATGCTGTAATGCTTTAAACGCAGACGATCTCGCAACTGATCAAGAAGTTTCGGCGCAGCACCCAGATAGGCAGAATCCGGGGCCAAGTCGCCCGACAGCACCTTGGTGTTCATGGTTTTATTTGTCATAATGAGGCCAGTCAAGACAGTAAATCTGTTAATAGCCAACGACTTGCCCTTGCGGGTCGTTTTGACAAATAAACTTTTATTGCCTCGTTTTGAGGTCTACTGAATCGCCCCGGGTTTCCTAGACAGCCCCGAGCTTCATGAAATACTGTTTTTC